>CALNYA010000045.1:0-88516 GCA_942490575.1 uncultured Verrucomicrobiota bacterium
GGGTGATCGCAGTATTTGATGGAGCGGGTTGAATGGGATGGGGGGGGAACGTGGTGTGGGACGCTGTCCCCCACGCCCCCTGGGATGGGGCGCTTTGGACTGCGCCAGCAGAAGGTGGGCCGGACGACCCTCCCGGTTGGGGAAGATCGTCCGGCGGTTGGGACTTCTGCTGTTGGCAGGTTCCGGACGGCGCTCGGGTCCGCGTCCCCGCAGGAGCCCTATCCTCCGCCGGAACAAAGGGGGATGACTTTTACGACGCCCGAGCCCTGGGTTTCCCGTTTCCGTTACCCTGGGGGTCCTTGGGGCGGGAAACGGGTAACGCCGATATCGGGGCGGTTTCTCCGAGGCGAAGTCGGAGTTGGTAGCCGCCGGTCTCCCGGACGACCAGGCCCGCATCGAGTGAGTTCGTCGAGGGAGTCGCAGAGCGTGGCGGTGCGCATGGAGCAGAGCTTGCGCAACTCTTGGACCCGAACGGGGCGATCGAGTCGGGCAAGGGCTTCGCGGACACGATCGGAGGGCGTTGGGGTCGAGCTTGCGACCGATGGTTCCGCCAGGCCTCCGAGGACTGAGAGCGCGAGAGCGTCGCCGGCCTGGGTCAACTCGACCGCGAAGGGATCGCGGGACGGAGCGGCTCGGTGCTCGGTGGACAGGGTGAGGGATTGCTTGTGGCGGCGAAGGTAGAGATTGGAGTCGCCCCAACCGTGCAACTCACTGGATCCGCGCAACGCCTGCCCTGGCCGCGTGGCGTGGGCGTCTTTGCGGGCGTGATGAACGACCATGACCGCCATCTGGTACTTGCGCTGGAGTTCGCGCAGGAAGCTCAGCAGTGGGGCGACCTGGGAGGCGTCGTTCTCGTCGATGCGGTGGAGGCGGATGAGCGGATCCAGGACGAGCAGCCGGGGGCGACGCTCGGCCACGGTGCTTTCCAGGCGCTGGCAGTCGGCCGGCAGATCCAGTCGCAGACTCGGCGCGGTGATGACATCGACTGCCAACGACTCGAAGGCGACGCCGGCCGCCGCACAGATTCCGATCAGGCGCTGACGCACCACACCCAGAGCGTCCTCGGCGGGAAAGAGAAGCACCGGGCCGGTGCGCACGGCCGGGAACTGTCGCAACGCGGGAGCGCCGGAGGCGACGCTGACGGCCAGGTCGAGGGCGAGGAAGCTCTTACAACACTTGGGTTCGCCACCGAGGATGCCGACGGCCTGATCACACCAAAGACCTTCGACGAGCCAGGAGGTGAGGCCGTCGGAGTTGACGGGGATCTGGCAGGCGCGTTGGACCGGAAGCATGGGATTCATGAGCGTTTGGTCCTGGGCTTGGGATCGGGGGAGAACACCTCGAAGAAGAGTTTTTCGTCGAGGACCTCACGTTCCAGACGCAGGGCGGCCTGGAGGAGGTCGTTGCCGAGGTTGACCAGGAGGCGGAGGTTGCCGGCGGCGTGCTCGCTCAAGGTCTGGAGCAAGGGCATTGGAAGGAGTTTGGGATTACCGGCGGCGGCCAGCAGGTGCTGGAGGCAGGCCAGGAGTTGTTGGGGCGGGAGGGCCTCGGTGCGCAGTCGGCTGCGGATGCGACTGGCCAGGGGCAGGAGATCCACGGACTCCAGACGGCTGCCCAGGCGGGAGTCTCCGGCGAGAACGACGGTGAGGATGGAACGGCTGTCGAGATCGGCGCTGGAGAGAAGGCGCAGTTCGGAGAAGACGGCCGAACCCATCTCCTGGGCTTCGTCGACCAGAAGGACGGGACGCGCGAGGGAGGTGTCCTGGTGTTGAAGCCATTTTTCGCGCAGGACCTTGGCGCTGGCCCAGCGGTTGTGGGGCGAGAGGGCGACGCCGAAGAGGTGGCCCAGTTCGCGGTAGAAGTCGGCCAGGGAGGCCTGGGGACGGGTGAGGACGCCGACGGCGAGGTCGCGCACGCGCGTCAGGCGGTCGGCCAGGAGGCGCAGGGCCGCGCTCTTTCCAGTGCCGGGATCCCCGGTGACCAGGGCGAAGCCGCCTTCGCCGATCTGATGTTCGATGCGCCAGCAGAAGCTCTCGATCGGAGGTGAGATCCACAACGCGTCGGTGGGCAGCTGGGAGGAGAAGGGATTGAACTTGAGGCCGTGGAGGGCGAGGAGCTTTTTACTCATGGGATGGGGGAGGCAGGTCGTCCTTGGGCAGGTAAGCCGGGGGCAGACCGGTGGTGGCGTATTGGCGGAGGATTTTCTGAAGGAGAGGCGCCATGCCGGAGGCCGGTTCGGTGGTCGGCGCGTCGATCAGGGAAGGTTTGGCTGCGCGCTGGCCGTCGGCGTTGCGGGCCTTGTCCAGGGGATAGAGCCTGCGGCAGAGAAGCGTGCCGGCTTGCGGATCGACGAGGTGGACCTGACTCAGGTCCCAGGAGGCGTGACGGACGTGGACCCGGACGAAGTGCCGATAGCGGGATGGGATTTCAAACCGGCGACCCAGGAGGCTGATGGTGCCGTCGCTGCGACGCTGGGTGCGGGTGATTTCGGAGGTGAAGGCCTCGCGCAGTGCGTCGGCGCTCGGCGCCGGACGGCCGACGTCACGGGCCTCGAGGAAGCGTTGCAGGGGCGTTTGGTCGTCCAGTTCGGAGTGGGGCCCACGGTGGTACTCGACTTCGAGCCAGGCGAGGGTGGCCTCGTTGAGTCGTGCGAGGGTGAGGTCGGCGACACCTTCGAGCATCGGGAGAAGGCGGCCTTCGATCTGGTTCCACCAGCTCTCCTGCTTGCCGTTTTGATAGGGGCTCCGGGGTAAAGTCAGTTCGTGGAAGATCCCAAGCCGTTCCAGGCCCTGGCGGGTTTCAAGGGCGATCATGGCCGAGCCGTTGTCGCTCATCAGGGCGCGGGGCAGACCACGCTTCTGAAACGCCTGGCTCAGGCCATGACACAAGTCTTCGGTCCCCTCGGCGAGGTACCACTGGGCATGGCAGCCCAGGCGCGAGTGGTCGTCGAGGATGGCCAGGAGCAGCGGATAGGCCCACCGACCGTCGGCCAGAAGGACGCGCGCCGAACCGTGATGAAAGTCCAGGTGCCAGAGCGCGTTGACATACTCGCTCTGGTAACTGCGGATCTCGCGCGCCTCGTAGCGGTGTTCGGCCTGACGGGCGCCGGGACTGTGGAAGGGACCGCGCCGTGGGCGCTTGAACATGCCGTGGGTCTGGAGGTAGCGCTTGACCGAGGCGTAGGAGGGAACGGACCCCAGAGTGGGATCGGCTTCGAGGAGCGTGGCGATGTTGTCGGAGTGAAGTTGGTAACTCCAACTGGGATGCGCCCGGTACTGGGTGGCCAGGAGTTCACCCGCCTTGACCGAGACGGACGGATGTTGGCCCTGATCGGAACGGAGGCGGCGGGCGAGCGCCTGAACGGGGTCCTTCGCCTGACGGGCGGCGTAATACCAGCGTTCGATGGTGGAGATACCGAACCTCACGGGCTGGCCGCTGACCGGATGACGCCAGGACTGGGCGGCCAGAAGGCGCAGGCGATCCTGAAGTTCACCCGGCGCCGGAGGCGCGGCCAGGAGCGGACCCACGACACTGAAGCGAAAGCGGGCCCATCGATCAGAAGTGCGAGCGGAACCGGGGTCGTTGGAGGCGTCGTTGTTCATGATTTTCGCACCGTTCGGTGGCGACGCTCTCCTTGTACCTTGGACCCCCGGAAGCCGGTCGACCGGCATCCTCTGCGGGGAAAACCCCGGCCCTCACATAACCACCTCCGCGATCCGGGAACGGGTGGTGATCGGCGCCAGCCAGCGCAGCAGATCCAGCAGGCGCTCGGTGGGCTCGATCCCGAAGCGTTCGCACAACCCCAGCGGCAGCTGCGCCTCCGAGAGCGGCGGCATGAAGCGGGCACAGCCCGTCTTCCAGAACGGACTTTCGCCGAAGATCTCCCGCCACCAGCGAAGCCACCGCTCCAGGGTCCGCCGGTCCATCTCGGGCAGCACGATGCGTAGATGGGACAGACGGGCGGCGTTGAGACCCTGGTGCAGAGCCGCCTTCAACACCACCACGAAAGCCACGTAGACCTTGCGGCCGAGGAAGCGGACCGACGGGGGCGTGTGACGCTGGCGGCAGTCTTCCTTGTCGCAACAGAAGCTGTGACGCTCGTTCCCAGAGGCGGGTCCACCGCGTGGTTTGCGGCGATAGGCCGCCCGGTGGAGCCGTGCCCGCCGTGTCCCCGACCTGACACCCTTTCCGGCGACCAGTCTCTGCGAGTTCGTCGTCGACGACTTCGAGCAACCGATATAGGGACTGATCCGCCGGCTGTTTCCGGCACCCGTTCTCTGCGGCGTTTTGTTTCACACCTGATACCGCAAAGAACAAGTCCCCGCGGGGCAAGCCTCGCGGGGACTTCATCTGCCGGCTTCGTCACTCTCCTCCAATCACGCAAACCAAGGGCCGAGCCGCCCTTTCCCTCACCGACCGTGATCAGGATCGGCCGCCGCCCCATCAATTACGGGAGGCGCGCTCAGGAGAACAGCGACTGTTGCTTCTCATCTCCCTTGCGTCGGCCTGCACCTGTGAAAATGAAAAGTCCGGTCCCAATGCTCGTGGTGACCGTAGCTGTAGTCGTCATGTGGCTGACGTTCCCACCGTTTCATGTGCGCTCCCTCAAGTTGATGCGCGAGGCGCGGGGAGATCAGCAACTCGACGCGGCGGAGTTTGCATTCCGCTTCTGGAACGAGCAGTTGCTCCCGGCTGCTGAGACGGCCGCCGATGCGGCCGCGGTGCTGGAGGCAATCGCCAGCGCTCCGCAAACCGCGCGAGAACAGTTTGGCCGCACTGTCGGTGTGGCCGATTCATATTTTCTCTTCGTGCGAGGCAGTGGAACGGTGGTCAGCGCGGATGAGAACAGTGTCGGGTTGAGTCTGCAGGCTGACAGCGACGAGCCGCAGATAGCAATCGAGCTGGGTTTTGTATTTGGCAACGCCGTGCGGGATGCCACGGGACTGATCGATGCCAGCAGCTATCCGAACGCCCAGGAGTTCAATGATATCTCGGCGGCGCTGAACGGCATGGTCGAAACCAACGTACTGCCTCGGCTGCGGCAACTAGCCAGGGTCGGCACCCGCATCCGATTCGCCGGCTGTGCGGAGGTTGGCGATGAAGAACTGGATCTCAAGCCGCTGAAGCTAGTGCCCGTCATGATTCAAACGGACTGACGAATGCCTACACAGGAACCATCCAGGGACACCCGTGATGTTCTGCTTCAGGCTAGTGGAATCACAAAGTCGTTCCCTGGGGTTCGGGCGTTGGACGGCGTGAACCTGACCGTGCGGCGCGGGCGGCTCAACGCATTGCTCGGCGAGAACGGCGCGGGCAAGTCCACGCTGATGAACATTCTCGCCGGTGTGTTTCCGCCCGACAGCGGGACGGTGACGATCGAAGGAGGTCTGGTCAGCTTTCAGAATCCACGCGAGGCTCAGATGGCGGGCATTTCGATCATCCATCAGGAACTCAACCTTGTGCCCGGATTGAGCATCGCGGAGAACATCTTCATCGGGCGCGAGCCGCTGACGAGGCTCGGCCTGGTGGATTATGCGCGCATGAACGCCAATGCGGCGAAGCTATTGAAGGAGCTCGAGCTCGAAACCGATCCCCGCACGCCCGTTTCGCAGTTGAAGGTCGGCGCGCAACAAGTGGTCGAGATTGCCAAAGCCATCTCGCTCAAGGCGCACGTCGTCATCATGGACGAGCCGACCTCGGCCATCACCGGCCACGAGATCGAGGTTCTGTTCCGGCAGATCAAGCGACTCAAGCGGAGCGGGGTCGGGCTGATCTACATCACCCACAAGCTCGACGAACTGCCGCGGATCGCCGATGACATCACGGTGTTCCGCGACGGAAAATTCGTCGCGGAACACGAAATCAACCAGGTTACACGCGATGAGATGATCCGCCTCATGGTGGGCCGGGAACTCGCCGACCTGTTTCCCAAGTCCCCAACCAAGCAGGGCGAGGTGATGTTGCGGGCGAAGAACGTTTCACTCCTACACCCGGAACGCGCCGGTGACTTCGTGGTGAAGGACGTGTCGTTCGAAGTCCGGCGCGGTGAGGTGCTCGGGATCTTCGGGCTGATGGGCGCGGGGCGCACGGAGCTGTTGCAGACCCTTTTCGGGCTTCATCCGGATACGTCCTCGGGCGCAATTGAAATCGATGGTCAACGCGAAGAGATCAGGTCGCCACGGCAGGCGATCACGGCCGGGCTCGCGCTCGCGCCGGAAGATCGCAAGGGCGAGGGTGTGGTGCTGGAGTTGAGCGTCGCGCACAACGCCACGTTGTCGTGCCTGCCGCGCATTGAACGATTCGGTTTGCTGCGACCCGGCCTGGAGCGCGAGCTGGTCGGGAATTATGTTGACCGGTTGCGCGTGACGACAACATCCCTCGACCAGCGCATCGGCAACCTGAGCGGCGGCAATCAACAAAAGATGGTGCTGGCGAAATGGCTGGCCACAGAGCCGAAGGTGCTGCTGTTGGATGAGCCGACGCGGGGCATCGACATCAACGCGAAGAAGGAGATCTACGCGCTCATCGACGAGTTGGCGCAAAGCGGGCTCGGAGTGGTGATGGTCTCCTCTGAACTGCCTGAGATTTTGGGCGTCGCCGATCGCATCATGGTGCTCTGTGAAGGTCGCCGGACGGCGGAGTTCACCCGCGCCGAGGCGACGGAGGAGAAGATCGTGAAGGCGGCCCTGCCGGGCGGCATCAACAACCGACGCGCATGACCGTGGAAAAGCAGCCCCTCGATTACCTGGAGCGTTTCCATTCTGTGTTCGCGCTAGGATTGATGATTCTCGCGCTGGCGCTGATGTCGGACAGCTTCCTGACGATGGACAACAGCCTGAACGTCCTGCGGCAGATTTGCGTGAACCTCTGCCTGTCCCTCGGCATGACGATCATCATCCTGTCGGGCGGCATCGATCTTTCGGTGGGCTCGATGCTCGCGCTCTCAGGCGCGGTGTCCGCGGGACTACTGAAGAACGGCATCGTGATTCCGGGCACGGATGTCTTCATCGAAATCACGGTGTCCGGCGCGATTCTCGTCGGCGTGCTCGTCGGCATGGTGCTGGGCTGGTTCAACGGATTTGCCATCACCCGATTCAAGCTTCCGCCGTTTGTGGCGACGCTGGGCATGTTGAGCATTGCGCGCGGTCTCACGATGCTTGGGACCGGCGGCTTTCCGATCACGCGGCTCGGCGATTCCTTTGCCTTCATCGGCTCGGGACATTGGCTCGGCCTGCCGATGCCGGTGTGGATTTCCGGAGTTTTGGTGGCGGTGTTCATCCTCGTGATGAATCGCACGCGCTTCGGCCGCCATGTCTATGCCGTGGGCGGCAGCGAGAAGGCCGCGCGCCTGAGCGGGCTCAACGTCCGCCGCATCAAGCTGCTGGTTTACATGATTGGCGGCGCAATGGCGGGCGTCGCGGGTCTCCTGGTAACGGCTCGGCTCGATTCGGCCACTCCCAATGCGGGCCTGAGCTACGAACTGGACTCCATCGCCGCCGTGGTCATCGGCGGCACCTCCCTCAACGGCGGACGCGGCACCATCATGGGGACGGTCCTCGGCTGCCTGATCATCGGCGTGTTGAACAACGGCCTGGTGTTGCTGGAGGTCTCGCCGTTCTGGCAACAGGTCATCAAGGGCCTTGTTATCCTCGTGGCAGTGGCGGTGGACAAGATGAACGCGAAAGAACTCTAAACATGCGTGGTCAAGCTTCAGTCATGCCGTCCCTCGTCGGTCTCGGACCCCCGCGCACCAACGCGAGCGCTGGGTCCGGGCCTGGGAGGGCAGTCAACGGACACAGCGCGAATTCGCCCAAACCCACGGAATCCGGCTGGCCACGTTCAGAACCTGGGTCCGCCATCAAAGCGGGTCCGTCGCTGACTGTACGGTTACGTGGCCGGCGTGCTTCGGGAGGATCCTCACTCCGGGCATTGGTTTGTCTTCAGCAATCGCCGACGAACCCGAATCAAGATTTTGGTCTTCGACGGAACCGGACTTTGGATCTTGAACAAGCGGCTCGAGGCCGGGCGATTCTGGGTCTATCACGACCCGGGCGGGGAGGTGCTTTTTCAATGGAGCACCGGCCGGGCGCATGATGCGTCAAAAGAGTTCCTTGGGGATTTTCAAGGCGCGATCCAGTGCGACGGGTATTCAGCGTACACCGCTTTGGTGAACGCCCGTGAAGGACGGGTCCGCAATGGGTCGTGAAGACGTGGTTCGTCGACCGGATACATTCTACTGGCTGCCAGTTCCGCCTGGCGCGTCGTCCGATGCGATTTGGACCTGGCCCGCACCGATGGCGCCCTTGAACACGCGCAAAAGGAAGTAGAGGCTTGGAAATATGAAGACGCTGCCCACGAGCAGGGCGATCACGAGCTGTCGTAGGGTCGCAGGGGGCGCGGCCTGCTCGTAAAAGCTCAACGGACCTTTGGCGGTGAGCACTGCGTTGGGCGCGTAGAGCAGGCACCAACCAATCAGGATGAGCGTGATCTGGCCGGAGGCCACGATGCGTGTGAGAAGGACAAGGCGGCGGGCCACCAGGAACCAGAGGGCGACGAACAGCGCCGTAGCCAGGGCGATGACGCCCAGATTCCAGGGTTGACGCAGAAAGGCGGTGGCGAGGCTCTCGCGCTCACGAAGAGACGCTGCGAAAACCGTTCCTCCCAGCACGACGACAAGCCCATTGAACAGGGCGCCGAGCCTTCGAAATCGACGCTTCAACTCCGGTTCATTCGTTTCGCCCACAAGGTAAATGCTCGCGAGGAAAGCGAAGATGGACGCGACGAAGGCGCCCACGCTCAGAGGGTAGGCGCCCCACCACGGTGCCACATACGCAGGCCAGGCCTCGCGTGCCCCGGGGTCAATGATGCCGCGGTTGAGACTGGCGGCGATGATCCCCAGCCACAACGCCGTCCACAAACTCGAGAGACCGAAAAGCCAGGTGTAGGTCCGCTGGGACGGCGCATCCTGAATGGCATCATAGTGCCGGAAGGTGAAGGCGGCTCCCCGCACCACGATCCCGACCAGCAGCGCGAGCATCGGGATGTGCAGTGCGATCATGAGGGTCGTGAAGATCGTGGGGAAACCCATGAACAGAATCACCACGATCAGGATCATCCACATGTGATTGGCTTCCCAGACCGGGCCCATCGCGCGATTGATGACTTCCTTCTGCCTTTCCCGAAGTCGACCCGCCGGGAGCAGTTCGAGAATTCCCGCCCCGAAATCCGATCCGCCCAACAGGATGTAGAGCAGGAGGGATGCGCCGATGAAAAAAATGAGTAGGTCTATCATTCAGTTTTCGTACTCCCTTTGAACGGCCAGGATCTGGCGTCGGAGCAACCACGCCGTCGCCGCGGCCAGGCCGAGGTACAGAAAGACGAAGAGGCAGAAATGATAGACCATACCCGGGACGGGGGTGACAGCGTCCCCGGTTTTCATGATGCCATAGATGATCCAGGGCTGCCGACCGACCTCGGTGACGATCCAGCCCGCTTCAATCGCGATCATTCCGAGGGGCGTCGCGCCTACGATGGTCCATAGGAACCAGCGAGGGAACCTGGCGCGACGCAGGAACCAGAAGTAACAGGCCCCGAGCAGCGCCAAGACGGACCCAATCGCCACCATGACCTGGAATGCGATGTGGGTGATCACCAGCGGCGGCCATTCACTCCGAGGGAATTGATCCAGACCGATCACCTCCGCGTTGATGTCGCGATGCGCGAGCAGACTCAGGAGGCCCGGAATCTGCACCCCCCATTTCATCGTGCCGGTCTCCGCATCGGGAATGCCGCCGATGGTCAGGGGAGCCCGCCTGCTCGTTTCAAAGTGGCCTTCGATGGCCGCAAGTTTGGCAGGTTGGAGTTCCGCGACGCGCTCGCCGGCCCAATGCCCAACCAACGGCTGGGCTAGCGCCGCGCTGGCGCCCACGACCATGGCGATCTTCAATGCCTTCAGGTTCAGGTCCGGGGCGCGGCCGCGCAGATAGAGCCAGGCGTGGATACCGCCAACCGCGAATCCCACGGCCTGCAATGCGGCGACCTGCATGTGCGCGCTCTGATGCAGCCAGGCCCGGTTGAACATGGCCGCCACCGGATCGACGTTCTGGGCGGTACCGTCGACCCAATCGAAACCTGCCGGGGAATTCATCCAGGCGTTGGCCGCGACAACGAAAATGCCCGACGCAAACCCAGACAAGCCCACCACAAGCCCTGCAGCCCAGTGGACCCACGGATGCATGCGATTCCATCCATAGAGGAATAGGCCGATGGCGATGGCTTCGAGAAAGAATGCCGTGCCTTCCCAGGAGAAGGGCATGCCGATGACCGCGCCCGCGTGCTGCATGAAACCCGGCCACAACAGCCCCAGCTCAAACGAGAGCACGGTGCCTGATACGGCTCCGATCGCGAAAAGGATGGCGACACCTTTCATCCACATTTTCGTCAGCGCGAGATAGGTCGCATCCTTCCGCGTCAGGTACAGGTAGTGGGCCGCCGACATCATGAAGGGCATCGTCATACCGATCGCCGCGAAGATGATGTGAAATCCCAGCGAGAAACCCATCGTGGCGCGCGCGGCGAAGAGGTCGTCCATCGGCAAGGAGCCTAGGCCGCCTCCCGGAGGTCGTCAAAAGCAGCATGGTCATCATCTTCTATTACCCGATGAAGTAATTCCAGGAAGTGGACGCTGATGGTAGCCGGAGCGGCACCGGAAAAGCGAGGGAGTGCGGCGGCCGAGACCGGTTGTGGGTCAGGACTGAGGCGCTGTTCAAGGCCCACCGCCCGCGCGATATTGTAGGTCAGTACGATGAGCCCGACCAACCGACTGATCACCGTTACTGCCTTGCCGGAGACACCTCCGAACTCCTCCTTGACCTTCTTCCGGGATTATCGTGGGTAGAGGTCGAGCTTTCCGCAGAAGAATAGGATTCGAAGACGGTAGTTTGCGAAGCTCCGAAAGCCCCTCGCGTTGGCTTTGATCGTCTGGATCTTGGAGTTGAGCCCCTCCGTCACCGCATTGGTGATCGGATGGCGAAGGTAGGTCAGGATGTTGTCCAGGTGGCTCTTGATCATCTTCGCCACCTTGATCAGAGGTTTGAGTCGGCTCCGCGTGACCCAACCGTACCAGTCCTTGAAGAACCGCCGGGCCGCCCCCTCGTAGCGATATTCCCACAGGCGGGAGAACAGTTCCTTGGCCGCCCATGCGCGGGCGACTTTCAACCCGCTATCGCGTAGTGCCGCGAAATTTGCAGCCTGCTCTGGAGAGAAGTTTCTCGGATTGAACAACCACAGCTGCCTCGTTCCCGTCAGCGTGCTGTCCCCTTGGCCGAGCAACTCCTTGTGTTCCTTCCGGCGCACCTTGTCCACGGCCTCCCCCAGATGCGCGGCGACGTGAAACTTGTCGTGGACCACCTCCGTTTCAGGCGCCTGTTTGGTTGTCGCCTTCAGGAAGGGTTCCCACATGTCCATGGCGACCGCCTCGATCTGTTCTCGTTGCTTCTCGGTGAGGGTGTCCCACAACGCCTCGGCCGCCTTTTGGGTGCGGCCCTCCACGACTTCCAGCACACGGGAACCTTCCAGGTCCGTCAGAACCGAGATGTAGGACTGGCCGGAACCGAAGTTCTTTTCGTCGATTCCCAGGTATCGCAGGCCTTCCAGTTCACGCCGGGAAAGTCCCCGGGCCACCGCCCGTCGAACGATGTGGTGCACCTCGTCCCACGAGAGCACCAGCAACGCCTGGGCCTGGGTCCAACTTCGAGCGCACAACAACACGTCGATCGCGAAGCGCTCGAACAATCGGCTGAACCGTCCATGCGGCTCAGACCACGGCACGACGACGGTTTTCACCCCGTGCGCCGGACACTCCACCCGGGGCGCCCGGGCGTGGATGATGGTCTGGAACTGCATTGTATCCAAGTGCCGCCAAGTCCGCTCCGACGCGAAATCGTAAACGCCGCAAGGCTCACCACATTCCGGACAAGGGGCTTTGCAACCCGGGGTCCAAGTCAACCGTATCTCCACCTTCTTTCCGGGCAGATCCAATTGCACATCCTCCACCCGCCAGGGGGCGTCGATGCCGAGAAGGAGTCGGTAATGTTGCTGGAGGGAGTTGTCGACCGATGCCATGCCCGAGAATACCGGCGAACCTCCCGGCCTTCCACCCTTCAGCCCGTGCTCGGACCGGGGGAGCGTTGCGCAGCGAAGCGGAATCCGGCGCGAAGCGGACGCGGACGATGCCCGGAGTCAATCGTCATTCGCACCCCAGGGTGTGCAAAATCAGCTCCTCAAAAGCTCTGTTTCGGCTCCAAATCCGTCGCTCTTCACCCACACAAATCCCAGAAGAGCCCTCCTTGATACGCTCCAGGCGAGATCGATCAGCCTGCAACCACAGCGTCTGGACCGCTTCAGGCGATGTGTCGATGGATGGAATCTCCTCGATGAGTTCAATGTCTTCCTCGATTCCCGCAAGGACCTTCTCGGCATCGTAACCGGGCCTCGCGAGTGTCGCGCAGACATGCACGCGGGACTCGAAGCCGATTCCCGCCAGCCCGACGATATTCTCGTACCGCCTTTGCTTGAGCAGGATCACCACATCGCCTGCAACCGCGGAACCCTTTACCTCCACCGGCTGCTGTCGAAGTTCAACCGGCTCCAACTGGCCTCCGTCGCCCGCTATCTCTGGGACAATGTCGGGTTGGTGTTCTACGCCACCGACCTGGTCGCCAACTACTCGATCCCGATGCCCCCCCGAGCGGCGACGTGGGATCGGAGGTAGAACGAGGCCGCCAACAGCTTCTTCGACGAGTGGGCGGAGCGCGCCGATTTCACCGGCCGCTTCGATTTCTGGGACCTTCAACGCATGGGGTCCTTCTACCTCGACACCGACGACTCAGTGTTCGTTCCCCGGACCGACGAGGCCGGATTCCCGCAGGTCCAACTGCTGGAGCCATGGCGGATTGCGGCGAGCCTCGGACGGCAGGGGCCCTGCCCGTGATGACGGGGACATCCGCGTGAAGCGCACCTCTGTGGCCGGCGTCCAGGTCGGCGACCTCATCACCCTGACGCACATCGCGGCTGGGATCTCGGCGCTGAAGGTCCGCATCGCGGAGCTGACCGTCGACAAGCCCGACTCGCCCGAGGTGGCGATCCGCTGGAAGGAAGACCGCGGTTGGCGCAACGCTATCCCGACGGCGGTGGCCCCCGATGACGTAGAACCGGAGGGCGAGTACTCGGCCCAGCCGCTGCTGGCGAACGTCGCCCTCGAACTGCCCTACGGCTACCTGCGCGAGGTCAAGCCGTCGCTGATCTTCCTGCCCGTCCGCGGCGACCCGCTGACGAATGGGTTTCACGCCTGGTGGGAACGCACGGCCGACTCGTTCGTCCAGGTCGCCGGCGGTTCTGCCTTCGCCATGAAGGGCACGATGAATACGGCCCTCGACGCCGGGACGCTGGCCGATGCCTCGATCGACATCACCTTCATCGGCGACGACTGGGAGCTGGAAGAAACCACGCTCGAAGAGGCGACCACCACGCAACCGCTCCAGGTCTTCATCGGCGGCGAAATCATGGTCGGCTACGATGCCCAGCTCACCGGGCCAAAGCGGTACACGCTGAAGGTCCTTCGGGAGTGGTTCGGCACCCGCGCCGAGACGCACGCCAGCGGGGCCACCGCCTACGTCCTCCAGTTGGGCATCGAAAGGCCGGTGACCTGGTCCGCCGACCTGCCCGAGGGCATCGCCACTTTCAAGGAGCAGCCCTACCTGCTGGCGCAGGAACTCGACTTGGCGACCTGCCCGGAGATCGCCGTGACGATCCAGAAGCGGGCGCAGCGTCCGGCGGCGCCGATCAACCTTCGTGTCTTCGAGGATGGCGCCCATCCGACCTACGACAGCGGGCAGGACATCCTCGTCAGCCTGGACACCGACCAGCGAGCTGCGCTTCGGCTTCAACGTGACGCAGAACCTGGAATGCAGAGCCGACGCCACGGTCCTCCAGGTCCTGACCACGGCCGGGGTGCTGAAGGGCGAAATCGCCTTCGCGGGCAACACCGGCCCCGTGATCATCTCCAATGCCGGACTCGTGGCCCTGCTGGGCTCGGAAACCGACTTCAAGCTGCGGGCCTTCTACTCGTTGGCCGGCCTGCGGTCCCTGGACTTCGACGAGATCACCGTGAAAAAAACATGAGCACCATTGCCCCCGGACGCCTTTTCAACGTCACCGACGCCGCCAGCTTCGTCGCCCTGTCCCAACAGAACTGGGTCATCGCCAGCGAGGAACTGTTCCGCCGCGTCCCCACCTACCAGAACGGGAGCCCGAACACCCTGAACGGCCCGCCGACCTCCGGGGCGTGGAACGTCGGCGACTTCTGGCGGGACCAAAACGGCGCGGAGTTCGTCTGCACCGTGGCCGGCACTCCGGGCACCTGGCGGCAGATCGCACCGTCAACCGTCAGCGACCGATCCAGCAAGCGGGGCATTCCCGACCGGGTACCTGATCCTGAACGTCGCCGACGGCGGCCTGAAGCGCCATGCGGGAAGCCTGTCGTGGGAGATTCAGACCGGGACTTCCACGGCATCGAAGGTCGGCTTCCACGGCGCAGCGCCCACCGCCCAGCGCGCCAACGCCGAATCAGGCCGAGGCCACCGACCTCGCCAGCGTCATCACCCTTGCCAACGAGCTGCGGGCGGCGTTGGTTGAGAAGGGATTCATCAAAGGCGGGTGGAAGTGGTTAACGGATCAAACCATGCGCCGGACGCGCTCGCGTCCGCAGGTTCCACTCAACGAGTAGGCAAATCCAACTGGTACCCTTCCGGAACAAGCGGATGACGTCGGCCAGTAATTTGCGAAAGTGCAATGGCGGCATTCAGCCGGATGCTAACATTTCGATCCTCGAGCAATCCGGTCAGAGGAGGAATAGCTTCCGTGTCACGCAGCCCTCCGAGCGCCGTGATCACGCCTCAGCCCGGACGCCAGAGCTCCATTCTCCTGTATACCGGCTTGCAAAGTGGTTGGGGCGAAGACCTCGACCCCAAGCCGGTCGCGACGATGAGCTCTCACGATCGTATCCCTGCATCAGGGATCATCAAGCAGTGCCGCGCAAGCAGAAAGTCTCGGTAACTCCTTCGTAGAGGCCCCGAACGAATATCGTTTCACGCCCCGGCGGTATGAACGGGCTATCTGCGAGGATGAGATAGAGATCATGGTATCACAGCAGCCCGGCAGTATCGCGTGCGAGCAGGCTCGATTAGGCCTGCAGCAGCCACTTTTTCGCGTTCCAGAGCACCGTGTCGAAAATCTTGCCAGCCCACGGCGTGCGTCGCGCCCGACCGTCTTCCGCGCACGGCCGATCTGCGCAGAGCACTCGACCATCCCAATCAATCAGGTCTTCCTGAGAGACGGGCGAACCAAGGTCATCACACCCTCGCCCATGCCTCTCGGGATCACTTCTGGCGCACCGAAAAAGTGGTGGATTTCTAGCCTCAGCGTGCCGGGCCACTTTCCGGCCGGCAATCGAGACCGAACCGCGATCATGTTCGGATGCCAGCCCAGATGAATTCCCAGGTCAATCTGGTAGTTGACCGTCTCAGTCGCAATCTCGATTGGTACTCATCCTTCACTTTTTCAGCGATTCACGCTATAGGAATGTGGCATTCTCGGGAAGCTCTGCTCGCCTGCGCGCATCCGCCCGCTTCGTAGGTCGCGTTCACTTCGGCCTCTGGAATGTAGGCCACCACGTGTCGATCGCCGTGTCGGTCCGCTCTCCCCAGTATGACCAGCCCGCCTCAGCCAGTTTGCCATCATCCGCCAGAAACGCCGCGAGGACCCCAGCCATGCTTTTCGGTTCCTCCTCGCTTGGGAGGCGGCACTGATGCTAACCGATGCGAGTGGCTCGAAACCCCAGTCAAAGGCGTTCCGCCCATTGAGCTGCAAACTGGCCAAGCTCCGAGAGCGTTGCCTGGCTCAGAGAGATCGGAAATTCAGACTCCCCGCTTAACCGCTGCTCCCCCGCTTGCGTTCGTCAGCGTGACCAATTGGAGGGCCCGTGCATTGGGGGATCTCGGTCTTCGTCAGCGACGACGTACACCCATTTTATTCTCTGCGACCGTGACTCGCGGCGGTCTTTCCGAGGATTAGAAACTCGACTTCGATTGCCGTTGCCCCGGGTAGACGTGAACTACGGCCCCTACGTCGCCGCGCTTCCAACCCGCGGTCGAGGGATGGGTGCGGTCAAGACGACCCTGTCGTGTTCCCGAATCATGCCAGTACTCATACATCCATTGGGTAGGCGGTGACCAGCCTCGGGAATTCGGTTCCGGCGTCCACGATCCAGATGGCCCGGACCATGGGCATGCGGCCATCAGGGGACCGACGGTGGGCCGTCCACGAGCGTGTTTCGTTCCGTAGGGCGACGGGAAACGCCCGCCACCATGTGACGGCGAGCGTGGTCCGCAGCGCATCTGCCAACACCTGCCAGTCGCCGCGCCGGAACCCGTGGGCCTCGAAGAACGCCGCCTTGCTGGCGCCCTCGGGGTGATCCGCGGCCAGGAGGTAGCCGACCACCTTCCGCTCCTCGATGACGGCGATCTCGATCCCGGGCAGCGTCACGCCGTGACAGTCCCCCAGCCACTCAATCTTCGCGAGTTCAATGCTGCGCGGTGGCAAACTTGAACGACTGCTCTTCAGGCTTCGACCTGATCGACCGCATGAATGGACGGGGCTCCCGAGCCATTTATTTGGCGAATGTTTGGTAATGGAACCTGATGCAACCTGTTGGAACCTGTTGCAACACGTTGGGGGGTCGAATCGAGTTTCCGTGCCAGAAATGCGGATAAGCCGCTGAAGGCCAGTTGCTTAAATCGTTGTGGCGCAACGGAAATGGGTTGCGGGGCTCGGGGGGATTTTCACTGGCGTTAGGTTATGTCACCTGAAGGGCTCGCGCCGCCGGCGGGGATCGGTTCCCGCTTCAGATGGATTGGTCGTCTGGCGACCAATGGCCGCGCCAACGCGAGCGGTCTTGCGAGCGGTCTCGTGAGATGAGCTCTGAGAACTACCCCTTGTGTGGTTCGGCTCGCCCCCTTGCGGAGCGCGGGCGGGAATCCGGGCGCCGTAGCGCCGCGAGAAGCGGTCCCTCCCCCACCGATCTCGTCGCGACCGAAAAAGCCGGGCGACCGCGCCGGTGTCGGGATCGATGCCGGTGAGTATCGGACTTTTGTGGAGGTTGCATTCCGGACAGGCCCAAGCCCTGGTTTCCCCGTGGGATTGAAATGGTGCGCGGGATGAGGGTCGAACTCATAACCTTCGGCTCCGGAGGCCGACGCTCTAGCCAATTGAGCTACCCGCGCAGGGGATGAGGAACACCGAACGCGGGCAAGTTAGGACCACGACGAAGGGGCCGGCAAGCACGCATTGGGGCCCTTGCGGATTGGCCCCTTTGACTTGGGGGGGCGGCCTCTCTAGGGTCGCCGCGATGGAGCATCTCCACGCGCCTTGGCGCATCGAGTACATCCTGGCGCCGAAGGGGCCTCCGGACGGGGAGCCGGGCGCCTCGGTGTTCCGCGCGATCGCCGAATCGTCCGACGACGTGGCGAACCTCGTGATCGCCCGGGGTCGGCAGTGCTTCGCGCTGCTGAATCGGCATCCGTACAACGGCGGGCACCTGATGGTCCTTCCTTACCGGCAGGTGTCCGGGCTGGAGGAACTGACGGATGACGAAATGCTCGAATTGATGCAGTGGACCCGACGTTGCATGGGCGCCTTGAGGGAGACGATGCGCCCGGATGGGTTCAACGTCGGCTTCAACTTGGGAAAGATCGCCGGCGCGGGGATTGTCGAGCACCTGCATCTCCACATCGTTCCCCGCTGGAACGGGGACACCAACTTCATGCCGGTCCTGGCGGGCACCACGGTGCTGCCGCAGGCGCTGGAGGATGTGGCGGCCCGGTTGCGGGAGGCCCTCAACCGGGGAACCGCCGCCGGGTCCGCCTGAGGCGGTGTCGGCGTCCGTCTTGTCGTCGTGTCCATCGTCAACGAACCCGTTCGCATCGCATGGTGAGTCCGATCATCGAGGAGATCCTCCATTTCGAGACCGCGCGTCACGCGCAGGCGCTTTTCAACAACGACTCCAAGAACCTTCAGGCGATGGAACGCGCCCTGGGCGTGAAAGCGACGTCGCGCGACGGCTGGATCCGACTGGAAGGCGGAGGCGACGCGGTGGGGAAGGCCCGGAAGATGCTCGAATTGCTGGACGCCTCGGTGAAGGCCGGCCAGACGGTGCGCGGGAAGGAGTTCGCGTACGCCCTGAACGTGGTTCAGCACGAAGGAGCGGAGGCGTTGGCGGGGCTGTTCGACACCCGGATCACGACCTCGGCGCGGAAGGCGCAGGTGACGCCGAAGACCTCGGGCCAGAAGCGGTATGTGGAGGCGATTCGGCAGCACGACCTGACCCTTGGCATCGGTCCGGCGGGGACCGGCAAGACCTACCTGGCGATGGCGATGGCGGTGGCGGCGTTGCGGGAGGAGCAGGTGGCCCGGATCATTTTGACCCGGCCAGCCGTGGAGGCGGGGGAGGCGCTGGGTTTCCTGCCGGGCGATTTGTACGAGAAGATCGCTCCCTACCTGAGACCGCTGCACGACGCGCTGCATGACATGATGCCCGCCGACGAAATCCAGAAGTGCACCGAGCGGGGGGTGATCGAGATCGCGCCGCTGGCCTACATGCGGGGAAGGACCTTGAACAACGCGTTCGTGATCCTGGACGAGGCGCAGAACGCGACGGGGGAGCAGATGTTCATGTTCCTGACCCGGCTTGGATTCAATTCGAGGGCGGTTGTGACCGGCGATCCCACCCAGGTGGATCTTCCCAAGAACCGCCCGTCGGGATTGGCGGAGGCGGTCAGCGCCCTGCGCGGCATCGAGGGGATCGGGTTCTGCGAATTCTCGCGCCGGGACGTCGTCCGGCATCCGCTCGTGCAACGGATCATCTCGGCGTACGAGGATCACCGCGGTCGCCGGAAGGCGGCGGAGGCCGGATGAAATGAAGTTGGATGTCGTGATCCGGAATCGCCAGCGGACGTTCCGGGTGGATGGTCCCCGGTTGAGGGAACTGGGGGAGAGCCTGCTGGCTCGCGAGTTGGAGGTGACGGAAGCGAGCCTGGGGATCCACCTGATCGGATCCGGGGCCATGGCGTCCATGAATTGGCAATGGCTGCGGCACACGGGTTCGACGGACATCCTGACATTCGATCATCGGACCGGCGCTGGTGAACCGTTGCACGGGGAACTGTTCATCAGCCTCGGGGATGCGGCGGAGCAGGCGGCTTTGTTCGGGACCACGCCGGACCTCGAGTTGGCCCGGTACGTGATTCACGGGGTGCTGCATCTGATGGGGTACGACGACCGGGATCCGGCGGCGCGGAAGGTGATGAAGAGGGAGGAGAACCGGCTCCTCCGGCGACTCACGGCGAAGGGTGGGGTGGCGGGATTGGTGCGGCCGAGTCCGGGGGCGGCCGGACTGGAGCTGGCCGGGAAGCGATCCCGGTGAAGACCTCCACCGCGGAGGCGGCGACCGGGGTCATCCTGCGGACCCGGCCATTGACCGAGACGTCGCTGATCGTGCAATGGCTGACCGAGGGGGCGGGGCGCATTTCGACGGTGGCGAAGGGTGCCCGCGGGCCGAAGTCGCCGTTCCGCGGCAAGCTGGACCTGTTTCACGTGGCCGATCTGACCTTTCGGAGGAGTCGGCGATCGGATTTGCACACTCTGGCGGAGGTGGGATTGCGGGAGACCCATCCGGGATTGCGCGCGGACTGGCGTCGGCTGACACGGGCGGCGTACGGGGTGGCGCTGATCGAGCAGAGCACGGAGACCGACACGCCGATTCCCGAGACCTACCTGCTTTTTCTAGGCTACCTGGGGCATGTCCACGGTCCGGGCGCGGTTCCCTGGAGTGTGCTGGCTTTGGAATTGAAGCATCTGGCGGAGATGGGGATGGCGCCGGATCTCGATCGGGCGGCGTTGCCACGGGAATCCCGGAGCCTGGCCGAGGCTTTGTTGGAGGCCGATTGGGAAGGGGTCGGACGGCTGGAGGCGCGGCCATCGGCGATCGCCCCGTTGGCGCGGTTTCTCCAGGGGTTCCTCGTCTTCCACCTGGGAAGGTTGCCGCGAGGTCGATCGGAGGCGTTGGCGGGGGCGCCTGCCTGACGGCGGCGGGCCTTGCGGGATGCCGTGTCCCGGAATCCCCGGATACCGCACCACGAAGGCCACGAAGCTCACGAAGATCGGAGACGGAATGCGGTCGGAAACGACGCCGATGGGGCGGATTCGTAAAACCGCCGGTCCTGCATTTTCTTCGTGGGGGGCGCGGAAGTCGCTTGGATTGCGGACTTGCGGGTGCCTTCGTCGCGGAGCAAGGATCGCCCGATTCACGTCGGTTTCGAACGCCTAATTTCTGCCCCGCCGAAGACTATGGGACGCATCTACAACAACATCGTGGAGACCGTTGGAAACACGCCGCTGGTCCGGCTCAACCGGATTCCGGCCTCCATGGGCGTCGATCCATCGACTTCGATCCTGCTGAAGTGCGAGTTCTTCAATCCGCTGGGCAGCGTGAAGGACCGGATCGGGATGGCGATGATCGACGATGCCGAGCGTCGGGGTGTGCTGAAGGCGGAGACGACGATCATCGAACCCACGTCGGGGAACACGGGTATCGCGCTGGCGTTCGTTGCGGCGGCCCGGGGGTACAAGCTGATCCTGACGATGCCGGAGACGATGTCGGTGGAACGGCGCACCCTGCTGGCGATGCTGGGAGCGAAGCTCGTGCTGACACCCGGAGCGGACGGCATGAAGGGGGCGATCCGTCGGGCGGAGGAATTGGCGAAGGAAACGCCCAATTCCTGGATTCCGCAGCAGTTCGAAAACGCGGCGAATCCCGAGATTCACCGCCAGACGACGGCCGAGGAGATCTGGCGGGACACGGACGGGAAGGTCGACATCCTGGTCGCCGCGGTCGGGACGGGTGGCACCATCACGGGGTGCTGCGAAGTCATCAAATCGCGGAAACCGTCGTTCACGGCGATCGCGGTCGAGCCCAAGGATTCGCCGGTGATCAATCAGACCCTCCAGGGTGAAGCCCTGAAACCCGGACCGCACAAGATCCAGGGAACCGGCGCGGGATTCATTCCGGCCAACCTTCACCTAAAGGACGCGGCCGGAGCGTCGCAGATCGCGGAGTGCATCGCGGTGACCAACGACGACGCCTTCGCGGTCGCGCGGCGTTTGTCGAAGGAGGAGGGGATTCTGGCGGGCATCTCCTCGGGCGCCAACGTCTGGGCGGCGTGCGAAGTCGGCAAGCGGCCGGAGAACAAGGGCAAGGTCATCGTGACGGTCGCGTGTTCGACGGGTGAACGCTACCTGAGCACCGCGCTCGCCGCCGAGGCGCGGGCGGAAGTCGGAGCCTGAGGCGCGGGACGTTCGGGAATGTGGCCGGCGCGGCTTCAGGGCGACGAAGGCGGCGCGAGCGCCCGTTCGAGCACTTCAAGCTTCGCGACGCCGTTCGTGCCGGCGGAGTAGGGACCGGACACATGGGCCATCACCCGGCCTTCCCGGTCGATGGCGAAGAGGTTGGCGGTCCTTTTCTCGCACGGCAGATGGCGGGTCACCCGGCCCTCGAAATCGAGGAGCAGCGGTTTGGTCCGGCTCTTGCGAATCGCCTCGGTGACTCGACTTCGAAAGAATCGAGGGATTCCATCGACATCGGCGATGCCGAGGATGTCGGAGACGCCGCTCCAGCGCTTCTTCAACGGCTCGATCCACGGATCAATCTCGTCGGAGCCCTTGCGATCACCGACGAGCAGGAGCAGGGGCCGGGAGCGGGGAAAGTCGACGTGATGGGCGGTTCCGAACTGGTCTGTGAGCTGGAAGGATTCGATTCGGACGACGGAGGCTTCCGTATCCCCTGCCACCGCGGAGGGCCGCGCGAGGAATCCGAGGGTCGCCAGCAGAGCGGCGATGGAGATGAGGAGTCTTACGAATTGGGAGGTCCGGGGAATGCTGGATGGCGCGGATGAGTTCACGGGGTGGGATGGGAACTGACGGCGACAGTGGGGGCATGGGTGTATTGGCGTCCACGCCAATGCATGGGGCGACCACGCCAGCGCCGGACGAGGGCTTGCCACTGGATGATGACGAGGAGCGCGACTCCGACCGGATGGAGGAGGGCGCCCAGGAGATTTTGGCGGAAGCGAACCGCGGCGGTCAGTCGCGTGACAAGTCCCAGGGCGGATGCCACGCCGGCCGAGATCGCCATCGCGGCGGTTGTGTCGGATCGAACAAGCGCAGCCGTGAGGAGAATCCAGGGGAGAACGTGACCACCCAAGAGGAGGAACGACCACGGGAGAATGGCCGCCGGATGGGCCATTCCCTCGGTGGCATTCTTCCCGAGGCCACGCCAGACCTCCCCGGCGGACGAGTACATCCGACACCGGGCGATGGAGGTGGCGTCGAACAGGCCGGTCTGGAATCCGTGACGCCGGAATGAGCGGGGGAGCTGGACGCCGTCATGGAGCGAGGAACGGATGCCTTGGTGTCCGCCCGAGGCGAAGTAGGCGTTTCGCCTGGCGGCGAAGAGCTGTCCGCAACCGGCCGCGAAGGCGCTCCAGCGGGTGAAGCGAGCCATGGCCATCGGGAGATAGCCGAGCAGGACGATGTGGATCAGGGGAATCAAAAGCTTTTCCAGGAATGTTCCCGTGATCTGAGCCGGGACTCCGCTGGCGAGGTGGACGTCGGGATGGTTGTTGAAATAGTCGCCGATGCGCGGGATCGCTTCGGGTTCGAGTCGGACATCGGCATCCAGAAAGATCAGGTAATCGCCCAAGGACGCGTGGGCGAGTTGCCAGCAGGCGTGCTGTTTGCCGCACCAGCCGGCCGGAAGGGGACCCGCGGAGATGAGTCGGAGCCGGGGATCGCGGGCGGCGAGTTCCCGCACCCGCGCGGCGGTGGCATCGGTGGAGTGATCGTCGAGGACGATGACCTCGATCTGCGGGTGTGGATCCGCCAGAACGGATTCGAGGGCCGGTCCGATGGAGTGTTCCTCGTTACGGGCCGGAATGAGGACGGACAAGAAAGGGCGCGGACTGTCGTGGGAAGCTGGCGCGGCCGGGGAGGCGGCGTGGGGCGGCGACGATTCGGCTGAGAATCGCGGTGTCAGGCGGATTCCAAATCCGGCGCCTGGCTGGATTCGGCGATAGAACGGCAGGTTCGCGACGAAGAGGACGAATGGAAGGAGGGCGAGGGCGAGGGCAATCCAGCCAAGGAGGACGGCGATATCGGTGGGTCCGAAGGCGGGAGCGTTCATAGGCGTCCGTGTTTGGGATCGAATTTCCGGCGTTGAAAGACCGCCTGAAACCGGCGCCACGTGTCGTAGACGGCGCCGACCCCGACCGATCCCTTGAGCAGGGGGAGGAAGGCATCGGGTCGGCGTGGCAGCGATTCGAGGGCGAGGGAATCCATGGTGGATTCGAGGCGTTGCTCGAGAAGCCTTGTCCATTCGCCGGGTTCACGGGGAGGAGAAGCGGCGGCTTGGACGTCCAGCGGTTGACCGAAACGGAGGAGGATTTCGGGAAGGCGCTCGTGCCAGAACGGGTATTCGATGGCGAGGGGCACGAACTGGATCTTAGGCGGCGGGATGGTCGGGGCGGACAGGGTGCGGCCGAGGCGGGCGGCGAGGAGGCCGAGGCCGTGCTTGAACTGGATGGGGCGTTGCCGGACGTCGGCGAACTGGGCCTGGGGAGTGACCCAGAGGATGTTCCAGGGATGGCCGAGCACCTGGCTGGCGACGCGGAAGAAGCGCGCCGCGCCCCGCGGGGAATCGGCTTCGACGCCGAAGAACCCGAGCCGTTTGAAGAACGCGTATTTTTCAACCGCCTTGGAGTCGATGGGCGCGTAGGCGGTGTGGCGGGCGAACATCTGGAGCTGGAGGTGGAGGCAGACCAGCGGATCCCACCACGATGCGTGGTTGAGGTAGATGACCTTCGGGATGCCGTTCTCGTTGTCCGGCAACCAGCCGGACGTGCTGAGGCGGATCCCGTGGAAATGGCGCCTCAGGTAGCGCCGTGTGTAGACGCCGAAGGCGCCGAGCAGGAAGCCCGAGACCCGAGGGAAGTCCGGGGTCCGGGTTGGAGTCGGCTGCCTTGCGATAGAGGGCATCTCGTGGATACGGCTAGGCTGCGGCGGCGACGAGGGGTTCCTCCCGGCGGGCCGCCTGGGCGCCGCCAGGCCTGGGGGCGACCCCGTCCTGATCGATCGAGTCGGCGGAGATCGGGGTAGTCCTCGAGATTTCCGCCGGCCTCCGCGAACACGCGGCGGAGGACGCAAGGGAGCATGGGCATGGTCGGGCCCATGTCGAATCGGAACCCCTGCGATTGGTGGATGGCCGCCTTGCCGCCGATCCAGGTGTTGGTCTCGAAGAGGACGATCCGGTACCCGCGTGCCGCGAGTGCTCAGGCGGAGGAGGTGGAGAGCGGAATGGCCCTTGGGCGACGGCGACGGCGAGGATTTCCTTGGGAACCTGCGGGTGGAAAAAGAACTTGGGATCGAGGTCGAATTTGGATCCGTCGTCGGCCGCCGGGATCCTGCTGGGACACAAGCCGGGTCGGGCCGAGGGGCTCGGGTTCGGCGAAGCCCCTCGGCGAACCGAACGACTCAGGTGGCTTCGGGGACTGATTCGCGCTGCTCGATCCATTTGCGGAGTTTGCAGAGCGCGATGTTTTGGAGTTGGCGGATGCGCTCCCGGGTGAGGCTGAACATTTCGCCCACCTCCTCAAGGGTCTTCTCGGAGCCGCCTTCGAGAGCGAAGCGCTGGCGCAGGATGGTGAGTTCCCGGTCATTGAGGCCTCCCAGCAACTCCCGGACCATGTCGGTGCGGGTCCGGTGCTCGAGATTCTGATACGCGGTGCTGGCGCGCTCGTCGGCGACCACTTCCGAGACCGTGCTGCTGTCGTCGTCGCCCAATTGCGCGTCGAGCGAGATCGTGCTGAGCATCGCGCGGCGCATTTTCCGGATGCGCGAGATCGGCAGATTCATTTCGTCGGCGATTTCCTCGTCGCTGGGTTCGCGGCCGAGCTCCTCGTGCAGACGGGAATGGAGCCGCCAGAAGTGGGCGATGCGATCCCGCAGATGGATCGGGATCCGGATGGTGCGCGACTGGTTGGCGACGGCGCGTTTGACCGCTTGCTTGATCCACCAGGAACTGTAGGTGGAGAACTTGGCGCCCTTGGTGGGATCGAAGTAATCCACGGCCTTCATCAGGCCGATGTTGCCCTCGTTGACGAGGTCAAGGAGCGGTACGCCGTGGTGTTCGTAGTCGCGGGCGATCTTGACGCACAAGCGGAGATTCGCGCGGATCATGTGTTCCCGGGCTTTCTTGTCGCCGCGCTGGATGCGCCGGGCGAGCAGGACTTCCTGGTCCGGCGTCAGCAGCGGCACCTCGGAGATCTCGCGGAGGTACTGTTCGAGGGGCGACCGAACGCCGAGGGCGCGCGACACCGGTTCGAGCGGTATGGTGGCCGGCAATCCATGCTTGCCCGTGCCGAGCGACGCCCTGGGCGCCTTCACCGGCACATTGGAAAGCCGAACCCGGGAGGTTCGCGAGGTGGCCGCCGTGGTCACCGTCCGCGCCGATTTGTTTGCGAGCTTCTTGCTGTTCATTTCCATGGTCCAGTTTTCGTGGCTCTTGAATCAGACTCTTTCGATCCGATTTCCTACCGGCTGTTGACTGGTCTGAGCGCCAACCTGTTCAAATCACCGGCTGTTTTCTTTCGACGAGCCCTACCTTGTGCTCGTTGGATTGAAATGTCAAATGTTTGTATAAACAATGTCTGCAACAGTCTAGATATCAGGCGAGTTATAGATTGAAATTGTCGAATCTTTGTCCACTTTTGGGGAGTGGTCGCTCTGCAACATCCGATTCTCGTCGTTTCACGTCTCACCGGCCTGAGTCCGCATGTGATTCGGGTCTGGGAGAAACGGTATGGGGCCGTGGTGCCGGCCCGAACCGGGACCAACCGGCGGTTGTACTCGGACGAGGACGTGGAGCGATTGCGGTGGCTGGCGCGGGCGACGGATGCGGGTCACAAGATCGGGACGATCGCCCGCCTCGAGGTGGGCGATCTGCGTCGACTGGTGGCGACGTCCGGGCTGGGGGCGCGGGAGAGGCTGGAGGGAAGGAGCCTTCCCTCGGAGATTCGTGGAACACGCCAGGTCGCTGGGGCCGGATCCGAGGGAGATCAGACGGGCAAGGATCCGGCGCGGGCGCGCGTCGAGGGCGCGGTGTCGTCGCGAACCGTTGAAACCGCTGATCCCGTGGACGCGCGCCTGATTCAGGAAGCGTTGGACGCGACGCGATCGTTCCGGACGGACATCCTTCAACGGGTCCTGGAGGAGGGATCGGTCCGGATGGGTCTCAACGGGGTTCTCCATCGAATGATCTCGCCGCTGGCCCAGGAGATCGGGGAGCTGTGGCAACGCGGTCAACTGACGGCCGCCCACGAACATTTCGCGTCGGCGGCGATCCGGGACTTCCTGATGGGTGGCGCCCGGCCGTACGCGTCGGAGGACGGGGCGCCGCGGGCGATCGTGACGACCCCGGCGGGGCAGTTGCACGAGCTGGGGGCGGTGATGTCGGCGGCGGCGGCGGCGAATCTCGGTTGGCGCCCGGTGTACCTCGGCGCGAGCTTGCCGCCGGCGGAGATCGCGGGCGCGGTGCTCCAGAATCGGGCTCGCGCGGTGCTCCTGAGCATCGTGTACCCGGCCGACGACCCTTGGCTGCCGAGGGATCTCGTCCACTTGCGGAAACTCGTGTCGCCCTCGGTGGACATCGTGGTGGGTGGCCGTTCGGCGGGGGCCTATTCGGCCGCGGTGAAGGAGATCGGCGCCATCGCTCCCGCCGGATTGGAGGAACTCTGCGATCTGCTGGAGGCGATGCGAGGCACCCATAGGGGTCAGTTCTCATAATCGACAATCATTGTCGATTATGAGAACTGACCCCTATTCGGAGCTGCCGGTGCGGACGGGATTCGTGTAACCTGGCGGCCGCGGCCCATCAGGAAGTGGTGTATGAGCACCGAATCTAGACCCGGCGAGGTGGGAGGGAATGTGTGCGCGACTTGTGGCGCGATGGTGCCGGCGACGGCGCCTGGCGGGATGTGCGCGAAATGCCTGCTGGAAGGAGCGGCGGTCCCGACGGAGACGGTGGAGGGCGGGCCTCCCGGACGGCCAGGCGTTCCGGATCTTCGGCGGTTGGCCGAGGCGTTTCCCGAGTTGGAGATCGCGGGATGGGTGGGGCTTGGCGGAATGGGAGCGGTCTTCAAGGCGCGGCAACCCCATTTGGACCGATGGGTGGCGGTCAAGGTGCTGTCGGAGGCGTTGGCGGCGAATCCGGCCTTCGCCGAACGCTTCAATCGCGAGGCGCGCACTCTCGCCCGGCTGAACCACCCGAACATCGTCACGGTGCATGACTTCGGTCGGCGCGGGGAATTCTACTTCCTCCTGATGGAGTACGTCGACGGCGTGAATCTGCGTCAGGCGATGAAGGCGGGCCGGTTCACCGCGGCCCAGGCGCTGGGTCTGGTGCCGAAGATCTGCGAGGCGCTGCAGTTCGCGCACGAGGAAGGGGTTCTGCATCGGGATATCAAGCCGGAGAACATCCTTCTGGACGCGCGTGGTCGGGTGAAGATCGCGGATTTCGGGATCGCCAAATTGATGGGCGACGGGTCGTCCGATCGTTCGTTGACGGTGAGCGGGGCGACGCTGGGGACGCCGGCCTACATGGCGCCGGAACAGATCGAGAATCCCACGGAGGTGGATCACCGCGCGGACATCTACTCGCTCGGGGTGGTGCTTTACGAATTGCTGACGGGGGAACTGCCCCTGGGCCGGTTTCCACCGCCTTCGGAGCGTGGCGGCGTGGATGATCGGGTCGATGCGATCGTGATGCGGGCCTTGGAGAAGGAGCGGGAACTCAGGCAACAAAGCGCCGCGCAGGTGCGGACCGAAGTGGAGGGCGTGACGGGTCCGGTGGCGGGTGGCGCGGCGGTTGGGTCGGTGGAACCGGCCGGCGCCGGGAAAGGGATGTTGCAGCAAGGGACGGGGCCGGAGCCGGATTTTGTCCTCTGCAATCCCCGGCTTCCCCGGATGGCGCAATGGATCACGGTGTACGCCCTCTTGGTGATGCCGGTGCTCTGGCTGATGAACCTGGCGTCGTTCGGGGATTTGAAGGATCCGAGTCCCTACGCGCAGTTCGTCCAAGCCGTCCAGAATACCGTCGGGATCGTGGGGGAATTGGCGGTGGTAGTGATGCTGGGGGCGGGTGGATGGAAACTCAGGGCATTGCGGGTTTCTGGTCCGCGCCTGATTCGGGCTGGGATTTGGACGCACCTATTTCTTTGCGGTGTCGTGGTGGCGCTGGCCATGTGGCACGAGGCGTTGCGGAAGGCACCCTCCGGCGACATCCAGCCGGGAGAGATGCTCTTGGCGTGCGCGGGACTTGCGGGGCTCGCGTTCGAGATCTCGGCCTTGATCTGGTTGCGACGTCATTCCCACCGGCTCGCGCGGATTTTTGCGGCCTCAGCACCGCAGTCGGAGGACGCGATGGCGGAGGTGGCGATGACGGCCCCGACGGACGGGGTAGCCCGCCACGCAACCGTGGGCGCGGCGTTGACGGCGGTGAGTGTGGTGTTGGGTCTGGTGGCGCTCGGGTTTGGTGTTCTCGTGGCGGAGCTGTGGGTGCGGAGGGGCGGGAATCCGTGGAGTGGATCCGGAGCGGGCCTAGCGGAATGGGTGCCCGCCCTTTTGTACCTCCTGCTGGTGGGAGGTTCGGGGGTGGTTGGATCGGCCCTGGGTTGGTCCGCTCTCCTCGAGATCCGGGAAAGTCAGAAGCGGTTGGGTGGCGTGGGGCGAGGGCTCTTCGCTGGATTGGCTTGGCCGCTGATGTTGGTCGAGATGGCGATTCTAACGGGGTTGGGTTGGCTGCTGAGCCGGGAGGACGGCGGCTTCTGGTGGATGTCCCTGATCGCACTGGCGGGAGCCCTGGCTTTGGCGGAGGTGATGGTGCGGTCGGCGTGGCGATGGGTGCGGAAGATCCCCCGGGACGCAAGGCTGGGAAGGCTTCCCGGCAGTGGGCGCGGGTTGGTGATTGGATCGCTGATGGTGGCGCTGGTGGCGACGGCTTGCCTGGTGGGCTGGATCCACCACCTGCGGTCGGGGTCCCACGTCTTTGAAGGGGCGCGGGCGGGACGTGGCCTGGACTGGGAACAGACGGCGGCGTCGGCCGCGGCGCCGGGGGCATCGCAACATGACGAGTGACGGCGGCAAACCCGGGGCCGGGGTGTTTGCCACGACCCGGTGGACGTTGGTGGCGCGGGCCCGGGGCGAGAGCTCCGAGGCCCGGATGGCGTTGGCGGATCTCTGCGCGGCGTACTACGGGCCGGTGGAGGCGTTCATTCGACGGCAGTCGGGAGTGGATCCGCAGGATGCCCGGGATCTGACCCAGGAGTTCTTCGCCCGACTCCTGGATGGCTCGGGTGTTCGGGGCGCCGATCCGGAGCGTGGACGCTTCCGATCCTATGTCCTGGGGGCGGTGAAGCATTTCCTCCACGCGGAGTGGGTCCGGCGTTCGGCGGCGAAGCGGGGGGCGGGCGCGGAGCACGTGCCTCTCGAGCAGGAAGCGTCGACCGAACCGGGGTTGCAAGTGGCGGATCCCGCGGCGATTCCGGCCGACGTGGCCTTCGACCGTGAATGGGCGAACGCGCTGCTGGACAGGGCGTTGACGCGTCTGGGTGTCTCGATGTTGGCCGAGGGGAAAGAGCGCCAGTTCGAGGTCCTGAAGGGGTGCCTGCAAGGCGCGGCGGCGCGGCGGCCGCAGGCGGATCTGGGGGAGGCGCTGGGGATGAGTGAAGCGACGGTCAAGGTCGCCATCCATCGCTTGCGAAAGCGCTTCCGTGAAGTGGTGCGGATGGAGATCGCCGAGACGCTGGTGGAAGGGGCGTCGGTGGACGAGGAGATGAAGCACCTCATCCAGGCGCTGTCCTGATGCCTAGTGGGTCATCGCGTAGAAGACGATGTTGATTCCCATCGGGAACGACTGTTTCTCGGCGTAGGTCTCGAAGAACCACTGGCTGATGCCCTCCTCCTCCCAGCCGTCGCTGAGATCGGTGTTCAGGCACACGAGCATGGCGATCCGGCCCTTGTCGTCGAAGAAGGCCCGGTACTCCGGCGGTTGCGGGTCCTCCCAGGTGATCTCGTCCTCCCAGGTGCGGCGCAGGCCGGTTTCGTCCTTGGTGCGGTGCGCGGAGTCCTCGCTGGGGACCTGGGGCTTTTCCTTGAGCTTGAAAGGATGATTGAAGATCGGGTGCTCGAGCGGGAGCGACACCCATTTGCGGTCGTAGAAGACCTTCGAGAACTCGTCCATGAGGTGATCCCACATCCGCTGCCCCCAGAAGTCGTCGACCATGAGGAAGCCGCCGTTCAACAGGTAGCGGCGGAGAATCTGGGCCTCCTCGGTGCTCAGCGTGATGCTGCGCGGATCGATCATGAACGCGAACGGATGGTCGAAGAGCCGGGGGTCGTCGATGTCGAGGACGATCCCCTCGGGGTCGGCCTTGATCGAGCTGAGCCGCTCGATGCGGTACGAGAAATTGAGGTCGGCGCCCGGGTAGTCCACCTGCCAACCGCCTCGGCGACTCGACCGGTACCGGAGTCGCGCGAACGTGAAGGCCTCGGGTCGGAATGCCGCATCGACGCTCCACTCGGGGACGCCCGCGCGACTGTCCCGCATCCGCCCCGCCGACTGTCCGCGACCTCCGCCGGAACCGCCCCGACCCGCCCCGCCCAACTGGCGCGGATCCGACGGAGTTTGGGCGAAAGTGCCGAAGACCACTCCGATCAGGGCGAGCATCGCGACGAAAGCGGTGACGAAACCGCGGGACGAAGGGCACCGAGTTGGAACTTGCGCCGGCCTGATGCCCGGGAACCGTGAGCGCGCTGTCGGCCGGTTGGGACCTCAGCCGGACCGTAGCCGCCGACGTCAGTCGGCGCTGACCTCCAGCCCGAAGAGGGCGCGGACCGACGTCCACGGCGACGTGAGGGGCGGTTCATGGCGCGGAGCGTAGGTGCTGAAAACGCGGGGAGGAAGGGGAGACTCACGCCAAGACGGCTCCGACGGCGCGAGGTTCGCCGGGTTCCGGAAGGAAACGGTTGGGCTTGGAAGAAATCGGTCGGCCGGGCCGTCAGGGAATGGGGAAGGGGTCCTTGTCGAACAGGGCCTCGCGGCCGCCCTGGATGCGCTTGATTTCGTTGGCGGCGCGGCCGACGTCCTCGCGGGAAAGGAGGACCGTGACGTCGACGGCCATTCGGCGGGATTCGCCGGGAGGGAGTTTGGGGACGCGCCCGGCGAGGCGTTCGACGCGGCGGTTGAAGGGGTAGCCGGTGCCGGGTTCGAGGCCGGTGACGTAGCCGTCCTCGGTGGCGGCGAGATTCTTCCAGAGGGTGAAGTAGGGGAGTTGTTCGATGGAGAAACCCAGCGCGACGCCTCGTTCGGCGCGGGCGTTTTGGATCATGACCATGGCGCGGCCGGTGGAGTCGGCGACGGGTTCGATGCAGTAGACCTGTTCGACGAAGCCCTTGGTGGGGGCGGAGTATTCCGCGAAGCGGTCGAGGTCCCGGGCCGCGTGGGCGTTGAAGGGGGTGACTCGGCGGAACGCGCCGACGAAACGGCTGCCGGCCTGGAGGAGGGGGGCGCCGAAGTTGCAGTGGTAGATCATCTGGACCTCCTGATCGTGCGCGCCTCGGTTGGTGAGGGAATCCTCGATGCGGAACGCCGATGACCCCGGGTCGGTGGAAACCTCGGTCCAGAGTTCGAGTTTCGGGCCGTAGAACATCCGTTCGTCGACGCGTCCTCGAATCCGGATTCGGAAGGGTGGGTTGGGATCGATGACGACCTCGACTTCGCTGGCGGGGATGTTGCCGATGCGACCGTGGAGGGTCAGGGGCATCTCGGCCCTTTCGCCGGTGTTGTTGACGAAGGAATCCTTGCCGGGGTGCCCGGCCCACTCGGTGCCGCAGCGGACCATCCATTCGTTGAATCCTTCGAGCCAGCCGAGTCCACCGCGGCTTTCGAGGTTGATGGTGTTCGGATGGATGACCTCCTTCACGGGGGAGTCCCAGCCCAGTCGGACATTGCCGGCGGTGGCTTCGAGGATGCCCATGCCGCGGGTTGGGATGACGGTGAATGTGAGGAGGCCATTGTCGACGACGATGACATCGACGCCTTCCTGGCGTCCCCCGTGGAGGGTGAGTTTGCGGATGCTCCACGGTGTGGCGAGGCCGAGGTCCCGGTGGGTGAGGGTCCACTGGTCGGTGCGGATGCCGCGGCTGGTGCTGGTGATGATCTGGCGAAAGGGTTCGGCGGCGGACCCGGCGAGGGAGGCGAACACGGTGAGCAGGATCAGGAAGGGTTTCATGGGTAGGGACGTTTTCCGAATTCCGGACACGAGTTGAGGCGATGAACGGCCAAGCCGAAGACCCTCACCCGGCGCCGCGCTGCGTCGCCACCCTCTCCCGTCGACGGGAGAGGGGCTGGGGGTGAGGGGTGGTTCATGGAGAGCGAAGTTTTCCAAGAATTGGACACGTATTGGGACCATGAACCGTAGCCGCCGACGTCAGTCGGCGCTGACTTCCTGACCGGAGATGGCGCGGACTGACGTCCGCGGCTACGGGTGGGTGGTTCATGAGGAGGGGAAAGGGATTGGTGCGGTGGGCTGGGGCGTTGGGCGGATGGAGTCGCGATTCAGTCAGGCCAGGATCTCGGCGATGGGTTTGCCGTAGTCGATTTCGAGGCGCTTGCGGCCCGGGAACTGAAGTTTGTGGGAGTCGAGTCCGAGGATCCGAAGGACGGTGGCATGGAGGTCGGTGACGTAATGCCCGTCGCCCAGGGCGTGGTATCCGAGTTCGTCGGTGGCGCCGTGGATGGCGCCGGGTTGCACGCCGGCGCCGGCCAGCCAGATGGTGAAGCCGTGAGGGTGGTGATCGCGTCCGTCCTTTCCGCCGCCGCGTTGTTCGAGGCCGGGGGTGCGTCCGAACTCGGTGCAGAAGACGACCAGGACATCCTCGAGGAGGCCGCGCTGCCCGAGGTCCTTCAGGAGGCCGGCGACTGGAAGATCCACGCTGGCGCAGAGTTTCTCGTGGTTGTCCTTCAGCTTCTGATGGGAGTCCCAGGTGCCATACGCGCTGGGGTAGACCTGCACGAATCGGACCCCCCTCTCGACGAGCCGCCGGGCGCTGAGCAGGCGCTGGCCGGCGGTCCGAGTCGTGTCGTGGTCGAGTCCGTACAGGCGTCGGATCGCCTCGGATTCGGAGGGAAACGCCATGGCCTCCGGGACCGCCGACTGCATCCGGTAGGCGAGTTCGTAGGCGCGGATCCGGGCGCGAAGGGATGCGTCCTCGGGGTACTCGACGCCGGCGAGTCGGTTGAGTCGACCGATGAGTTCGTACTCGTTCGCCTGGGCTTCCTCCGTGAGACCGGCATCGCGGTTGGCGAAGGGAAGCGGGTTCGCGGGGTCGATGGCGAAGGGCACGCCGGCGTGTTCGGGACCGAGGTAGTGGGCGCCGATGGAATCGCGCGTGGTGGAATTGGTGGGCCCTCCGAGGACCACGTAACTCGGGAGATTGTCGTTGAGGCTCCCCAGCCCGTAATGGACCCAGGCGCCGAGGCTGGGTTGGACCTCGTCGAGACGGTGGCGCCCGGTGTGGATCTGATTCTCGGCGGCGTGGTCGTTGTCGGTGGTCCACATGTTGCGGACCCAGGTGATGTCGTCGGCGCAACGCGCCAGGTGCGGCCACCAGTCGGTGATCCCGATGCCGCACCGGCCATGGTGGGCGTACCCGACCTGCATCGGGTAGATGATCGGGTAGACGTCGCGGACGTTGATGGAATCGGCGACGACGGAGCGGAAGCGCGCGGCGTGTTTGTCGGAGTTGAGCGGGTTTTCGAACGGCGTTTTGTCGAAAGTTTTTCCCGCGTGCGTGTTGAGGGCGGGTTTGGGGTCGAAGGTTTCGAGGTGGCTGTAGCCGCCGCTGAGGAAGATCCAGATCACGGACTTGGCGCGGGCCGGAAACTCGGGCGCGGATGGGGCGGACGGCGTGTCGGCGAGGGAACGCCCGATCCCATCGCGCCAGAGCATGGAGCCGAGGGCGAGTCCGGCGAATCCCATGCCGAGATCGGAGAGAAAGGCGCGACGCGGAACACGGCCGCAGGGGCAGGGAGGCGGAGTGGGCATGGGGCGGTGGGAGGGGTTTGGGCCTGGGTTCGGGAAGGTCGGGAGGCCTGTTGGATCACCGGATGCTGAGGAAATCGTTATGATTGAAGAGCGCGCGGACGAGGCTGGCGCGGGCTTGGGTGGCGGCATCGGCGGCCGGGAGGGCAGCGGGGTCGGGCGGGGTGGCCGCGCCCTGGGCGGCGGCGGCCTCGGGGGGTGCCGTGGCTGCCGGTTTGGCGGAGGAAACCTCGAAGGCGGAACGCTGACGAACCAGGAAATCGCGGCACGCGGTGATCTCGGCTGGGTCCGGCGCGCGGGCGAGGATCTGTTCGAACGCGGCGGTCACGAAGGCGGCGGAGTCGTCGGCGCGCTCGGCTTCGGCGAGCTGATTCCAGAGGCGCGCGGCGAGGGAACGGCTGCGTTCGTGGCTGAAGCGCGAATTGACGAGCGCGAGGGCCTGTTGGGGAAGGACGGTCTGGGAGCGGCGATAGCACTCGGAGGGATCGGGGGGATCGAAGAGTCCGGTGAAGCCGTCGTGGCCGCCGGCTTCGGGGAACGTCTCAAAATAGAGGGAACGGCGGTGGGACGATTCGGCTTCGGTGTTGGGGAGGACGGGGCCGCCGATGGCGGGGTCGAGGTCTCCGGAGGCGGAGAGCATGGCGTCGCGGACGAGTTCGGACTCGAGCCGTCCGACCTGGGCGCGCCAGAGGAAGCGATTGTCGGGGTCGATGGCCAGGTTGCGCGACGAGGAATCGGGTTGGTTGGCGCCGCTTTGCTGGCGGTAGGTGGAGCTGGTGACGATGAGGCGGTGGAGATGTTGGAGACTCCAGCCGTTTTCCGTGAGCTCGGCGGCGAGCCAGTCGAGGAGTTCCGGGTGGCTGGGGGTGGCGCCATTGCGGCCGAAATCGAAGACGGTGGACACGATCGGGGCGTGGAGGTGGCGGGCCCAGACGTGATTGACGGCCACGCGCGCCGTGAGGGGGTTGCGGGCGTCGGTGAGCCATTCGGCGAGCGCGCGGCGGCGTCCGGTGCTGCGCTCGGGGTAGGCGGGTCCGGCGGAAGTGTACGCGGTGCTGTTGGAATTGAGGGCGAGGTTGGCGGCCTCGGCGGCCTGCGTGAGCTGGGTGATCTTCTCGCGGGCCTTGGCGAGGGCTTCGTCGTCCTTGGAACGCGCCTCCTTGAGTTGTTTCGAGGCGAGACCTTCCGCGAGGCGGCGGGCGGCGGCGATTTCGGCTTCGGCTTCGCGGAGGGCGAGGGCCTGGCGGGCCTCGGAGAGTTGGGACTGCGCCTTGCGCCAGGCGAGAAAGCGTTCGGCATGGGAAGCCCAGGTCATCAGGGGCTCGGCGTCGGGGGAGGACGGCTCGAGGAAGCGGGCGCGGTCGGCGGCGAGTCTCGCTTCGACGGCGGTGACTTCGGCTTGGGCGATGACGGCGCGGTTGGACGCGGTGAGCCACGCGGATTCGGCGGTGAGCCGGGCGCCGAGGAGGCGCGGGATCGTGTTCGAATTCGAATTTGAATTGGCGAGAGCGGCGCCGACCGCGGCTTCAGCCATGGCGAGGGCGGTCCGGGCCGTGGCCAGGTCGTTGGTGGCTTGGCGCAGGAGCGTCTCGCGGATCCATGGCTTGGTGCCCGGATGATGAGCCTGGGGCGGGAGGTTGATCTCGCGGAGGTCCAGGGGGGCGAAGCTGAGGAACGAGGGAACGCCGGGCGCGACGGTCGGGCTTCCAGGCGGGAGGGATCGCTCGTCGCCCTTGAGGTAGAGGTGGGTCTTCGCTTCGAGATCCTCGTCGAGGACGCGGATGGCTCCTTCCCGGACGACTTTCCTGAGGGTGCTGTAGTCGTAGCGCTGGAACGGGCCGGGGTCGGTCTCGCCGCGGACCCAATCCTGGCGAAGGCCGAGCGGCTCGAAGAAGGCGCGGAACCGAAAGTACTCCTCGTGGGAAATCGGATCGTACTTGTGGTCGTGGCAATGGGCGCAGTTGAAGGTGAGACCGAGAAAAGCCTTGCCCGTGTGCTCGACGATATCGCGGCGCCACTGGTTGGGATTCAGGGCGTACCAACTGCGCACGAGGAAACCGGTGGCGACGATCTCGTCGTCGGCCTCCGGCGCGACCTCGTCGGCGGCGAGCATGGCGACGAGCATCCGGTCGTAGCCGACGTCCTCGTTGAGTGACCGGAGGATCCAATCCCGCCAGCGCCAGATCTGGGGGGCGCTGTTCCAGACGTCGGGGACGTTGCGGCGGCCATACCAATCGGCGTAGCGCCACACATCCATCCAATGGCGCGCCCATCGCTCGCCGTGGTGCGGGCTGTCGAGCAACCGGTCCACGGCGCGTTCGTAGGCGTCGGGGGTTGTGTCGGCGAGGAAGGCGTGGAGTTCCTCGCGGCTCGGCGGCAATCCGGTGAGGTCGAGGTGAACCCGCCTGAGCAACACGTCGCGGGAGGCTTCCGGGCTGGGTTGGAGGCCCTGGCGTTGATGTTCGGCGGCGATGAAGGCGTCGATGGGATTGCGGATCCAGGAAGGATCGCGGACCGCGGGAACCGCGGGTCGGGAGGCGGGCCGGAAAGCCCAGTGATCGCGCGGATCCCGCTCGGGGGTTTCGCCGGTGGGCGAAGGGGCTCCGAGGGCGATCCAATCGCGGAGGTTGGTGATTTGCGCGGGGGCGAGGGGTTCGCCTTCGGGGGGCATGCGTTCATCCGGATCGTCGGATTGGACGCGAAGAAGGAGCGCGCCAAGGTCGGGGGATTCGGAGGACAGGACGGGGCCGTTCTTTCCTCCCAGGCGCGCGGCGGCGCCGGTATCGAGGCGAAGGCCGGCCTTTTGTTGGAGGGCGCCGTGGCAGGAGGCGCACCGTTCGCGGAGGAGAGGTTGGATGTCGCGGGTGTAGTCGACGGCCGAGCACAACTGGCCGCCGAAGAGCGGGGTGAGGAGGCCCAGGGTGAGGGCGATGGTTCGCGGGATGCGCACGCGGCGGGTGATCGGGGTGGCTGGTTGCTATTGGGGCCAGAAATTCGGTGGCGGCGCAATGGCCGGGATCGAGTTGGGGATCACACGGATGGCAAGGTTTTGGGTGGATTTTTTTTGGTCGCCGTCGGGAGCGCGCGGAGATCTTTTTTCCGATCTCGGTTTGAGTCTGGGCCGGGGCTCACCTAATTTCCGGCCCGCCTTCGTTCCCATATGTTCCAGTCCTTAGGAAACCTATTGCGTCGCAAAACCCCGCCGAAGGGCGGGCCGATGATGCGTGAGACCCAGGGTGGTGGCGGTGGACGGCCTCCGCAGGAAAACAAGCCTGTCTTCAGCAAGGTTTTTCGGTGGCGCCTGCCGGATGGGCGCACGAATGACCCGACGACCGTCGAGCTCGTGGGTTCCTTCACCCATTGGCAGAAGGTTCCGATGATGCGGGACGGCAAGCAGGATGCGTGGCACGTGACGATGCACCACATCCCCGGAGCGCGGACCCACCACTACATGTTGCTCGTGGACGGCGAGCCCACCTACGACAAGACGTGCGACGGCCTGGCGGTGCCGCATGGTTTTCAGGAGGAGCAGTGGCAGCTCCAAACGGACCGCGGCCCCCGCGTGCTGATGCTCTTCGCGCAGACGAAGTGAAGTGAGCGGAGCGGAGCGGGGCGGGGCGCATTTGTCCCATGTGTCCCATGTGTCTCATAGGTCCCATTGAGCCCACGGGACCTATGAGACACATGGGACAAATAGGACCTATCCTCCCTGGGACCGTTTTCCGCCTTCGCGTTCGCGGAGCCAGGAGAAGAGCACCGGGGTGACGATGAGGATGTGAAGCAGGCTGCTCACGGTGCCTCCGATGACGGGCGCGGCGAGGGGTTTCATGACTTCGGATCCGGCGCGGTCGCTCCACATGATGGGCAGGAGACTCGCGATCGTGGTGGCCACGGTCATCACCTTGGGGCGGAGTCGCAGTCGGGCGCCGTCCTTGACCGCCTGGATGAGGTCCGCGTGGGAAAAGGCGTCGCCGAGTTCGGCCTTCCTGTGGGCGAGTGTTTCCTCCAGATAGACGACCATGACCACGCCGGTCTGGATGGCGATGCCGAACAGGGAGATGTACCCGACCCAGACGGCGACGCTGAACGGGTAACCGAGGGCGTACTGGAGGAAGACGCTGCCGCTGAGCGCGAACGGGACGGCTAGAAAGACGTGGGCGGCCTCCTTGGCGGATCGGTAGATGAGGTGGAGGACGAGGAAGATCACCAGGAGGACCGTGGGGAGGATGACCTTCATGGTGTCGCGGGCATGAAGGAGATTCTCGTACTGGCCGCTGAACTCGAAGGTCATGCCGCGTTCGAGCGGAACCTCGCTGGCGACCCGGGCGCGGATCTCGTCGACGAACCCTCCGAGGTCGCGGTCCTGGACGTTGGCCTGGACGAAGACCCGGAGGCGCCCGTTTTCGCTCGAGATTTCACTGGGGCCGATGACGCGATGGACGGAAGCGATCTGGCCGAGGGGCACGGTGGGGCCGGCGGGGGTGGCGACGAGGACTTCGCGGAGGCGTTCGAGGTCGGACCGTTCGGAACGTTCGAGCCGGACCTGGATCGGGAACCGTTCGCGGCCTTCGATGGTGGTGCTGACATTGACGCCGCCGAGGCCGGCTTCGACGACCTGGAGGACGTCGCGGGCGCTGAGACCGAAGCGGGCCATGGCGCGGCGGTCGATCTGGATTTCGACGTAGGGCTTGGCCTGGACGCGGGACGGTGCGACGCCGACGGCGCCGGGGACGGAACGGACCACGCGTTCGATTTCGAACGCCTTTTTCTGAAGGGCGTCGAGGTCGTCGCCGAGGATCTTGACGCCGACCTGGGCCCGGATGCCGGTGCTGGTCATGAGGATCCGGTTCTCGATGGGTTGCAGGAAACCGGGGACGTAACCGGGCAGGGTGGTCATCAGTTGGGTCAGCTCGGCGATGAGCTTTTCCTTGGTCATGCCTGGGCGCCATTGGGGTCTGGGCTTGAGCATGAGGGTGGTCTCGATCATCTCGACGGGCGCGGGGTCGGTGGCGGTCTCGGCGCGGCCCAGTTTGCCGGCGACGGATTCGACCTCGGGCACCTGGCTCATCGTTTTGTCCTGCCACGCCATGATGCGTTGGACCTCCGAGAGGGACGTGCTGGGAAGAAGGACGGGCATGTAGAGGAGGGAACCTTCCTCGAGGGTGGGCATGAACTCGGAACCGAGGCCCTGGAAGGTCCGGGCGAGGCGCGGCCAGTCGTGTTGCCGGAGCTTGTCGAGGACCGGGCGGGGGAGTCCGAACGCCACGGCGACGGCGGTGGCGAGTAGGAGGGCGGCGGCGGCCAGGACGGTTCGACGATGGCGGAGGGACCAGTCGAGGGCGGGATCGTAGAGAGCGAGGAGGCTCTTCATGATCCGGTTGTCCTCCTCGCGATGGAAGGGGCCGCGGACGAGGAGGGAGCAGAGGACGGGCACGGCGGTGACCGCGAGGAGGGTGGCTCCGACGCAGGCGAACGTCTTGGTGTAGGCGAGGGGATGGAACAGTTTGCCTTCCTGACCGGAGAGCACGAAGACGGGGACGAAGGCGAGGATGATGATCGCCATGGCGAAGAAGATCGGGCGACCGACCATCTTCGCGGCGACCAGGGTGGCTTCGAAGGTTTCCTGGGATGTGAGCCGGACCGCGCCGGCGGCGGCGCCAAGCCGTCGGGCCTTCTCGATCTCCGCTTTTTCGCAGTGCCGGATGACGTTCTCGGTCATGACGATTCCGGCATCGACGAGGACCCCGATGGCGATGGCGATGCCCGCGAGGGACATGATGTTGGAGCTGATGCCGAACTGCCGCATCAGGATGAACGAGATGAGAATCGAGGCCGGGAGCGGGATGGTGACGATGAGGATGCTCCGGAAGTGGAAGAGGAAGAGGACGTGGGCGAGCGTCACCAGGAGGATCTCCTCGAGGAGCGCGTGCCGGAGGGTGTCGATCGTACGCTGGATGAGGTCGCTGCGATCGTAGAAGGAGCGGAGTTTGACGCCCGGCGGCAGGCTGGGGGCGAGTTGGGCGACCCGTTCCTTGACGCGGCGGATGACCTCCATGGCGTTCTCGCCGGTGCGCATCACGACGATGCCGCCGACGACCTCGTGGCCGTTGACGTCGAGGGCGCCGCGCCGGAAGTCGCCGCCGATCTGCAGCGTGGCGATGTCGCGGAGGTAGATCGGGGTTTCCTCGCGCTGGACCACGACGATGGTTTCGAGGTCGGCGAGGGAACGAATGAGGCCGAGGCCGCGGACGACGAATTCGAGTCCGTTCTCCTCGATGACCTTGCCGCCCACGTTGAGGTTGTTGGCGGCCACGGCGGCGAGGACCTCCTGAAGGGAGACCCCCGCGGCGCGCATCTTGGTGGAGGACACCTCGACTTGGTATTGCTTCACGAAGCCTCCGACGCTGGCGACTTCGGCGACGCCGGGAACCGACTGAAGTTGGTAGCGGATGAACCAATCCTGGACGGCGCGGAGTTCCCCGAGGTCAAAGCCGCCCCTGGGGGACAGCGTGGGATCGACCTCCAGGTAATACTGGTAAATCCATCCGAGGCCGGTGGCATCGGGGCCCAGGAGCGGAATGACGCCCTGGGGCATCAGGGTGCCGAGGTAATTGAGGCGTTCGAGGACGCGGGAGCGGGCGAAGTAGTTGTCGATCCGATCCTCGAAGATGACCGTGATGAGGGAGAAGCCGAACATCGAGGTCGCGCGGACGGTCTTCACGCCGGCGAGGCCCTGGAGGTTCACGGACAGGGGATAGGTAACCTGATCCTCGACCTCCTGGGGGGAGCGGCCGGCCCAATCGGCGAAGACGATGACCTGGTTCTCCGAAAGGTCCGGGATGGCGTCGACCGGGGTGGAGTAGAGCGCCTTGACGCCCCACGCGATGCCGAGAAGCAGTCCGCACAGGACGAGGAACCGGTTCCGAAGAGACCACTCGATGAGGTTGGCGATCATGGACGGGAGGTGGGTTCGTCACGGACTTCGACGCCGCACTCGATCATTTCGGCGCCGAACCAGGGATTCTGGACGGGGACCGACCATTGGATCCACTCCGCGCGCGGAGGGGCGCCATCGAAGGACTCGGCGGTCATCGGGCATCGGTAGATGTAAAGATCCTCGAATCCCCCGGGGCGGCCCCGGAGTCGCCGGGCGAGCGCCACGAGCGGAGTGCTGAAAGCGTGGTAATTCTTCCGCGCTGCGCGGAGGTCGGAGGAGGAAGGGTCCGGCGGGGAGGCGGGGAGCAGGTCCTGGATCGAGGATCCGCCGGCCCGAAGGGCGAGGGTCTGGCGCAGGGTCTCCAGTCGGGGCCCGATTGCCTGCGAGGCGCGGTGATACGCGGGCAGATCGTCGGCGGCGAGCGCGGCGCGGAGCGAATCGGCCGCGACTAGGAATTCATGAATCGCGGTCAACGACTCGGCGGGGATTTCGGAGACGTCGGGAATCGGGACCACGGACGGGGCGGGACCCGATTCGTGGCCGGGCGGGTGCTTCTCGGCTTCCTCGGCGGAGCGCAGCGTCTGGTTGAGCTGAGCCTGGGCGTCGATGAGGAGATTGCCTTGGACCACGACGAGGTCACCGGGCTGGAGACCGTCGAGGACCTCGTAGTCGTCGTCGCCGAATCGACCGAGGCGAACCGGCCGGCGCTCGTAGATGCCGCCGCCGCGATCAATGTAGACGACGGGTTCCTGGGCGGGCGAAAGGACGGAGGATCGCGGTAGGAGCAGGACGTCGGGGGCCGTGACTCGCACGGCGCCCTCGGCGTAGGCGAGGCGGGGGAGGGCGCGGCGCGGGCCTGGGGTGTCGGCTAGCACGGGATTCGGCACTTCCACGCGGACTTTCGCGCTGCGGGTCCTACCGGTGAGATTCGGATCGATGAAGCGGATCGGCGCGCGGAATGTCCTGCCGGGCGCGGCGGGGCTGGAGACTTCGATCTCCTGGCCGGGGTGGAGCCAGGCCAGGTCCTGTTCGTACGCGTCGAAGAGGAACCAGAGCGTCGAGAAGTCGGCGATTTCGAAGAGCTTCTCGCCTTCCGTCACGTATTGGCCCGCGTAGACGGACCGGTCGATGATGGTCCCGCCCACGGGGGCGAGGATTTCGGAGAAGGCGTTGGTGGGGTTCTTCGACGGCAGTTGATCGATCTGGGCGTCGGTGAGTCCGAGTTGGCGCAAGCGCAGGATGGCGGCGTCACGGAGGATCTCATGGTCGGCTTGGGTGGCGGCGGAGGCGGGCGTTCGGTGGACGGCGACGTACTGGCGTTCGGCTTCGAGCAGGATCGGACTGTAGAAACGGGCGAGCGGTTGGCCGGCGGTCACCTCGGCGCCGACGTAGTTGACGAAGAGTTCATCGACACGTCCCGCGGTCCATGCGGCGATGATCCGATGGCGGGTGTCGTCGTCGTCCAGGGTTCCCGCGACGCGGAGCGTTCGGAGGAGCGGTCCCTTGCGGAGTGGGGCGGAGCGGACGTGGAGCACGGAGATGGCGTTGGAGCCGAGGGCGACGAGGCCCGGGTCGAGCGTTCGGGCCTCGTCGCCTTCGAAGACCGGGGTCAGATTCATGCCGCAGAGGGTGCATTTCCCGGGCTTGTCGGACTTGATCCAGGGATGCATGGCCGACTGATAAAAGAGGATCCTCCTGGCGCCGGGAGGCGACGTGGAAGGCTCCGTCCCGTGGGGAGGCGGCAGGGGGACGCGGCGGGCGGCGAACCAGCCGGCGGCGGCGGCGAGGACGGCGACGACGAGCAGGGCCGGGAGGGATCGAAGGTTCATGGCGGGGTGGGGGTGGGCTCGGTGAGCATGTCGAGGGAATCAAGTTCGCCGACGCCGCAGCAGGTGATGAGGTCGGTGATCATCTGGAACTGCTCGTTGATGGCGCGGGCGCGCATGAGCCTGGCGTCGGTCAGCATTCGGCGGGCTTCGAGCACGTCGAGGAACTGACCCCGGCCCGCGGTCCAGGCGGCCAGGGCGGTCGAGACGGCGAGTTCGGTTCGAGGAAGGATGGTGTCCTGATAGAGGAGGGCCTCCCGGCGCGAGGCATCGATCCGGGTCCAGACACGGAACAGTTCGCGTCGGACTTCGAGTTCGTAGTCCTCGATATCCGCCCGGACCGCTTCCGAGCGGGCGCGGGAGCGGTCGAGGTCGGCGCGGTATTTGGACCGATTGAACCACGGCAGGGTGACCCCGACCAGGAACATGCCCTGACGGAACTCGCCGGAGCCGCTCCATTGGCGACCTTGGGCGCCCAGGGTGACATCGGGGCGGCGGGAGCGTTGGGCGACTTCGATGCCGGCTTCCGCCATGGCGATCTCCTTTCGCATGACCTGAAGGCGGGGTTCGAACCGGAGGCCCATGGAGAACAGTTTCTCCGAGAGCGGGATTTCGGGAGCCAGGGCGGGCAAGGCGAGCGTGGGCCACGAGGCTTCCTGGGGACGGGCGAGGAGTCGGTTGAGGGAAGCTCGGGCGAAATCGCGCTGGAGCCCGTCGGTGACCAACTGTTGTTCCCTCTTGGCGTGCTCGTTCTCGATGCGGAGCAGATCAAGCCCGGAATCGAGGCCAGCCCGCTGCCTTTCCCGCGCGAAGGTCTTCATTTGCGCCACGAGAGCGAGGTCGCCGATCCCAATGGCGATGGCTTCGTCGGCGAAGGCGAGTTGGGCCGCGGCCTGGCTGACGGCGCGGCGGAGGATCTGTTCCCTGTAGGCGGTCTCCGCGGCCGAGATCGCGGCGCCGGCCTCCGCTTCGCGACGTCGGGCCTGGGGTTTCCCGAAGATCGGCAACGGCTGCTGCAATCCGTAGTAGAGGTCCCCTTCCATCTCGAGGTTGGGCCCGGAAGGACTGCCGACCACGCCGCCGAGCTGGAACATCGGATCCTCCCAGATCCGCACGCCGTCGGCGGCGCGCTCGGCGGCTGTCTGGCGGGCGGATGTCGCGCGGAGGCCCGGATGATTGGCGCGGGCTTCCTCGATGAGGTTTGAAAGCAGCGCGGAGGTGATGGGCGTGGGCGTCGGAGCGGATTCGGATTCGCTTCCGAAAACGGCGAGGGAAGCGGCGAAAAATATCGTCTGGAGGGTGGTCGGTAGCTGGCGGGCGAGTGGGTGCATGGCATGAGGGGGCTGGGTCATGAATCGGGAGACGTCCATGGGGAAGGTGCCCGGCCCGCCGCAGGCGAACGGCCTGGAACGGGAAAGGCGACGCCTGGGGCCGGGCACACTTCACCCGGCGCGGGTCCGAATCAGAGGAGGAGCCCGCCCCCGCGAAGGAAGGAGGGGGCGGAAGGAGACGCGCCACGCGGGATGCCTGACGAGCGTGGCGGAGGAAGAGGGATACCGAGAAAACGGATTGAGAAGGCCGCCGCGAACGAGCCGGGCGGGGTGAGTAAGTCGGAAGGGGCGACCGATCGGGCCGGGAGGGCGCGAAGTGGAACCGTCGGGGCGGGCTCCCGCGCGGGGGCGCAACACGCTTTGCTTTCGCACGCACAGCCCCGGCACGACGTGGTGGGCTGGACCGAATCGCCCGGGTCGAAGGGCGGGCCGGAGGCGACCGCGGGGATCGACGCGACCACCGCCTGCCCCAGGAAGACCAGGAGCAGGACGATGGATTGGAAGGTGCGCGTCACGGGAGGTCGACGACCCGGGCTCCTCGATTCGAACCCCGGGCGTCGAGGATTGGACTACTTCAGTTTCGCCATCGCGGCGTCAAGCTTCTTGGCGAACTTGGCGGTGTCCTTCTTGAAGTCCTTCATGCAGCCCTTGCAGCAGAACATGAACTCACGGCCGTCGACGACGGCGCCCACGGCTTCGTCCTTCTCGAGCGCTTCGCCCGACACGATGCAGGTCGTCAGCGGGTAGGCCTTCACCTTTTTGGCGGCGGCCTGGATTTTGGCGAGGTTGGCTTCCTTGTCCTTGGTGAAATCCTTTTTGCAGCTCGCGCAGCACAGGCCGACTTCCTGGTTGTCGACGGTGAAGAAGACGGGCTCGCCCATGGAATCGAGCTTCTCGGCGGACACCGCGCAGACGTCGAGCGGGTAGGGCTTCACCTTGAGCTCGAAATGTTTATCGGCGGCCTGGGCCGAAACGATGGCGACGGCGAGGGTTCCGACGGCGAGCAGGGCGCGGGTGAGTTGGTTCAAGGATGATTTCATGTTGGGATGACGTGACGTTCGATCAGGATGGGCGGGTCGGCCGCCCGGTCGAGACTACGCCATCGCCGGGAAAAACCCTCGGAAGAAAATCGTTCAACCTAAGATAAAGGAAGCGAGTTGGTTGCGAAGGGTCTGGCGGGCGCGATACAGGCGCATTTCGACCGCCTTGACCGTGCATTGGAGGACGGAAGCGATCTCGGCATGGGCCAGGCCTTCGTATTCGGAGAGCAGGATCACGGTCCGCAGGTCGTCGGGAAGGGTGTCGACGGCTTGGCGAACGGCTGTCGCGCGTTCTTCGCCAAGGAGGGTGCGCGCGGGGTCCAGCCGGGGATCCGGAAGGTTCGCTTCCTCGTCGAGGCCGGAGTGGATCCCGGTCGGTTGGAGCGCGGTCTCGGGATGGCGCCGGCGCCAGCGGAGCCGGTCGCGGGCCAGGTTGGTGGCGATCGAGTACAACCAGGTGGCCAGGGACCGCGCCGGATCGAACTCGGCCCGATGCCGGTGGACTCGGACGAAGGTTTCGAGGGCGATGTCGCGGGCGTCCTCGGCGTTTCCAACCCATCGGATCAGGTAAGCGTGAAGGGCTGGACCATGCCGTCCGATGATGCCGTCGAGAGCGGCGGGTTGATCCTCAAGGAGTCCCGCCATGGCGGCCCGATCGGCGTCCTCGTCCGCCTTACTCCTCGGGTTTGCCATGGGAAGTTTCGGAGATGGGATGGGAGGGGGCGAGGATGCCGGTGGCGGGAAGCATCAGGTCGAGGTAACGCCGGCCCTGCTCGTTCGGCAGGCAATGGGCGACTTCGAAGAGGTGGCGGGCCAGCGCGGTCTGGCATTCGACCCGGAGTCGGGCTCCCTCCGCGATCAGGCGCGCGGCTTCGGGGTTCAGATCCTGCGATTCCAGCAAGGCGGTCCTCAGTCGGCGATTGTGATCATTGATCCGGCGGCAGAGTTCCTCGCATTGGGGGCGGTACCGGGTGTGCAGCTCGCGCACCCGCTGGAAGGTCGGTGCATCCAGGGCGAATTCGCTCGCGAGCCAGGCCAGTTCGGAATCCTGGGAGGCCTCGCCGTGACTGGGTGCCGTCGCCGCTTCCACAGACCCAGTCGGGACCTGCGCTGGCGGGTGGGAGGGAACGAGTCGGGTTCGCGAGACGATCAGGAACGACGCGGCTCCGGCGAGAGCGCCCAGCACGAGGATGCGGAAGGGGCTCTTCATCGGGGTCTAGGGCGGGGGCGGGGATGCCGGGGGCATCCGGTAGGGGTCGATCGATGCGATATAGCGGACTTGGGCATCCGGCGGGGCGACCGAGTTCTGGAGGGAAGCTCGTGAGGCTCCGAGGTGCGAACCGGAGAGGGCGCCGACAAGAACGCCCGCCGCGATGTAGGCGAGCGCGAAAGCCGGACGCCGGAGGAGCGAGACAAAACGCGGGAAGATCTCGAATGGGCTGGATCGGGAATCCGAGGGGCGGGTCTTCCGACTTTGGCGGATGCGCCGATGGACCTCGCCGGTGAATCCCTCGGGCAGGGTGCCGTCGACCTCCCAGGAGCGAAGCAGTTCCGAGAGGGCGGCCTCGGGGGGGGGCGATGGGGAGGGGGATGGCCGGGATTTCATGGGGATTGGGCGGTGCTTCGCCGGGGACTCCGACAGCGCATACGCCGGGGAAAGGAAAAACCCTCGGTCCATGATTCCGCCGTTGTGGCTTGGATCGTGCGCGGTAGGCTGGGGCCGTGGCAACTCAACTGACGCGCCAGCAGATGCTGGATCTGTATTTCATGGAGGCCCGATGCAAGCTCATTGAGATCGCGGCATTTATGGACCGGGTGGAACGAGCGGACGGCGAGGGCGACTATCGATGGGATGCGTTTCGGGAGGCGCTGTCCGAGTTGGAAGCGGGTGACACGGGGAGGGCGGAACGCGTGCTTCGATCCTTGAGCGACCCGACGATTGAGCCGGTGCCGAAGGCCCTGGGGAAGGGGGCGGCGGGAGCCTGGGACCAGGTCGGGGCTGCGCGGACCTAGGGGGACAAGGGACCCATGGGACGGTGGGTTCGGAAGGGCTGAAAACCAAGATAGGCGTTGACAGAAAGCGTGTTGCTTCAGTTCGCACAGGCTTTTCCTTGCGAAAGCCCTTCGCTTTCTGATACTTCAATCGCCGCATGGCAGCCATCGGACGGTTTCAGCGGGGGGAAGAAATCTTCCACGCCAAGGTGGTCGATGGAGAGCTATTCAAGCTCAAGGGGGATGTCTTTGGTTCCCCATCCTTCGAGAAGAAACCCATGCCCGCGCGGGGTTTGAAGCTTCTGACACCGGTGGCTCCTTCCAAAGTGATCGCGGTGGGGTTGAACTATGGCGATCACGCCCGGGAATCGGGTCTGGACCTGCCGAAGGAACCGCTTTTCTGGCTCAAGGCGCCGACTTCGTTGATCCCGGACGGGGCGAAGGTTGAAATTCCCTTCGCGAATCACCGGGTCGATTTCGAAGCCGAACTCGCCATCGTGATCGGGCGCCGGGTGCGGAACGTGACCCCCGCGGCGGCCGCCCGCTATATCTTCGGGTACACGGCGGCCCAGGACATCAGCGACCGGACGATCCAGCAGTCGGAAAGCCAATGGGCTCGGGCCAAGTCGTTTGACACCTTCACGCCGATGGGTCCGTACATCGAAACGAAGATCGACCCCCACGATCTCTCGATCCAATTGTTCCAGAACGGGCAACTCCGTCAGAATTCGAACACCAGTCAGTTGATCTTCAACTGCTTCAGTCTGGTGAGTTTTATTTCGACCAACATGACGCTGCTGCCCGGGGACGTGATCTTGACGGGCACGCCGAGCGGGGTGGGTCCGATCCAGAGCGGGGACCGGTTGGAGGTCCGAATCCAGTCCCTGGCGCCGCTGGTGAACACGGTGAAGTGACAATAAGCACTTGGTTTTCCGGGGAGGCGCGGCAAGCTCCGCGCCTCTTTCGTTTTTACAACCCCGTTTTTCGCCCATGCGCTGGTCCCAGACTCTCATCCCCACCCTGAAAGAACCGCCGGCGGACGCCGAGATCATCTCGCACCAGCTTTTGTTGAGGGCCGGTTTGTGCCGGAAGCTGACCGGGGGGCTCTACACGTTTTGTCCGCTGGGGCTTCGGGTGCTCCGCAAGGTCGAGCAGATCGTCCGGGAGGAAATGAATCGCGCGGGCGCCCTGGAGGTGCTGATGCCCGCCTTGCAACCGCCGGATATCTGGCAGCGCTCCGGGCGCTATGAGACGGCCAGGGACGTCCTGTACAAGGCCAAGGACCGGTCCAACAAGGAATGGGTGCTCAGTCCGACGGCGGAGGAGGTGATCACCACCCTGGCCGCTTCGGAGATCAATTCGTACCGGCAGATGCCGCTCTGCTTCTACCAGGTCAGCGTGAAATTCCGGGACGAGATCCGGCCTCGTTTCGGCCTGATGCGCGCCAAGGAGTTCATTATGAAGGATGCCTATTCCTTCGACGTGGGCGACGAGGCCTCCATGGCGAGCTACCAAAGGATGTACGACGCGTACACGCGGATCTTCGCGCGATGCGGTCTCCAGGCGTTTCCGGTCGAGGCCGACACCGGGGTGATCGGAGGCAATTATTCCCACGAATTCATGGTCCCGGCCGAAACGGGCGAGAACGAAGTCGTCCACTGCGAGTCCGGCAAGTACGCGGCGAACATCGAAAAAGCCGTGAGCCGCGGCCCGGCGGTGGCGGTCCCGTCGGTCTCGACGGGGAGCGCTCCGGAGAAATTCGCGACCCCGGGGGTTGTGACGATCGAGGCCCTTTCCAAGGAGCCGCACGGCGTGGCGGCTTCGGCCCAGATCAAGACCCTGGTCTTCATCGCGGACGGGAAGCCGGTGATCGTTCTGGTCCGGGGCGACGACCAGGTGAACGAGGCCAAGCTGGCGGGGGCGCTGGGCGCGAAGGCGTTCCGTGCAGCGCAGGTCGAAGAGATTGTTCCCGTCCTGGGCGCGCGGCCCGGCAGCCTCGGCGCCGTGACCTCCACGCGCAAGGATGAGACGGCGCGGGTGTTCGCGGACGAGCAGTTGCGGTCGGCGCGCGGCATGACGACCGGCGCCAACGAGGACGGTTTCCATCTTCGGCATGTCGACGTGGACCGCGACATCCGGGTCGATGTCTGGACCGACTTGCGGACCGTGCGCGCGGGGGAGCTCGCGGAGGCGACGGGATTGCCGCTGAAGATTCGCCGGGCCATCGAGGTCGGGCACGTGTTCAAGCTGGGGACCAAATACAGCGAGGCGCTGGAGTCGTCGTTCCTGGACATCGAAGGGCGGCGGAAGCCGACGTTCATGGGATGCTACGGCATTGGCATCACGCGCACCCTGCAGGCGGTGATCGAGCAGTGCCATGACAAGGACGGGATAGTCTGGCCGATGAGCGTGGCTCCGTACCAAGTGCTGCTCACTCCGCTGGGGGCGGCGGGCAGCGCGACGATGCAATTGGCGGAGGAATTTTACCGGGAACTCACCCTCGCGGGCGTGGAGGTCCTGCTGGACGACCGCGATGAACGTCCCGGGTTCAAGTTCAAGGACGCGGACCTGATCGGCATTCCGCTGCGGGTGGGCGTCGGCGAGAAGTCGCTGGCCAAGGGCGAGGTGGAATTGAAGCCGCGGGGAGGTGTCGTGGAGGCGGTGGCGAAGGGCGACGCGGTGGCGCGGGTGATCGCGCACGTCCGCGAGGCGCTCGGCAAGCTGGCGTGAACTGGCTTGGATCGGCTTGGATTGCCCTGGTTTTGGCGGCAAAAAAGGGCGTGCGCTGGCCGGAGAATGGATGATAGAAGATCCCATGATTCTCCAACGGAAGCATGCCGGCGCATTCACGCTGATCGAACTCCTGGTGGTGATCGCGATCATCGCGATCCTGGCGTCGATGCTCCTCCCGGCCTTGGCGAAGGCCAAGGAACAAGGGAAGCGGGCCAAGTGCGTCAACAATCTGCGGCAGATCGGGATCGGGATGACGATCTACGCGCAGGACAACGAGGATGTCCTTCTGAAGGCCCGGTACTCGGGCGGGCTCTGGGTGCAGATCTCGATCAACGAACCCGAGGCGGCCTCCGCGAGGCAGTTGGGGCTGCCCGTCGACACCAATCAGTCGGTCGCCAAGATGTGGACCTGTCCCAACCGCCCGACCTTCCCGACCTACGAACCGGAGTATCAGCAGTTCAACATCGGCTACCAGTATTACGGCGGGATCGATCGGTGGACCAATCCGGGCGGGTCCTTTGTCTCAAGGAGCCCGGTCAAGACGGCCAACTCAGGTCCGACTTGGGTCCTTGCGGCCGACGCGGTGATGAAGATCGACGGGACATGGGGCGGGGGGCGGGACACGGCCATCAAGAACATGCCTCCCCACAAGGACACGATGGGACGTCCCAAGGGAGGGAATCACCTGACGATCGATGGGGCCGTCAATTGGGTGCCCGTCCAGAAACTCCTTTATCTGCACAGCTGGAACATCGGGGGAAGCCGCGACGCCTACTTCTACCAGGACGACATCGGGGAAGAGGTCGAGAAGCAGCGGGCCAAGCTCAAGGTGAGGTTCTAGGGCTTCGGGTCGCGTTCCGCCGCCTGGCGGCACGCGGATGCCACTTTTTCGAGGATTCCCAGGAAATGCTCGGCTTCCTCCGCGGAAATCGGGGCGAGGACATCCCGTTGAAGTTCAGCCGCGATGGATCGTGCAGCCCGGAATTTCCTCCGTCCCGGCGCCGCCAGCCGGAGCCTTCGCGCGCGTCGGTCGTCGGGATCCGTCTGACGGTCCAGAAACCCCGCGCGCTCCATGCGGTCGACGAGTGACGCGACCGTATTGGGATCGGAGGACATGCTGGCGGCGAGTTCGGACTGCGTGACGCCCGGAGTGCCCGCCTCGAACAGGTTGCGAAGGACCGTGTACTGATCCGGCGTCAGTTCCAGGTGGGCGATCCGCCGCCGGAACGCCTGGTTGAGGCTGTACCAGGCATGCCGGAGCAGCGGCGGGAGCCGGCGCAAAGCCCGGCTCTCGGATTCGTCGGCGCCGGGTTCGGACCGTGTGGCTTCTGGGGGCGGCATGGAGGTTGTCGCGGCGCACGAGATAGTACGTGTAGGTATAATTCGTTTGCAAACCCGCGATGCCGTTCTAAGAGTGTCGGACAGCTGCGCGTTTCCAACCCCCTGCGGATAACATGAGTTTCGAAGCATTCAAGGTCCGGCCTTCGCGCCGGGTGGTTCTGATCACGGCTTTCACCGCGGTGACGGCGGTCGCGACGTTCGTTCTTCCCACTTGGGCCGCCCCGGTGGACGGGTGGCTCGCCGCGCGCGGGCCGGAACAAACGGGTGTCTCCCGCGAAACCGGTCTCCCCGAGCGCATCGGATCGGCGTCGGACGCCCTCTGGGTGGCCGAATGGGGTGGGCAATCGACCCCCGTGATCGCCAACGGCCGCCTCTACGTCGGGGGCTTCAGGGACGACGGACCGGACCTCCAGGAAGGGGTGGGATGTTTCGACGCCGAAACCGGTCGACTCCTCTGGAAGCGCGCCTTCAACGACTTTCTCAGCGACACGATCTACCTCCGCTACGCCACGGCGTCCCCGGCGATCGATCCGGAGACCGGCGATGTCTACCTTCAGGGAACGCAGGGAATGCTGGCGGCCTTCACGGCGGACGGCGAACCGCTCTGGAGCCATTCCCTGATGGAGAAACTCGGACGCCTGACCTTTCCTAACGGACGAACGGCGACGCCAACGGTCGATGGCGACCTGGTGATCACGCGAGGAATCACGGGCAACTGGGGAGCCAACGGGGCCGTTTCCGACCGCTTCTACGGGTTCGACAAAAAGAGCGGCGATCTTGTGTGGTCGTCGACGCCCGCCGGACGGCCCAAGGACAATTCGTTCTCGCACCCCTATCTGACGTGGCTGCGGGGCAAGCGTGTCTTCATCGCGTCGAGCGGCGACGGTTCGGTGCTGTGCGTGAACGCCCGGACGGGCGACCCGATCTGGCGTGTGCCGTTGGCGAAGGCCGGCATCAACGCCACGGCCGTGGTCCACAACAACGACAAGGTGGTGGCGATCTACGGAACGCCCTACGAACCCGGGCAGTTGGTCGCGTTCCGAATTCCGGACGTCGAGCCCGCCCCGTCCGCCCGGGACCCGATCGAGATCGAGCGTCCCGCCGTGGAAATCTGGAGCAATCCCGATATTTCGACTTCGACCAGTTCGCCGATCCTCGTGGGCGACCGGATCTACGTGACCAAGGAGAAGGGCGAACTCGTGGCGGTCGACGTGCATACCGGCAAGGTGTTTTGGGGGTATCCCTTGGGGATTGAGCAGCGCAACGCCTCGCCGCTCTTCGCGGACGGCCGGATTTACGCGCCGATTCTGGACAACCCGACGGGTAAAGGTGGTGGCGACAGCGGAGATGCCGGAGCCAAGGGCGGCTTCTACATTCTGAAGGATGCCGGGACCGCCGCGGAATTGCTGTCCCACATCGAGCTCGACGGGCGCTGTCTCGCGGCGCCGTCCGCCTACAACGGCAAAATCTACGTTCAGACGGCGAAGAAGCTCTACGCGTTCGGCAAGCCCGGGAAGAACCCGGGGTTGGCCAAGGTTGTCCCCCAACCCGCCCGGCCGGCCGCCGGACCGGCCCGCCAACTTCAGATCTTTCCGTCCGAAGTCATCCTCCACCCCGGGGAGAAGGCCATCTTCCGGGCCCGCAAACTCGACGCGAACGGCCTGTTCGTGGAGGACGTCGCGGATGTCTCCCGCTTGAAGTGGGAATCCTACATTCCGCCGACGGCGCTGGTTCGGGTGAGGATGGACGGAAAATTCAACGACCGCGGCGAACTGGCGGTCGCGGAGGATGCCAGCCAGTCGGCGGGCGCCTACGAGGCTCAATTCGAGGGACTCAAGGGGTACATCCGCGGCCGGGTGCTGCCCCGGTTGCCGTTCCGGGAGGACTTCGAGTCGTACGAACTGAGCAACACGACGACGAACGATGTGGAGCCCCCGACCAAGTTCAGCTATCCGCCCCTGCCCTGGATCGGGGCGCGGTTTCGATTCGAGATTCGCGAACTGGACGGCAACAAGGTTCTGACGAAGACGATCGACAACAAGTTCTTCCAGCGGGGGACGTCGTTCATCGGGGATCCGTCCATGCGCGATTACACGGTGCAGGCGGACGTCCGGAGCGAAGGCGCGCGCCGAAAGATGTCCGAGATCGGCCTGGTGAATCAGCGCTACATCGTGGTTCTCAAGGGCAATTCCCAGGAACTCGAAGTGAACTCGAACCAGGAACGCCTCAAGGTCTCGGTCCCGTTCCGCTGGCAGCCGAATACCTGGTACGCCCTCAAGGCGCGGGTCGACCTCGCCGCGGACGGCTCCGGAGTCGTTCGCGCCAAAGCCTGGAAGAAGGGTGAGCCCGAGCCCGGCGCCTGGACGATCGAGGTGCCGCACAAGACGGCGCATCGCGAGGGATCGCCCGGCCTCTTCGCCTTCAGCCCCCAGGAAATGCGGGTCTTTGCCGACAACGTGACCGTGACTCCGAACTGACTTCAAACCGACGCCGACCCGGCCCGCGCCGAACAACCCAAGGACAGGCCTTCGTCCCGTCGCCATCCAGAATGATTCCCGACTCAAGACCGTTATCGCCCATGAAGACCGTTTCGACCTCTTTGACACTCGCTCTCGTCGCCGTCGGCCTGCAAAGCCAGACCCAGGCCCAGGCCCAGGATTGGACCCAGTGGGGTGGCTCCCTGGGTCGGAACATGTACTCGCCGGAAAAAAATCTTCCGGACAGGTTCGACCCCGGCCAATTCAAGAGGGGCACCCAGAACGTGGACCTGGCGACGACCAAGAACGTCAAGTGGGTCGCCGAGTTGGGGAGCCAGAGCTACGGGAACGTGACCGTGGCTCAGGGCAAGGTGTTTGTCGGGACCAACAACGACAACCCCCGCGATCCGCAGCACCAGGGCGACCGGAGCACCGTCATGGTGTTCGATGAGAAAACCGGCGAATTCCTGTGGCAGCTCGTCGTTCCGAAACTGAAGTCGGGCAAGGTCAACGACTGGGAGAACCTGGGCATCCTCAGCTCGGCGACGATCGAGGACAACCGGGTTTACCTGGTGACCAGCCGGTGCGAGGTCATCTGCCTGGATGTCGACGGCTTTTCCAATGGCAACCAGGGCATGCAGGACGAGGCGGCCTACGTGGTCAAGGACACCGGCAAGCCACCGGCCAAGATCGGTCCCAAGGACGCCGACATCATCTGGGTTTACGACATGATGGACGACCTGGGTGTGTTCCCCCACAACGCCTCGAACAGTTCCCCCGTCGTCGTCGGTGACCTTGTCTTCGTCTGCACCTCGAATGGCCAGGACTGGACCCACGTCAACATCCCGTCCCCGCTCTCTCCCAGCTACATCGCGCTCGACAAGAAGACCGGCGAGTTCGCGGGCGAGGACGACACGGGCATCGGCCCCAAGATTTTCCACGGCCAATGGGCGTCTCCTTCGGCTGGCAAAGTGGGTTCCCAGTGGCAGGTGTTCGCCGGGGGAGGCGACGGCGTGCTGTACGGCCTCGACACCGTCCCGAGGAAGTCGGAGGACTCGAGCTTCCTGCGGAAAGTGTGGTGGTTTGACGCGAATCCGCCCGAGTACCGGATGAAGGATGGCAAGCCGATCAGATACCCCGCGGCCGACGGGCCGTCCGAGATCAATGCCACTCCGGTTTTTTACAAGAACCGCGTGTACGTCGCGATCGGGCAGGACCCGGAACATGGCGAAGGTGTCGGACGCCTCGTCTGCGTGGATCCAACGAAGGCCGGCGATGTGACCGGCAACGGTCTGATCTGGGACTACAAGGGCATCCACCGGAGCATTTCGACGGTGTCGATCGATCCCGCCACCGGATTGCTTTTCGTGGGTGATTTCTCGGGGTTCGTCCACTGCCTGGACGCGGAGACCGGGAAGCTGATCTGGACCCATGACATGAAGGCCCACATGTGGGGGAGCACGCTCGTGGCCGACGGCAAGGTCTACGTCGGCGACGAGGACGGCGACGTCGTGGTCCTGGCGGCTTCGAAGGAAAAGAAGGTGCTCAGCGAGACGAACCTTCCGTCGCCGGTTTACTCGACGCCCGTGGTCGCCAACGGAGTGATCTACATCTCCAGCAACTCCCATCTGTACGCGTTCCATGATTCCGCCCGGGCCGCCGGGACGCCGGACCAACCGGCGAAGACGGACGTGAAGTTGCAACCCGCGCGCTGACGAACAGCCTGAAGGGTGGGTTTGTCGGACCGCCCGGAATTGAGCGACGATTTCTCGATGTTCCCGACGCACCTGAGGTTCAGGGTTCACCTGTTCAACCGGTAATGGTGTCACCTTGACACCAAATCACCAATTCACTGAAGTGTCGTCATGCGGTTGTCCGTGAATCTGGATGATGACCTGTATGCGGTGGCTAAGTCGTTGGCGCGATCGGATGACATCTCGTTGAGCTCCGCGGTCAACTTGTTGATCCGGAGGTCTTTGACGCCAAAGGCGGGTGCGAGTGGGCCGCGAGCTTCCAATGATGGGACGGGCCTTCCGGTGGTGCCGGGGCGATGTGTGGTGACCAGCGAGGATGTCTATCGGATCCCCTGAGCTTTGTCCCCGCCGACGCGTTCATCGCATTCACCGCACGAACCCACCCTTTCAACCAAGACCCACGCTCACGCCATGCCTATTCCTACCGTCGCTCCCGAGGCCGTCACCAAGGCCAAGGACCAACTCAACGCACACCTCCAGGAAATCCTTCAGTGGCATTTCAGTCCCGAGACCGGTTGCCCCTACTGGCTCGATTGGGCCGCGAAGAACTGGGATCCGCGGAAGGAGGTCCAGTCGTTCGACGATCTGCTGAAGTTTCCGCATTTCCAGGACCAATCCCTTCGGGACCTGCAACCGGAGGTCTGGGTACCGGCGGCCTTTCGAGGGAAGCCCTACAACATCTTTGAAACGGGCGGCACGACCGGGATGCCCAAGCAGCGGATCGGTTGGAACGACTACAAGGTCGATTACTCGGAGTTCAGCGACAAAATCTCGGACGCGCATTTTCCGCGGGGCGGCGCCTGGCTGATGATGGGGCCGACGGGGCCCCGGCGGCTGCGGTTGGCCATCGAGCATCTGGCCAACGTCCGTGGCAGTTCCTGCTACTTCATCGATCTGGATCCCCGATGGGTGAAGAAGGTTCTGGCCGACAAGAAATTCGATCAAGCCAAGGCCTACATGGCCCACGTGGTCGACCAGGCGGTGATGATCCTGAAGAACCGGAAGGTGACCGGTCTTTTCACCACCCCGAAGCTTCTCGAGGCTCTCGCGGAGAAGGCGAACCTTTGGGACGCGGGAATCCGGGGCGTGTTCTGCGGCGGCACGTCGATGAAGCCCCAGGAGGTGCGGTTCATCGTCGAGGAACTGCTGGAGAATCGCATCGGGTTCTACCCGACTTACGGGAACACCCTGATGGGCCTGGCGGCGAGCGTGCCCCTGCTGCCCGAGGACCAGTTCAGCGTGACCTACTTCGCGCCCCAGCCGAGGGCGGTGCTGCGGGTGGTCAATCCCGCCGCGACGGAGGAACTCGTGGACTACGGGGCGTTCGGACGGGTCGAACTGACCACGTTGACCAAGGAGTTCTTCATGCCGCGCTTCCTGGAGCGCGACGAGGCGATCCGCCGCTTCCCCCGACCGCCGTACGCCTGGGATGGCGTGGGCGACGTCCGGCCTTTCGGGGCGATGGAGAAGAATATCGTCGAAGGTGTCTACTGAGCGCCCGGCGCGAAGATCGGAATCCGGACCGTGACGGTCGTGCCCCGCCCGACCGCGGACTCCACCTCGATTCGACCGTGGTGAAGTTCGAGGCACCGCTGGACGATGACGAGGCCCAGGCCGGTTCCAGCCCGCGCTCCGACGTTCCGGCCGCGATGAAACGCGTGGAACAGCCATTCGCGGTCGGCTTCGGGAATCCCGATGCCGCGATCGCGGATGACGATCACGGCGTCGACGATTTCGCGCCGGACCGTCAGGTCCACCGGGGATCCGGCATCGGAGTACTTCACCGCGTTGGTGAGGACATTGGTGAGGATGTTGCGAAGGAGTCGTTCGTCCCCTCGGGCCGACGCGGGGTCGCCTTCCCCCGTTTCGATGCGGACCAGGATGGGGCAGTGCTGGATCGTGACGGACGCGACCTCCTCGGCGACGGTCCGGCAGAGGCCGGCGAGATCGAAGGGTTTGGGCTCCAAACCGATCCTGCCTGCGTCGAGCCGGGCCAGCAGGAGGACTTCCTCCATGAGTTCGCCCATGCGCCGGGTGCTGCGCTGAATCGAGGCCAGTTGATCGCGCCGCTCCTCCGGAGGGAGGCGGTCGTGGTATTTCTCCAGGATGCCGGCCGACGACATGATGATGCCGAGCGGGGTGCGGAATTCGTGGGAGACCATCGACACGAAGTTGCTCTTCAGCACGCCAAGTTCCTTCTCGCGGTCCAGGGCCCGGCGCAGGTCCGCCTCGACGCGCTTGCGCTGGATGGCCAGGGCGGTCTGGGTTCCGACGAAGGCGAGGATCTGCTTCTCGGTTTCCCCGTACGCCTTGGGATTGTGGTAGTCCTGAACGGCCATGGCGCCCACGGTCTTTCCGTGGGCCTTCAGCGGCACTCCCAGCCAGATGGCCGCGGAGCGCCCGGACTCGATGTAGCGGATGTTCTCGAAATCCTGGAGCGTCACCGTGCCGCTGGGCTCGCGGCGTCGGGCCGCGGTGGCGCCGTCGACAAGCAGAGGTTGGCCGCTCTGAAGGACCGCCCCGGTGAGCCCGGTGTCGATGGGCCGCGGCGCCGGCGGATCATCGCCGAATTCGTCCCGGAAGTACGGGAAGGTGATGAGTCCCGACTCCGACGAGAACAACGCGATGTAGAAGTTCCGGACCGGCATCAGGTCCTGGATGATCCCGTGGATCCGGGCGTAGAGGGAGGCGAGGTCGTCGGCGGCGTGGACCGCCTCGGAGATCAGGTAGGTGGCCTGCTGGGTCCGTTGTCGTCGCTGGCGTTCGGTGTTGTCGGTGATGCTCGCCCGCAGGAGCCGGCGACCCTCGGAGGGTAGGCGGACCAGGCGGATCTCGCAGGGGATGGGTGAACCCGATGCGTGGAGGTGCAGCCAATCAAAGGCCGGTGTCGCGCCGGCCAGGGCCGCTTCGATCAGCGGTCGCGCGGCCTCGGCGGACGAACGGCCGTCAGCCTGAACGGGTGGACTGACGTCGAGCGGTGTGAGCTGGCGTAGGCGTTCCCCGCTGACGCCGAACAGGCGGAGGGCGTTTCCGTTGCCGCTGAGGAAAAGCCCGGTGCCGGCGTCGTACACCACGATCGCCTCCGGCGCGTGCTCGATCAGGGTGCGCAGGCTGGCCTCGCTCTCGGAGAGCGCCGCCGTGCGAGCCGCGATGCGCTGCTCCAGCGTGGCGTTGAGCGTCCGAATCTCGTCGGCGGCCGCGCGCCGCTCCGTGATGTCGGCGATCGCTCCGACGTGGTAGGCGACCGCGCCGGTCCTCGGATCGCGGATGGCATGGGAACTTGTGAGTCCCCAGAACCGGGTTCCGTCCGGTCGGGTGTACTCGATCTCCTCCTGATCAAAGCCACCGTCGCGGGAAAGCCGCTCGAGCAGGGGAGGGCGTAGGCCAGGATTGGCATACAAGGTTTCCCGGGGGATGGCCTGAAGTTCGGCGAGGCACGCGTAGCCGAACATCCGGAGATAAGCCCGGTTCACGAAGATCAGCCGATGTTGGCGGTCGCTCCGATAGATCGCCTCCGAGATGTTGTCGGCGACCGACTCAAGGATCTCGCGGCTCTCGTGAAGCGCCGCTTCGGCGGCCTGCCGCTCGGAGATGTCCCTGGCGACGACCACATGGAGCGGGCGATCCCCGCTGGTGATCACGGTCGCGACGATCTCGACCGGCAATTCGACGCCGTCGGCGGCTCGGGCGAGCCATTCGAACCGATGGGCCCCCGCGCGCCCGGTTTCCGAGATGAAAGCCGCGGCGGCCTCGCCGGAGGGCCTGCCGTCCGGCTGAAGTCGAGGCGCCCATTGGTCCGGTCGGCTGGCGAGGAGCTGCTCCTTCGATTCGCAACGCAACAGGCTGACCGCCGCCTGGTTGGCGTCCTCGAAGATCCCGAGGGCCGGATTGAAGAGAAAGATCGGGTCGGTGCTCCGCTCGAAGAGGAGCCGGAAGGTGTCGGGTCCCGTGGTCGGCGGATCCTGCCCCGGGGACCTTGGCGGGCCGGGATTGGGTGCGGGTTCGGACACGGCGGACCTACGGTTGAACGCCCCGCGGGCGGCGGTCGTCGATGGGCTGGCCAGCCTCGATCTTGTTGGATTCGGTGGTGATCGGGCCGGCTTTCTCCTCGATGCGGATGCCGGTCGTCTGGGTGCGCTCCGCGGCGGACCGGGTGTCGCGGATCGTGTTGTTGCGAAGGATCAGATCCCGGGTTTCACCGCGGATGCGAATGCCGGCGGCCGGCTCCTTGGTTCCATTGTTCTCGATGAGATTGTCCTCAACTCGATTGCGGTGGCCGGCCATTCCCTCCGATTCGTTCCGGAAGAAGATCCCGTCGGCTGCGTTGGCCACGATCCAGTTGTTCCGGATGAGGTTGTCGGTGTCCTTGTGCCCGATCGAAATGCCGAAGCGCCCGTTGCCTTCGAGCCTGTTGTCCGAGAAGACGCCCTCCTTGACCCGCCAACAGAGGAACAAGCCGTCCTCCCCGTTCCGGCGCGCGACATTGTCGGTCACCCGGGGGCGCTGGGATCCGGACCCCGGATGGAATCCGAGCGACGCGTTCTCCTCGGAAAGGCAGTGGGTGACCTCGACGTCGTTGCTCTGCTGAAAAGAGATCCCGTCGCCGTTGTACCGGCGGATGACGCAGCGGGTGATCACGACGCCGTGCGAGCGGTACAGGAAGATCCCCGCGCCACGGCAGCCGGTGAGGTGGACGTTGTCGGACTTGGAACCTTCGATCGTCAGGTTCTCGATCCTGGCGCCGTCCGCCTCGTAGCCGCTGATGACGGGGAAGACGGTGGCGGCCTGGGCACCCTGGTCGACCATGCAATCGGACATGAGCGGCCGGCTGACCGAGAAGGTGTTCCCGTTGCGCCCGGTGATCCGGCCCACGGTCGTGTGGAAGCCGCCGGCGTTCTTGTCCCAGACGGCGATTCCGGCGCCGACCTGGAAGCCGTCCGGGTTGGCCACGGTGACCTGTTCCTCGCCGAAATCCCCGTCGAGCACGAGCGGGGAGACGACGCCGGAAGCCTTGCGGAGAACGGTGCCGTCGCCCTGGCCGCGGACGGTGACCCCGGAGCGCAGGTGCAGCGAATCGCGCATGAGGAATTCGCCGGCGCCGATCTCGACCGTGCCGCCCCCGAGGGCGGCGACGTAGTCGACGGCGGCCTGGAGGGCGATGTTGTCGGTTCCGGCGAGCGTCGCGCCGGATCCCGGGGCGCCCACGGTGACATGGGGACGATCAATCATCGCGCCGTGCATCGCGGTGGGGAGTTGGCGGTGGGGCGAGGGCTCGGGATCCAGTGCCGTGACCTGGATCGCCGGCGCGATGGCGAGCGCCGCGAGCAGAATGGAAAGGAGGAGGGGGCGCATGGTGGGAGGCGTTGAAGTGTTGATGGTCGGCACGGTACCAGGGGATCCCCGGCGGGCGAGCGGGATTCGCGGGGCAAAACCTCCGCTGGCGCGGGCGCGACCCCCGCCTATACTCCGCACACGTATCAATTCCACGACATGAGCAACGTCCCGCATATCCCCGCGATCCGGTTGGGTCGGAACTACGAATCCCTCGACAAGGTCGAGGTGAAGGACCATCGAACGGGAACGGTCCTGGCGATGGTCTCCCAAGTGAACGGCGGCGTCGTGAAGCGGGACATGGCCAAGATCGGTTCGGCGCGTGAGGCGCTCCGCCCGTTCACGGTGGCCCAGTTGATCGACCTGTCCGCCAAGACGGGCGAACTGTTCCTGAACGGGACGCTCCCGCTGGGAGACCAGGGGCACACGCAGTCGCCTCAGCAGTACATCGAGACCCTGAGCCTCACAAGCGGCCTCCCGCATGCGATGGTCCGGCGGAACATGGCGAAGATCCATTACGCCCTCACGAACATGCCCTTCGTCCTGAACGGGCTTTCGCGCGGGCTGGATCTTTCGATCCTGGACCGGGGTTTCGGGGAGCAGTTCGGAACCAAACTGAGTTTCATGCCAACCTGCCAGGCGCTTGGACTCGTGATGCCGAGCAATTCGCCGGCCGTGAATTCGCTCTGGATCCCCGCCATCGCGCTCAAGACGCCGGTGGTGATCAAGCCGGGGAAGGAGGAACCTTGGACGCCTTACCGCCTGATCCAGGCGTTCATCGCGGCCGGCGTGCCGTCGGAGGCGTTCGGCTTCTATCCGACCGACCATGATGGCGCGGCGACGATCCTCAATCAGTCGGGGCGCGCGCTGATCTTCGGCGACAAATCGACAACCCAACAGTACGCGAGCAACCCCGCGATCCAGGTTCACGGGCCGGGTTGGAGCAAATTCCTGGTGGGCGAGGACTGCATCGAGAACTGGCGCGACTACATCGACGTGATGGTCGCGGCGATCAGCGACAACGGCGGCCGTTCCTGCATCAACGCGAGCGCCGTGGTGGTTCCCCGGTATGCCGCCGAGATCGCCGATGCCCTGGCTCGGAAACTCGGTCCCGTGGGACCGACGGCGCCCGAGGACCAGAACGCGCGGCTCTCCGGTTTCGCGAACCCGAAAATGGCCGAGTACATCGACGCCCAGATCGAGGAGGGCTTGAAGACTTCGGGGGCCGAGGACGTGACGGCGAAGTACCGCGGGGGCCCGCGCAAGGTCGTCTCCGAAGGGGGGACCTACATGAGACCGACGATTGTGCGCTGCGATTCGTTCCAGCACCCGCTCGCGAACCGCGAGTTCCTCTGCCCGTACGCGAGCGTCGTGACGGCGTCGCCGTCGGAGGTTTTGCACCAGATCGGCTACACGCTGGCTTGCACGGCGATCACGAAGGACCCGGCGCTGATCGCGAAACTGGAGGCCTTTCCCGAGATCGAGCGGCTGAACATCGGTCCGCTGTCGACGATGGCGATCTCCTGGGACCAGCCGCATGAGGGCAACATGTTCGAGTTCCTCTGGAAGCGGCGCTCGATCGAACGGGCCTGGTGACCCAGGGGCGTCCGCGGCGTCGGGCGGCTCATGCGGGAACGTCGTTGAACGGTCGCGCCATCTCGGGAGACTAGGCCCATGGCTTCACGATTGGCTGACAAGTGGGTGTTGATCACGGGAGCGTCCAGCGGCTTTGGCGCCGCCGCCGCGCGCGCCTTCGCCGCGGAGGGTTCGCGTCTGCTGTTGGGCGCGCGTCGGGTCGACCGGCTGGAACAGGTCGCGTCCGAGGCGCGCGCCGCCGGTTCGCCCGAGGTCCAAGTGCATCCGCTGGACGTGGCGTCCACCGCGTCCGTGGACGCCTACGCGGCCTGGGTTCGGACCGTCACGGGAACGGTCGACGTCCTGGTGAACAACGCCGGGGGCGCGCACGGACTGGAGTCGGTGGCCGAGGGCCGCGACGCGGATTGGGAGGCGATGATGCAGGCGAACGTCCTGGGCGTGCTTCGGATGACGCGGGCGATCCTGCCGCTGGTGCCCCACGACGCGGGCGGATTGATCCTCAACATCGGGTCCATCGCGGGACGAACCTCGTACGAGAACGGCGCCGCGTACTGCGGCAGCAAGGCGGCGGAACTGGCGATCAGTCGGTCGTTGCGGATGGAATTGAACACCGTCGGCATCCGGGTCGGGTCACTGGATCCCGGTCTCGCCGAGACGGAGTTTTCCCTCGTTCGCTTCAAGGGCGATGACGAGCGTTCCCAGAAAGTCTATGCCGGGACACGCCCCCTGGTGGCCGTCGACGTTGCGGAAGCCATGGTGTGGATGGCGTCGCGCCCGCCGCACGTGTGCATCGACGAGATGGTGATCAAGCCGACCGACCAGGCGGCGATCCACAAGCTGCACCGGCGGCCGGTGTGACGTCGCTGGGGCGGCGGACGCGGAGTCACCGCGATTTGATCAGGCCATTGGCCAGCGCGGTGCCGGTCAGGATGACGACCGAGGCGATGGCCATCCGAACGGTGAGGCCCTCCCCCAGGAACAGGGCGCCCCAGAGGATGGCGAAGACGGGAACCAGGAATGTCACCGACGCAACCTGGGTGGCGGTGGCGGTGAGAAGGAGCCGGAAGTAGAGGAGGTACGCCACCGCGGTGCAGAGGACCCCGAGGATGAGGGCGTAGACCCACGCGATCGCGGGTGGGTTCACGGCCGGCCAGAAGATCATCCCGGGGAGGACCATCCCGGCGGAAGCGCCGAGAAGAGTGCCGGCGGCGGTGAGGTTGGGGGGCAGATGGGCGAAATGCCGTTTGGCCAGATTGCCGCCGACCCCGTAGCAGAACGTGGCGAGGACCGCCGTGAGGATCGCCCACCCGCTGCCCCCCGCGCGGAACGACATGCGCCCCCAGCAAAGGATGGCCACGCCGCACAGACCCAGGGCGAGCCCGACTCCCTGGCTGGCGCGAAAGCGGTGGTGCCACACGATCCGGGCCACCAGCGCCGTCGTGATGGGCGTGAGCGCGTTGATGAGCGACGTGAAACCGGCGGTCAGGCTGAGGGTCGAATACGCGAGCAGGGAAAACGGAATCGCCGCGCTGAGAAGCCCGTTTCCGAGCAGCGGTTTCCAGTTCCGCAGGATCGTCGCAAGATCCTCCGCGCGCCGGATCAGGGGAAGAAAGACGATCGCCGCGATGATCAGCCGGGCCGCGATCAGCGGGACCGGTCCGAAGGGGGCGGCGGCGACGCGCATGAAAAGGAACGAAGCCCCCCAGAGCGCAGCCAGCGTCACCAGCATCACGGTTTCCCGGGGTTTCATCGAACGTCGCTCATGTCGCCTATCACGAGCGCCGAAGCGTACCCGGCCGACGCGTCGTGGGGAATCGGGAAGCCGAAGGGGTTGAAACCCCCTGCGACAAACGCCGGCCCCGTTCACAACCCGCAGCCGGTCGATTGCCGACTCGATGCGTGTTCTCTTGCGCATCAGGTTTCCAGCATGATCCGTCTGCTCATGAATCGAGTGACCGCCGAACTCCATGGCCAACGATCCCAACGATCATCAACCGAGCCGCCAGCCTGGTTCCGCGACAGCGAGTTATTGTCGATTATGAGAACTGACCCCTATGGGGGCGCTCGCGCCAGGTCGATTGCCCCCCGGTTCCCAGCGTACCGATCCGTTGAAAGCACCGAGGAACCATGAGCCGCCGTTGTCCTTTCCGTTCGCGCCGCCGGACCTACGCCCACCCGATGCGCAGGCGGGCAGGGAAGTTGGGAGTTCGACATTACTGAGAACTGACCCCTTACTGGAGATGAACTATTAATGGTCGGCGGTCTCGCGGTGAAACACCTGACCACTCCTGGAACGGGTTTGCTTCCTGGAGCGGTGACGATGGAGGCTGATTCCGTCACAATGCGCCGCATGGTCATCATGAACCTCTTCGAGTACCTTTTCGCCAACCCGCCCTTCAACGACTCCGACTGGCCTCGCGAGGAAGACGATGTGCGCTGGAAATTCGGCGTCCCGTCGAAGGGCAACGCCAAAAAGTACTCGGCGAGCGCAATAGGATTGAGCAAAAGCAATTCGTGAAAAAGGCTCCCAAGCGTACCCCAGGCAAACGACCGGGCTCTAAATTCGGAGGTCGCGCGACAGCGGTTGGAGTCGGCTATGAGGCTCAAGTTGCTGCCAGCATCGCTTCGAAAATGCTTGGGGGGCATGGCTGCGTGGTTTGGGACGGCATCAGTGGCGAAGATATTGCCGCGATCACCATGCAGGACGCAGAGCCGGTGGACGATGTTGTGATCAGTCTGCGCGGATCGCTTGAAGCCAAGGTCTACGTTTCGGCGAAACATCGGTCAGGGACGATTGCCATGACGGCAGCAAGCCCGGCTTTTGCTGAAGTTGTAGGTTCATTTGTGCGGCAATTCCACCAGCTTACGGCCGCACAACGGTCGGAGAGTCGGCTTATGTGGGCGGTGCCCTCGTCCGCTGGAGCAGGCCTGACGCATGGCCTGCGAAAAGCATTGGACGCTTTTCGTGCTGATGCCAATTCGGGGATGAGGGACTTCCTTCGACGCAGCCCGACCAAACAGCAGGAGGCGTTAGAGCGCCTCCTTGCACAAGCTAAACGTGATTGGAAATCAGCCGCCAAGAAGGTGCCGGACGAGAATACGGTTTGCGACTTCATCCGAACCATTCACGTTGAGGTTTTTGATTTTGGTCTCGGCCTCCATCATGAACACCGAGCGGAGGAAACCATTCGTGGCTCATTGGCGGCGAACCCGAGGGAGTCGCGTCGAATATGGGAAAAGCTGGAACTCCATTTTAGCCGAGCCAACCGGCAGGGGCTGCGAACAACCGCAGCCTCGCTCCGTCAGATGCTCGCGTCGGATGGGCTGAAGCTGAGACCCACTCCTGGCTTTGCGGAAGATTTCGAACTCCTGCGACGGCTGACGGCACGCAATCTTGACCGCCTCAAAGACCACACGCTGCTCCGGTTCGCGAAGAGCGAGATTCACGTCTCTCGCAAGGAAGAGTTGATGGCGATGACTGCCGCGGCGAAGAAGGGGCATCTTCTCGTCACAGGTGACCCCGGCTGTGGAAAAAGCGGTCTGATTCACCCTTTGGCCCAGATGCTTAGCAAAGAAGGCATCCCTGTCGTGTTGCTGCTGGCCGAGGAAGTCTTTGGCCGTGATTGGAAAGGCGCGGCGAATCTGCCCGGCCTTGCTCACGCGCTGGATGATGTACTCGCCCATTGGCCCGACGGCGCAAAAGGCGTGCTTATCACGGATGCGCTGGATGCGGTGCGCGATGTTGATGCCCAAAGGCTGTTGCGCCGCTTGCTGCAAGATGTGCAGCAGGGAACCTCAGGCTGGGCGGTGGTTGCCAGCGTGCGCGAGTTCGACTTGAAGCACGGACGCGAGTTGCGAGAAGCGTTCCCTGGGGATGGAGTCGCCGGACACTGTACGGGCGAGTTTGCCGGCGTCTCGCATTTTCACGTGGCGGGCTTGGCGGAGGCCAAACTTGATGAACTTGCGGTGAAGGTGGCGGAAATCGGTCCATTTCTCGCCAGTGCCCGCAAGAACCCACGCTCTGGTGGCATTCATCGCTCTCCATTCTTCCTGCGACTTGCCGCGGAACTTTTGCAAGATGGCGTTTCTCCCGCGCGGCTAGCGGACTGGAGTAGCCCGGCGATTCTGCTGCGGAGATTTTGGAACGCTCGGGTGATGGAGGGGGCGGGTGCGAACCGTCGAAAAGTCGCGCTTCAATCCATTTGCCGCCAGATGACGCAGCTCAGAAGCATGGCGCTCTCGACGCAGGAAGTTTCACTTGCAGAATCGGAACTCGATGCCACGGACGAGCTTCGCAGTCGTGGCATTTTTCAATCCCCTGTTCTTCGACACGGCAGCCCAGCGGGCGAAGACGAACTGCGGTTCTCCCACCATCTGCTTCACGACTATGCTGTCGCACGTTCGTTGATTCCGGCTGGGGCTGAGCGATTTGCCAAGTTCGCGGTTCATGAACCGCTGCTACCCATTTTTTACCGCCCGAGCTTTCTGTTCGCGCTGGAGGAGCTCTGGGACGGGCCGGATGGCCGCCATGGCTTTTGGACGTGTGCGTTGAAAATGGAGAGCTTCGCGCAGTTGCACGGAATCACTCGGATTCTCGCGCCGATACTCGCGGCAAGGCGGGTGGACACATTCGCTGACTTGAATCCGCTCCTTGCGGCCGTTCAGGGAGCGACGAGTGAAGATTCGCCTGCGGAAAAAGCACTCCGTCACATGGCGTCCGGCTTGCAGGATGTCGATGACGCGGCGATTCGCGCGGGTGCTGGGACGTGGTGCGCATTTGCCGCGAAGTTATCAGCACTCCTTCCGGGCCGTCCTTCTCTGGAAACGCCACTCGTCCACATCCTGGCGCGGCTCAATGGAGTCGGCGGCGCATTCGACACGGACCAACTGCGCGACCTCAACTCGGCTGCACGGGGAGTGCTGGGGCATCATGTCCTGAAGGATGTTTCGATGGGATGGAGATACGCTGCATCAACTGCAATTGAGACGATATGCAGGACGTTCAAGGTCGCGATTCCCGAGAGCGAAGCTGCGCTGGGATCACTCCTCACTCCGCAACGGCTGGCCCATTTCCCGCATTGGGACCTGTTTGATTTCGCTCACCAACTCAAACACCTCTCCAGCGAGGCCGACGCCGTGGTGTTAAACCTTTTCGATGCGGCCTTTTCAACGGAGCCGACATCAGGTGAATGGGAAAACTTTGGAGGTGCCATCCTGCCAATGCGAATGCAGAGCAGCGACAACTGGAACAGCATCCACTACTCCCTCGCGGAATATTACGCGACCCGACCCGGCACGAACGCTGGTTTGATGACGGACATAGCCTGCATCGCATGGAATGCAGCCGTGCGGCGTCGCAGCGAGCGGCGTGAATTGGGCGAGAGTGTCGTGGCGACGGTTCACTTTCGCGGTGTCGTTTGTGAACTGGTCGAAGACTGCGGGCACATCTGGGGGCGGGAGCACGAGCACGACGAGAACCGGATCCTATCACACTTCGAGACACTGCTTGATGCGTGGGCCGCCGCCGGCGATGCAGGGAGATTGCGCCTCGCGCTCGACCGTTTCGCCGCTCGAAACAACACGTCGCTAATGTGGACGGTTTTCATGGAGGCGGGGGCGAAGCATCCAGCCGCGCTTGGCCGGGATCTTGAGCGGGTGCTGGCGGAGCCACTTTTCCTGACGCACCCCGATTACTGCTACGGGGGGACACTGCTCCTCGCTGCGCTGCACAAGACTGGTGACTCTCCGCAGCGCGAACGACTGGAAACGCTGATTCTCGGCTTGCCTGAAGCCGCTCGTTTGCACCGCGACGAGCTTCGCGAGCCCATGCCAAGCAGGGTTGAGTATGCGCAGAACAAGCTTCTCGGCGCATTGGATGAAACTCACATCGTCTTTCCAGCCGTCCGGGCACTGCGAACGCAGCGAGCGGAACGAAGGCCGCTTCCTTTGAATTGTGAACCCGAGGGCATCCGCGTCGCCTCGCACACGCTTACCGACAAGGAACTAATGGAGCGGCGGGGTGTCAGCTTGAAAGACCCACTGAACGAGGATCTCTTTCGGCTGCGGGAGGCGCTGAAGCCTTTCCGTGACCAGAACGGCGTCAAAGTTACCGTGGGCACGTTTGAGCAGAATTGGGCAGTCATTGGGCATTGTGAACGCGCTGCGCGCCGAAAGCTGCCAAAGCACCGTGAAATGGCAGACGAGCTTTGGGGACATCTCGTTGGTGCGTGTGAAAGTATCGTCCGCCACGCGGATTGGCCTGCGACGGATCGGCGATGGAGGACGGTGCGCCGCATTTTGCTGAAAGCTTCAACAGATCCATCGCCTAAAGTGTCCAGCAATGACGATGCAAAAGAAGTTCGATTCCCGAGTTGGGGCTGGCCTGCACCTCGCCTCGACGCAGCGCGCGGGCTGCTGTTCCTGGTTTATCGTTTGGGCCGTGCCGACGAGCAGACCACGGCGGCATTGCTCAGACTAAGCAGGGACAAATCACACCCATTGCGTTTTAACATGGCCGACCGACTTGCGGTGCTTGAGCAGGCCGAGCCGAAGCTCATGTGGCAACTTATCGACCGCTTCATCCGTTACGAGCGGAAGTTCTCCGTGCTCGAAATGGTCGTGAATTCGCTGGACCGCTTGTGGGCGCGGGCTGCACAGAAAGTGAAGCCGCGCCTAGCACGAATCGCCCAGCGCACGATCCGAACCGCGCCCGATGGGAATCACATTCACGAAACGCTAGCTCGCGCGCACTTGTTCCACTTCCTCAGGACTGGCGATCCGGAGTGTGAGGCATTCGTGAATTCTCTCATCGCCGAGTGTGACCGACAATGCGCCAGCCACGCACTCGCCGTCCAACTTCACACCTGCCGGGTTGGACGCTGGTTGACCGCTGGCGATGGTGTGAAGATTGTGGCCGCTGAAGAGACTGTTCGGAAGCGCACATGGGGATTCTCTGGAAAGTTACTGGCCACAGCACAGGCAAAGCTCCAACAACACAGGGACCGTTGGCAGCTACTCCATGCCGTTGGCCAGCCCGCTGACGATGAGGTAAAGACCACTCAGGAAGCCATCGATCGAACCTCTCAACTGGTGGATGGGGTTGCGATGCAGCTTTACTTCGCCAGTGGTGCCTTGGCCCACAAACAGAACAAGGCGGATGACCACTTGACCGAGCCTCAGAGGCGGCGGTTTTGGACTGAATCCTGCAGCCTCTTTGACGCGCTGGCCGCGGAAATTCACCCGCATACCGTGCATCACCTAGTCCAAGCTCTCCACCACCTACTCCCATGCTCGCCCCGGGAAGTGTTCCTCACTGCTGCAAGGGCTATCTCTTCGAGTTCGACAGTCGGCTACCAGCACGAATCCCTAGCCGTGGGGGATGTGGTGAAACTCATCCAGCGGGCGCTCGCTGACCACCGTGAAATCTTCCAGGCTACGGACAGGAAGGAGTCCGATTGTCTCGCCGGGCTTCTCAAGGTTCTCGACTTATTCGTCGAAGCAGGCTGGGCCGAAGCTCGACAACTCACGCATCGTTTAGAGGAGATCTATAGATAGTCCGAGGTTCGTCCGGTTGCGCATCGTCCGCGTGAATTGCGTGTCCTGCGGCAAGTCCGGCGGGTTGGTGGTGGATTTGGCTTCCCAAGCCCGCCACGAGGTAGGCGCCCCATTTGCGACTCGGGATCAGGCGCGTTGTGGGTCTTCCGCCTGGCTGATCAGCTGATGAGGGGGCAGTTCTTTGCATTGTAGCTTTCGCTTTTCCATGCGCTGCGATGCGTCGGGTGAGGGAAAGGCGAGTGGCGCGAGCAGTCGAAAACAGGGCGATCTTGCGGTCAGAGCGCGATCGACCTTCGGGGGAGGTCCGGGGAAGGTCGGGTCTGTGAAGGCTGTCCTGTTCGAAAGGTTCGGCGGGCCCCTTGGGGTGACCACGGTCGTGGACCCAAGCGTGCCGGAGGACGGCGTCGTGGTTCGTGTTCGCGCGACGGGCTTGTGTCGGAGCGACTGGCACGCCTGGCAGGGACATGACCCCGATGTCCGCCTTCCCCATGTGCCGGGTCATGAACTCGTGGGCACGATCGAGGCGGTCGGTCGCGATGTGGTCCGGTGGCGGGTCGGGGATCGCGTGACGGTTCCGTTCGTCAGCGGGTGCGGGACCTGCGCGATCTGTGAGTCGGGGGATCCCCAGGTCTGCCCGACGCAGTACCAGCCGGGTTTCACCGGATGGGGTTCGTTCGCGGAGTTGGTGGCGCTCCGCTTCGCCGACGCCAACCTCGTGGGATTGCCCGCGGACTTGGGGTACGTGGAGGCCGCGAGTCTCGGGTGCCGGTTCGTGACGGCGTATCGCGCCGTCACGGCGTTGGCGAAGGCGCAGGCCGGGGAATGGGTCGCGGTGCAGGGTTGCGGGGGCGTGGGTCTGGCGGCCGTGATGATCGCCGCCACGCGCGGGGCCCGGGTCGCGGCCGTCGACGTCCGCGCCGCCGCCCTGGAGTTGGCCCGGGATTTCGGAGCCGAAGCCGTGGTGGATGCGGGTCGGACGGCGGACGTGGCCGGTGCGATTCGGGACCTGACCGGCGGGGGCGCGGCGGTGTCGATTGACGCGCTGGGAAGCCCGGCGACCTGCCGGAATTCAATCCTCAGTCTCCGACCCCGGGGTCGGCACGTGCAGGTGGGGTTGCTGCTCGCGGACGACGCGAATCCGCCAATACCGATGGCTGTCGTGATCGCGAAGGAACTTCAGGTATTCGGGTGCCATGGGATGGCGGCGCACGGCTATCCCGGGATGCTGGAGGAAGTGGCTTCGGGGCGGCTTCGTCCCGGTCGTTTGGTGCGCCGAACCCTGGCGCTTTCGGAAGTTCCGGCGGCGCTGGAGGCGATGGGTCGGTTCCAGGAGGCCGGGGTCGGCGTGGTCGACCGATTCTGAACACCCGCCCGTCGATCCCACCGTCCGGAGAATTGGCTACGCCCGGGATGTTCGGGGGACGGGCGGGGTGCTCCCCTAGCGTCGCCCGCGTTTGGTGGGGATCGACAGGATGCTGGCGCCGTGGGTGACCCAGCCGCTGCCGCCGATGATGATGCGCCGGACAGGTTCGCCGGTCTTGGGGTCATGAGTGAGCGCTGGTTCGCTCATTTTCTGGTCGATCTCGAAGCGCCGGGGCTTCTTCGGCGCCTTGGGAATGGTTTCGTAAACGTAGGTGGCCATGGCGATAAGGTGAAGTGGCGTTGGCGTGGCGTTGGCGTTGGCGTTGGCGTTCGCGTGGATGCGGGCGGGACGATTCGGATGCCGCGGATCAGGGAAGCATCGCCGTGATTGAAACCTCGCTGGCGCCCGGATTCAAGGGGCGAGGAGGCGACCCGATTTGGTGGGCTTGGGAACCGTTCCCGGGCGGTCCTTGCGTCGACCGGAACCTGGCGACAAGGGCCGCGCTTTCGCCACCACTCCTTCCTAGGAGGTCGTGCTCAAGGACGGCATGATTCCGGGCGGAAGGATGTCCAACTGAACCGGGTACGACCTCCCCGCACTTGATCGCATGAAACCAGTCCACCAACGCATCGTTTCAATCCTCACCGTGGCCGCGCTCGCCCTCCTCGTCGCGTGCCAAACCGAACGTCCGACCTCCGGCGGGGCCGAGGTGTCCGAGGCGAGCGTGAAACCCGGGATCAATGAGGCGTACCTCCAGCCGGATCTCAATGCCTCGAATTGGGTCGAACGATTCGAGAGGGAGGGTCGCGAGATCTTTGACCAGCGCGACGAGATCGTCGCGGCCGCCAAGATCCGTCGCGGGTGGGCGGTGGCCGATGTCGGCTGCGGAACGGGCCTCTTCACCCCCATGCTGGCCGAGGCGACGGGGACCGAAGGAACCGTTCACGCGGTCGACATCGTTCCGGACTTCCTCCGTCTGGTCGCGAAACGATCCGAGGAATCCGGGCTTCGGAACGTGAAGACCCTCCTGTGCACGGAGCGCTCGCTCGAGTTGCCGCCCCTTTCCATCGACGCGGCCTTCATCTGCGACGTGTATCACCATTTTGAGTACCCTCGGCAGTCGCTGACTTCGTTGCACAGCGCGCTTCGCAGGAACGGGGAGGTGTTGTTGATCGATTTCAAACGGGTTCCCGGTGTCAGTTCGGATTGGGTTCTCGGTCATGTTCGCGCCGGGCAGGAGGTGGTGACGGCCGAGTTCGAGGCCGCGGGTTTCAAGAAGATCGAGGAGGTTCCCCTGTTGAAGGACAACTACGTGCTGCGCTTCCGCAAGGTCGGGCGCTGAGCGGGAGCCATGCGAGCTTCCGGGGATTCCCATGCCACGGCCGCCGGCCAGCCAGCCCGGACGCTGGGGTTCTGGAACGCGACGGCGTTGGTCGTCGCCAGCATGCTTGGAACCGGGATCTTCACGACCAGCGGCTTTCTGCTCGCGGACCTGCGGTCGCCCGGACTTGTTCTCGCGGCATGGGTCATCGGCGGGGCGGTGGCGATGTTGGGAGCCTTGAGCTACGGCGCGCTGGCGCGGCACCTTCCCGAATCGGGCGGGGAATACCTGTTCCTGTCGCGAACACTGCACCCGGCGGCCGGGTATCTGGCGGGCTGGGTTTCGCTGCTGGTCGGCTTCTCGGCCCCCCTCGCCGCGGCGGCGAGCGCGTTCGGGCAGTACACGGCGGATTGGTTCCCGGGAGGCTCCCCAACCCTCACGGGAAGCGTCCTCGTCCTGCTGGTGTCCGGGGTCCATGGCTGGAACGTCCGGCGCGGCGCGGCCGCCCAAAGCCTCGCGGTGGGGATCAAGGTCCTGCTGATCATCCTGTTCGTCGGCCTGGGGCTTTCCAGAATTCAGGGGTTGCCCGCCGCGCCGGCGGAATCGTTCTCCCCCCCGGCGTTCGCGATGTCGCTGGTCTGGGTGTCGTTCAGCTACGCCGGGTGGAACGCGGTGATCTATCTGGGAGGCGAGGTTGCGCATCCGGAACGCAACATTCCGCGATCGTTGGTGGTCGGCACCTTCCTGGTGACGGTGCTTTATGTCGCGATCAACGCGGTCTTCCTCCTGGCGGTCCCCGGGGAGGTGATTTCCGGGCGCCTGGAGGTGGGACGCCTCGTCGCCGAGCACCTGGGTGGTCCGCGCTGGGCGGACGCGGCGACCCTTCTGATCTCGCTCGCCCTGGTGACCTCGGTGTCGTCCCTGGTGATGACCGGGCCGAGGGTCTACGCCCGCATCGCCGCCGACGGTTATCTGCCCATCTGGATGGCGCAGCGGACGGGTCCGCCGCGGTCGGCGGTCGTCTTCCAGTTGGTCGTCGCCCTGGTGATGTTGTGGACGGCGACCTACCAGAGTCTGCTGACGCTCATCGGATTCACCCTCAGCCTCAGCACGGCGGCGACGGTGTGCGGGCTCATGCTCGAACGGGTTCGGCGCGGTCCCTCGTTGGTGGTTCCGGGCTGGCCGTGGGTGCCGGGCCTCTTTGTCGTGTCCGTGCTGGGCATGACGACGCTGTCGGTGGCGCGATCGCCGGCGCCGAGCCTGGCCGGAATCGCCTTGGTGGGATGCGCCTGGCTGATGTGGCGCTACGGCGGACGTTTCGGCGCGCGCGGTGGACGCCCACCGCCGCCGTCGGATGTCCCGCGGAAAACTCCTGGAAGCACCCTGGATCCGGAAGGTGGAAACGACCATGAATGAACCCGAAGTGGAAATCGGTTCATGCCATCCCGTTGCGCCGTTCGGTCCCGATCGATAGGTTTTTTCCCATGAAGTTGGTGGTCATGGATCGGAATCTCCGGCGAAGGGGCGGGATCGGTCCGGCGGCCCCTCTCCTGACGATGAGGGCGGCTTCGCCGACCGCGGGGCGGTGTCGATGACGCCACGGCATTCGAGTCGATGGCTCGCGGGCCTTCTCCTGATCGGGTTTCCGAGCCTTGCCCAGATGCCGTCGGATTTTTCGGATCCGCCTCCGGGATTTCGGCCGCCCAAGATGATCCGCATCGAGCAGGGAGGGGTGATCGATGAGGCGAACGTCCGCACCGCCCGCGAGACGCTTTCGCACAGTTCCGACACCCCGAACTGGACCAACGCGCCGGGGTTCGAACGCGACGTGTTCACCTTCGCGCGGCTTATCTTTCAATCCGATCCGGGACAGTGGGCGGGTCGTGGACTCGGACCCCGCCTGGGCTGGTGGGTGGATTATCCGGATGCGGACCTGAACCTGTCCTGGCGTCTGCAGCAGATGACCTCGATGCGCACCGACGCGGAGGGCCGCGTGGTCCGATTGACGGATTCCGATCTGCGCGATCACCCGCTTCTTTACCTCGAACACGCGGGGTACATGAGTCTGAGCGAGGAGGAGGTCGCGGGCCTCAGGGACTATCTGAGGGGCGGCGGCGCTTTGTTCGTGAACGATTTCTGGAGCGCGCGCGAATGGGAGGGGTTCGCGGGTCAGATCGAACGGGCGGTTCCCGAAGCGCGCTGGACGCGCCTCTCCACCACGCACCCGGTCTTTCACTGCCTCTTCGACATCCGCCGACCCATGCATCAGCTGCGCGTGCCCACCATGCAACTCTGGGACGAGTGGTTCGACCCGGCTGATCCTGGATCCGATCCGCACCGGATGTTCCGGGGGGAAGGTTCGGAGGAGATGACCGTCAGGGCGCTCCACGACGGGGAGGGGCGCCTTCTGGCGGTCGCGATCCACAACAGCGACGTCAGCGACGGTTGGGAGCGGGAACGGGAGAGCGACATCTATTTCAACCGGTTCTCCGAGAAAGTGGCGTACCCGCTAGGGATCAACATCATCTTCTACCTGATGACGCACTGACCGCGTGGGCGACCCGCGGAGTCGGACTGGGCGGACAGGGCGGTTGCGCGCCGCGCGGTCCCAGGTCCACACTCCGGACCATGGTCACAGGGCATCGATGCACGCGGCGCGCCTGGCTGGGGACCCTCGCCGCCGGGCTTAGTCTTCCCACGCTCGCCAAGGCCGCGACCGCGCCGACGCCGGTGCTATCGCCCGCTCCCGTCCCCGTTCTTGCTCCAAGTCCCGGGAAGACGCCGCGATCCAGGCTGGGGATGCCCGGGCTGCATCCGGGTCGCGTGGTGTCGGTGAGTCATCCCGGGTCGATCGTGGACGGCAAGTTCCAGGTCGATCCGATCCGGCGGATGCTCGACGAGGGGATGATCGAACTGACCGACGCGGACGACGCGACGCAGGCGTGGCGGCAGTTTTTCGAACGGGGCGACGTGGTGGGGATCAAGTTGACGCCGGTGGGCGGCCCGTTGGTTCAAAGCAGCGTGGAGGTGGTTCAGGGGATTGTCGCGGGTTTGGAGTCGGCCGGGGTGCGACGCGAGGACATCGTGGTTTACGACCGGTACCGGGGGGAGTTCTTGAAGGCCGGATTTCACGAGTGGCTTCCGGACGGGGTGCGATGGTCCTTCGCGAGCGAGGCGTATGACGACCTCCAGCAGGACATGAAGCGGTACGATCCCGGGCATTTCCTGGACATGGCGGTGGTGCTTCCCGGGCAGGATATGGCGAATCCGGCCGCGCGCCGCTCCTACGTGGCGCAGTTCATTTCCCGGGAGGTCAACAAGCTGATCAACGTGCCGGCGCTGAAGGACCATCAGTCGGCCGGCGTGACGCTGGCGCTGAAGAATCTGTCGCACGGGCTGGTGAACAACGTCAGCCGCACCCATTCGTCGAGCACGCTGAACGTGTGCGGCGCTTTCATTCCGGCGGTGGTGTCTTTGCCAGTGATCCGCGACAAGTCCGTGCTTCACATCCTCGATGGCGTCCGGGCCCTGTACCACGGAGGGCCGTTCGCCGGGCCGCAGTTCGTCTGGGAACATCGGACGCTTTACTTCGCCACCGACCCGGTGGCGCTGGACCACATCGGGTGGAAGGAGATCGACCGGAAGCGGGTGGCCGTGGGGATGAAGCCGATCGCGGAGGCGAAGCCGGATGAGTTCTCGACGTTTCTCAACCGCCAGCCCGAGCACGTGGAAATCGCCGGGGCCCTGGGTTTGGGGATCTGGGATGAGCGTCGGATCGATCTCCGGACGCGGAAACTGGTCGGCTAGTCGTGTTGGGTGGGATCGGTCCTACGGACCTGGGTTCACGGGTGGCGGTCGCGGCAGGCGGGGCAGGGGGTTGCCCGGAACGATCAGGGGCCCGGCGAGGAAAACGGCGGCGGACGAAGGATCGACCGTGACCAGGACGCCGTGGAAATCGGAGGCGCCGAATGTTTCAAGGCGCGTGAGGTTGGGGACTGGAGGTCCGCCCTTGAGCGGCCGGAAACCCGGTTCCAACCGGTACCGGTGTTCGTCGGCGTGAACCAAGAGCACCGGCCTGCCGAAAGCGATGGATTCGGCGGCGAGCGTGTCGAGGAACCGCCGGAACCCGGGGTGGCCTGGGATGGGATTCGCCTGGCAGAAGAGGGCCACGCCGGCCGCATCGGAGGCGCGCGCCTCCTTGAACGCGTCCCGCATCCAGGCGGCGTTGGCTTCGTCGCGTTCACCCCATTCCTCCAGCGCTCCCGGAACCGCGGGTTGATGGTTGTTGCCGCTCCCGACGACGTGAACGGTCGCGAAAACGACCCGTCCATGGGTCCAGCGGGCATTCTCCACAAATTTGGCGTGCGCGGGGGATCGTCGCTGAGTCACCAGCGGCATCGGGCGTCCGCCCCGGCTGGATTCGGTGGAAAAGAAAACTTCGCGGATCCGGTCCAGGCGTTCGAGCGGTTGAAACTTCAGCGTCCGATGGACGTCGGTCCATTCGTTGTCCCCGGGTGTGAACACCAGGGCCGTGGCGACCGAATCGAATTCGTGGAGGCGCCGATCCAGGAGTTCATCCGTGCAGAGTTCCTCGCCTCCGAGAATGTCGCCGAGATGGACGGCGAAGACGGGTGCGTGGCGGGTGATCTCGCCCAACACCCGGCCATAGGTCGCGTCGGTGTCGGGAAGGCGGGCATAGGGCATGCAACCGATGGCGATGAAACTGAAGGGTGGCGTGGTCGGCGGCGCGGCCGGGGGGGATTCGACGGGGACCGACGCCACGACCGCGAGGGCGAGCAGCGGGACGGCGAGGGGTGGTCCAAGGCGGCGTGCGACCCAGCCGAAAAAGGGGTCAGTTCTCATAATCGACAATGGCTGATCGATGGGTTGGCGCGCGCCTTCCCAACCCCCGTCATTCGGGTCGGCACACTCGGACCAGCCCCTTCCACACCAGCCGGCAGATTTCGCCGTAGCCCGTGTTGGACTCGAGAAGTCTCCGGTTTTCGTTGTTGGACAGGCCGTTGTTCAGGAGTCGACCCAGGTCGCGGGACCGGCGGGCGGCGCCCACGATTCGCCACAGGCGGTCCAGAACATCCGGCAGGGTGATCGGCCCGGCGCTCCCTTTCCGACTCGAACGGCGCTTCGACAACTCCCGATGGAGACGGGCGACGGCGGGGTCCGCGAGGTAATGCCCCGGGGTGAGTTCGCGGGGACGCCGGACGGGAGGATCCAGCAGCCAACGGCACACGGCTCCCGTCGCGCCGTACCCGGCGCCCATGAGAAACACGGGTTGGCGCGCCTCGAGGGCGTACAGGATCTCCTCGAAAAGGCCTGGAGCGACTCCCGACACCTTTTCGAGCCGTCCTCCGAGGAACAGATGGGCGAAGGCCTGGATCGAGATCTCCTTGTCGACGTCGTTGACGCGGTCGGCGATGGGGAACGCGATCGGGCCGCAGCACCGACCCCGCATGAACGTCAGGCAACGCGCCTGGGTGACGCCGTGGGAAAGGGCGATGGCGTCGCGCCGTTTCGCGTGCCGGGCGAGGAAGCGTCGACGCTCCGCGCCGGTCGGGTAGTCCGCTGGATCCAGGACCGGGTCGGGCGGGATGGGCGGGGGCACGGGCAGGCCGATGGCGCGCGGCAGCACACGGTGGAAGGAGCAGACATCGGTCCATTCGGCGATGGTCCGTTCGGTGACCGACTCGCTAGCCGGCCACGCGGGAGTGCTGTAGAGCCGCGCGGTTTGGTCCCCCTTGGTGTCGGAAGAGGAGCGTTCGGAGAGGAGAAGGTGCAGGCAGGCTTCCGTGAAATTGACCCTGGGAGCGTATTCGGGCCGGGGCAGGGCTCCTCCGTACAGGATGGAGACCCGTTCGCGGCACAGGGGGCGGAGGACGCGGATCAGCAACTCCCGGTTGTGATCGTCGCTCAGTCCGCCCGAGAGGATATCCGTGGCGTTGCCCACACCCAGGCGGAGGACCTTTCCGGCGAGGAGGGGGAGGGAGTCGGCTTCGACGTCGCTCTCCGACAGGCAGCGGAATTGAATTCCTGGAAACGAATCCTTCAACCCGTCCTTTTCCAGTTGGCTGAGTCCGTAGCCGGGATAGAGGACCTGGATGGGCGACCGGCCGACCGAAGGGTAGTTGACGAGTTGCTGCATCATGACCGGGTCGGGGGCTCGGTTCACGACGAGGGCGTCGACGGGGTATCTTCCGCAGGCCTCGCGGGCGAGTCGGCGATAGAACAGTCCAAGCAACACCTCGCGCAGCAGGGTGGTGACGATGGCGCGTTCGCCGCCGTCGGTCCATTGCAGGCACGGCGCCTGACCGAGTTCGGGGATGGTGCGCGAGATGCGTTTGCCGCTCATGTTTTGAACGACGACCAGGGGCGGGATGAAGAAGGCTTTGGCGGCGTTGGCGACCGGACCATGCACCGGTTCGGGCCAGGGACGCTGGAACCTGCGGATCTCCCGGCGGCACCACGGGCGTTCGGCGTAGTGATCCCCCTGGATCGTGATCATCCCGGCGGATTCGTGGCGGATGGCGTCCTCAAGGATCGCGGCGTAGTCGTGACCCGAGGCGATGTCCGTCTCGTCGAAGAACGTTTCGCACTGGGTGTGGGTCTGGATGTACTCCTTGAGGCGGACGGGGACCTCCGTTCCGTCGGCCTTCGCGTGGCTGAGGAACAGTTTGACCTTGGTGGGGGCGGCCGATCCCTTGGCGGCGAGGGTTGGATGGCTTGGGGTTTCGAGGCCGAGGAGATCCCGGCACAGGATCTCCGTCAGATGGCCGAGCAGGACCTGGATGGATTGGGGTGTGGGAGTGGGGACATGGTGGCGGATGAAGTTCAACCCGCGAAGTTTCGCGGGCATTTGGAAGGCGAGCGGATCCAGCGCGACCGGGAAGGGGCGGATGTCGGAGCGTTCGGCCAGGCGCAGCACGTACTGACGCCACGACGGATCGGCAACCATGTGCGCCTCAACGAGGGGGAGAAGGTAGTTCAGTTGGCAGTCGTCGCCGATTTCCGGGGGCATTTCGGCGTTCGCGGCGGGGGCGCTCCGGAAGAACACCGGGATGCCCTCCATGTTCTCGAGCCGGAACCAGCGGTAGATCTCGTTGGCGATGGTTTCGCCCCGCTCGAAACAGGGATGCCAAAGGACATAGATGCGGATGGGGGCGGAAGTTCCTGAACCCCTGGGTCCACCGGGGGATTTCGGCGTTTTCATGGTGTCGGGCGACTCGGGTGGGGCTGTCGGGAGCCTTCACGGTCCGACCCGGGAATCCGAGTAGGAACTTTCGGTCGTGAGTTGTTACAACTCCGTGACAACCGGGGGTCGGGCAAGGTGTTAAGAACCCTAGGTGGCCCGCCTGCTCCCGCCGTTGACGGCCGTCGAAGCCCGCGGGATCGCGGGCGATGGGAAAACATGGATTGCATGCCGCCGTGCCGATTAGCAGACTGCGTTTGTGATCCCATTCGTTTCTTAGTGCGCGCAGGTGGGACGAATGTCCGGGTGCGCGGTCCAATGAATTGAACAAAACCGAATCGCCCGAGTCTATTCGAACGTAGCCCCGCCGTGAGTCAGCCCCCGCCACGCCCTGATTCGGCCGACCATCCGGTCATTCTGGAGATTCCGGTGACCTCGGAAACCGCGGTCCCGCCTTCGGAATTATCCGGCAGGGCCCAGCGGGCCGCCATCCTGCCGGCGACACCCGAGGCCCTGCGGACCCTGGGCGCGGAATTCGTCCGTGAACATCGGATCCTTCCCCTGCGGATCGAGCACGGGGTGCTGCATCTGGCCACGGTGGAATCGGGCGACGAGTCCCTGGTGGAGAACATCCGGTTGCTGACCGGACTGGAAGTGTTGGAGGTCGTCGCTCCGGAGGCCGCGATCCAGGAGCGGATCGGCGAGTGCTACCGGGTGACCGTCGAGCAGATGATCGAGAACCTCCACGCCGGCGAGGGCGCGGTGGGCGAGGCGGGGAACCTGCACGACATCGAGGTGATGGCCAATGAGCCCACGGTCATCAACCTCGTGAACGTCATCATTTCGACCGCGCTGAGGGAGCGGGCCAGCGACATTCATCTGGTTCCCTTCGAGTCCGCGGTGGAATTGCGGTACCGCATCGACGGCCTTCTCCAGGTCAAGCCACCGCCGCCGCGGAATCTCCATGCGGCCCTTGTGTCGCGGGTGAAGATCATGGCGGACATGAACATCGCCGAACGGTTCATGCCGCAGGACGGGCACATCCAGATCCATCACCGCGGGGCGCGGGTGGACATCCGGGTCGGAACGATGCCGACCAAGTACGGCGAAAGCCTGGTGATGCGGTTGCTGGAGAAGAACACCAAGGTCCAGACGCCCGAGGAACTCGGCCTGGGCGCCGAACGGGCCGCGCTTCTCCGACGGTTGGTGGAAAAGCCCCACGGCCTTTTCCTGGCGACCGGACCCACCGGCAGCGGCAAGACCACCACTCTGTATTCCATCCTTCAAGGCATCTACACGCCCGAGAAGAAGATCATCACCATCGAGGACCCCATCGAGTACGAACTGGCGGGGGTCGCCCAGATCCCGGTGCGTCCAAGCCGGCAGTTCACCTTCGCGACCGGCCTTCGGGCGATCCTCCGCCAGGATCCCGACATCGTCATGGTCGGGGAAATCCGCGACTCGGAGACGGCGGAGATCGCGATCCGGGCCGCGCTGACCGGGCACCAGGTTTTCAGCACGCTCCACACCAACGACGCGACCGGCGCCGTCACCCGGTTGCTCGACATGGGGGTCGAGGCCTTCCTGATCTCGTCGGCGCTGGAAGGCGTGCTCGCCCAACGGTTGGTCCGTCGGATCTGTCCCGATTGCCGCGCCGAAATCCAGCCGAGCCCGGCCGTGTGCGAACGCCTGGAAGCCTTGAGCGGGCGCCCGATCCAGGGGGCGTTTTTCGCGGGGCGGGGCTGCGAGGAATGCCGCGAGAACGGGTACCGGGGTCGGATCGGAATCTTCGAACTTCTTCCCATCGGATCGGAGCTCCGCGAATTGATCCTGCACAAGCAGTCGAACACGCAGTTGAAGGACGCGGCGCAACGTTCGATGACGACGATGCACCAGGACGCCCTGCGGAAGGCGGCCGCCGGCCTGACAACCCTCGAAGAGATCGTCCGGGTGTCCTCCGGCGACCAACTCGAATGATGAAGGGATGAGCGCGTTCCGCTATCGGGCCGTTCAGGGCGACGGCATGGCCGTCGAGGGCGTCATCGAGGCGTCCGATCGACGGTCCGCGCTCCAAAATTTGAGCCGACGCGGACTGTATCCTTCGGAACTCGAGTCCTGCGAGACGACGGGTGCGCGCGAGCGTCCCGCTGTAAGCCGCGCTGAGCCGGGACCGCGCCCCCGCCGCGAGGTGGTCCCAGTCCCGAAGGCTTCCGCGAATTCCGGTGCGACCGCTTTCATGGCCGGCCTCAAGGGGAGCTCGCGGTCGAAGGCGGCCGATACCACCGCCCGCATGGGCGCCGCCCCAGGCGTTGGTGCTGGCGGCGTCGCGGGCCCGCGAACCGATCTTCGCAAGAAGCTCCGGGATCCCCGACCGGCGACCGCCGGGTCCGGCGCGGGAGATCCGGCACCCGCCAAGATCCGAGTGAAACGGAAAGAGATCACCGCGTTCACCCGGGAATTGAGCGCCCTGCTCGGCGCCGCCATTCCGATTCCCCAGGCGTTGGACGGTCTGGGCGAGGAGGAGGAGAATCCGGGGTTGAGGGCCATGGTCCTGGGCCTTTCCGAGTCCGTCCGGAAGGGGATCTCGCTATCGACCGCGATGGAGGAGTACCCCCGGATTTTCAGTCGACTGTACGTGAGCATGGTGCGGGTCGGCGAGGAGGCTGGCGCGCTGCCGCGGGTGATGGGGGACCTGGCGGATCTGCTGGAGCACGAGGACGAAGTGCGCGGCGAAGTGGTCGGCGCGGTGGCGTATCCGGCCTTCGTGCTGGGTTTCGGTGTGTTCACGGTGGCGGTCCTGCTGACGGTGGTGTTGCCCCGTCTGTTCGGGATGTTGCAGGAGATGTTGGATGTCCTGCCGCTTCCCACCCTGATCCTTCTGAAGGTGAGCAAGGTGTTGAGTCGCGACTGGCCGTGGATCCTGCTGGGAATCGGCGGCGCCGTCGTGGGCGCCCGCAAATACCTGCGCACCGAGGGGGGCGCGGAGGCGTGGGACGGACTTCGTTTGAAACTGCCTCTGATCGGCGCGGTGTTCCGGTCCGCGGCCCTCGGCCGGTTCGCGCGCACCTTGGGGACCCTGGCGAAGAGCGGCGTCTCGCTGCTGCCGGCGCTGAGGATCGTGGAGGACACCATCGGGAACCGGGTGCTCGCGAAGCAGGTGGCGCGGGTGTCGGAGGAGACCCGGGGCGGCGACTCCCTGGCGGCGCCCCTTCGAAAACTGGGCGTCTTCCCGAAGGGCGTCATCCAGATGATCGAGGTGGGCGAGGAAACCGGGCGCCTGGACGAGATGCTCCTCAAGATCGCCGAAATCGAGGAGCGCCACATGCGGGCCAAGACCAAGACCATCGTGTCGCTGCTCGCGCCCGCGCTGATCCTGGTCGTGGGCGCGCTCGTCGGCTTCATGGTGATCGCGCTCCTCCTGCCAATCTTCAAGATGAGCCGCGCCATTCACTGATTCGGATTCCGAACCCAACGACGACATGAAGACACTCCGAACACCGCGCCGCCGCGCGGGCTTCACCCTCATTGAAATCATGGTGGTGGTGGTGATCCTCGGCATCCTCGCCGCGACGATCGTTCCCCAGTTCATCGGGGTGACCCACGACGCCAAGGTCAGCGCCGCCAAATCACAGGTCGCCGAAATCGAAGGCGCGATGGAACGGCTCGCGATGAACCTGGACCGCTTTCCCAACGCGGATGAGGCGCTCCGGCTTCTGGTGGAACCGCCGACGGGCGACGATTCGAAATGGCGGGGCCCCTACTTGAAGAAGGTTCGCGACGATCCCTGGGGCAACCCTTACCAGTACCGGGCGCCCGGGGTGCATCACCCGAGCAGTTTCGACATCTGGTCCCGCGGCGCCGACGGCGCCGATGGAGGCGAGGGACAGAACGCGGACATCGGCAACTGGTAGGAGACGAACGATGGGAGCGGACCGACCCAGGGGACGAGTTGCGGCGGGGTTCACGCTGATCGAGTTGATCGTCGTGATCGTCCTGATGGGCATCCTCGCGGCGATGATCGTCCCCGAGATGCGAGGTTCGCACGGCGACGCTCTGCTGAGGGCGGGAGGTCGCGAACTCGCCAACGTCTGCGCGATGGCTTCGAGCCGGGCGGTCAGCTTCGGGAAAGTCCACCGGGTTCTTGTGGACCCGGTGACGCGCCGGTTCCAGGTGGAACGGCGGGTTCGCGGTCCCGACCGGGAACAGTCCTTCGTTCCGGTGCGGGACGTGGCGGGGTGCGACGGCCAACTCGGTGGCACCCTCTCCGTCCAGGTGCGCCCGGCGGGCGTCAGGTCGGAGGCGGATCCCGGGGAAGGCTCGCCCGAGGAACCGGCCGGCGGAGGCATGGACCGGGAGTCGGACGGCGAGATGGCGGGGGGTGGCACCGATCCCGGGGAAGCGGAGGACGGGGCGCCGGGCCAGGCGCTGAGCTTTTATCCGGACGGAACCGCGGATCGGAGGGAGATCGTCTTGCGGGATCCCGACGGTTTCGGACTGATCCTGCGGGTCAACCCCGTGACGGCCCGAGTGCGAATTCTGAATCTGCCGCGGCGCTAGCGAGGCGCACCGACCATGGCGACACGCGCGTTCAACTCCGGTTTCTCCCTGATCGAGGTGATGTGCGCGATCCTGATTCTGGGCGTGGGGATCGCGGGGCTGACGGAGGGCATCGTGACCGCGCTTCGGTCGTCGCGGGAATCGCAGTTGCTCGCGGCCGCCGTGATGGAAGCGGAGGGATTGATCGAAGTGCTGCGGGCCGAGGGCTACCTCTCGGAGGGGTCGACCGAGGGCGAATGCGGCGAGTTCCTCAAGCCGCATCGATGGACGCGGACGGTGTCGGCGACCGATCTCGAAGGGCTGCACGACGTCGAAGTGCGGGTGGAGGATGGGCGCACGGGCAAGACGATCTGTGAACTGAAAACCCTGGTGTTCGAGGCGCCGCTGAGTTCGCCCGCCTCGGGGACCGGGCGGGGGTCGGAGGCGGAGATCCGCCGCCGGGAACGGGGGAGGGAACGCTGATGCGCCTGTCACGACCAACGCGTCGGCGCAGCGAAGCGGGGTTCACCCTGATCGAATTGACGATCGGAGCCGCCCTCATGGCGTTGATTCTGGCGAGCGCCTACGCCTGTCTGAACTCCGGACTGGTCGCTCGGCGATTGTTGGAACCGCGGTGGGACGCCCTGCAAACCGCGCGGGTGACCCTGGGCCTCATGACGGCCGACCTGCGCGCCGCTTGTCCGCTGTCGAAGGAGGCCGATTTCGTCGGCATCGACCGCGCCGCCGGCGACGTCGAGGCGGACAACATCGATTTCGGGACCTTGAACTATTCGCCGTCGAGGCCGGCGGAAGGCGACTTCTGCCAGACCAGCTATTACCTCGACCAGGACCTGAAGACCGGCGAGTGGATCCTTTGGCGCCGGCGCAACCCGCGGATAGGTCCGGACCCTTTCTCGGGCGGAAGCCGGGAGGAGATCGCGCGCGGCGTTCGGCAACTGAAGCTCGAGTACTACGACGGGTTCGACTGGTTCGACACGTGGGGCGACCCGGACGGCGCCGGGAAACAGGATGCCTCGATGACATTGCAGTCCAATCTTTCGGGAATGCCGGAAGCGGTGCGGATCACCCTGGCGTTGTCGGCTGGGGAACCCCCGAAACCCGGAATCGGCGCCGATGGCGCTTCGATCGGCAATCCGGGTGAATCCGGCGGCGTTGGTGGCGGTCGCGGCAACCCGGAAGCGCCTCTGGTTTTTCAGACCGTCGTTCGCCTGAACGCCACGGGGGCCGGGAACGCCTTGGGTGGTGGATCGGCGACGACGACTTCCGGCGCCTCCGGCGCGGCGCCGAACGCTGGCGGCGCGCCATCAGGGGCCGGATCGGCTCCGGGGGGAAGGCGCTAGCCGAACCGCGTCATGCACCTCGCCCATCCACAACCCAACCCGCGGCCGGCGGCCGAAACCGCTGGTGTCCGCGGCGTCCCATGCGCCCCAGGCGCGGATCGAGGCGCCGTGCTCGTGGGATTGTTGTGGTGCCTGGTGCTGCTTTCGGTCCTCGTCATCGGGCTGCTTCATTCGGGCCGGACCGATCTGCAACTTGCGCGGAACCACGTGGACCGCATCCAGGCGAGGTACCTGGCCGTGGCGGGGATCGAGCGGGCGAAGGCGTTGCTTTACCAGGACGCGCGGGAGCGGAGCCGGTCGGGTCAAAATCACAACGGTTCGCTGTTCCAGGCGCCGGAACATTTCCGCGACGTATCGTTCGGACGAGGGACCTACCGGGTGATTCGGCCGGGCGGGCCGGACGAAGGGGGCGGGGTGGTGTTCGGCGTGAGCGACGAGGAGAGCCGGCTGAACCTCAACACCGCCGAACCCGATGACCTGGGCCGGCTCGAGGGCATGACGCCGGATATTCCGGCGGCGATCGCCGACTGGCGGGACGGCGACAACCAGGTGACCCCGAGCGGCGCCGAGGCGGAATACTACCTGGCGATGCAGCCGCCGTATCAGCCGAGGAACGGCCCCTTCCTCAGCGTGCGGGAGTTGCTCCAGGTGCGCGGCATGCCTCGGGATCTGCTTCTCGGGGCGAACCCGAACGACACAGGCCTGCCCGAGATGGACGACGACGAAGAGGTCGCTCCGTCGAATGCCGGCGCCGGGCCAACGCCGTGGGCGGCGTTGCTGACGGTCCATTCGGGGGTGAGGAACCTGAGCGCCAGCGGCCAGGAACGGATCAATGTCCAGACCGCGGACGAAGCGGCGCTGACGGGGATCCAGGGCATCACTTCGGAGATCGCGAAAGCGATCCTGGCCCATCGCGGCCAGAACCGGCTGGAGAGTCTGGCGGACCTCCTGGAAGTCCGGCGGCCGGCCTCGCCGGGTCAGGGGGGGGCGGCGGGGCCCCAGGTGTTTCCCGGTCAGCAGGGACCGGGCCAGGGGCCGCCGGGGGAGATCGTGACCCAAGGAGGCGGACCCGGGCGGGGGCGTGGTGGTGGAAGCGGTCCGCCTGTGATCGACCAGCAGCTCCTGATGGACGTCGCGGACAGTCTGACGACGGATTCGGAGACCCTCCAACCCGGGGTGGTGAACGTGAACACCGCTGGGCTGGAAGTGTTGGCGTGCCTCCCCGGCCTGAGCCGTGAACTGGCGCAGGCCATCATTTCCCACCGAAGTTCGGCCGGCTTTTTCGCGAGCACGGCGGCGCTCCTGAACGTTTCCGGGATGACCACCGAGATCTTCAAACAGATCGACTCCCGCGTGACCGCGCGGTCCGAGACTTTCCGGATCCTCGCCGAGGGACGGATTCGGTCCTCCGGCGTGCGACAGCGGGTCCAGGCCGTGGTGCGGGTGGGATTGAGCGACGTCGAAATGCTTTCCTACCGGGAGAACGATTTATGAGCGCTTTTCCGTGGCTCGATTCGCCGGTCGTCTGGGTGGAACTGACGCCGCGGTCCATGACCGTCCTGCACGCCGGCCGCGCGCGCTCCTGGCCGCTTGAGCGGGGCGTCCAGGGCGGCCTGTCGGAAGGCGATCGCGGCTCGATCCAGACCGGGTTGGCGGCCTTTCTGGATCGGAAGCCCTGGCAGCCCCGCTGGGAGGCCCGGTGCCTGTTGCCGGCCGGCGGCATGACCTTGAGACGGTGGAAGGTGCCGCGATCCGACGCGGACGGCACCCGCCGCGCGATCTCGTTGCAAATCGAAAGTGAATTCCCGTTGGGCCCCGACGAACTGGCCTGGGGTTGGATCAAGTTGGGCGAAAGCGGCGCGCTCCAGGACGTGCTGGTCGCGGCGCGCCGGACTTCGGTCGCGGAGGCTTCTTCCCTGCTCGAAGAGTGTGGCCTGTCCCCGAAGTTCACCCTCGGCGCGTTGGCCCGCGCGCGGTGGGTTCGCGCCCGGCGGGTGGAGGGCGACCGCGAAGCGTGGCTCGACGTGGGCGCGGAACATTCCGAATGGCTGGAGATGGACCGCCTCGGTCCGGTCCGCCTGCGCGTCCTGCCGTGGGGTGAGCGGACATTGGTCCGGGAGTGGGCGACGTCGTCTGGCGTGACCCCGGATGTGTCGGGCGCATGGATTGACAGCCTGATTGCCGAATCGCCGCCGCCCGAGAATGACGCCTGGAGATCCGGTTGGGACGCGGCGCTTCAGGAACTGGCCGGCGCCATCCCCGGCCCGCTCCCCGGCGGTCGGCTTCGAGTCACCGGTCGCCTGGCGGCGATTCCCGCGTTCCGAGACGATCTCGCCGCCCGCCTGGGCGCCGGCGTGGCGGTGGAGTCCGGGGAGCGCGGAGGTGACCGTTCGGTGCCTGGCGGCATCCGCCGCCTCCAGGAGGAGTCGCCCGGCAAGGAGTCGACGTCCGAACTTTGGCTGGCGACGAAGGTTCACGCGCAGCCCACCGTCCTGAATCG
>CALNYA010000046.1:0-26654 GCA_942490575.1 uncultured Verrucomicrobiota bacterium
ATTTTCACCGACCCCGACGGACATTGTGTTTGATTCAGGCAGTCTTGCGACTTGGGGTTGAACGATGCTCATAAGCTCAATGTTGAAGTCCAGAAGCGGTTTGCGCCTATCCCGTATGCTTCATAGACTTCGGCAATCTTCAGCAGCGGCTCGTCGTTGCAGGCCAGGTGACCGAATTCCTCGACCGAGATCAGGTTACTTAGGCCAACCTGATTTCCCCGACAACAGTCCAGCCAAGAGTTCCGGAGAGACCGGTCAGCAGGATGCTCGGAGGCTCCGGTATGACGGCGCCCCGTCTTGGCTTCGGGGTGTTCTCCCAGACCTCGAGACGAGCCCGGGAGGGAATTCGTAGTCCTGGCGGGTCGGAAATTCGATCCTCGCAGTTGGTTGAGAGCTGAGCGGGGGACCCCGGCCATTGGGGACCGTCGTCGTGGTTCGGTCGACGAGAGACTCGGGGAGGTTCGAATGGCGAGCCACCGTCACGGTGGCGGCGCCCGAGAAGAGTCTGAGGCTGTCGGAACCGTCCGCGACTGGAGGAGGCGCGGCCCCGGAGGATGGCGACCGGGCGACGGCGGAGTAGGACGGCGCTCCGATCCTCCTCATGAACGAGGACCATCTTCGCCGAGCTGCTTGAGGACGCGGAGTCTCTCGTCTCCCAGCCGGCATAGACGCGGGCGAGGCGTTTGAGATTGGCGACTTCTGACTCTGACCTGGGCGACGCCGAGGCTCCAGTCGCGGCTGGTGGAGCGCTGGGAGCTCGGCTCGGAGCCGCGCGGTGCACGTCGAGCTGCTTCGCCGCGCGAGGTGATGGCATCCCGGCGGAGCCCGCGAACGAAGCCAACGATCCGGATTGCTGAAGTCCCAGGACGGACCGTGGCCGACGAAGCGGCCTGGACCGCCGGCGGGTCCGGGAATCCCGGGAGATTGGGGACTTCCTAGTCAAGTAGGGTGGACCCGGCGCAGGCCATGGCGACCACCGTGACGACCCACGGTGACTGAAGGGCTCTGGCCAGGGACCCGGCGGAGCGCAGGGCGAGCCCCGGTCGAGGAAAGCGTCCGGTGTCGGTCACGCCGGTGGTTCCCGCTGCGGCGATGCATCTTCGCGACGGCTTCGCGCTCGATTGGCGCGAGCTATCGCTTGAAGCGGCGGCGCGATGCCGTTTTCGGCGGAGGGGGCCGCGCGGCGTCTCGGCCGACTTCCGAGCGTCCGGCAATATCTCGCCCGCCATGCCTCGGCGGTTTGAGCCGGACGGCTTGCCGGTGGGTGTCCCCGTCTCGGTCCTGGACGCCAGGTAGCGACGGCTTACCGGCAATTGAGCGCCTCGGGATCAGCCGCTCCACGGCGAGCCGCTTCCGGCGCTGCCGGATCTGCGAGCAAGGCTGGAGTGTCGGTTTACTGATCTCCCGGGTCAGGCGCGCCCCGGTTTGGGCGTCGCCAGTGTTCTTCACCGGCTCCATCGTCGTCGATCTGGAATCCGGTCGACCGGCGTCGATGGTGCCTTCAGCGGTTCATGAGCGCGGATGGTCTGATCGATCGCGGATTGCTCATCGGGTGCCGATGTTGATCAGGTCCTGGCTTGCACAGCGAGCTGCGGCCGCGCCCCGCCAGTTCCCGTCGGGGAGGTCAGATCGCGGGCCGCTGGCCGACGCTCCGAGACGTCGATCGCGGGATAACGGTTCGGGTCGCCAGCTTCCGGCCCGACTTAGATGCCCGTCGAGACGCGCTGACGGCACGCCGATCGTCCATGTCGTCCCGTTCGACGAGCACCGTGAACAGGCTCCGCGATCAACCGGCAATTTCGCGCGTTCGAGTTGGGAGCATGGAAAAGACCGAGGGCGTTCGGGTCGCGGCGGGTTCTCACCGACGGCGAGACGCTGCAGCTGGCCGCGGCGACACGGAGTCCATCATCGAGGACATTCTTCCCCGTGTCGCGGAAGTGCTCCGCGACGGCCAATGCGATGAGGCGCCCTTCAGTCGGGCAGTGGCCACGACCTATCGATTTTGCCCCCTCTCGGTCAGTAACTCTTTCAAGAAAAAACTCGCGAACTCCCGCTACCGCGCTCGTTTGATCAGCGCGACGACATTGACGTCGGGTTTTTTCCCGCTGGCGATCATCTCCGGAGGAGCGCCCTTCCCGACGGCTGCTGCCGAAGATGCCGAGTCCCCGCTCCGCAGGGCGGTCGCACGACGGCCCACGCCGGCGGAAGCCCCGCGAATCCGCTGGCGCTGAGTGATGTATCGGACGGCAATACGGGCCGGGAGGTCGTCGGTTCGGAGCCCGTCGATCACCCCGCCTCTGAGGGCTTTCCGCCAGTAGAGCGGTGGCGATCACCTCGTTGCCTGGACGTCTCCGTGCGCCCCGCCGAGGTGAGGCTGATCCCGGAATCCACCATTTCGGTCTCGCTCCGTGCCGCGCGGATTCGATCCGGCACTACCTGCTGACGGAGGAAGGGCTCCTGATTTCGATGACGAGACCGATCAGTTGACGACCCCGGCTGCGAGGATCACGGGGTGTCCCGACTTGGCACTATTCATGGGCTTCGTCCGCGAGGGTCATCTAGAGGGATTCTTATTAGCGCCCGTCAGATGACCGGGTTTGACGAATGCCGCGGCTCACTCTCGGGCGCGCCTGGCGAGTCCGGACCTTCGCGCCGCTGGCGCGAGACGGACGCCTTGGCACCGTCCGCGCGGGTCGCACGCAGCGGGCGACCCACCGGCCACTCGTCCGATCCCCCACTCGCCCCGGGCCCCGGCGGCCGGCGGACGCGCCGACGATCCGGCCCCGGGCGGCGGCCGATGCTCCGCATCTTTCAGGGGTCCGAGGACCGATTCTCAAGCTCGACCGTCTCGGCGGCGCGCAAGTTTGGAGACGCTGGCGAGAGGGCGGTCCCGACCTTGTCGCTGGCGGTGACGGAAGGGACGGCGAGATCGCGCTTACGCGTCGATTTCGCGCAGGGACTCGGAGGGACGCCGCGCGAGCCGCACGCGCTCGCCGCACGTGAACATCTTGTTGCGGGATGGCGGCCCCGAAGCCAGTCCGAGGGCGGCGAGAGCGCCTTGCTCGAACCCCATCGAGTTCAAAATTTCGCGGCGCCAACTGCCGAAATCCGCTCAAGTCGCGGAATGGCGGCCGGCGACCTGTGGATCCGTGAGCCCGAGTTCGACCACGGGGGGTATGCCATGGTGGCGAGGCGTCCGACTAGGATCCCGCTCCTCCCGTGGACATCAGCATCCCGCACGTCTTTCGGGGACAGGTCCGCGAGCGCGATCGTCCGCGGCTCGCGTTTCAGAGACCGGCTACCTGCTTGGCGTCCATCTCCAGGACACTGCTGCATGGCGCCCGGGGTGGAGCGGTGCACGCGGACGAGGATGGGAGGGAACCGTCAACGGCGACGGCCCGGCTCCGGGCCGGCGGGCAGGGCTGCCGGCTCCGGACGACGCTGGAGAATCCCGGTCCTGGCGTTGGGTGACATGCAATTCGCTCCGAGAGCCGGGGCCCCGGCCGCCGAGCACGATCATGCTAATGGCAGGCGCTGGATCTTGATATCGAAGTGACAACCTGCGCTCTGTACCCAATGCATGGCGTGGGCTACATCAGTCCCACCGTCTTCATCCAGGAGCATCGCGGTCATGCTGGTACTGAGACCCGACGGTCGAGCGCGGGGAATCGTCGCTCCGACCCGACCTGCCTGCCGGCGCCGCCCGGGATGAGGGGTGGCCGCCGTCGCCTCGGCCGGACGCTCACTCCGCGGCCGAGCAATCCACCGCATTCGGTTTCGTCGTGGCATCACGGGGAGTCCCAGCACGCTTCCGGCTCTTTTGGGAGCGTTTCAGAAGAGAACATCACGCCGAGGCCCAGATCACGGGAAGCTCTGGACGACGTCGGCTGTGGTGCCAGTGGGTCTCGTTGAAACCATCGAGGCGATGTCGATGAAGGGTTCTCGTTGAATATGACTTTCCAGGGTGATCTGTAGTTTCCTCCTGATGCCCAAGGCGATTCCCGGTCGTCCGGCGTGCTGGACGACCTTGCGCGCCGATCCGCCCGTATCTCTGGGCCACGAGAGGCGGCCGAGAAGTCGGTCGATGGCTCTGGCGTTCTGCATCTGATTGTTGACGGTCCGGCTGCACAGCTGGTGCGGCGGTCTCTCTGGTCTCGAATCTGTTCATGTCCCCGCCGCGCATTGGTGCTGAAGCTGTCGCACCGGGGCCCGCCTGCGGCAGGATTCGACTGGCGGGCGTTACCCGGGCGAAAACTTAGGTTGACCCCCGCGGTGACCCGGACCACGGCCCGTCGCGCCGCCATTCCAGCATGCTCCCCGGTCTCGCGGAGAGGCATTGCTCGCAGGTTTTCCGCGCGGACAACTGGCTCGTTGAGTTCGGCCGTCGGACAGGGACGTTCCCGAGATTGTCGACCACGGAGACGCTCGTTGACCGCCCTCGACGAAAAGACGACGGCCGAGTTACCGAAGCGGCACTGTCCGGCCGCCGCGACAGATCGAGGCGGTGGGTTTCCGGTTGGCCCGGGCATCACGAGCGACCCGGCCCCGACTGTCCATTTGGGAGATCGTCCGCCACCCTGGAGCGCGCGGGTGAAGCCACCGGAGAGGCCGAAACCGGGTTGATCGAGGACGAGCGTCTCCTCCCGGGGGACGCCTTGCCCGCGAGTCTTGCTCCCTGTGACTGCCACGCACCTCGTGGTGACTCGATTCGGCGGACAGGACCTTCGAGGCCTCGGCCCGCCGCCGCGCGCAGATCGGGGCGCTACAGAAGTCACGGCGGCCACTTCCGGTGACACGACGCTGATCCGCTGGTTCAGACCGAGTTAGATGCTGTCAGGCGGCCGAGAGAAGCTCGGCATCTGCATGAGCACAAGCTCTCCTTGGCAGGCGTCGAGGAGCTTTGTTCCGCACCTCGACATCACAACGAGTCTCGGCCGCGACGCGGTCTCCTGCCGAAGTCGCGCGGACCTTGCCTCCGGCCTCGCCGAGCGCCGCGTTCGGACGTCCTCTGACCAGCTCGTCGAGGATCCGTCGAACGAACGTCCCGACCGACGCCGGCAGGCTGGCCAAATTCAACGACCCGGATGGGGCTCGAATTTCATGCTCCGGAGCTCGTCCAGCAGGCGGACCGGCGCGTAGCGAGCGTCTAGGGCTCCGCATTTTGTGTTCTGGCGGTTTTGACCACCATCAGCCAATCCCCGAGCGCGGGACGAAGTACCATGTCGACCACTGAGCGCACGATCGCCTGGCCCCGGGTGCTGGATTCGGATAATGGGTCGAAGACCATCCTCGGCGCCCCGTCCCCGGTCGATCCGGGCGGACGGCCGGCGGACGCGCCGAGCGAGACGTCAGGCCGGGCCGGATGGCGGTCGCCCCGGGTCTCGTTCCGAGGAACGACTCGAAGACCACCCGCCGGCGGCGGAAGACAGCGGGTCACGTGGTTCGCGATGTTCTGTTGACACGTCCATCCGCATCCGGCCCCGGCGGATATCGCCATCGCCGCACTTCCCCACCGCATCCGACAAGGCGGCGGAGCTTCAGGCAGTCGTCCGGTGGGTAATCTCGTAGGGCTGTTCCGCACAGTTCTCGAAATCGACGGTGCCGGGGCGGCGCACGCGGGCCCGTCGACGCTACTGTCGATTTCGGAGCTGTTCTCCCCGACCGTCCGCGGGCCCGTGGGCATCGTTGCCGGCGTCGCGGACGGTCACAACCGCTTCGCGGCCAGATGGTTCGGACGGGGAGCGCATCGATCATCGCGTTGGAATTCTCCTCTCCCCAGACCGAAGAACGCGCCACCGCGAAGAGCCGAAGAAGGCACCCTTTCCCCGCACCGCGCGCCGGGAGCAGCAAGAAACGCCGGAAGGTGCCTACACCCGGCACGACTCGGGCGGCGTCGGCGGCACGTCTCTCCGAATCCGAGCCGGAGGCTGCGCAGGGCGCGGATGCCGATGCTCCGGCGGCGGCGGCGCAGCCGTTCGAACGCGCCAGACTCGGACTCGAGCCCCGGCCCGCCGAGTCGCCGGCCGGGCCGAGAGCGCTCGGCGGGGACCGCGTCTCGACCGGGTCGCGTCTCGGAGCCCCGACGGGGCGGCCGCGACCCGGTCGCCGAAATTCGAACTGGGCGGGTGTCCCGCACGGTTTCCAGTGCTCGATCGCGCAACGAGATCACGGCGCGTTCGATGACATCTCGGAGCCTCGCGGACGCCGCCCGGCCAATCGCGGGCTTCGCTAGCGCTTTGCGCGCACGCCGTGCCTACGGGGCGGAAGCGGCATACCGCCGGCACAAGGCGGGACTCGGATGGCACCACGTTGAGGCGGAAGTCCCGCCGGGAAGCTCAAGCTTGAACGCTCTGTTCGATGCAGGTTGCGCTTTGTGACGCGGACGTCGACCTGGACGCCTGATTGCCGCCGACAAAAAGGGACTCCGCAGCAACTTGGCTCCGGACCTGGACATCTCGTCGAGAAGGATCGTCTGCCATGCGCCGCCGAATCGGTTCGCAAGTCACGAGCGCCCGTGCCCCGAAGAACTCGTTCTCGGGGATGGCCGCGCAACCATCTGATTCCCGCCTGGCCGGGCCTGGCAGAGGGCGCGCGCGACCGGGGCCCCCCCCCCCCCCCCCCCCCCCCCCCCCCCCCCCCCCCCCCCCCCCCCCCCCCCCCCCCCCCCCCCCCCCCCCCCCCCCCCCCCCCCCCCCCCCGCCCTCTACCGCCAAAAGCCCCCGCGCCAACGCGCCCTTCATCAAGGTGAATTGCGCGGCCATCCCCGAGAACCTGATCGAGAGCGAGTTCTTCGGGCACGAGAAAGGCGCGTTCACCGGCGCCGTGACGAAGCGCGAGGGCCGATTCGAGCTGGCGCATGGCGGAACGATCCTTCTCGACGAGGTGAGCGAGGTCTCCCCGCAGGTCCAGGCCAAGTTGCTGCGGGTCCTTCAGGAGCGTGAACTGGAGCGTGTCGGCGGCAATCGAACGATCAAGGTCGACGTCCGCGTGATCGCCACCACGAACCGCAACATCGAACAGAGCGTTCAACGGAAGGAGTTCCGGCAGGACTTGTTCTTCCGCCTCAACGTGGTGCCCATCCAGGTCCCGCCCCTGCGCGAACGACGGAGCGACATCCCGGAGCTCGCCGAGCAGTTCATGCACCGCTTCACCCGTAAACACGGCGTGCGCGTCGGCGGGTTCTCGGAGTCGTGCCTCGGCGCCCTGAAAGCCCACGATTGGCCGGGCAACGTCCGCGAACTCCAGAATGTCATCGAACGCGCCGTGATCCTCTGCGGCGACGGCGGACTCCTGGAGATCGAGCACCTGGGATTCGTGCCCCGGACACCCGCGGATTCCGAGGTTCCGGCGACCGAGATCGCCTCGGCCCAGGCCCCTCGGGCTCCGGACGCGGCCGCCGCCCCGGTCGAGACCCGGGCCCCCGCGAACGCCGCTCCCGCCAACGGCTCCTCGGCCCAGGCCGGCCCGGTCGAGTCGAACGGGCTTCTCTCCCTCGCCGAACTCGAAAAAGTCCAGATCCTCAAGGCGCTGGATCGTACCGGAGGCAACCGCACCCACGCCGCCCGGCTCCTGGGCATCAGCATCCGCACCCTGCGCAACAAGCTCCACGAGTACGGCCGCGGCGCTCGGTTCGAGGAGGTCGAGGACGGCGATACCGCCGACGCCGCCTAGCCTCCAGGGTCATTCCTGCCGGGTGGAACCTTCCGGCGTTTCTTGCCTAGCACCGGCGCGATCAAGCGGCACGAACTCCCCAGGGAAAGGGTGCCTTCTTCGAGATTCCTTGGAATTCCGGCTCTTCACGGATGTGGCACATGGGTTGCTCGGTCTGGGAGAGGGAGAATTCCAACGCGATGATCGATGCGCTCTTCAACCATCCGAACCATCTGGCCGCGAAGCAGCTGCTGGACGTGACCGTCCTGCGGCACGAAGCGATCGCCGGCAACCTGGCGAACCTGGAGACCCCGAACTACAAGCGCCTGGACGTGTCCGGGGAGTTCGAGAAACAGCTCCAGGAATCGATCGGCAGCGGAAACGTTCGACGGCTCAAGGGGATGAATCCGCGGATTTCGGTCGACGAAACCGCGGTCGCCGCCCGGCGCGACGGCAACACCGTCGATTTCGAAAAGGAGCTGGTTCACATGAACCGGAACGGCGTCGAACACGCGGTCGAGACCCACCTGATCACCGGACGGCTTCTGAAGCTCCGCCTCGCGATCACCGGTCGGGCCGCCTGAGGAACAAGGAGAACCAACCCATGATCAATGCCCTTTCAGGAGTCGACAGCGCGGCGATGGCGATGTCCGCCGAGCGGATGCGGATGGACGTGGTCAGCCAGAACATCGCGAACGCCCACGTGACCCGCGGCGTGGATGGCATGCCTTACCGCCGCCAGCAGGTGGTCTTCGAGTCGTTCCTCAAGGACGCGGGCCAGGGCGACATCAGCGGCGGCGTGCCGCTCGGCGTCCGCGTCGCACGGATCGACCAGGACCCGAAGGCGCCGAGAATGGTCTTCAACCCGGCCCATCCGGACTCGAATCCCAGCACCGGAATGGTCGCCATGCCGAACGTCGACATGCACTCGGAGATGGTCGACATGATCACTTCGTCCCGCGCTTTCGAGGCCAACCTGATGGTGGTCAAAACCGCCAAGAGCCTCGCCATGCAGACCCTGGGTATCGGACGCCGTTAGTCCATGGATCCGATCTCTTCCATCCCGATGGGGCTCGGAGCCTCGCTACGCGCCGGGGGAATGCTCCCGCCGCTGAACGAGCTCCAGAACATGAAGAGCTCGAGCCCCATCGAGATCGTCCCGAACAACCGCGAGATGGCCCTGCCCGGCGTCGGTCGGGCCTCGTCGGGACGTTCGTTCGACAACGTCCTCGGCGAACTGGTCAAGGACGTCAACGCCAAGCAGCTCGAGGCCGGAGGCAAGGTCCGCGCGATGCTCGCCGGCGAGGAGATTCCCCTCCACCGCGTCATGATCGCGGCCGAGGAGGCGAGCGTCTCGTTTCAGCTGATGGTCGAGGTGCGGAACAAGCTCCTCGACGCCTACCAGGAGCTGATGCGCATGCAGGTCTGATTTCCCAAGTCGTAATCCATGAACCCAGGCTTGTCACAACTCGGCCGCCAACTGGCCGGCATCTGGAATCAGCTCGGTCTGAACCAGCGGATCAGCGTCGTGGTCACCGGAGTGGCCGTGCTCGCCGCGATCCTCGCCATCGGCTTCTGGTCCAGCCGCCCCGACTACGTCCTTCTGTACGGCGGACTCGACGAGGCCGAGACCTCGAAGGTCCTGTCCGCGCTCGCCGAATCCAAAGTCACCTACGAGGTGCGTGGCGACGGCAGCGTCGTCGTCCCAAGGAACAAGGTCCACGAGGTCCGCGCCAAACTCGCGGGCAAGGGCATCCCCCGGGGCGAAGGCATCGGCTTCGAACTCCTCGATCAACCCAATTTCGGCCTCTCCGACTTCGTGCAGCGCGCCAACTTCACCCGCGCGCTCCAGGGGGAACTGGCCCGGACGATCTCCCAAATGGACCAGGTCGAGGGGGCCCGGGTCAGCCTCGTGATGCCCGAAAACCGGCTCCTCGCCGGGAGCCAGCAAAAACCCACCGCCTCGGTCCTGGTCAAGGTCCGCGGCAGCGGACAGTTGCCGCCTTCGAGCGTCGCCTCCATCCGTCTCGTCGTCGCCAACGCCGTCGAGGGCCTTCAGGTCAACAACGTCTCCGTGGTCGACAATCTCGGGAACGTCCTGTCCGACAACCAGGACGACAGCGTGGCCGGACTTTCCAACAACCAGTTGTCCGCGCGGAAAAACCTCGAGCAATACCTCTCCCGCAAGACCGAGGGCATGCTCGAACAGGTGCTCGGCGCGCGACAGGCCGTGGTCCGGGTCGCCGCGGAGATCAACTGGGACACCGTCACCCGGTTCGAGGAGAAGTTCGACCCGGATGGCCAGGTCATCCGCCAGTCGACCGTCGACGACGAAAACGTCGAATCAGGAACCCCCGCCACGGGCGGGCTCCCCGGAATGCAGGCCAACGCCAATTCCGACACCAATTCCGCGGCGGGCATGAACAATTCGAAGACCAAGAAGAAGACCACCACCAGCCAGTACGAGATCAACCGGACCGTCAGCAATCTGATGCAGGGCGCCGGAGCCATCGACCGGCTCTCGGCCGCCGTCTTCGTGGCCCAGAGGTACGAGGGCGCCGGATCGGCGCGCAAGGTCGTCCAGCGCACGCCCGAGGACCTGCAAAAGCTCCGACGGATCGTCCAGAGCGCCTTGGGCATCCAGGAGGGCGACACGACCCGGCCCGACCAGATCACCCTGGAGGAGATCGCCTTCAACGAGGAACCGCTCATCGACATCACCCGTCGCCTCGATGAACAGCAGACCTGGCACCGCTACGCCGACGTCGTCCAGAAGGGGCTTCCCGTGATCCTGGGCCTCGGCGTGATGTTCCTCTTCTGGCGCTCCTACAAAAAGAGCCGGCCGGAGGAAGCGATGCTGGGACTCCCCGTGATGCCCGACGAAGCCGAATACGGTGGATTGCTCGGCCGCGGAGTGATGGGGACGTCCGGCCGAAGCGGCCTCGGCGGCCACCCCCTCATCCCGGGCGGCGCCGGCGGGCGCGCCGGCGCGGGCTCCGGATCGGGTCGAGGCGACGATTCCCCCGCGCTCGTGACCGTCGAGGTCCTCAACCAGCTCATCCGGGAGAATCCCGCCAGCATGACCCACGCGGTGCGCTCCTGGATGAACCAGGGCAAGACCCCCCAATCCTAGGTAGCCCCACGCCATGCCGGCCGATCCCGAGACACCGGAAATCCCGCAGGACGTCGCTTCGATGTCCAAGATCCAGCGCCTTGCCGTGCTCATGATCGTGCTCGGCGCCGAAAGCGCGGCCCAGCTCCTCAGGCAGCTCGACGAGCCCGAGGTCGAGGCCGTCACGGCCGAAATGGCCCGGATCACGGTCGTCACCCAGGAGATGCGCCAGGACATCCTCAAGGAGTTCTCCAGCGTCGCCGTCCAGGCCGGCAGCTGCACCCTCGGCGGAATGGACGTCGCCCGTTCGACCCTTGAGAAGTCGTTCGGCCAGTTCCGCGCCTCCAACATCCTCGGTCGCGTCGCACCCGCCCGCTCCACCCCGGGCGCCATGCAGCAGATCCTGGAGATGGACGCCAAACAGATCTTCAATCTCCTGAAACACGAGCAGCCGCAGACGATCGCGCTCGTCGCCAGTTACCTGTCCCCCGAAAAGACGTCGCAGATGCTGATGTCCCTGACCCAGGAGGAACGGGATCGGGTCGTCGAACGCCTCGCCACCATGGCGCCCACCCCCATCGAGGTGGTCGAACGCGTCGTCGAACTCCTGAATCACAAGGTCGCCGGCCGCCATTCCCGCGGCTTGAGCCAGACCGGCGGATTGAAGAACGCCGCCGAAGTCCTGAACTCGATGGGCAAGGACGTCAGCAAGGCGCTCCTCGCCGCCCTCGAGGAGCGGAACCCCGAACTCGGGGCCGCCATCCGCAACAAGATGTTCACGTTCGACGACCTCGTGCAGCTCGACACGACATCCCTCCAGAAGATCCTGCGCGAAGTCGACATGCGCGATCTCGCCGTCTCGCTCAAGACCGCCAGCGACAAGGTCAAGGCCGCCCTCCTCGCCAGCATCTCCAAACGCGCCGCCGAGACGGTCAACGAGGAGATCGGTTTCCTCGGACCCCTGAAGATGCGCGACATCGACGCCGCCCAGGGCCGGATCATCGACGCCGTCCGCCGGCTCGAGGCGGAAGGCGAAGTGGACCTCGGAGGATCGGACAAATCTTCGGATGAAGTCGTGGCATAACAGCATCAGCCTGGATCGCCCGCTGCGCGGAGTTCGACCCGCGCGGTCCGCCGGCGAATCCCACCCGACCCCGCCGAGCGCCGATCTCGAGGCCGCCCGGAGGGAAGGGTACGAGGCGGGACGCGCCGAGGCGGAGCAAACGCTCGGCGAACAGTTGGTGCGACAACGGGCCGAGGTCGGCGCCGTGTCGCTCGGGGTGCTCGAATCCCTCCAACGCGCCGTGTCCCAGGTCGTCCGGGATTCCGAACGGCACCTGGTCGCGCTCGCCTTGGATATCGCGCGCAAACTGGTCGCCGAGGCCCCCGTCACCGTCGAGATGGTCCAGGGCGCCGTGGCCGAGGCCCTCTCCGAAGTCGAGGGCGCCGCCGAGGTCCATGTGCGCTTGAATCCCGAGGATCTGGAGCTTCTCAAGAGCACCGAATCCGCCCTCCTCGCTCCCACCGCCAGCGGCGCGAAGGTCCAGTTTCATGACGCGCCCGAGGTGAGCCGCGGCGGGTGCCTCGTCCAAACCCGGTTCGGCGTCATCGACGGCAGGCGCGAAACCCGCCTCGAACTCCTCAAGAAATCCCTCCTGGAATGACCCTCACGCCCGTCATGCCCACGGACGAAGCCCCCCCGCGCTGGATGGAGAATATCCGCCGCCGGGTCCAGGACACCCACGTGATCCGCAATCACGGCCGGGTCGTCCAACTGATCGGTCTCGTCATCGAATCCGAGGGCCCGCTCGCGTCCGTCGGCGAATTGTGCCGGATCGAATCCGCGCGGCACGAGGGCGAGACCCTCGCCGAAGTGGTTGGATTCCGGGATCAGCACGTCCTCCTGATGCCCCTCGGCGAAACGCACGGAATCCATCCAGGCAGCGAGGTGATCGCCACGGGAACCACCCTGCGCGTGCCGGTTGGCGAAGCCCTCAAAGGCAGGGTGATCGACGGGCTCGGACGACCTCTCGACGACCTCGGACCCCTCGGCGCCGACGCGACCGTCCCGCTCAATCACCAGCCGCCCCATCCGCTCAAGCGCCAGCGGATTCGCGAGGGCTTCCGCACCGGCGTGAAGGCCGTCGACACGTTCGTGCCCTGCGGGCGGGGACAGCGCCTCGGCATCTTCGCCGGCAGCGGCGTCGGAAAGTCCACGCTCCTCGGAATGATCGCCAGCCAGGCCGAAGCCGACGTCAATGTCATCGCGCTGATCGGCGAGCGCGGACGGGAGGTTCGCGAGTTTCTTGAAAAGGACCTGACCGAGGAGGGTCGCCGCAAATCGGTCGTCGTGGTGGCCACTTCCAACGAGCCGGCCATCGCCCGACTGAAGGGCGCCTCCGTCGCGATGGCCATCGCGGAGCACTTCCGCGACACGGGGAAGAATGTCCTCCTGATGATGGACTCCGTGACGCGGTTCGCCATGGCCCAGCGCGAGATCGGTCTCGCCGTCGGTGAACCGCCCGCGACCCGGGGCTACACGCCCTCGGTCTTTTCCATGCTCCCCCAGTTGCTCGAACGCGCGGGAACCGGGGAACGCGGTTCGATCACGGGCCTGTTCACGGTGCTCGTCGAACAGGACGACATGAACGATCCCATCGGCGATGCCGTCCGCTCGATCCTCGACGGGCATCTCGTCCTGAGCCGGGACTTGGCGACCCAGAACCATTATCCCGCGATCGACGTCCTCGAGAGCGTCAGCCGGTTGGCCCGCGATCTGACCTCCCCCCAGCAACAGGAACTGGCGGGGCACGGCCGCGAGCTCCTGGCCATCCATCGCAAGAACCAGGACCTGATCAACATCGGCGCCTACCCGATGGGCTCCAATCCCGCGATCGATCAGGCCATCCACCTTCATGAACCGCTGAAGGCTTTCCTTCGGCAGCCGGTCGATTCCGGATTCCAGATCGACGACAGCTGGAGCCAGCTGGCCCAAACACTGGCGACGCCCAAAGCCCAGGGGCGCGCCCCAACCCAGGAGATCAGATCGTGAGACGGTTTCGCTCAACACTCCAAGCCTTGCTCACCGTCCGGCAGCGCCAGGAACGGCTCGCCATGGAACGGTATTCCGAGGCGCTCCAGGCCCGGCAAAAAGCCGTCACCGCCCTGGCGACCGCCGATCAGGACCGGATGCTCGCCGGGGACGCCCTGAAGCAGCGCCTGTCCGGAGGCCTCCAGGCCGCCGAGGCGCTCAGCGGGCAGACCTATTACCGGACGCTCGAGAGTCGTCGAGACGCCGCGCGGCACGCCCTCACCTCCGCCGAGAACGGCATCGCACCCGCCCTCAAAGCGATGCTTCACGCGAGAAATCAGCGCGAAGCCGTCGAGGAATGCATCGCCCGCCAGCGGGAACGCCACCGGCGTGACCAGGAAAACACCGAACGAAAACTCCTCGACGAACTCGCCCTGCGCCGCGCCCGCCCCGTCCGCGCTTTCGCCGGGTCCGACTGACGAGCCATGGCCAGAATCCTTCAATCACCGTGGGTCGTCCTGGTGGTCGCCATGGCCCTCTACGCCGGGTCCACCCTGCTGTTCTGGAAGTCCCCCAATCTCCCCAGGATTCAGGTCGCCTCCCCGGACGGCACGCCGGCGGTCCAGGCGCCCTTCGTCAACCACGGTCCGTCCTGGGACTTCAGCAATCCCGAGGTCGACCAGCTCGTTCGCGAACTCCGCCAGGAACGGGCCGCCATCGCCTCGCGCGGCAAGCAGCTCGACATTCTCGCCGCGCGGCTCCAGGCCGAACAGGCCGAGCTCCGAAGCGCGACCCAGGCGGTCCACCAGCTCCAGCGCGACTTCGACCTCGGCGTCGCCCGGGTCAAGGAGTCCGAAGTCGCCAATCTCAAACGCCTCGCCCGCGTCTATGCCAGCATGGAACCCGAAGGGGCCTCCGCGATCCTCAAGCAGCTCGACGAGGTCACCGCCGTGAAGGTCCTCTCGTTCATGAAGGAGGATCAGATCGGCGCCGTCCTCTCCGCCATCGCCCGGTCCGGTGAACCCGATACCCGAAGGGTCGCCATCCTCTCGGAACGCCTGCGCCTCCTCCAGTCGCGGACCGACCCTTCCAAGGCCAAACCATGACCACCTCTCTTTTCGCCGGAACCGACAGCCTCGGAACCCTCTTCTCGGGCGCCGCCACCGTGACGGTCGGATCAACCGCCGATCTCAGTCGGAGCCTCCCCCTCCCGGGAACCGGCGCGGGCGTCTTCGAGTCTCTCGTCGACCAGGCCATGACGACGGTCCCCGTGCCCTGGGTTCCGCCCGAGGAGGGTCCCCCGCTCGAGCTCTCAACCGAGTCCGGGGAAGAGGTCTTCGAGGATCAGATTTCCGACCCACCGGGATACGAATTCCCTCCCGAACCGTCGCTCGAGGTCTGGGAGAACACCCCCGAGGAAACCACCAAGACCCCGGAAGGCGCCGTCGCCGAACGGCCGGAGCCCACTCCGGAGATCGAGTCGCCGGTCTCCCGACCGATCCCCAACCCCGTCCAGCGCCCAACCCGGATTCCCAGAGACTCCAGTCAGCCCCACGCCGTGGAGAGTGCCTCCGGAACCGAACGCGCCTTCCCAGCCGAAGATCATCACAAAGAAGCAGTGCCCGAGAGTTCGGAGCCTTTGGTCATGGGTCCCATAAGTCCCATAAGTCTCATGTGTCCCATTGAGCCCATGGGACCTATGGGACACATGGGACACATGGGACACATGGGACACATGGGACCTATGACTTCGGTGCCGTCGGGTATCCAGGAAACCCAGACCCGCGCGGTCGGTCCAGGCGCCCGTCCGACCCCGCCGGTTCAGGGAGTGCCCATGCCTGATGCGCCCAGGCCGGCCCCATCCAGCATCGCGACCGGATCGCCCATCGCCCGGTCGCCGGGTATGGCGACCGTGGGGCGGGGCGAGGCAACCGCGGCTCCCCGGTCCACTCGCTGGGTCCAGGAAGCGCCCCAGGGAACGGCGGAGCCCGCCATGGCGATCGCATTCGGGGTTCCGCCGCCAAGCCTCCACGCGATCCCTCGCCCAGTGGCATCCACACCCACGCCCACGGCGAATGTCGTGTCGGCCCCGGCACCCGCGGTCGAAACCGGAATCACGCCAACGATTCGGTTCGAGGTCGATCAACCAGCCACGCCTGTCGCCACACCGACGACCACGCCTGGGATCACTCGCGTGGCGGCACCCACGCCCATGACGACCGTTCCGCCGGGCCAGGCCCAGGCCCCGGCCTCGACGGTTGACCCCAGGACTGCGCCAGCGATCCCCGCCGCGGCCCATCAACCGCCCGCGGCCGCTTCCGCAGCCACGACTCCGGCGACTCCGCCTGCGACTCCGCATCCTGTGCCACCCGCGCCCAAGGCGAACGTCACGCCGGCGACCGGGCCGACGGTTGAACGTAAAACCGCGCCGACGATCTTGGCCGAGGCCAAACAACCGGCCGCTCCCGCGGCGGGGCCCACGGTTCCGCCTACGAATCCGCGTGGGACCGCTCGTCCAGTGGCACCCCCGCCCACCGCGAACCTGACGCCGGCACCAGCACCGACGATCGAACCCAGGACCGCGCCGACGATTCCGTCCGAGGCCAATCAACCAGCCACGCCCATTGCCACAACGACGGCTCCGCCGCCGACTCCGTCCGTGACTCCGCGCCCCGTGGCGCCCCCGCCCACGGCGAACGTCACGCCGGCCCCGGCATCGAAGGTTGATCCGAGGATCGAGCCGTCAATCTTGTCCGGGGCCAATGAATCGGCCGCTCCTGTGGGAGCACCTGCCGCTCCGCCGACAACTTCGCCCGCGACCCCACGCCCAGCGGCACCCACACCCACGGCGAACGTCATGCCGGCGCCCACACCGGCGGTTGAACCCAGAGCCACGCCAACGATTTCGTCCGAGGCCAATCCACCGGCCGCACCCTCCGCCACACCGACGCTTCCGCCGACGAACCTGACCGCGACTTCGCGCCCGGTGGCACCCACACCCACGGCGAACGTCATGCCGGCGCCCACACCGGCGGTTGAACCCAGAGCCACGCCAACGATTTCGTCCGAGGCCAATCCACCGGCCGCACCCTCCGCCACACCAACGCCTCCGCCGCTGAACCCGCCCCCGACTTCGCGCCCGATGGCACCTACGCCCGCCGCGACCGGCCTCCCCGCGCCCACACCGGCGGTTGAACACGGAACCACGCCGACGATCTCGTCCGTGGCCAATCCGGCACCCACACCTTTCGCCACACCGACGCTTCCGCCGACGAACCTGACCGCAACCTCGCGCCCGGTGGCACCCGTGCCCACGGCGGCCGTCCTTCCTGCGCCCGCACCGTCGATCGAACCCGAAACCGCGCCGAGGATTTCGGCTAAGTCCCGTCAACCGGCAACACCCTCCGCCACACCAACGCCTCCGCCGCTGAACCCGCCAGCGGCCCCGCGCCCGGCGGCAACCACTCCCGCGGCGAACGTCCCTCCTCCGTCCGTACCAGCGCTGGCACCTAGGACCGCGCCGACGATTCCGTCCGAGGCCAATCCACCGACCACGCTCTCCGCCACACCAACGCCTCCGCCAACGAATCCGACCGCGACTTCGCGCCCGGTGGCACCCGTGCCCACCGCGGCCGTCCCTTCTGAGCCCGCACCGGCGATTGAACCCGAAACCGCGCCGAAGATCTCGGTTGAGGCCCGTCAAGCGGCCAGGCCCTCCGCCACACCAACGCCTCCGCCGACGAATCCGACCGCGACTTCGCGCCCGATGGCACCCGTGCCCACGGCGAACGACCTTCCAGGGCCCGCACCGGCTGTCGAACCCAGGTCCGCACCGACGCTTCCGCCGCTGAACCCGCCAGCTGCCCCGCGCCCGGCGGCAACCACTCCCGCGGCGAACGTCCCTCCTCCGTCCGTACCAGCGGTGGAACCTAGGACCGCACCGACGATTCCGTCCGAGGCCAATCGACCGGCCACGCTCTCCCCCACACCAACGCCTCCGCCAACGAATCCGACCGCGACTTCGCGCCCGGTGGCACCCGTGCCCACGGCGACCGTCCTTCCTGGGCCCGCACCTGCTGTTGAACCCAGGTCCACACCGACGCTTCCGCCGCTGAACCCGCCAGCGGCCCCGCGCCTGGCGGCAACCACTCCCGCCGCGACCGTCCTTCCTCCGGCCGTGCCAGGGGAGGAATCCAGAACCGCACCGACGCTTCCGACCGAAGCCAATCCACCGGCAACGCTCTCCGCCACACGGACGTTTCCGCCGACGAATCCGACCGCGACTTCGCGCCCGGTGGCACCCGTGCCCACGGCGAACGACCTTCCAGGGCCCGCACCCGCTGTCGAACCCAGGTCCGCACCGACGCTTCCGCCGCTGAACCCGCCAGCTGCCCCGCGCCCGGCGGCAACCACTTCCGCGGCGAACGTCCTTTCTCCGGCCGTGCCAGCGGTGGAATCCAGGACCGCGCCGACGATTCCGTCCGGGGCCAATCCACCGGCCGCTCCCGCGGCGGCGGCTACAGTTCCGGTATCGACTCCGTCGGCGACCCCGCGCCCGGTGGCACCCACGCCCACCGCGAATGTCACGCCGGCCCCGGAACTGACGGTCGACCCCAGGACCCCGCCAACGATTCAGCCCGGAGCCACTCCGGCGCCCACGCCGACGGCGCCACCTCCACCGTCGGACAAAGTCCCGTTGGAAGCCCGACCGACACGCGATCGCGCGGTTCCGCCTGGGGCCGACCCGACGGAGAAGCTGGCGACAAGATCGGAACTGAAAGTCGCGTCTTCGGTTTCCATGGCGACCGCGGCCGCGTCCCGTCCCACCAAGGGATCGGAAGCGCCGATACCAAGTTCCAAGGACCCCGCCCAGCTTCCGCTCCCTGAGTCGGCCCCGCCGCGGGCGAACACTTCGACCTCGGTTCCCAATCGGTCCACGGAAGGGATTCGACGAGCGAACGAATCCGCGGGAACCCGAAGCGAGCCACGACGGACGGAGGATGGATCGAGGAACGAAGTCCGGAATGACCCGAGAGGAAATTCCGCGAGGTCCGGGTGTGAATCGGGGGAACGCGCGCCGGGCGGATGCGGGATGGTGGTCGTCCTCGATGCAGGCGGCGGTCATGGCGAAGAGCGCGTGGCCGGAAGGGACGGAAAAGAAGGAGCCGCGAACCGAGGCGCCGCCGAACCCGCTGACTCCCCTGGGGAATGGAGCTTCCGAGCGGCCCCGGACACCCCGAGGAGCCGACGTCACCTCGCCGAGGACGGACGCGCCGGCGGGTTCCGCGACCCAGGGATTTTCAGGACCGACGGATCGTTCGGGAGAACGCGCCGTGGAAGGCCGGGTTGGGACAACGCCCTCCGAGATCGGACGTCCCGTGGACGGCGGAACAAGCAGGCCCGGGAACACGGATGTCGGTCCCGGCGCGCGGGCTGGGAACGGAACGGGAGGACAGGAAGCCGGGGGGAATGGATCCGAAGCCCGGCGGGATGGTGGCGGCCAAAGCGAGGCCCGTCGTCAGGAGGCGCCCGCTTCGGCCGGAGTTGGGGTTGCGCCGTCCGCGCCGACGGGTTCGCCCGGAATACGAAACGGGGCCCAGCCGATCCCCGGGGATGGAGCCGCGAGGAATGCCGGTGAGTTGGGACTTTCACTGGGCGATGGGGTCCGACCGTCCGGAGAAAATCGGCCGCGGGAGACCCCTGAGGTGAATGGCACGGTGGCTGCTGACTTGGATCCGAAGATGAGAAGGGGGGGGAAACAGGACAAAAGTGCCGGAAACGGCGAGCAGAAGTTGCCGGAAACGGCGGATCAGCTCCCGGGTTCGGTCGTGTCCGCCGGTTCGACCCGCGAACCGGGACCGCGCCGAGCCAATCCGGCCGGGGACGGCCCGGCCGAGAAACTGTCCGACGATGCGCTTGTGACTGGATTGGCGCGAAGCCGGGAAGACAAGGCGGTCGGACGTACGGGGCCCGCGGGTGAAGTGGTTCCTGGAATGGAAGAGCGTGTGAACAAGATCGAGGAACTAGTCACCCGGGAGGTGGTTCGGTTTCGATGGACGGGCCAGGAGTCGGTGTCGGTGGTCATTCGGCCGGACCCGGGAACGGAAGTGGTCGTTCATCTCCGTCGGCGGGAAGGCCGGATGGAGGTCGAACTAGGGATGGCCCGGAGCGAGGCGGCTCGGTTTCAGGGGCACTGGCAGCAACTTCACGACGCCCTCGCGGAACAGAACGTCCGGCTTCTGCCGGGACGCGACATGACCGCGGCGCCGTCGACGGCCGGAACCGGCGCCGGATTCCAACAGGGAGCGGGACAAGGCTCCGGATCGGGCCCGGGTTCGGGGCAGGGAGGCAACCCGTCCCAAGGTCAGCCGCCGGGATCGGAGTCCGCGTGGCGGGAGAATCTGGGCGGGACCGCCGACCATGGAGCGTCGGACCGCCGTCGGGCGTCGGAGCTTCAGCAGGCGGAAGTGGAACGGCATGGGACACGAGGAAAAACGCCGGCGCGGCGGACCGTGAGGGTGGCGGGGGCCGAGGTGCGACCGGAAGGCTGGGAATTTTGGGCTTAAGCCCGGGAGGAAACGACGAACATGAGCAATATCGCTGCAGTCAACACAGCCGGTTACGGAGGTTATTCCGTGGGAATGCGGGAGCCAAAGCAGACGATGGGGCAGGAGGAATTCCTGCAACTGCTGGTGGCCCAGATGACCACCCAGGACCCGATGTCCCCCAGCGCGGACACGGACGTATTCGCCCAGATGGCGACCTTCAGCTCGCTGGAGCAGTCGAAGCTCATGCAGACGGATCTATCGCGGCTGCGGATGGACCAGCAGGTCCTCCAGGCCAACTCACTCTTAGGACGCACGGTGGAAATCAAAGTCAACGATTCAACACTGACTCGTGGCCTGGTGACCAACGTGCATGTGGAGGCAGGGACGCCCAAGGTGGAAGTGGATGGAAGACGCTATGACCTGAGTCAGTTGCTGACCATTTCACCGACACCAATCAACCCCAACGCCAACCAAGAATAAGTCGTAAACTATGCTACGCTCACTCACCACAGCCATCAGCGGCCTTCAGAACTTTCAAGGCCGCATGGACGTGATCGGCAACAACATCGCCAACGTCAACACCACCGCGTTCAAGTCGGCGCGCGTGGACTTCTCCGACTCCTTCAGCCAGACCCTGCGCAGGCCGGGACAGGGCGAGGGGACGAGCGCGGCGCTGCAAGTCGGATCCGGTGTCGGCACCGACGCGATCCGGGACATCTACAGCCAGGGAGCCATGGCGCGCACAGGAGTGCTGACCGACATGGCCATCGGCGGGGAAGGTTACTTCGTCGTGAGGGACTCGATATCCGACAGTGAGTACCTCTCGCGCAATGGTTCATTCCGGATCGACGATACAGGGTTTCTCGTCGGCAACTCCGGGCATCGCCTCCAGGGATTCGACTCCACCACGCTGAACACGATCGGCGATCTGAAGGTCGACCTGGTTGGATTGCCCGCGACCTCCGATCCCAACGCCACGCTGGTGTCCTGGTCCGTGTCGAACGACGGCAAGATCGGCATCAACCTGTCGGACGGCACGAGCTTTGTCCGGGGGCAGGTGCTACTCCAGAATGTCAGGAACCCGGCGGCACTGGTGAAGGAGGGCAACAGCCTCTACTCCGGCTTTAATCAGGCGGGTCCCCTCGGAGGCGCGACCCCGACCGCGGCCGCTCCCGGAACCGCCGGCCTGGGTAAGATCGAGGCCGGAACCTTGGAACTCTCGAACGTGGATCTCGCGAACGAATTCTCGAGCATGATCACCGCGCAGCGCGCGTTTCAGGCGACGGCGCGGGTCATCTCGACGAGCGACGAGATGCTGCAGGAACTGGTCAATCTGAAGCGCTAATCCCATCCCATGTCCGAAGCAAAAAAGGAGGCGGCCCGCCAGGGAGGCGGAGCCGAGGGCGAAGCGGCGGCAGGCGCTCCCGCCCAGGCGTCGGGGGGCGGCATCAAGGGCTGGTTGCCCCTGATCGTCACTCTTCTCGCCATGCCAGCCCTGGCTTTCGCGACCACGAAGTACATCATCCTGCCCAAAATCCACAGCGCCATGGGGGCCGGTCCCGAAGCGGGAGCCCACGGAGGCGCCGCCGAAGGAGGGGAGGACGACGCCGGGGGCCACGGCGCCTCATCCCACGGTTCGTCCGCCGGGGATCACGGAGGGAAGGGCAAGGCCACCGCCACCCTCAACAAGATGATCGTCAACGTCGCTGGAACCATGGGAACACGCTACCTCGTCGCGAGCGTCACCCTGGTCGGTTCCGGCGGCGATTTCAAAAACAGGATCGACGAACATCGAGACCAGCTCCTCGACGTCGCCACCGGCACCTTGAGCAACAAGACCATCTCGGACCTGGAGAAACCCGGAGCACGCAACGAGGTCCGGGCCGAACTTCTCTCGGTCTTCAACACCGTCCTGGGGGCGAATGCCGTCCGGGAAATCTACATCACGGAACTGGCGATCCAGTGAACCCCGGGTTCTTGGCTTCGCCGACCGTGTGACACCGGGAATCGCGCGCGATGGATGAGGAATCCCATCAGAAGACTTCCCCGACGGAGCCTCCGACACCGGAGGCTCCGTCCACCGAAGCCGGCACCGGGGCGGAATCCGCCCCGGTGAGCGGCCCCGTGGCTGATGCCGACCCCGGCGCCGAGCCCACTCCGGATCCGGGAATCGGCGCTCCGGCGTCCCCGACGGAAAACACCGGGGACCAGGAGGATCCCAAGCTCTGGGTGCATCGCTCGGGGATGGCCCGGGAACTCAGGCCCTCGAGCAGCATCCGCCTTCTCGACTTCAGGAGTCCCACCGCCTTCTCACCCGTCGTCCTGCGTCGCATGCAGCAGCGGCACGAGGAGTTCGTCCGGGCGCTTTCGGCCCGTCTTTCGTTGTACCTTCGGATGGAGTTCACGCTCCAGCTGGGTCCCGTGACCGCGATTCCCTACCGGAACCTGACCTCCAGCCTGCCCGACCCCACCCATCTCACCCTGTTCCGAATCGAACCCCTGCCCGGCATCGGCCTGGTCAACGTCCCGCCCCGGCTCGCGATGACGATCGTCGACCGCCTGCTCGGAGGACCCGCCCAGGCGCTCACCACCGAGCACGTGCCGAGCGAAATCGAACTCGCCCTCCTGACCCAGGCGGTCCAGGTCGTCCTGAGCGAGTGGGCCAGCTTCTGGTCCGGCGCCCAGGAGCTGAAGTCGGTGGTCCTCGGATACGAGAACAACGGGCGCTTCCTGAAAACGTCGCCCCACGACACGGTCATGCTCGTCCTCACCCTCGATTCCCACTTGGGCGACTGCGAGGAACCCATTCAGATCGCCTTTCCCCACTACACTCTCGAACCCCTCGTGCCGTCCCTCGGCCAGTCCGCCGACAATTCCCAATCCGGCATTCCGGTCGTCCGCACGGACGGAACCGCCTGGAATCCCCGCTACGCCGACGTCCCCGTCACGTTGACCGCCGAATGGGAGGGCCTCGAACTGTCGGCCCGCGAGATCGGCAACCTGAAAATAGGAGACGTGGTGCCGCTCGACGGAACCTGTGTCGAGGAGGTGAGGATTCGCCTGGCGGACGTCGCCCGGTTCCGAGGCCGCCTCGGCGCCTCCGGGGACCAGCTGGCCGTCGAACTCACCGCACCCTGGAAGCCGTAATCGTCGTCAAGATCATGGACCCGAATCCCAACACACCCGCCAATCTCAGCGTTCTCCTCGATGTGCCCGTGCGTCTCACGGTGGAATTGGGCGCCTGCCAGGTGCCCATGAAGGAAGTGCTCCAACTCTGTCCCGGTTCCGTCGTGCAACTCGACAAGGCCGCGGACGCCCCCGTCGACCTGTTCGTGAATCAGAAGCGCATCGCGCGCGGTGAAGTCGTCGTCGTCGAGGACCGTTTCGGAATTCGCATCACCGAACTCCTTGGGAGCGGTGTCGTAGGCGCCCCGGCGTAGCGCGGTCTTCCGTAGGAGACTTCCCGTCCGACGGCTTCCCCCCTCCCGCAGGATCAAGTTTGCCCAGCGGAGGCGTCGCCGCGGCAACTTCCTCCCTGTCCCTCCCTCCCTGAACCGCCCCCGCAGCCGCGGACGTCGGTCCGCGCCATCTCCGGGCCGGAAATCAGCGCCGACTGACGTCGGCGGCTACGGTTCATGGCCCCAAGACGCGCCTCAACTCTGGAAAACCTGGCTACCCATGACCCCCTCGGACGGCGCCTTTCCGGGATCCCGGCCTCTGGCACATACGGTGCTCCCTGGGAGGTCGTGCGGCAAAGCTTACCCACTGGATCCCTCCCTGAAGCGGGCAACCTCGCCCCTCGGGAATCCGGCCCTGAATCGGGGCGGACCAAGACCGCCGGACTCGACGGGGGACCCACCCGCGCGGCTTCCCGGACCCGCGGCATGTGGATCGGACTCCTGATCGTCGCCTCTGGAATCGCCCTGGGCACCGAGACCGCCCTCGGGGAGGTCACACCCGACACGGACCTTCCCTCGATCGGGCCCTCGCTCGCCCGTGTCCTCGGGGCGTTCGCGTTTGTTCTGATGCTCTTCTTCGGCGGTGTCTGGGTCGCCCGCAACTGGCACCGATTCGGTCCGCGATCCGCGGGGATTCCGGACCTCCGAGTCCTCGAGGTGAAGAACCTCGGGGGACGTCAGAGCCTTGTCGTGGTGGGGTACCGGAAGCAGCGGATGCTGCTCGCCTCGGCGCCCACGGGCGTGACCCTGCTGAGCCACCTTCCCGAGGCCGAGCCCGCCGGGGACACCGCTCCCGCCGACGGGATCGACGCGGGCGTCCGGGTGGCCAATCCGGATTTCGCGGGGGCCTTCCGGCAGATTCTGGCTCGGCGCGTATGACCACGGTCGATCCATGCGAACGAAGATCGCAGGCGTCGCCTGGGATCGGGACCCCGCGGCGCTGGCTCTTCTGGGGGACGCTGTGCGCGATGCTGGTCTGGGCGGGTTTCGGAGCCTGGGCTCAAGACGCGTCGGGGGGCGCGGGCGGGCAGCCCCTGCAGCTGAACATCGGCATGGACGGACTGGGCAAGCCCGGCCAGGTGGACTCCGCCCTCCAGGTCCTTTTCGCGATCACCCTGCTTTCGCTGGCTCCGTCGATCGTGCTCCTCATGACGAGCTTCACGCGCATCGCGATCGTCCTGAGTTTCGTGCGGCACGCCCTGGCGCTCCAGGGAGCGCCCGCCAACCAGATCATCATCGGGCTCTCGCTGTTCCTGACGTTCTTCATCATGAACCCGGTCTGGCAGCGCGTGGACTCCGAAGCCCTGCGGCCCTACCGCGATGGCCAGATCCAGGGGGCGGAGGCGCTCCAGCGCGCGACGGTTCCCGTCCGGGCTTTCATGCTGAAACAGTCCCGGCCCAAGGACGTGGAGTTGTTCGTGGGCATGGCCAAGGTCGGACCGACCGCGCCCGAGGAACTCCCGCTCAAGGTCGTGGTGCCGGCGTTCATCGTCAGCGAACTGCGGACGTCGTTCCAGATGGGCTTCCTGCTCTTCGTCCCGTTCATCCTGATCGACCTGGTCGTCGCCACCGTGCTCATGAGCATGGGGATGTTCATGATGCCGCCGACCACGATTTCCATGCCCCTCAAGGTCCTCCTGTTCGTCCTCGTGGACGGCTGGAACCTGGTGGTGCGGTCGGTGGTGCTGAGTTTCGCCGGATGACGTCACGACGTCACCCGGTGGTGGAGGATCCCCGATCCCGAACCAGAACCCGAACCCCGAACCCCGAACCCCGATACCGAGTCCGAACCCCGAATCCGAAGGAGAAGAGAATCCATGACACCTGAACTCGCGACGGAAGTGATCAAGGCGATGATGATGGAAGCGGTGCTGCTGGCGTCGCCCATCCTGCTGACGGGACTTTCCATCGGACTGGGAGTGAGTCTTTTCCAGACGGTGACCTCGATCCAGGAACAGACCCTGACGTTCGTGCCCAAGGCCATGGGGATCGTCGCGCTCCTGGTGATCCTGCTCCCCTGGATGCTCCGGAACACCATCGAGTTCACGTCGGTCATGATCCAGAAGATGCCCGAAATGGCGCGGTAGGCCGGGCTCTCATGACGCGGGACTTCCATGAACGAGGCGCTGCTCGCGAACTGGTGGATGGTCTTCCTCCGGGCGGGGGGCTGATGGCGCTTTTCCCGGTGTTCTCGGCTCCGGTGGTGACGCCCCGGCTTCGGGTCGCCCTGGCGGCGATGGTGGCTTTCCTCATCGCGCCCGCCATTCCCGAGGTGGCCGTGGCCGGATGGCGCCTCCCCGATCTGGCCATCACCATGGCCCAGGAGATGTGCATCGGTCTGCTCCTCGGGTTCGTGTGCCGGATGCTGTTCTTCGCGCTCGAGGTGTCCGGAAGCATCATCACCGCCGAGATCGGACTGAGCCTGCCGCCCTCGTTCAATCCGCTCACCGCCTCCCAGGCGACGATCCCCGGGGTCCTGCTGAACTACCTCGCCACCGTCCTCTGGCTGTGCCTCGACATGCACCACTGGCTCCTGGTCGGGATCCATCGGACGTACTCCCTGGTTCCGGTCGGCGCGGCGCACCTGAGCGAAACCCTCATCCGGAGCGTTCTCGCCTGGATGGGCTGGCTCTTCCTCGCGGCCATGCAGATCGCGGCGCCCGTCCTGGCGCTGTCCTTCATCCTGTCGCTCGTTTTCTCCGTGATGGGTCGCGCCGTTCCCCAGATGAACGTGTTCTCGGGAAGCTTCGCGATCCGGATCCTCGGCGGACTCATGGTCTTCGCGGCGGCGATCCAGGTGATGGGGATGCACATCGTGAACCATCTGAAACGCCTGCCGGACGACCTCCTGCGGC
>CALNYA010000047.1:0-125045 GCA_942490575.1 uncultured Verrucomicrobiota bacterium
CGAGCATCACGGGACATGCGGTTGGACCAGGTGTGAATCGAAGGGTGACATCTCGGGGCCTCGGCGACGTTTCCGGCGCCCCGCCGGGGCGCGCATCACTGGAATCCCGGGTCCGGCGGCCGTGCCCGCTGGCGCGGGCTTGCCGCCGGCTAATCTCCGCCGGCCCTCCGGGCCGCTATGGCCTTCGTCATTCAACAAAAAATGGCCAATCTCCAGGGGCGGCTGGGGCGGCTTACAGCCGCCCGTCGATCCGATCCAGGCACGCCATGACGGCGTCCGGCCCGATCCGTTCCAGACAAAGCGCAGTCCCCGCGACCGCGCAGTCGGGTTGCATCCCAGGCCGATCCACGCACGCGCAGGGCGATGTCACCGCCTCGTGGAGCGGACCCGTCGGTCGCCATTCGGCGAGACCGGCGTAGTCGCGAAACACGGAAACCGTCGGCAAACCCAGCGCCAGGGCGAGGTGGGTGACACCGGAATCCGTTCCGACGTGCAACCGACATCGGGCGACCAGCGCCGCCAGCCGGGGGATGGAGAGGCCTTCGGCGATGACTTTCAGTCGGTCGTCCCCCACGCCCGCGATCAGTTCGCCCAATCGCGTCTGTTCCCGAGCCTTGGGTGAACCGGTCGCCAGGACGAAACCCCGGTTCTCGTCGAGGAACCGCTTCGCCCACGCCACCCACCGGGTCATCGGCCACTCCTTGAAGGGCGAACTGGCGTTGATCGAGATGTGAATGGCTCTTGGGTCGTTCCCCGACCAGCCCGCCAGCGCCTCGGCCGCCCAGGCGGATTCGGCGTCCGGGATCCGGAGATCGAATCGACGTGGATCCAGGGAAACTCCGGCGCCCGCCAACACCTGGCGTCGTTGCTCGAACACGGGAAGGGACCTCGCCGGCGCCGGGATCGTGCGTCCCCCCAGCCATCGTCGCCACCACCCGCCCCGACGCCCCTCGCGTGTCACCCGGTGCCGCACGCCGGCGAAGGCGGTCATGAAAAGCGTCCGATCGGCCCCGCTGAAATTGATCGCCAGATCATAGCGCTCCCGGAACAGCCGCCATTGCAGGTCCAGATGCCGCCACCAGGGCGGACTGGGCGTGCCAAGCGGCACCGTCCAAACCCGGTCCACGCAATCCACGAGTCGCAGAACCTCCGCGCCCACCGGGGTGGTCACCACATCGAGCGTCGCGCCGGGAAGGACGCGGCGCAGCTCGCGCAGGGCCGGGATCGTATGGATCGTGTCGCCCAGGAATCCGAGGTCCACCACGAGAGCCTTTCGACAGCTCCGGATCTCTTCGCCGATGGTGCGGTGCCCCGACACCGCGGCAGGGTGCCGGGGTCCGTCGACGGCTTCGATTCGAAAACCGCCCGGATTCCGGGCTGACGGGCAGGGTGCCGGTCGGTACGGTCCGGGCCACGTCGCGTCGCGGACCCCGCCCGGTGGGCCGGCGAATAGCCACCCACCCACCCACCCACCCACCCACCCACCCACCCATGGCCATGGATCCGCTCCCCATTTCGGTCTGCCTGGTCTCGGGCGCGGAGGAAGCCCGCATCGGCCGCTGCCTCCAGAGCGTCGCGGGCTGGACGCGCGAAATCGTCGTCGTGCTCAACGAGGAGGTTCGTGATCGCACGGAGTCGATCGTCCTCGAACACGGGGGACGTGTGAGCCGACATCCGTGGCGGGGATTCCGGGAGCAAAAGAACCTGGTCCTGTCGCAGGCCACCCAACCGTGGGTTCTGGCGCTCGACGCCGACGAAGTCGTGTCGCCGGAGCTGCGACGCGAGATCCAGGAATTCTTCCGGGGCGATCACGAACGCTTCGCGGGTGGGCGCTTTCCGCGCCTGACGTGGTTCCTGGGTCGCTGGATTCGGCATGGCGATTGGTACCCGGACCATGTGCTTCGCCTGTTTCGACGGGAGGCGGGCCGCTGGAGCGGCAGCCCGGAGCACACGTTCGTCCAGGTGGAAGGCCGCGTCGCGACCCTGAAGTCGGACCTCCAACACTTCAGCAACCCCACGGTCAACGGGTACGTCCACAAGATCCCGTATTACGCCGACCTCTATCTCCAGCGGCAACTGGCGGAGGGGGTCCGTTGGAAACCGGCCGCGGTGGCGTTCCGGTCCGTGTGGCGGTTCTTCCGTGGCTACGTTCTCAAGCGTGGATTCCTGGACGGTTACCCGGGTTTCTTCCTGGCCGCCTCGACCGCCTACGGCGCCCTGGTCCGACACACGCGCCTCTTCGAGCATCAACAGCCCAAGGAACCGCCGAAGTGACGGCGTTCGGCGACGGGCGGGGGGGCGGGCGGGGGCCCGGAGATTCCCGGACAACCCACCACGAAGATCTCGAAGGCCACGAAGGAAAGGCGTCGGATGGGATAGTCCCGGAGGGCCCAGGCGTTTGGCCATTGTTCTTGAGCCCACCGATCGCATTCTGCCTGCTCCATGCTGGGAACGAAGTCGTAGTTTTTACCAACCCGAGGAAGATGGGCCGGTCCCCGAAGAGGTCGCCCTCGGTTCAGGTTCTAAGAGTCCGCGTTCAGCCCCGTCAGGGGCGGCCGGTCTATAGCAACGATCGGTCGCAAATGAATTCAAGCTCCGTAGGAGCGGCCCTCGGAGCGGCGGTCCCGGGCATCCATCGCCCGGGATTGGGGTCGAAGGGATATCCGTTGGGCCGCCCCTCTGGGGCTTGAGATCCAATCCTCGACACGTTCTATCGACAGGCCGGTCCTACGGACCTTGGTTCGGGGACGCGGATCGGCCAACGGAAGGGAGCATTCACCCCGAGGTGACGTCGAACACTATGGCTCCGGACGACTTGTTCCCAAAAACGGTCAATCTCCAGGTCCCGGAGGGACGACGAAAATGAGCCGCCCCGGCAGGGGCGGGGGATGCGCACAACAGCGGGAAGCCGGAGCATTGTTCTTCGGATCGTTGAACAGAACCGCGGGGTGGCGAATGGCCGCCCTTGCGATGCGGGGTACGACTCCGCAAGCTCCCTTCTCCGATGGCAAGTGCCTCCCCGTCTCCCCGGCCCGATAGCGATGCCGATTCCGATGCCGGTTCGGAAGTCCGCGCTCCGAAGGCCTCCAACCCGGCTCCGGAAGAGACCTCGCTCGTTCGTAGGGCGCGCCGGTTCTACCGGACCTACCGGAATTCCAGGGTGCGGCCGTTCCATTCGGTCCTTCGCCATCTCCTGCGGGGAATTGTCGGAGCGCGCCAGGTGGTCACCCTGCGATCGGGGCTGCGAATGGAACTCGATCTGGGGCAGGGGATTCAGAGCACCATTTTTTGGTACGACGGCGACGTGGAACCCCAGTTGACCTGGGCCCTGCGGGAGTTCCTGCCGTTGGGCGGCTGGATGATCGATTGCGGGGCCAACTGCGGATTGTTCGGACTCGAAGCCCGCCTCCATCGCGGCGCCCGGGTGCTCCTGATCGAACCCCACCCCGTCCTCGCGGATCAGGTCCGGCGCAACATCGAACTCAATGCCTGGTCCGACACTTGCCGCGTGATCACGGCGGCGGCGTCCGATCACGCCGGCCGCGCCGACCTCCACCTGTGCGGGACCAACGATGGTTCGCACTCCCTGGATGCGGACTGGCCGATCCTCGCGACCGGGACCTCGTCGACCATCGAGGTGACGCTGATCACCTTGGCTGATGTGCTTCGGAACGACGTCCCTTCCGGCCGAGTCGACTTCCTGAAGATCGACACCGAGGGTCACGATTTCTCGGTCCTGACCGGTCTCGGCGACTGCCTTCGGCCGGATCGCGTCGCGATGCTGTACCTCGAGTTGGGCAACCATAGGGAGAAGGCGGTCGAACTCCTGCGGTCCCGTGGCTATGCCGGATTCAGCTACCGTCGCGACCTCCTCGATGGCGTGGCTCTGCGCCGGGCGATGCGCCGGGCGGCGGACGGCGCGCCGCCCTGTCTGTACACTCCGGTCGAGTCGTCACCCGGCCTCGAGGGAGAGACGCTCTGGTGCGAGGCGGGATCAGCCGCCGAACGCCGCTTGCTGGAGATCGCCTCGATGTCCCGGCGGCTCGGATGAATCCGGGATGCCGCCACAGGTCTCGCAACGATGATCTACGACACTTTTCCGCTCTTCAACGAGCTGGAGCTTCTCGAAGTCCGGCTCAACGAACTTGATTCCGTGGTCGACCGCTTCGTCCTCGTCGAAGCGCCCCGGACCCACAGCAACCACCCCAAACCCCTTCATTTCGCGGAGAACCGCGAGCGCTTTCGACGGTTCCTGCCGAAGATCACCCACATCGTCGCCGACGACCTTCCCGACGCCTCGGACGCCTGGGTTCTGGAAGGCGCGCAACGGCGCGCGGTGGATCGCGGGCTCGTGGACTGCCGGCCCGACGACATCATCCTCCACTCCGACCTCGACGAGATTCCGCGCGCCGAATCGGTGCGAAACCTGGCGAAGACGATGCGAGCGGGCTACCGGACGGATTCGTTGACCCGCGCCTGGCATGCGCTGCTCCGCCGGCGCGGTTTCATCTGGTGGGTCCGGAACCTTTACAAGCGCCGGCACCCCTGTGTCTGGCTCTTCGAGCAACGGCAGTATTACTACTTCCTGAACTGCGCCGCGGTGGACCTGCCCGCCTGGGAGGGGACGCGCGCCACGTTCCACCGGGATTACACGTCGGCTTTCGATCTGCGGCGATGGGGCGGACATCGGGTGCCGAATGCCGGCTGGCATTTCTCCTACATGGGCGGCGTCGAGCGCGTCCGGCAGAAGCTCGCCGCCTTCGCGCACCAGGAATACAACCACCCGGAATTCACCGATCCCAAACACATCGAGGCCGCGCTCGCGTCCGGCCGCTGGATTCTCGGGGACGAACACGTCCTGGAATTCGTGTCCATCGACGAGACCTTCCCCGCCTTCATCCGGGAGCACCCGGAACGTTTTCCCGAATGGATCCGCGCCGACGGAGCGGACGCGGGTTCGGTCCAAGCCCGGTGAAGCTTGCCGGAATGCCGGGACGGTTGGATGGAGGGGATCGATCCGATCGCTCACGGGGATTCCGCCGGCTTTTCACGGCTTTCGGCTCCCAACGGAGCCAGACTTCGTGCCAGCCTCCGAGCCCCATGATTGCGCGAGTCCGCCTCCTGCTCCTCGTCCCGCTCCTCCTTGCCATCCCCATCACCCCGGTTGCCGCGGCGGACGACTGGCGGGACCTCTTCGATGGCGAATCCCTGGCGGGCTGGACGGCCAACGAGCGGCCCGGTTCGTTCCAGGTGGTGGACGGCGCCATCGTGTGCAACGGACCGCGTTCGCATCTCTTCTACACGGGGTCGGTTCAGGACGCCCGATTCAGGGACTTCGAATTCGAGGCCGAAGTCCTGGCGCGGCCCGGCGCCAATTCCGGGATCTACTTCCACACCGCGTTTCAGGACAAGGACTGGCCGACGAAGGGCTACGAAGTTCAGATCAATGGCTCGGCCACCGGCGACGGCGGTTACCGCGAGAACAAACGCACCGGCAGTCTGTACGGCATCCGCAACGTTTACCGGACTCTCCTCGCGGACGATCAGTGGTTCACGATCCGGATCCGGGTCCTTGGCCATCGCGTCACCCTCCATGTCAACGACGTCCTCACGGCCGATTACGTGGAACCTGAGAACGCGCCCAACGGAGGCTACCGCGACCGACGCCTGGACGAGGGAACGTTCGCGCTTCAATGCCACGATCCGGGGAGCCGCGCGCTGTACCGCAAGGTGCGGGTGCGAGGCCTGACGAGCCCGCGGGACCTCTCGGGGCCCGTTCCGGACCGGGCGGCCTTTCGGATCCCCACCGAGCTCGCCGCGTTGCACGCGAACAATTTTCCCGTCGTCGATCTGCACACCCATCTCAAGGGCGGGCTGACTATCGCCGAGGTCCTCCAGCGCCAGTTCCAAACCGGCATCAACGCCGGGGTCGCGGTCAATGCCGGGCTCGGATTCCCTGTCACCAACGACGCCGGACTCGATCGCGCGCTCGCCCAGATCCGGCATCCTTTGATCTACGCGGGCCTTCAGGGCGAAGGCCGCGAATGGCACGAGCTCTTCTCGCCCGAGGCGATCGCCCGCTTCGATTACGTCGTCACGGACGCGATGACTTTCTCCGACGACCAGGGCCGGCGGATGCGGCTCTGGATGCCGGAGGAGGTGCGAGTCGGCGAACCTCAGGTGTTCATGGATCTGCTCGTCCGCCGGACGGTCGAGATCCTGGAAAACGAGCCGATTCAGATCTGGGCGAATCCGACGTTCCTGCCGGCGACGCTCGAGCCTCGCTACGACGAACTCTGGACCGAGGAACGCATGGACCGGGTGATCGCGGCGGCGGTGAAGCGGGGCATCGCCATCGAGATCAACGACCGTTTCCGGATTCCTCGGGAGGCGTTCATCCGTCGGGCCAAGAAGGCCGGGGCCCTCTTCACCTTCGGAACCAACAATGGGGGCCGGGACGATTTGGGACGGCTCGACTACGGCGTGCGCATGGCCCGGGAATGCGGGCTCAAGTGGTCGGATTTCTGGTTGCCCGCGCCGCGGGGATGACGGGCGCCACCGCCGGCTGGAAAGCCGGCGCGACATGGGGAGGGCGCCTGCTCCTGTACCGCCGACTTTCCAGTCGGCATGGGAGTTGGGATGACTGCCGCCGGCTGGAAAGCCGGCGCGACACCCACGAAAGCGTCTGATAATCGACAACAACTCGATGGCCCGTTCTTTCCGAGGCAAGGCATCAAAGGGGTCAGTTCTCATAATCGACAATGATTGACGATTATGAGAACTGACCCCTATTTCGGCGACGGCAGCAGCTTGATGTTCTTGTACCAGCAAGGGCTGCCGTGGTCCTGGAGGCCGATGTACCCGGTTCGCGGATGGTCTTTGTAAGCGACGTCGAACTTGTGCTCGGTTCCGTCCGGACGCCGGTTGGGTGCCACGAACTCATCCAGATCCACGCGGTTGACGGTCTTTCCGTTGAGGGTCACGCCGATCCGACTTCCCTGGACCCTGATCTCCATGTGATTCCATTCGCCCGCCGGTTTCATGGCGTTCTCCGACGGCGGGACGAGATCATAGAGCGCTCCGGTGTCGTGGAACCCGTGGGTCGTGGTATCGTCGATCGCGATCTCCAGGCCATTGAACCCAACGTCCTTGCCGGGGCGCGGCGTGAGGGACGCCGTCCGGAGGAAAATCCCGCTGTTGCAGCGCGGGCTGATCTTGAAATCGAGGGCGAGCACGAAGTGGGTCCAGGCCTGGGTGTGCACCAGCATGTAGTGACCGGCCCGATGGGGATTGAGCGAGCCACTCTCAACGTGCGTCCGTGGGATGGAACGATCGCTGTTCATCCAGCCGGCATGCGTTTTCCCGTCGAAGAGCAGGATCCAGCCGGCCTGTTTCTCGGCGGGTGTCAGGGTGTTTTCGGCCGAACCACTAACAGTCCCGATCTGGGCCGGAGCGGTCAGGGGAAGAACGAGGAGCGACCAAAGCATCGCCTTCCTCACAGGGCCACCACCTTCTCGCTGGCCGCGTCCCAACCCATGGACTTCCGTTGGCGGTACGCTTCCACCGCCATCTTGATCGCCACCATGGTCGAGCAACCCAGTTCGGCGTTGCAGTGCACCGGTCCCTTTCCGCGAAGCGCGTCCACGAAGTTCCCTTCGAGATCCCGACGCTTCCCGATCGGCAAACGGATGTCGTCCTGCCCTTCGTTCTTCGCCTGAAACTCCTCGGAGTACGGTCCGTTCACTTTCAGCCAAGGTTCGCCGCCCAGTTCCATCGTGCCAAACTTGCCGTGGATCCGGTCGGGCAAGCCCGCGTCGTTGGTCAGGGTGCTGACCAGGAAAAGCGACCATTGACTGGGATAGTCCGCGGTCATGAGGAAGGTGTCGGGAATGTCCCGGCCGTCCTTCTCCACGTACAACCCGCCGCTGGCATTCACGCGGTCCGGGTACTCCCCGTTGGCTCCAGCGATCGCGATCAGCAGCGGGGCGAGCTTGTGATACAGCAGGTCCGTTGCGACGCCTCCGTTGTACGGCCAGTACTTCCTGAACCGGAAGAAATGGTCCGGTGTCCAATCGATCTTCGGCGCCAGGCCCCACTCGTGCCCCAGCCACATGTTCCAATCGATGTGGTCCTCGCCCGGACGGTCCGGACCCGCCGTCGGGTCCACCTTCTGATGATCGTTGAACAGACAGACGCGGGAATTGCGGTTGTAGCTGCCATGCGCCCAGGTGACCTGGCCGATCCGGCCCTCTCGAATCGCCTTGTTCGCGACCCAGTAGGAGTCGCTGGCCGTGGCGTTCGGTCCCACCTGAAGCACCTTCCCGGTCCGGCGCACCGTGTCGCGGAGCGCGATCGCCTGCTCGACGGTATGGGTCATGGGCTTTTCGACATACACGTGCTTCCCGGATTCCAAGGCCTCGATCGAAATCTTCGCGTGCCAGTGATCCGGCGTCGCCACGAGGACCGCGTCGATGTCCTTGCGCTCGATCAGCCGGCGGTAGTCGAGGTACCCGTCCCCTCCGCAGATCCCCTTCGCGCGCGTCAGTCGGCGCTGGTACACGTCCGAGACGGCGAGGACCTTCAGGTTGTCCTCGTCGCTTCGCCTCACGAGGCTCCCCAAATGACCGGTCCCCATCCCGCCGCAGCCGATCACGCCAAAATTGACGCGATCGTTGGCCCCCAGGACACGGGACCGTCCCACGTGGGGAAATGCGACGAGTCCGCTCCCGAGAGCCGCGATCCGAAGGAATTCCCGGCGCGAAGTGCGAATCGTTTTCATGGTCGTGGCAAGTGCGGAAAAGTCGCCGGCCCGCGCCGGTTGGACCTGGGGAATGGCGGCACTTATCCGCCCTCCACCGACACCAGGCAAGGTCAAACGGGAGCTTCGCGCTCGACGGATCGGTTCAGCCACGGCTCCAATCCCTCCGTGCATTGGAGACCGCGCACGCCGCTTCCCGTTCGAGCCTGCCTGGCTGTCGTGTGCCTCCTGTCCCTCCTCCTGACTTTCCCGAGCGCGAAGAGCGCCGAACCGGTTCGACCGTCGCAGGGCGCTCGGCCCGCCGCCCCGGGTACGAGTCCCGGCGTTGGACCCGTCGTGGTGGTTGCGTTCGAGGGCACCGTGGAAATCCTTCGGGACGGTTCGGAGAAATGGGGCCTCGCCACGACCAACTCGATGCTCTTCCCCGGCGACCGCATCCGCACGGGTCTCGACGGACGAGCTTTGCTGCGCACCTCGCCGGGCAATCTGGCGCGACTCCGCGCGGCGAGCCTGCTCCAGATCCAGTCCCCTTCCGAACGTCCCGGGGCGTTGCTCAATCTGATTCGTGGGTTCTTCCATTTCTTCGATCGCGATCAATCCTCGGAAGTCGACATCAAGGACGGCCTGGCCTCCGCCGCGTCCCAGGGAACCGACTTCGCCATCGCGGTCGCCGACGACGGCCAGACCGACGTCGGCGTCTTCGACGGAAGCGTGGTGCTGCGAAACCGTTCGGGGTCGGTGGAACTTCAGGCCGGCGAAGTGGGCCGCGCCCGGATCGATGCCATGCCCGACCGACCGCCGGGGATCGCGCTGGATTCGCTGGTGCAATGGACCTGGTACTACCCGGTCGTCGTCGATCCCACCGAGTTCGGCCTCGCGGTGGAGGAGTCCGGGGTGCTTGGCGGTTCGCTGGACGCCTATCGGCGTGGCGACGTTCTCGAAGCGCTCCGGCTTTGGCCGGAGTCGGCGCCCGACTCCGATGACGTCCGGGTTTTCCACGGCGCGCTTCGCCTGGCGATCGGCGAATCCCCGGACCCGGCGTTCCTGGATCGGGTGGCGGCGCGGTCCCCGGCGGCGACCGCTTTGCGGCTCGTGTTGGAGGCGACCCGGGGCGGGGACGGGGGCGATGACGGGGAATCCGATGAAGCGACGAGCCATCCGCCCACCTCTTCGATCCTCGTGGCGCGGTCGTATGCGTTGCAGGCGGCCCGGCGATTGCCGGAGGCCTTGGAGGCGGCCAAGGAAGCCAGGAGGCTGTCGCCGGAATTCGGGGCGGCGTGGGCGCGGGAGGCTGAATTGCTGTTTGGCGAAGGAAGGTTGGGGCCGGCGGGGGTGTCCCTCGATCGCGCGCTCGAATTCGCGCCGGAACTTCCGTCCGCGTTGGTGCTTCGGGGATTCGTCCTGGCGGGCGGGAACCGGCTGCGCGACGCCCGTTTGGCCTTCGATGCCGCCGTGGCGGCCCACGGCGGTTTCGCCAACGCCTGGCTGGGTCGCGGTCTCGTCCGATTCCGGCTCGGTGACCGGGAAGGGGGTTTGGAGGATCTGCTGACGGCGGCGGCGTTGGAGCCTCAACGGGGACTTCTTCGCAGCTATTTGGGGAAGGGCTTCGCCGAATCAGGTCGTGCCGCGGCGGCGTCCCACGAACTTCTTCTGGCGCGACAACTCGATGACGCCGATCCGACGGCCTGGTTTTACGCGGCCTTGCAGGCCCAGACCGCCAACCGGGTGAACGAAGCCGTCCGCCTGCTGGAGGAATCCCAGGACCGCAACGATCACCGGGGCTTCTACCGCTCCGAGTTGCTCCTCGACCAGGATCGCGCCGTCCGTTCGGCCAACCTCGCCCGGATCTACCAGGACGCGGGTCTGCCGGAAGTCGCCAACCGGGAGGCGATCCACGCCGTGGAGGACGACTACGCGAACTACACCGCGCACCTGTTCCTGGCCAACAGTTACGCGAGCCTGAACGATCCCAACCGCGTCAGCCTCCGCTACGACACGCCCGCCTTTTCCGAGTATCTCCTCGCCAATCTCCTGGCGCCCGTCGGCGCCGGCACCCTCTCCCCGGCCGTCTCGCAGTCGGAGTACGGCAAGCTGTTCGAGCGCGACGGATTCGGAGTGGTCGCGGATTCCCAGTACCTGAGCCGCGGTGCCTGGACTGTTTCGGGCGCGCAGTTCGGAGTCTTCGGCGACAGCGCCTACGCCCTGGAGGGCGGGTATCGCAGCGATCCTGGGCAGTGGACCAACGGCGATATCGAGCAGCGGGAAATCGCGTTCCAGTGGAAGCAGCAGCTTTCCGGGGCGGACACCCTGTGGTTGCGGGTGGCCAACCTGGAGGCGGAGGGCGGCGATCTCTTTCCCCGTGAGGATCCGGCCCACGCCAATCCCTCGGTGCGTTTCGAGCGCCACCAGAGCCCGATCGTGACGGCCGGGTATCATCACACCTGGAAACCCGGGGTTCACACCCTGCTCCTGGCGGGGCGCGTGGAAGACGAGATCGAATTCACCGATCCGCTTTCCTCGTCGGTTCTCGTCGCGCGGTTTGGTGACGAACTTGCGGACATTCGGAACCTGGGTTTCAACCATCGGTTCGCGAACCAGCTCGTGCAGTACCACGTGGAGGCGCAGCAGATCTGGGAAACCGAATCGTTCCGGACGATCGCCGGCGCCGGGGGGCGATGGGGCGATCTGGAGACGGAAAGTGTCATCGACAAGCCGGTCGAGATCGCCGGCCTGTTCCCCGAACCAGCCAGCGACGTGCGGGTCGAGGACAGCGTCTCCCGGGCGAGTGTGTACGCGTATGAGACGTGGTCGCCGTGGAAGAACCTGAATCTGACCGCCGGGATCGCGTACGAGAACCAGGAGTTCCCGGTCAACCACCGGTCGGGCCCCATGACGTCCGGCGATGAATCCCAGGATGCGTGGCTGCCCAAGGCGGGAATCCTTTGGAAACCCTGGCGTGGCGGCGTGATGCGAGGAGCCTACACCCGGTCCCTGAGCGGCGGCGGGTTCAACCCGGTCTTCCAGCTCGAACCCACCCATGTCGCCGGAATCATCCAGTCGTACCGCAGCGTGATTCCCGAGTCCCTGGGTGACACTCCGGCCGGCAGCCGGATCGACGTCGCCGGATTCGCGTTCGAACAGCGATTCGCGTCCGGCACCTACCTCGGCGTGCTGGCCGAATGGATCGAAGCCGACGCGCCTCTTTCAACCGGGGCGTTCTACCTCGATTTCGACGAATTCGGGGATCTCCGGGACCTCGCCCGACCGGGACGCGCCGCGCTGGACCAGGATTTCCGGGAGCGATCCCTGACGTTCACCGCGGATCAGAGACTGAACGACTGGTGGACGGTCGGGGTCGCCTGGCGGGTTCAGGAGGCGCGTCTGGAGAGTCACTATCCCGAGTTCGAATCACTTCCCGCCCTTCCGCAGGACGCCTCGCGGGAATCGGTGCTTCATCAGGTGATTCCCCGCCTGACGTTCAACCATCCCTGCGGAGCGTTCGGGTCTTTCTCGGCGCGATGGATGCACCAGGACAATCGCGAGGCGGACCGGACCGTTTCGGAGGAGTCCCTCTGGCAGCTCGACACTTGGATCGGCTACCGCCTTCGCCGGCGCCAGGCCGAGGTGGCGGTCGGAGTGCTCAACCTCCTCGACGAGGACTACCGCATCAATCCGCTGAACACCTACGTCCCGCCCGCCCGGGAACGGACGTTGGCGATCCGCTTCGGCCTGCGGTTTTGAGCGGTGGGGCCTGTAGCGCCGGCTTTCAGCCGCCGCCCCTCCGTGGACCTCGTTCCTTCCAACAGTGATCGAGCCCGGACGGGCCTTGTGCTCCCGAAAACCTTCGACACACTCCCGGGCCGTGAAACGCATTCTCCTTGGCGCCCTGGTCGCGAGCGCATCGTGGTTCCCGCCGATCGATACTCGGGCCGCCAATGTTCCCGAGTGGCCCATGTTCCGGGGACCGAACGGCGGCGGAACCGTCGCCGGGGCCCGTCCGCCGGTCGCCATTTCACCGACCCAACTCGTGGCGTGGAAGGCGGAGGTTCCCTGGGCGCCTTCCTCTCCGGTGGTCGCCGGCGACCGGGTGTTCCTCACCACGTTCGCGGACAACCGGCTTGAAACCCGAGCCTACTCGACCGCGGACGGGCGCTTGCTTTGGTCCCGGCACTCGCCGCATGTCGCGCTCGAGGAATTTCACACGACGGAAGGCAGTCCGGCCGCGGGGTCGCCGGCGACCGACGGCGCCACGGTGGTGACCTACTTCGGCTCGAGCGGTCTCGTCGCCCACGATTTCGAGGGGAAGGAACTCTGGCGGCGGAACCTGCCCGCGGCGACCACCGCGGGGAATTTCGGTTCGGGAACCTCGCCTCTCATCCATGACGGGCGCGTGATTCTCAACCGCGACATGGCCAGGGGGTCCTCGATCTCCGCGTTCGATCTGAAGACGGGCGCGAAACTCTGGGAGACCCCGCGGCTCGAGGCGCCAACGAGCTACGGCACGCCGGTGGTCTGGTCGGCGTCGGGAACCCCCGAGATCATCGTGGCCGGCAGTCTGACGATGCGCGCCTATGATCCCGCGTCGGGATCGGAGCGCTGGCATCTGGACGGACTGCCGAGCTTCGCGTGCACGACGCCGGTGTTCGGGGACGGGCTTCTTTTCTTCGCGGGATGGGCGCCTGGCAAAGCCGATTCCCCCTGGCCGACCTGGGCCAGCACGGTGGAGAAGCAGGACAAGAACGGTGACGGCTGGCTTTCGATCGACGAATTCGAGATGGGCCCGACCTGGTTCAAGGCCCAGGACCTGGACGGCAACGGGCGGATCGAGAAGTCGGATTGGGACGCGATCGATGGGCTCATGAAACGGGGCGAGAACGTCCTGCTCGCGGTGAAGCCGGGCGGCGTCGGGGATGTGACGGCAACGCATGTCGCCTGGAAATTCACCCGGGGACTCCCGTATGTCCCGAGCCCGTTGCACTACGATGGACGGATCTACCTCGTCCGGGACGGGGGGATGATGTCGTCGTTCGACGCGAAGACGGGCGAGGCGGGGTACGTCCAGGAACGCCTGGGAGCCATCGGGAACTACTACGCGTCACCCGTGGCGGCCGATGGGCGCATCTATCTCGCGTCGCAGCAGGGCGTGGTCACCGTCGTGAAGGCGGGTGGCGACAAACCGGAAGTGGTGCACCGCGCCGACTTTGGCGAGCGCATCGCCGGGACACCCGCCCTGGTCGGAAACCGCCTGTACCTGCGAACGGAGACCAGGCTCTTCGCGTTCGAGCGCGCGGGGTCGTCGGCGCGGTAGCCACCCACGCGCGACGGGGGTGCGTGGGATTGGCATCCCGCCCGGTTCAACCCGAGCCGGGCCGCCTCCTCGCGGGCCTCACATTTCGGTCGCGCGCTCCGGTTCCTCGGAAAACAAGCGCACCGCCGCCAGCATGGCGGCGCGGATCTCGCCGGGATCGCCCTCGCCTTTCACCTCGGTGAGGACGCCGGCGTCGCGGTAGTAGGCGATGAGCGGAAGGGTCTGCCGATGGTAGTTCCTCAGTCGGACCCGGATGGTTTCCGGCAGGTCGTCGTCGCGCTGATAGAGCGTTCCTCCGCAGTTGTTGCAAAGGCCTTCACGGCGGGGCTTCCGGAACTGCAAGTGAAACGGGGTCTGGCACTGGCGACAAATCCGCCGGCCCGAGAGGCGGCTCTCGATTTCCGCGTCGTTCACGCGGAGATGAATGACCCCGGTGACCTTCCGGTTGATGGCATGGAGGATTTCGTCGAGCGCTTCGGCCTGGGAGACCGTCCGCGGGAACCCATCGAGCACGAAGCCGAGACTGGCGTCGGGCAGGGCGAGGCGCGCGGCGACCATGCGTTCGGTGACGTCGTCCGGAACGAGTTCGCCGCGATCCATGTAGCTCTTCGCCAATTGGCCGAGATCGGTCTGGTGTTTGATGTTGTCGCGGAAGAGATCCCCCGTGGAGATGTGCGGCAGGTGGAAGGTTTTGCGGACCTGTTCCGCCTGCGTTCCCTTGCCGGAGCCGGGACCGCCCAGCAGGACCAGATTCAGCGCGGGATCCGGTGTCGTCGGAGGCGCGATCCGCGGCTTCAGGATCTGTTCGAGGCAATTGAAGTCGTTCTCGGAGAAGACCGGATGTTGGCCGGAGGCGATCTGGTCCAGGACCTGGGTGAGGTTGAGCCGCACTTCGTGGGCGGGGGCGTCGCCGTGGATCAGCACGAGACGGCCTGTCTCGTAGTAGTACTTCAGGACCGGTCCGACCATCCGGCGGAACACGTGGAGGCGGTGGCGGAGGATGTGGGGTTCGTCGTCGTTGCGCGGCGGTTGACGGCGGGAGACCCGCTCAAGAATCACGTGTTCGGGAAGATGGAGGTAGATCGCCGCGTCCAGCCGCTGTCCGAGTTCCGCGAGCAGATCGTCGAGGAAGCGCGCCTGGGACGCGGTTCGCGGGAATCCGTCCAGGACGGTTCCCTTGACCGCGGGGAGATGGCGAAAGAGCTCCTCGATCATGGCGTCGACGAATTCGTCGGGGACCAGTTCGCCGTTCTGAACGTATTCGCGGGTCAACAGTCCGAGCGCCGTTCCGTAGGTGGCCTTGTGCCGGAGCACGTCGCCGAGAGCGATCGGGTGGAGGCCGCGGTTGTCGACCACGGATTGGATCAGGGTTCCTTTGCCTGAACCCGTGGGACCGAGCAGGGCGATGTTCATGGTGAAGTCTCCTTTTCTTGCGGCCCGGGACCCGGCCGTCCGGCTCAACCAGCCGGGCCGGCGTCCCGAACCTCGGCGCTCACGCCGGATTCGAACTTCCGAAAATTTTCACGGAACAACCCCGCCAGGCGGCGTGCCGTCACGTCGTAGGCGTCCGGGTCGGACCAGGTGGGTCGGGGCAGCAGCAATTCGCCGGGAACGCCCGGGACCTCCGCCACCATGTCGAGGCCGAACACGGGATCCCGGACGGTCCGCGGGCTCCGGAGGGACCCCTGATGGATGGCGTCGACGATCGTCCGGGTGATGGCGAGTTTCATGCGTCTTCCGCCGCCGCCGAACGAGCCGCCGCTCCATCCCGTGTTGATCAGCCACACGGGAGTGCCGTGCTCCCGGAGGCGTTGCGCCAGGAGTTCGGCGTATCGCGAAGGGTGCCACACCAGGAACGGTCCGCCGAAGCACGGCGAAAAGGTGGCCGTCGGTTCCGTGACGCCAACCTCCGTTCCCGCCACCTTCGCCGTGTACCCGCTGATGAAGTGGTACATCGCCTGCGCGGGCGAAAGCCGGCTCACCGGCGGCAGCACACCGAACGCGTCGCACGTGAGGAAGATCACGTCGGTGGGGTGTCCGGCGACGCAGGGAATCCGGGCGTTGCGGATGTAGTCGATCGGATACGCGCCGCGGGTGTTTTCCGTGATGCTCGAATCATGGAAGTCGACCTCCCGATCGGGTTCGAGGACCACGTTTTCCAGCACAGCGCCGAAGTGCAGCGCCTGGAAGATGTCCGGTTCCGATTCCGGCGCCAGATCGATGGTCTTCGCGTAGCAGCCGCCCTCGATGTTGAAGATGCCGTCGTCGCTCCAACAGTGTTCGTCGTCGCCGATGAGAAGCCGGTTCGGGTCCGCCGAAAGCGTGGTCTTGCCGGTGCCGGAGAGCCCGAACATCAGCGAGGACCGATGGGAGATCCGATCCGCTGTCGCGGAGCAATGCATCGAGAGCACGCCTCGCCGGGGCATCATGTAGTTCATCACAGTGAACACCCCCTTCTTCATTTCCCCGGCGTATTCCGACCCCAGGATCACCATCTCGCGGTCCTCGAACGACAGGTCGATGCTCGTGCGCGAGGTCATTCCCGTCGTGTGGGGGTTCGCGGGGAATTGTCCCGCGTTGTAGATCACGTAATCCGGCTTCCCGAACTCGGCCAACTCCTCGGGGGTCGGCCGGATCAGCATGTTCGCCATGAAGAGCGCGTGGTAGGGCCGGGCGCAAATCACCCGGATCTTCACGCGATGCCGCGGGTCCCAGCCACCGAATCCGTCGAAGCAGTAGAGACGATCCCGGGTGTTCAGGTAGTCCTTCGCCCGGCGGCGGTTGATCTCGAAGCTCCGATGCTCGATGGGGATGTTGACCGAGCCCCACCAGATGTCCTTCTCGGAGGCCGGATCCCGGACGATGTGCTTGTCCTTCGGGGACCGGCCCGTCTTCGACCCGGAATAGGCCACCAGGGCGCCCGTTTCCGCGAGCCGGACATCGCGATCGTATCGGATCGCGTCCTCGACCAGGCGGGCGGCGGGGAGGTTGCGGCCGATGTCGGCGACCGTGATTTCGTGCTCGCGAAGGTCGAATGGATCGCTCATGGGCGGGCGAATTTTCCAAAAACCGGACACCTATCGCGGCCATGAACGGCCAAGGGGAAGACCCTCACCCGGCGCCGCGCTGCGTCGCCACCCTCTCCCGTCGGACGGGAGAGGGGCTGGGGGTGAGGGCCGGTTCTTGGAGAGCGAAGTTTTCCAAGAATTGGACGCGTATTGGGACCATGAACCGTAGCCGCCGACGTCAGTCGGCGCTGACTTCCGGCCCGGAGATGGCGCGGACTGACGTCCGCGGCTACGGATGGGCGGTTCATGGGTAGGAACGTTTGCCAAAGTTTGGACACGTATTGGGACCATGAACCGTAGCCGTCGACGTCAGGCGGCGCCGACGTCTGGCCGGGAGATGGCGCGGACTGAAGTCCGCGGCTACGCGAGAGGCGGTTCATGGAGTTCTGTGGACGGGGCCGGCTAGGGTGTGGCCCCATCCCGACTCGCGCGCACGTCCATAAGCTGAACTTCCGCTAGAGCCTGGTCAACACGGCGTTGGCTAATTCGTTGGACCGGGCTCCGCCACGGGTGCCGGCGTCGTGGACGCCTCGTCCAGCTTGGTCCGCACCTCGGGTTTGGGCTCGAGTTCCTGGGCGCGGGTCCAAGCCTCGCGGGCTTCATCGAGTCGATCGAGCCGCCGGTAGATATCCCCGAGATGGTCGAAGAGTGTCGCGTCCGGCTCGGTGGATTTCTCGATGGCCTGGAGCTGGAGGGGCAGGGCCTCGGCGGACCGGCCCATCTGGTGAAGCACCCACGCGAGGCTGTCGAGGTACGCCTCGTTTTCGGGTTCCATCTTCACGGCGCGTTCGATGAGATCGAGCGCCTTCTCCAATTGAACACCTTGTTCGGCCCACATGTACCCCAGGTAGTTCAGGGCGTCGGAGAAGTCGGGTTTGAGTTCGATCGCCTTCTCGAACTGCACCGCGGCGTCGTCGAACTGTTTCGCGCGTTCGTAGGCCACGCCGGATTGGAAGTAGAACAGGTGATCCAGGGCGTCTTCGGAAAAGGCCCCGCCAATGACCTCCGCGGCGGTGAAGTGACGGGTGGCGTCCTCGTAGCGTTTCTGGTCGAGGAGCGCGATCGCGGTGAAGAATTCGAGCTGGAAGTCGGGACGGAATCGCGCCCGGACGAGGTCGAGGACCCGGAGGGCTTCCCCCGGTTGGCGATGGGTGAGGAACGCGCCCGCGACGTCCATGTGGACATCCTCCTGGCCTGGGCGGAGGAGCAGGACCTTGTTGAACGCCGAGACGGCCTCCTCGATCTGTTGGCCCTCCAGGGCGAGAACTCCGACGCAATAGTGCAACAGGGGATTGGTCGGGCGATCCGCCGCCATGACCCGCAGTTGTTCGGACGCCTTCGCCCAATCGTCCGACCTCAAGTAGATGCCGATGAGACGGGCTCGAAGGCCCGGCAAATCGGGATGGGTTTCCAGCAGGCGGGTGTAGTGGGGCAGGGCCTTCTCCTCCGAGCCCGCCAGTTGGTATTGGTCCGCCAACCGGAACGACGTCAACGGGTCCAGAGGTTCGTTGGTCGCGATGCGATCCAGAAGTTCGACGAGACGCGGTTGAAGATCGGTTCCGGCCGGCTGCTTGACCCGATGCAGGACCCCGATCATTTCCGCCACGCTCAGAAGGAAATCGGAGTCGGTCCCGGGCTGCTCGGCGGCGGCGTCCAGGACCCTGAGCGCCTCCGCGTATTGGCCGGCGCTCAGGTAGATGCGGGCCAGCATCTGGTAGGCCGCGATATTGCCCGGCATCCGCCGGATGGCTTCCTCGTTGGCGGCAATGGCCGCCGGGCGGTCCTCCTGAAGGGCGTGCACGAGTCCCAGGGATCCCCACACCATGCCGGAGGCGTTGGTTCGGGAGGCCGAGTTCTCGAGGAGCTTCCGCGCCTCGGTCAACCGACCCTGGTCGATCAGCTTGCGCGCGGCATCCAGGGTGAGGCGTTCGTTGCCGGGATCCAGGGCGGCGGCGGCCTGAAAGTGTTCGATGGCTCGTTCGGGCGCGTCGGACAGGTCCTCGACCCAACCCGCGGCGAAACGCGCGTGGGCTTCGATCAGGCGCTCGTCCTCGTCCGAGAGCTCCAACTCGGGAGTTTCATACGGCTGCCCGGCTCGAAAGACCCGGGGCTGACCTTCGGCCCCGCTGTTTCGGGAGCTTTGACAGCCGGTGGGACCCGACGCGAGGGCGATCAGGATCAGTGCTTTGAAAAAGACGGAGACAGGGACGCGTCGGCCCATGCGGGAACGATGCGGTGGAAGGGCTTTGCCGTCAGCCTGTATTTCTTTCGGGCGAAGCGCGCTCATGAAGTCCGTGTCGTCGCGCCGCCGTGGGAGCCATCTTCCTGCATCGAACAATCCATGGAGCATGGAGGGGAGGGGTGGCGGGAGCCGGGCACGAAAGAGCGATCCGACAACGAGGATAAGACCTCGTGTCGAATCACTGGCAACTGGCGCGATGGCGTGACCGCCCGATCGAAATCGATCGAAACCGAGCGATGGTGCCACGGGAGGCTTTACTTCGGCGTTCCGAAGCGAGGTTCCCTTGAGCGGGCAGAGGGCACGGCCCCTTGCGAGGCGCGGTTCCCGCGGCCCCTCCGGACAACTTGGCCATCCGACAAGGATGGCGTCGCCCAGTGGGGCGCCACGGACCGGCGTTACTTCTGCCAGGTGCGCTTCTTGTGGCGATTCGCCCGCAACTTCTTGCGGCGCTTGTGCTTGTTGATCTTCGCCTTCCGACGTTTCTTCAGCGATCCCATACGGTGTCCGTCTTAAAAGCCCGGTCTTCGACTTTGATTCAGTAAACGATCTTGTTCAGCGGATACTCAATGATCCCCTCCGCTCCGGCAGCTTTCAGCAACGGGAGAATCTCCCGCACCACCTGCTCATCGAGAACGGTCTCCACCGCCACCCAGCCGGGCTGACTGAGCGACGAGACGGTTGGATTACGCAACGCGGGGAGTGTTTGCAACACCTTTGGCAGGTTCTCTTCGGGCAAATTCAGCTTCAGGCCCACTTTGGCCTCCGCATCAATGGCTCCCCGGAGCAGCAAACAGAGGATCTCAATCTTGCGCCGCTTCCACGGGTCTTCCCAGGCCGCGTGGTTCACCACCATGCGCGGCGTGGAGACCAGGAGGGTGTCCACGATCCGCAACCGATTCGCCCGCAACGAGGATCCGGTCTCCGTCACTTCGACGATGGCATCGACCAGTTCGTGCGCCTTCACCTCCGTCGCTCCCCAGGAGAATTCCACCTCGGCTTTCACCCCGTGTTGGGCGAGGTAGTTCCGGGTCATTTGAACGACCTCGGTCGCGATGCGTTTGCCTTCGAGATCCTTCGGACTGCGGATCGGTGATTCCTCGGGAACGGCCAGCACCCAGCGGGTGGGTTGACGCGTCGCCTTGCTGAAAAGGAATTCGCCCACTTCCCGGACATCCGACGCGTTTTCAATCACCCAATCATGCCCGGTGATGCCCGCGTCCAGGTAGCCGTGCTCCACGTACCGGCTGATTTCCTGCGCCCGAATCAGTCGGATCTGCAGCTCCGGATCGTCGACGTGCGGGACATACGATCGCGAACTGACCTGCACGTGCCATCCGGCGCGGGCGAGCTTTTCCAGGGTGGCATTCTGAAGGCTCCCCTTGGGAAGCCCGAGGCGGAGGATTGGGTTGTTGGCGCTGCTGCTCATCGTTGAAAGGGATCGGAGAATGGAATCGGTATCAGGGTCGAGGTCGAGGTCGGTATCAGTATCAGGATCCTGATCAGGATTGGACCCCGGAATCCGGGCCCCCCACGGGCGGAGTGGGGCGGAATCCGTGGACCTTTCCGGCCTCGACCCGGATTCGGCCTTGGGCCAGCGCCGCGACGACGGCGGGGTAGAGGTGCCGTTCGGCGGCCTGAATCCGCTCATGCAGGGACGCCGCCGAGTCGCCGTCCTTCACCGCCACTGGTTCCTGCCCGATGATCGGTCCGCTGTCGATGCCTTCGTCCACGAAGTGCACCGTGCACCCTGTGATTTTCACGCCTCGATCGAGGGCTTGGCGCCAGGCTTGGAGTCCCGGGAAGGACGGTAGCAGCGACGGATGGATGTTGATGACCCGCTGGGGGAAGGCTCGGAGGAACGAACCCTTGAGGATTCGCATGAATCCGGCCAGAACGACGAGGTCGACGCCCGCGTCCCGCAAGGTCTTCACGCAGGCGGCTTCCGCCGCCTCGTCCAGCTTGGTCCGGTAGGGTCCCGGATGGATGGATGCGGTTGGGATCCCCCGTTCGGCGGCGCGCGCGAGGATTCCGGCGTCGGGGACATCGCTCAGGACCACCGCGATTTCGGCAGGAATCGCGCCTTCCCGGCAGGCCTCCGCCAGGGCCACGAAGTTGGATCCCTTGCCCGACCCGAGGACTCCGATCCGATACGAGCGTGTGGATTCAGTCTGCAAAGGCCGTTTTTGGTACGCAGCACCGGCTAGGTAAACAAGGAGAAAGCCTCCCGGACGCGGGTGGTGTGGGCGGATGTCGGAGCTTGACCGTTTGTGTCCGACCGCCGATTCAAGAGCATGCACTCGGGAAAATCAGGGCCTCGGCGGCCTTCTGGATTCACTCTCATCGAACTTTTGGTGGTGATCGCGATCATCGCAATCCTCGCCAGCATGCTGTTGCCGAGTCTCGCCAAGGCGAAAAACCGAGCCCAGGCGATCAAGTGCACGAACAACCTCAAGCAGCTCTCCCTGATCTGGGTCCTCTACGCCGACGAAAACGACGACCGGCTGGCGTCCAATGGCCGGGGCGATGCCGGCAACGTGCCCACCTGGGTTGGAGGTAGCTTCGAAGGAAACCTGGCGGACAACACCAACGCCTTCTTGATGACGGATCCGAGGCGCTCCCTTTTCGGTCCGTACTTGAAGAGTCCCGAACTCTACCGATGCCCTTCCGACCGAAGCGAGGTCACGGTCGGGGGCAAGAAGCGGCAGGTGGTCCGCAGTTATGGCATGAATTCCCACGTGGGCTGGGATCCCTACGATCGCAATGGCAATCCGGAGCGCTACCGCGACCTCCCCAGCGTGGGCTACCGGGCCTACCGCAAGTCGGCGGACATGACCGATCCGGGTCCCTCGCAAACGTTCGTGTTTGGCGAAGTCCACACCGAAAGCATCTGCCGGCCTTTCTTCGGAGTGGCCATGGCGGGCTCGATCTTCTACCACGTTCCCGCGAATTACCACGATCGGAACACGGTCATCTCCTTCGCCGACGGCCACGTCGACCGTCACCGTTGGGTGGACGCGCGCACCTTCACTCCGCCCCGCACGATCGCCTGGCACAGTCATTCGTACTCGACCCCGAACAACCGCGACCTCGTCTGGCTGAAGGAAAACTCTTCAGCGAGGCTCTAGGCCGCTCGCGGGCCCTCCTCCGCCCCCCCTGGGATAACGCGCGTTTTCGGGCCGATCTTACAGCCCGAAAACTATAGCGGAATCGCTTTTGACCCTCCTATTCGCCCGTTGGTACAGGGCGATTGCGCGCGGATATGTCGTCCGTGCCAAGGAGGTAAAAATGACTCAATCCATACCATGCTGGCTGGCCATCCTCGCGGTGGCGGCCTCGATCACCGGTACCCCGATCCAAACGGGGGCCGCCGAAACGGAGCCCGGAAAGGCCTCGATCACCCCGACCGAAAAGCCGGTTCCGGAACGACCGGCGAGTCCGGTTCCCCGAACCAAGCGGGACACCTACCCGTTCCGGGGCAGGGTGGCGTCGTTCGATGCCGAGACCCTCACCCTGCGACTCGAAGGGAAGGTCACCCCGCGGGTGGTTCACCTCAGCCCGCGAACTCGCTTGGTCAAGCAGGGGCAGCCGGCGATTGCCGGCGACCTCAAGGCCGGGGAGGAAGTGGGTGGCACCCTTCGGAAGGGGGAGGAAGGACGGGAGGAGGCCCTGCTGATCCGGATCGGACCGAAAGGCGACTCCGGACGGCCTGTGGTCGGATCCCGTTCTGAACCCGGCCGGACCGACGGTGCCGAGGCCGTCGACTGAGCGGCGCCCTGCAAGCAATCAAGCAAGGCAAGGCCATCACCTTGCCTTGCTCTCGGCAGGAAGCCCACGGCGCTGAAACGCCACGAGTAAACGAAGGACACGGGGCCTTTTTCGGGGGGGGCGGCTTTCAAGCCGCCCTCTGGAGATTGGCGACTTATTGTGGAATGACGAAGGCCATGGCGGCCCGGAGGGCCGGCGGAGATTAGCCGGCGGCAAGCCCGCGTCAGCGGGCGCGGCCGCCGGGCCCAGGATTCCAGAGGTGCGCGCCCCGGCGGGGCGCCGGAGAAGTCGTCGCCGAGGCCCCGAGATGTCACCCGTCGATTCACACCCGGTCCAACCGCATGTCCCGTGATGCTCGCCTCCCCCGCCCCTGCCGGGGCGGTGTTGATTCCGGGACGGGTATCCGGTGGCCGCGACGGCTCCGCCGCCTTGCCACCGGCTCATTTCCCTGGTCCCTCCGGGACCCCCGGAGCACGACAAAGGGACAGGTCTTTTGTTGGCCCTTCCGGGGATCCGGGTCGAGTGAGTTGCGCCGAAGGGCCGCCCTCTGGGGCTTGAGATCCATATCTGGACACGGTCTATAGACAGGCCGGTCCTACGGACCTTGGTTCGGGGAACCGGCTTCGCCGTTTGACCCGCCTTCCGCCGACTCCTAGAGTCCCCGCCCTGATTATGAAGATCGTCGTCTGCGACCCGGTTTCGCCCAAGGGGATTGCCCGATTGCAAGAGCGCTCGGAGTTCCAAGTGGAAGTCATCGGCAAGAAACTGTCGGAAGCCGAGCTTCTGCCGCGCGTTCGGGATGCGGTCGCCTTGGTCGTCCGTTCGGAAACGAAGATCACCCGGGCCGTGATGGAGGCCGCGCCCCTGCTCAAGGTCGTTGGGCGCGCCGGGGTTGGTGTGGACAACGTGGATGTCGAGGCCGCCACGGCCCGCGGGGTCGTTGTGATGAACACGCCCGCCGGGAACACCATTTCGACCGCGGAACTCACCTTCTCGATGCTGCTGTCCCTGGCGCGGAAGATCCCCCAGGCCAGCGCCTCCATGCGCGCCGGGGAATGGAACCGCAAGGCGTTCTCCGGGATCGAAGTCCATGGCAAGACCCTCGGAGTCCTCGGCATGGGCCGCATCGGAACCGAGGTCGCCCGACGCGCCCGCGCCTTCGGTATGTCGGTCCTCGCCTACGACCCGTACCTCTCCCAGGCGCGCGCCCAGGCTCTTGACGTCCGGCTCGCATCCCTGGACGAAGTCTTCGCCGGATCCGATTTCATCACGGTCCACATGCCCATGACCGATGAGACGCGCGGGATGATCAACGCCGCCGCCATCGCCAAGATGAAGAAGGGTGTCCGCCTCCTCAACTGCGCCCGGGGCGGGATCATCTCCGAGGACGATCTCCTCGCCGGCCTGCAAAGCGGGCAAGTCGGGGGCGCGGCGCTGGACGTGTTCGAGACCGAGCCGCTTCCCGCCGATTTTCCACTCCGGAGCCTGCCCCAGGTGGTGTTGACCCCGCACCTTGGCGCCAGCACGGACGAGGCCCAGGAGAACGTGGGCATCGAGGTGGCCGACGCCATCAGCGTCTTCCTTCTCGACGGCGAGGTTCGGAACGCCGTCAACCTTCCCGCGCTCGACGCCAAAACCTATGCCGATCTTCGTCCCTACCTGCTTCTGGGCGAGAAACTGGGGAAGCTCCTCGGTCAGTTGGCTCCGAAGCAGCTCGACCGGGTCTACATCACCTACGGCGGAAAGGCCCGGGAACTGCCCACGACCGACCCCGTCACCCGCGCCGTCCTTCGCGGCCTCCTCGAACCCAGTTCCGGTCCCGAACTCAATTTCGTCAATGTGAGGGCGGTCGCGACGAATCGCGGCCTCGTGGTCGAGGAGAAGCGCTCCGATGAACCAGTCACGTTCAATGAATGGCTCCACGTGGCGGTGCATTCCGGGAGCGACAAGACCGCCGCCGGGGGAACCTTTTTCGGCTCGCCCGACAACCCCCGGATCGTCCGACTGTTCAGCACCCCGACCGAGATTCCGATCAACGGCACGCTGCTCTTTGTTCGAAACAAGGACCGGCCTGGAATCGTGGGACACCTCGGAACGCTGCTCGGGCGGCACCAGGTGAATATCGCGAGCATGACCCTCAGCCGCGACCGGGTCGGCGGACAGGCCCTCACGGTCCTCCACCTCGACAGCGTGCCACCCGCCGCGGCGCTCGCCGAACTGACCTCCGATCCCGACATCACCAGCGCCCAGGTCGTCACTCTCTGACCCGGATTCCGATGTTTCTTTCGTTTCGACGCCGACCTCCCCCACCCGACTTTGATCGTATGCGTGCATTCCAACGGCGCCTCCTGATTCTTCTCACCGCCCTGCTTCTGGGGCAGCCCGTCGCCGGGATCGCCGCGGATTCCAGGGTGCTGGCGCGGGGGAAGGGGGCCGAGGTGACCCAGGCGGAACTGGACGAGGCCTTCATCAACCTGCGGGGGGCCATGGCCGCCCAGGGCCGCGCTTTCCCGGAGCAGCAGCGGGCCGTGTTCGAAAGGCAGCTCCTCGAGAAACTCGTCCTGACCAAGCTCCTCATGAGCAAGGCCACCGAGGCGGACAAGGAGATGGCGAAGGCGAAAGTCGAGCGGATCCTCTCGGAGGAACGCGCCCGAGCCAAATCCGAGGCCCGATTCGAAGCTCAGATCCGCGCGGCCGGCCTGTCCCCCGCGGCGTTCGAAGCCCAGTTGCTCGAGCGCGCCACCTGCGAGGAAGTCATGGATCGTGAACTCCGACCCCAACTCGGGGTGACCCCGGAGAAGATCCGGGAGTACTACGACGCGCACGCGGAGGAGTACCGGCAGCCCGAACGCCTCCGCCTCCTTCAGATCGTCCTTTCCCATCGCAACAGCGCCGGCGGGGCGCTGACGGAATCGGAGAAGGCCGAGAAGAAAACCCTCGGCGTGGAATTGGTGGAACGCGCGCGACAGGGCGGGGATTTCGCCAGCCTCGTCAAACAGTACTCCGACGACCCCGCGGGCCGCGAACGGGGCGGCGAATATGTCTTTCCAGTCGGGAAGATGGTCCCCGAGTTCGAGTTCGCCGTGCTCGGCGTGGCCACGAACCAGATCAGCGACCTGATCACCACGCCGTACGCCTTTCACGTGGTGAAGCCGCTGGAGCGGCTTCCCGGCGAGCAGACGCCGTTCGAGAAGTTGGCCGACCAGATCAAGCTCCGTCTCGAACTGGAGGCGACCCAGGCCAAGCTTCCCGGGTTTCAGAAGCAGTTGTTCGAGAATGCCTCCGTGAAGTTCGAGGAGCCGTGACGGTTCCTCGGTTCGGAGCAATCCGCCAGGATTGCTAGAAGGTAGCCGGTCGAGCATCTCTGCGACCCCGTTAGGGGTCGTTTGCGTTATGGCTCATTGCCGGAAGTCCGCGGCTCCCGGGTACCTTCTGGCGTCACTTCGGGATGCTCTGAAGACGGGCCGTTTTTTGAAACCAGGGAGGCCGACTCGGCCCGGAGGGCCGGCGGAAATTAGCCGGCGGCAAGCCCGCGCCAGCGGGCACGGCCGCCGGTCCCAGGATTCCCGAGAGGGGCGCCCCGGCGGGGCGCGGGAAGCGTCGCCGAGATCTCGAGACGTCACCCTTCGATTCACCCTCGGTCCAACGGCATGTCCCGTGGTTCTAGCCTCCCCCGCCCCGCCGGGGCGGCACCGATTCTGGCGTGGGATTTCGGTCCGGTGGCCGCGACGGCTCCGCCGCCTTGCCGCCGGCTAATTTCCCTGGTCCCTCCAGGACCTGCAGGGGGCGCTACGTCTCTCCAGGTGCCAGGTCCGTAGGCTAGGCTCGTCGATAGCCCGCCTCACTCACCGAGTCGGTAGGACCAGGAGGGTTACCGACGAAGGGTGATCCGGCGCCCGAATGACCCGTTGGGTCGCCTTCCGATAATCCTCGGGCCGCGCGTAGGCGATGTTGTCGACGTAAGTCTGCGGGTTGCGCTCCACCAGCGGGAACCAGGTGCTCTGGACCTGGACCATCACGCGGTGTCCACGCCGGAAGGTGTGCAGGATGTCCGGCATGGTGAACGTGATCCGGGTCACCTTGCCGGGTTCCAGAGGCTCGGGCTTCTCGAAGCTGTTCCTGAATCGGGCCCGCATCACGTCGCCGCGAAGGAGTTGTTGGTAGCCGCCCATCACGACATACGCGGGGTTCGGCTGGGGATTCGGGTGATCGATGTCGTAGACGTCGATGAGCTTCACCACCCAGTCGGCGTCGGTGCCCGTGGTCGACACGTGGAGGTCCACCGCCAGCGGGCCCCCGACGGTCAGGTCCTCCTCCAGCGGTTCCGTCTGGTACACGAGGACGTCCGGGCGCGAAGCGGCGAACCGCTGGTCGTGCACCGGGTAGCCGCGCGGGTAGTCCGTCGTTACTTCAAGGGTGAACGGCACCGGCTTCGCCGGGTCGCTGGTGTATTCGTCGAAGGAATCCGCGCCGTCCGGAGGAGGTTCCTGGGATAGGACTCCGTCGGCCCGAAGGTGGAAGGTCCGCGCGACGGCGTTTTCGGGCGGCCACGCATCGAAGCGTCGCCAGCGGTCGGTGCCGGTCTCGAACAGGTGCGCCTCCGTGGGCACGAAGTTGGTGTCGCTCTTGAGGAAGTAGCGGAAGAAGGGGAGCTCGATCTTCTCGCGGTAATACACGCCGGTCTTCACCCGGAAATCGATGTCGCCGAGTTTGTCGCCGTCTCCGCGGCTCCACTGGCCGTGGGACCAGGGACCCATGACCAGCATGTTGGTGATCCCGGGATTCTGGCGTTCCGTCGCGCGGTAGGTCTCCAGGGCGCCGAACAGATCCTCGCCGTCGAACCACCCGCCCACGGTCAGCACGGCGCAGCGCACCTGGTTCAGATGGGGCCGGATGTTGCGGGCCTGCCAGTAGGCGTCGTAGTTCGGGTGCGCCAGAAACTCCGCCCAGGGCCGCGCCGCGTCCTGGAAGAGCGCGACGGAATTCCCGACCGACCCCAGCCGTCGATAGAAGTCGTAGCCGTCGGGGTTGTTGAACACGAACCGTCGTCCGCCGTCGCGCAGGGGATCATCGGACTTGTTCTCGAACCAGTAGAAGAAACCGAAGTTCTGCGAGAGGAAGAACGCGCCGTTGTGATGCAGGTCGTCGCCGATGAACCAGTCCGCGATGGGCGCCTGCGGGGACGCGGCCTTCAGGGCGGGATGGGAATCGATCATCCCCATCGAGGTGTAGAAGCCGGGGTACGAGATCCCGAACATCCCGACGCGCCCGTTGTTCCCGGGGGCGTTCGTCACGAGCCATTCGATGGTATCCCACGTGTCGGTGTTTTCGTCGGTGTCCCTCGGCTGCTTGGCTGGATTGAACGGACGCATGTGGACAAAGGTCCCCTCGGACGCGTGCCGTCCGCGGACATCCTGGGTCACGAGGATGAAGCCGTCCCTGGCGAGAGCCTCGAAGGAACCACCCGGGTCGGTGTAATTGTCCGGACCGTAGGGCTTGAGGGCGTAGGGCGTGCGCGTGAGGAGGATCGGGTACGTCTTGGAATCGTCCTTGGGCGCGTAGACGCGGGTGAAGAGCTTCACCCCGTCGCGCATCGGAATCCGGTGCTCGAACTTGGTGTAGTGCTCGGCGAGCCAACCGGCGTCGGCGCGACCGATGGAATCCGCGGCCCGCGACTGCGAGGCGACCGGCAGGAAGCCCGTCACCGCCAATCCGACGACCGCGACAAGACGCTGGAGCGGAGCCATGGCGGAGGTTTCACCGGCGGCTCGCGGACCGGCAAGGCGGAACCTTCGGGGAGAAGGATCCGGCTTGAGCGGCGGGTCGCGGCTTAGAACAGCGTGTAGATGAACGGCGCGGCGGCGCTGCCGGAGAGGAGCACCAGCGCTCCGAAGAGCAGGAGCACCGCCACGATCGGCAGGAGCCACCACTTCTTGTTCTCCTTCATGAAGGCCCAGGTCTCCGCCAGGAACCCCTCGCGCTTGTCCTCGGCGGCCGCCTTTTCGAACTCGGATTTCTTCTGCTCGCTCATCGCATCTTGAATCGGTTGGGGCCGCCCCGTCGTGCCCGCGGCTCGGTTCGGTTCGCCTCGGTTCGGCTCATGTCGCCCGCCCGGTCAGTACTGGCGCAGGTAGCGTTTGGGATCCGAGGGCGTCGGCTTGTCCTGCCAGTAGCCGCCGCCCCCGGCTGGTTGTCGCTTGCGCACCATGGCGTCCCGGCCCGTAAGCCGCAAGAACGCGCCCACCGCCAGAAAGACGACGAAAAAGAGGAAGACCAGCATCACCTGGGAAACGACGAACCCGATCGGAAAGGCGAGGAGCATCGAGCCGGTGAAGAACCATCGAAAGATCCCGGGCGCCACCGCCCCAAGGATCGCGCAGAAGACGCCGAATCCCACAAGCCCGTAGCCCAGTCCCGTCCGACCCTTTCCCAGCGCGAGGAACAGGCCGGACACGCCGAACACCAGCAGGCAGAGGATCCCGAATTGTTGGACCACTTTCGGTTTCGGAGGCCGGATGACGTCGGACCAGGTCATGGTTCAGCAGGGTCAATCGAGGTCGAAGGACGCCAGGTATTTCTTCTTCTCGGGTTCCGTCGCGGTCGCGGGCATCTCGGACTTGAGCAGGACGTGGTTCTCGAGCACCAGAACGTCCATCTCCGTCGCGAGGAAACATCGAGCCGCGTCGGCCGGTGCGCAGACGATCGGCTCGCCCCGGATGTTGAAGCTGGTGTTCACCAGGACCGGGCTCCCGGTGAGGCCTTCGAAAGCCCGCATCAGCCGGTGCAATCGCGGGTGGCGGGATCCGTCCACGGTCTGGATCCGGGCGCTGTAATCGACGTGGGTGATCGCGGGAAAGTCGGAGCGCACCATGTTGACGCGTTTCCGCAGGTCGGGATCCTCCCGCATCAGGCGCCCATCGTCCCCGGTCAGCGCCTTGCGATACTTCTCCCGGACCGGCGCGACGATGAGCATGTAGGGGCTTTCCTCCCCCGGCTTCATGTCGAAGATCTCCGAGGCGCGCTCCAGGAGCACGATGGGGGCGAACGGACGGAAGCTCTCCCGGAACTTGATCTTCAGGTTCATCGTCGCCTGCATCGTCGCGTTGCGGGCGTCGCCCAGGATGCTCCGCGCGCCCAGGGCGCGGGGGCCGAATTCCATCCGGCCATGGAACCAGCCGACGATCTTTCCCTCCGCCAGCAGCTTCGCGACCGCGTCCAGGAGGGCGGCTTCGTCCGGGTGATGGTGGTACGGCAACCCGGCCTGTTCCACGTACCGCCGGACGTCCTGGTCGGTGAACGCCGGGCCGAGAAGGCTGCCGGACTGCAGGTCGCGGCCGCCGGGCTTCCTGTCGCCTTCGAGGAGTTGATGGTGGACGAACAGAGCCGCGCCCAGGGCGCCACCGGCGTCGCCGGCGGCCGGTTGGATCCAGATGCTTTCGAAAGGTCCCTCGCGCAGGAGTTTGCCGTTGGCGACGCAGTTGAGGGCCACGCCGCCCGCCAGGACGAGGTGTTTCATCCCGGTTTCCCGATGGACGGTCCGCCCGATCCGCAGCATCGCCTCCTCGGTCACCTTCTGGATGCTCGCCGCCAGGTCCATGTGCCGTTGTTCCAGCATCGACTCCGGCTTCCGCGCCGGGGCGCCGAACAGCGCGTGGAACTTTTCCCCGGTCATGGTGAGGCCCTGGCAGTAGTTGAAGTAGCTCTGGTCGAGCCAGAAGCTGCCGTCGTCCCGCAGGTCCACCAGGTGTTCCAGGATCTTGTCGGCGTGGACCGGTCGGCCGTACGGCGCCAGTCCCATGAGCTTGTACTCGCCGCTGTTGACCTTGAACCCGCAGTAGTAGGTGAACGCCGAGTACAGAAGGCCGATCGAGTGCGGAAACGGGATGTGCTTCCTCAGGGTGATCCGATTTCCGTCGCCCACACCCCAGGCGGTCGTGGTCCATTCGCCGACGCCGTCGAGGGTCAGGATCGCGGCCTGGTCGTAGGGACTCGGAAAGAAGGCGCTGGCCGCGTGGCTTTCGTGGTGGTCGGTGAAGACGAGCTTGGCCTTCGTGGCCCCCTGAAGCTCGGACAGGATCGTCCGCTTCATGTGGAGCTTCTCCCGCATCCAGACGGGGATCGCCATGCGGAAACTCGGGAAGCCGGCCGGAACGTAGGCGAGGTAGGTCTCGAGCAGCCGTTCGAACTTCACGAGGGGCTTCTCGTAGAAGGCGACGTAGTCCAGTTCGTCCTCCCGCAGTCCGGCTTCGCGCAGGCAATACTCGATCGCGAGCGTGGGGAAGCGGGGGTCGTGCTTCTTGCGGCTGAACCGCTCCTCTTGCGCCGCCGCCACGACGCGGCCGTCCACGACGAGCGCCGCGGCGCTGTCGTGGTAGAACGCGGAGATGCCGAGAATCCGTGCCACGAAGTCCGGGGAGCATCCGTTGGACCAACGCCCGGATGCAAGCCCGGGGGGCGCGGCCGGTTTCCAGGTTGAGTTGGCCCGCTTCGCCGGCACGATGGGGCTCGAATGAAGCCGCCGGTTCCGCGCCTTGTCCGCCATCGCGATCGTTGGGTCGGGTCACGCACCCGCATGGGCGCTTGGATCCTGACCGTTTCCGCATCCGTCTTCCTTCCTTCGCGCGCGGGCGCCGCGCTCCCCGCCCGGCCCGACGTTCCGCACCCCGCCCCTCCGGAATCCTACGAACTCCATCCGGATCTCGAACTTTCGCTGTTCGCCCGGGAACCCGACGTGGTCGATCCCGTTTCCCTTTCCTTCGACGAATTCGGCCGGGCGTATGTCGTCGAGATGAGGGACTACCCGTACGGCTTCGGCCCCGACCGCAAACCCGGCGGCACTATCCGCCTGCTCGAAGACACCGACGGCGACGGGAGCGTCGATCGCGGCACGGTCTTCGCCGAGGGCCTCAGCTTTCCGACGTCCGTTCTCGCCTGGGACGGCGGCGTCCTCGTGATGGCTCCGCCGGAAGTCCTGTTTCTTAAGGACACCGACGGCGACGGCAGGGCGGATCGGCGCGAGGTCGTGATCGGGGGCATCCGACTCGGCGTCACGGACAGCAACGCCAACGGCCTCCGGTGGGCGTTCGACAACTGGATTCACGCGGTCAACGGCGGCAACGGTGGCAGGGCGAAGCTCGCCAGGTTCGGAAGCGATCCCGTCGACCTCGGGGACCGCGACTTCCGCTTCCAGCCCGCCACAGGGCGCCTGGAGAAGACGTCCCACACGGGCGGCGGCTTCGGACTCGTGTTCGACGACTGGGGCAGGAGTTTCACGCCCCACAACATCAATCATATCCAGCAGCGGGTTGCGGACGCCGACGCCTTCGGCCGGCTTCCAGGCCTGCCGCCGGTCGAGACCACCCACAGCATTTCCGACCACGGCGACATGGCGCGCATTCACGCCATCTCCACCGCGGTCACCCGCCCGAACCACCCGGAGCAGGCCGGCTACTTCTCGTCGTCCGGCAGCATGGGTTACCTCGGACATCGGGGCTGGCCCGGCGATCTTCCCGGGTCGGTCTTCGTCTGCGACGTGGTTGGCAATCTGGTGCATCGCGACGTCCTCAGTCCAAGTGGCCCCATCCTGAAGGCCTCTCGGGCGCCCGCCGAACAGACCCGCGAATTCTTCGCCAGCCGCGATCCGCATTTCCGTCCGACCGGCGTGGAACTCGGTCCCGACGGCGCCCTCTACCTGCTCGACATGCAGCGCGACGTCATCGAGCACCCGGACTACATCCCCAGGAACAAGCTGGAGAAGCTCGACCTCCGCGCCGGCCAGGATCGTGGCCGCATCCACCGACTGGCGCCCCGCGGCTGGACCCGATCCCGGGAGCTGCCGGGAAAAGCCGCGACGACTGCCGAACTCGTCGCCCTCCTGGCGTCCTCCAATCAATGGACCCGCCTCACCGCCCAACGTCTGATCGTCGGTCGCCAGGACAAATCCTTGGTCCCCGATCTGGAACGTCTCGCCGCCGGACCGGATGCGCTTGGGCGCTTCCACGCTTTGTGGACGTTGAGCGGCCTCGACGCCCTTCCGGAGGAGCGACTCGAGCGGTTGCTCAACGACCCGGTCCCGGAACTTCGCGCCAGCGCGGTTCAACTGGCGCCCCAGCGCTTCCCCGCCTCCCGTTCCCTTCGGAACGCCGTCATCCAACGCATCGCCGACGAAGCCGCACCCGTCCGATTCGCGGCGCTCCTCGCGGTGGGCGGGTTTCAGGTCCGCCCCGCGGAGTCACCCGTCGCCTCCATCCAGAACGTCCTTTGGAAAGACAGGAGCGCGGCATGGATGCGTCGCGCCGCCCTGGCGGCCCTGGAGATTCACGACGAACGGCGCGCCGCCTCGGATTGGATGCGGTCCGCGGATATCCGTCAGGCGACCGACGACGATGCGTTGCTCGCCGTGCGCGAACTCGCCGACCTCGTCGGGGCTCGGGCCTCCTCGAACGACGGCCCGGCCCTGGTCCCCGTTCTCCACGACATCCTGGGCTCCGACCCGCCCGTCATTCGGCTCCCGATCCGCCTCGCCTTTCTCGATGGCTTGGCCCACGGCCTCGAACGGGCCCGTCAACACCCCTCGCTTCCGGGGGACGGCGTCGCGGCGCTGCGCTCCGCGATGGATCCCGCCCAACCGTCGCTGCTGGCCGCCACCTGGCGCCTCGCCCGGATCTTCGAAATCCCCGACACCGCCATTCAAACGGACGCCCTGCTCGTCGCCGGACGGCTCGCCCGCGACCCGTCGGTCCCCGTCGCCCAACGCCTGGAGGCGGTGCGCCTCGTCGATTTCGCGGATCCCGCCGAGTCCGCCCCCGTTCTGCTCGGCCTGATCAGCGGCCGCGAACCCCTGGTCCTTCAACAGGCCGCCCTCGAATTCCTCCGCCACCACCGTGAACCCGTCGTCGGCGAAGGCTTGGTCCACGCCTGGTCCGGGTTGTCGCCGTCGTTGCGGGCGCCGGTCGTGAATCTGCTCGTCTACCGACCTTCGTTCCATCCGGCCCTGCTGGCGGCGCTGGAGTCGGGCGCCCTTCAATTGGGCGAGTTGAACCTGGACCTGGAACATCGGCGCCAGCTCCTTCGCCGAGCGACACCCGAGATTCGGGCCCGCGCCGCCAGGTTCATGACCGATGACGAATATTCCAATCGCAAGACGATCGTGGACGACATGCTCGCGAAACTCCCGGCCACCGGCGTCGGCTCGCGCGGGCGGCCCGTGTTCGAACGCATCTGCGCGCAGTGCCACAAGGTCGGAACGCTCGGCCACCAGGTCGGTCCGGACCTCACCGGTGTCAGTCATCGCAGCGTCGAGGACCTGCTTTCGAACATCCTCGACCCCAACATGGCCATGAACCCCACCTACGTCGGCTGGACCGCCGAGCTTCGGGACGGCGAAAGCGTCACGGGCATCCTCGTGGCGGAGAACGCCGACGCCGTCACCCTGGTTCAGGCCGGCGAAATACGCGTCCCGGTGCCCCGAAGCCAGCTGGAACGTCTGAAGTCCGAAGGGAAATCCCTGATGCCCGACGGACTCGAGGCGGGCCTCAGCCCCGCCGAACTCCGGGACCTCATCGCCTTCCTCCAGGAACCCCCGCCAACGACTCCATGAATCGGAACCACTTCCCCATCCGCCCGTCACCGAAGCCCGGTTTCTGGATCGCGCTGCTTGTTTTCGCCGGCTTCGCCGTGGGCGCCCGGGATCCCGACGGCGGCCGCGAGCGGGACTGGTTCAAACTGCTTTCCACCAACTTCCAGCTCTACGGCAACGGCCGGCAGTCCGAGGCCAGGAAGCTTCTGCACGAACTCGAGACGTTTCGCCATGTCGTGTCCCGGTTCCTGGGGCTGACCAACGTCCAACGGCGTCCCGCCCTGGTTTATTTCTTCAAGGACGAGGATTCCTTCGGCCCGTTCAAGCCCCGGTACAACGACCAACCGGCCATCATCAGCGGTTTCCATTCGGAGGACCCGTTGGACTACGTGCTCGCCTTCAGCCGGCAGAACCGGGACGCGGCCACGATGCGGCTTCTCTTTCACGAGTACACCCACCTGCTGACGTCGCGGCAGTTCCGCGACGCCCCGCTCTGGGTCCATGAAGGGGTCGCGGAAGTGTTCTCCTCCTTCGAGGAACGCGACGATCGCTTCGACATCGGGGTCGCGCTGACGAACCACGCCTTCTTCCTCCAGCGGCATCCGCCGCTCCCGGTCCGAACCCTCCTCGCCGTCACCCGGGACTCCAAGGATTACAACGAACAAGCCCGGGCCGGCCCGTTCTACGCCTCGTCCTGGCTGCTGGCCCACCACCTTCTGTTCGCGCGACGCGGCTTCGAATCGAACGTCGTGGCCCGCTACGCCGCCGCCTGCTCGTCGACAACCAACCAACTCCTCGCCTTCCAGTCGGCCTTCGATGTCCCGGCCATGAATCTCGACGGCGCGCTCCAGGATTATGTCCGGGGCGGCTCCTACACCGTCGTTCGGCAGAGCTACCCCGATCTCGACGTCGACCGGGCCCGCCCCTCGCCGCTGTCCCCGGGCGAATGGGATTACGCCCTCGGAAGGCTCCTTCAGATGTCGCAACAGAACGACGCCGCCAAGGCCCGACTCCTCGCCGCCACCGAACGCGCCCCCCTGGATCCGCGTCCCCTCGAAGCGCTCAGCCTCCTCGCGTGGCGCCAGGGCGACCGCGCCTCGCTCCGGTCCCTCTCCGATCGCGCCCTCGCCAACAATTCCCAGAGCGCGTTTCTCCACTTCCTGTCGGCGGAATCGCTTTACGAAAACCTCCTCCAACGACGCGCCCAGTCCGGGGCCGGTTTCGATCCCGCCGACCTGGAAACGGGCCGCCAACGATGCCTGCGCGCCCTGGAACTCGACCCCTGGCTGGCGCCGGCGCATCACCTCCTCGCCGTCTACTCCCTCGCCGCGAACCCGCGCGCGCCCGCCCTCGCCGCCGTCCACGTCCAGCAGGCCTTGCGCTGCGATCCGCTTTTCAAACCCGCCCTCCTCACCTCGGCGTCCCTGGCGGCGGCCCAGGGCAATTTCGGGCTCGCCCGGCGGATCCTGGCCGCGCTCCTCGCTGGACCGCTGGCGCCGGACCTTCGTCGGGCCGCCGGACAGGTGGCCGCCGAGATCGACCGGCAAACCGGCTCTCCCAACCGATGAGCGCTTCCGGTTCCGCGCTGCCCCGGACCGAAGCCATCCTCCGGCGGGGCATCGCCGACGGCTTGCATCTCGGCGCGCAGATGTACGTCTCGTGGCGGGGGAAGCAGGTCGCGTCGCTCGCCGTGGGGGAACGCGGCGCCGGTGAACCCATGACCGAAGACACTCTCCTGCTTTGGCTGTCGGCCGGAAAACCCCTCACGGCGATCGCCGTCGCGCGCCAAGTGGAGACGGGAGCGCTCTCGCTCGACGATCCCGTGGGCCGCCACATCCCGGAGTTCGCCGCCGCCGGCAAGGAAGGGATCACGGTGCGCCACCTGCTGACCCACACCTCCGGGTTCTCCCCGCCGGATCCCCTCCCTGAGAGGTCGGATTGGTCGGAGATCCTCGCCGCGATCTGCGCCGCGCCCGTCGATTCCGGCGCCGCCCCCGGAACCGTGGCCGCCTATCAGCCCCAGGCCGGTTGGTACGTTCTCGCCGAGATCGTTCAGCGGCTGACCGGACGACCGTTCGCCGAGCACCTCCGCGAATCGGTGCTCCTCCCCTTCGGAATGTCGGAGACCTGGGTCGGCATGCCGGAGGACCAATACCGAAACTACGGCCCCCGCATCGGGACCACCCACATCACCTTCCCGGGACCTCCGGTTCCCCACCCTCTCTGGGATTCCCTGGAAGCGTGCCGCGCCTGCCGCCCGGGCGGCAATGCCCGCGGCCCCGTCGCCGATCTCGGACGATTCTACGAGGGCCTTCTGGCGGGCGGGCGCTCCGTGATCCGGGAATCGACCGTCCGCGAATTCACACGCCGGCATCGGGCGGGGCTTTTCGATGGCACCTTCCGGCACATTGTCGATTTTGGTCTCGGGTTCATCCTGAATTCCGGCGCGCACGGCCTATCGACCGTCCCGTACGGGTACGGGGATTTCGCGGGGCCGGACACCTTCGGGCACAGCGGCTCGCAATGTTCGTGCGCTTTCGCGGATCCCGGAACCGGCCTGGTGGTCGCCTGGTGTTGCAACGGGCAACCCGGCGAAGTCCGGCACCAACGCCGTCAACGCGCCCTGAACTCCGCCATCCACCAGGACCTCGGCCTCGCCGCCGTGTGACCCCGGGGTCGCCCGGGGCGCGCTGATTCCGAGGGTTCCCCTCGAATTTCGGAGTTCAAAGATCCTCGCCCGACCGATACCGTCCCCGGATGCAGAGCGTGTTCACGGGGCCGGTGTACGTCGTGCGCGACAATATCGACACGGACCAGATCATCCCGGCCCAGTTCCTGAACCTCGTCCCGACGATACCGGAGGAGTACGAGAAGCTGGGGAGCTACGCCATGTGGGGTCTGCCGGATTCGCTCTACCCGACCCGCTTCATCAAGGAGGGAACGACCCGGACGGACTATCCCATCGTCATCTCGGGACGGAATTTCGGGTGCGGCAGCTCCCGGGAGCACGCCCCGATCGCGCTGGGAGCCGCCCAATGCCGTTGCGTGGTGGGCGAGAGCTTCGCCCGGATCTTCTTCCGGAACTGCATCGCCACCGGCGAACTTTACCCGGTCGAATGCCAGGACCGCCTCGCCGACGCCTTCAAGACCGGCGACGTCGCCACCGTCGATATCGACGCGAACACCGTCCGGCATCACGGGACCGGCCAGGTGTATCCGCTCAAGCCGCTGGGTGAAGTCCGCCCGGTCATCGATGCCGGCGGCATCTTCGAATACGCACGCCAAACCGGCATGATGCCCCAGAAGGCGTGACCCACCGCCCGATCCTCTTCTTCAACCGCCACACCGGTCAGGTGGAAGAGGAATCCGTCTACGGTGAACGCTGGTTGCGTTGGATTTACGGATCCTGGACCGGCGGTTTGACCGGCCTCCTCGTCGCCCGCCGAATCTGGTTCTCCCGCTGGTACGGCTGGCGCATGAACCGCCCCGCCAGCCGATCCAAGATTGGTCCATTCATCGACAGTTTTAGTGTCGACGTTTCGGAGTTCGCGGATCCGCCGGATGCGTTCCGGTCGTTCAACGAGTTCTTTTACCGGCGGCTTCGCGATGGCGCGCGGCCCATCGATCCCCACGCCGAAGTCGCCGTCTTTCCCGCCGACGGTCGCCACCTCGGATTCGCCAACCTCGCCGCCAGCGACACGTTCCTCGTCAAAGGGCAGTCCTTCGATCTGGGTTCCTTCCTCCGGGATCCGGATTTGACGCGACGTTACGCCGGCGGCCCCGCGGTGTTCTCGCGGCTCTGTCCGGTGGATTACCACCGCTTTCACTTCCCGGTCCCCGGCACCCCGGGCGCCCCCCGCCGGATCAATGGATGCCTCGGGTCGGTCAGCCCCATCGCCCTCGTTCGAAACCTTTCGTTGCTCTGGGAAAACCGTCGTTGGCTCACGGAAATCGAATCCCCCGGGTTCGGGCGCGTGCTCATGGCGGAGATCGGCGCCACCAACGTGGGCAGCGCGATCCACACGTTCCAACCGGGTGTTCCCATGCTCAAAGGGCAGGAAAAGGGCTATTTCCGTTTCGGCGCCTCGGCCGTGCTGACCCTGTTCGAACCGGGCCGGGCCCGGCTCGCCGACGATCTCCTCGCGTGCTCGCGGCATCCCCAGGAAATGTATTCGCGCCTGGGGACTCCGATGGCATTCGCTGTTTCCGAGCGTTGACATCGACCTCTTTCTTTGACCAAAGTCCCGCCCTTTTCGCGAGTTATCGAGTATGCCGAACACCAAGTCAGCTGAACGCCGCGCCCGGGTCGGGGCCCGCCGGCACGCGCGCAACAAATCGGTCAAAACCCGCCTGCGCACGATGGAACGGAAGTACCGCACCCTTCTCGCGTCGGGCAAGAACGAGGAGGCCGGCAAGGCCCTTCGCGACGCGACGTCCGCCCTGGACAAGGCCGCCAAAAAGGGAGTCATCCCCAAGCGGCGCGCCTCCCGAAAGAAGTCCCGCCTCGCGGTCTCCCTCGGGAAAGCCTCGGCGAAGTAGGCGCCCGCCGTCCCGCCGGCGCCGTTTTTCGTCCCCGGGCTCGCTTTCGAGCCTCAAGCCGGCGCAGGATCCGACGTGGGTTCCGCCTATTTCATGCTCCTGGAAGCCACCCTGGAGCATCTCTCCCATCTCCAGTCCCAGGGCACGCAGTTCATTCATGTCGATACGTCGACATTGAAGGCGCTTGCGCCGGGCCTGTCCCGGCCCATGTCCCGGCCCGTTTCCCCGCCCAACCGCCTTTCCCCACCGCGCCCCGCCCAGACTGCTTCCCCCCAAAAGGCCCAGGCCCAGGCCCAGGCTCGGCCTCAGCCCCAACCTCAATTTCAGTCGCAAGCGTCCGCGCCCCTTCCGGCCCCAGCGCAACAAGCCGAAGCCCAAACCCTTTCCCCCAAGGCCGCCGCCCTCGAAGCCCTGCGCCCGCCGGTCCTCGCCTGCCAGAAGTGCCCCCATCTCGCGCGGTCCCGGTCCAGCGTGGTGTTTGGCGTCGGCGATCCGGACGCGGAAATCATGTTCGTGGGCGAGGCGCCCGGCGAAGCCGAGGACCGCGCCGGCGAACCGTTCGTCGGACCGGCCGGTCAGCTCCTGACCCGGGTCATCCAGGCCATGGGATTGACCCGGGATACCGTCTACATCGCCAATATCCTCAAATGCAGGCCCGACATGCCACCCGGCGCGCGGGGCAACCGCGCCCCCAAGCCCGAGGAGATGGACGCCTGCAAGCCCTACCTCCACCAGCAGATCGAAATCATTCAGCCCAAAGTCATTGTCGCCCTCGGAGGCACTTCCGTCCTCGGTCTGCTCGGATTGCGGACGACCCTCGGATCCGTGCGGGGACGCTGGCAGGACTTCAGAGGGATCCCGGTCATGCCGACATTTCATCCATCGTACTTGCTTCGGTCGGAGGAGGGTCCGGACCGCGGCCACCAGGAGAAGCGAAAGACGTGGGAAGACATGCTGCTCGTCCTGGACCGACTCCAACACCCGGTCTCCGACAAAATGCGGGGGTACTTCCTCAAACCCGCCCCGTGAGCTTCGGGAGAATGAACAGGGGGAGTTCGGCGCCCCCCGATCGTCCCGTGAGAAACCCCTTCGCCCTCCCCGGCCGCCACCGATGAATCACCCCGCCCCTCGCGTAGCCGCGGACGTGAGTCCGCGCCATCTCCCGGCCGAAAATCGGCGCCGACTGACGTCGGCGGCTACGGACGCGGAGAAGGCGGCCCCAACCGGGCCCGGTATTCCCCGTTTGGCAGGCACCTCGCGGACTGCTTGAATCCCTGACGCGATGAAGCTCTTCGTCATCGGATCCGGCGGCCGCGAACACGCCCTTGTCTGGAAGCTGGCGCGCTCGCCCCACACCAATCGGCTGTGGTGCGCGCCGGGCAACGCCGGCATGCCGCACGAGCAGTGCGCCGGCAGCGGACGCAACGTGGAATGTGTTCCCATCGCCGCCGATGACCTCGATGCCCTCCTCCGCTTCGCCTTCGAACATCGGCCCGACCTGACCATCGTGGGTCCCGACAATCCGCTGGCCTTGGGCATCGTCGATCTGTTCCAGAACAACCACCTTCGAATCTGGGGCCCCAATCAGCGGGCCGCGCAGTTCGAGTCGTCGAAGGCGTTCTCGCAGAATTTCATGGCGATCCACGGAGTTCCGACGGCGCGCTCGGGTGTCTTTCGGGACCCGCATGCCGCCAAGCGATTCGCGGCATCGCTCGATGGCCGCTGCGCGGTGAAGGCCGACGGATTGGCTTTCGGCAAGGGCGTCCTCCTCACCCAGACCGTCGCGCAATCCGAGATGGCCATCGAAGAGATCATGCTGAAGCGGACCTTCGGCAACGCGGGGGAACAGATCGTCATCCAGGAACTCCTGGAAGGCACCGAGGTCTCCCTCCACGTCCTGTGCGACGGGCACGTCGCCCGCCTCTTCCCCTCGGCCCAGGATCACAAACGCGCGCTGGACGGCGACCTCGGCCCGAATACCGGCGGCATGGGGACGTTCTCGCCCGTTCCAACCCTCTCGGAGGACGCCCTCCTGGAGGCGGCCCGAACCATTCTGGAACCCTGGCAGAGCGGATGCCGGGTGGAGGGCATTGATTTCCGAGGCATCCTCTACCCGGGCGTCATGCTCACCGCCGACGGCCCCAAGGTCCTGGAATTCAATGCGCGCTTCGGCGACCCGGAAACCCAAGTGTACCTGACCCGTCTAGAGAACGATCTGGTCGAACTCCTCGACGCCTGCGTCTCGGGAACCCTCAAGAACATCGAGCTCCGCTGGTCTCCCCAGGCGTCCGTCTGCGTCGTCCTCGCCTCCCGCGGCTACCCGGGGCCGTACCCGAAGGGTCTCCCGATCTCCGGGCTCTCGGGGGTCGACGCGCTGCCCAACGTGAAGGTCTTCCACGCGGGAACCGCCTTCGAAAACGGGGAGTTGGTCACCCAGGGAGGCCGGGTCTTCGGCGTCACCGCCTGGGGCGATACCCTCGCGGAAGCCCAGGAAACCGCCTACGCCGCCGCCGACCTCATCGAATTCGAAGGAGTCCAACTCCGCCACGACATCGGCGCCAAGGCGCTGGGTTCCGGTTCCCCGATCCAGTGAATTTCGTCCTCATGAATTCATCTTTTCCTCCACCCCACCCCGCCTCCCTCCCGATCGGCCACTGGGTCGCCGGTTGGATCGTCCTGCTCATCGGCGCCGCGCCCGCCTCCGGTCTCCCGGCCGCCGAGACGCCGGCGGCGGCTTGGCCGCCCGTCGCTGAATTGTCCGCCAAACTGCGCTCGGAGCTCCCCTCACTTCCCGCCCCGGATGGTTCCCTCACCAATTCCGAGGCGTACGCCCGTTCGCTCGCGCCCTGGGTCCTTTCGGGCGGGCCCGACTCCGCGACCGCCGGCACCACCACCACCACGAACCCGATCCTGAAGACCCGTCGCTACCCAGGCGACTCCGGCTACCTGCGCATCGGGACCGTCGACCCTTCCCTCGCGGGCTCGCTCCGCGGCGCCCTGGCCGAACTCATCCAGGGGGGGCCGCTGGCCGGGCTGGTTCTGGATCTCCGCTTCGCCACGGGGGCCGATCTCGGCTCCGGGGTGGCCGCGGCGTCCGCGGTCGCGGCGAAAGTCGATCCGGTGGAATTCCGGCTCGGCGACTCCTCCTGGAAGACGCAACCCGACAACCGCGCCCCGAAAGTCCCGGTCCTGGTCCTCGTGAATCGCCAGACCCGCCAGGCCGCGGAAGTCCTCGCCTCCGCCGTGCGGGAGTCCGCCGCCAAATCCCTGGTTCTCGGCTCGCCCACCGCCGGGCAGGCCCGCACCTATCGGCCCGTCGCGGTGTCCGAAACCGTCACCCTCCAGGTTGCCGGCGACGCCGTGCGCCTTCCGGATGGTTCGGAATTCCCCGCCACGGGGTTGTCTCCGGACCTTCCGATCCTGGTTCCCGAAGAGGACGAACGCGCTTACGCCGTCGATGAGTTCCAACGCGTGATGAAGGGACGGACCGTGGCTTCCTCGGGCTTGGTCCGGCTCAACGAGGCCGAACTCGTCCGCCGCCGGCGCCATCCCGAATCCCTCTTCGAGGCGATCGACGGGGAGCCGGGGAACCGCCCGCGGAGCTCCTTGCGATCCGGCCCGTCCGAGGCGGACCGATCGTCCTCGGAGGAACAGCCTCACGCCGTTCAGGATCCGGTCCTGGCGGTCGCCCTGGACCTGATTTCCGGGGTCGCCGCCTCCGCCGCCAACACTTTGGAAGCCTCCGAACCTCCACCGTCCCAAGGTGAATCCCGTTGACGACTCCCTTGACCCCCAACATTTTCCGCGCCGCCAAGCAGGAATGAAGACGATCCTTTTCGTGTGCACAGGCAACATCTGCCGCAGCCCCATGGCCGAGGGGCTCTTCCGGCATCTGACCGCCCGCATGGATGACCGATACCGGGCTATCTCGGCGGGAGTCGCCGCCGTCTACGGCATGCCTCCAAGCGCTTACGCCGTCCAGGCCCTCCGCGAACTCAACATCGACATCAGCCGTCAGCGCAGCAACACCCTGAACGAGAAACTGGTGCGGGACGCCGACATGATCTTCGGGATGACCCAGGGCCACGTCAGCGCCGTCACGATGACGTACCCCGGCCGCCGCCGAAAAGACGTTCCTCCTCCGCGAGTTCGACGAGACGCTCGGCCCCTACGAGAAGGACATCTCCGATCCGATCGGCGGATCGCTCGAGACCTACGAAACCTGCCGCGATCAGATCGAGCAAGGCATCGCCTCGGTGCTGAAGTTCATCGACCAAACCAGCGCTCTGCCCGCCGCCGCCAACGACCCTACCCGCACCACCCCCGTCATCCTCGGCTCCGACCACGCCGGCTTCGCCCTCAAGGAGAAGCCTGGTCAAACACCTCCTCGGATCCAGGGCATCCCCTGCGAGGACGTCGGCACGCCCTCGCCGGAATCGGTCGACTACCCCGACTTCGCCCGCACCGTGGCCGATCCGCTCGGCCGCCACCCGACCACTCGGGGCATCCTGGTCTGCGGCACCGGCATCGGGATTTCGATCGCCGCCAATCGCAACCCGGCTGTTCGTGCCGCGCTCTGCCATTGTGGGCTGGAGGCGCGGCTGGCCCGCGAGCACAACGACGCCAACGTCCTCTGCCTCGGCGGCGGCGGACTCCGACCCGGACCAGGCCGAGCGCCATCGTCGAGGCCTTCCTGGACACCCCTTTCGCCGGCGGCCGCCACGAGCGCCGCGTCAACAAATGGATACGCCACGAGGCCCCATGGAGCCTCGCCGCCGCCGATCCCGAGATCGCCAAGATCCATCCTCAGCGAGACCCGGCGCCAGTCGGAGAACATCGAACTGATCGCCAGCGAGAACTTCACCAGCCGGGCGGTCATGGAGACCATGGGATCCACGCTGACCAACAAGTACGCCGAGGGCTACCCGCGCAAGCGTTGGTACGGCGGCTGCGAGTTCGTGGACGGCGTCGAGCAACTCGCGATCGATCGCGCCAAGCGCCTCTTCGGTGCCGAGCACGCCAACGTCCAGCCCCACTCCGGCAGCGGCGCCAACATGGCCGTCTACTTCGCCGTCCTGAAACCGGGCGACACGATCCTGACCATGGACCTCTCCCACGGCGGCCACCTCACCCACGGGCACCCAAGGCCAACTTCTCCGGGAAGTTCTTCGAGGTCGTCCACTACGGCGTGCGTCCAGGAGGACGAACGGATCGACTACGACCAGCTCGCCGCCTGGCCCGGAGCACCGGCCCGAAGATGATCACCGTCGGCGCCAGCGCCTACCCGCGCGTCATCGACTTCGAACGGCTCTCGGTGATCGCGGCCGAGGTCGGCGCCATGCTGCTCGCGGACATCGCCCACATCGCCGGACTCGTGGCCGGCGGGGCTCCACCCCAGCCCGGTGCCCCACGCCGATTTCGTCACCTTCACCACCCACAAGACCCTGCGCGGCCCCCGGGGTGGTCTGATCCTCTGCAACGACGCCGGCTTCGGCCGGCAGTTCGATTCGCAGGTCTTCCCCGGCATCCAGGGCGGTCCCCTGATGCACGTCATCGCCGCCAAGGCCGTCTGCTTCCTCGAGGATCAAAACCCGGCCTTCCGCGTTTACCAGCAGCAGATCCTCGAACAACGCCAAGGCCCTCGCTTCCGCCATGCAACGCAACGGCTATCGCCTCGTCAGCGGCGGCACCGACAACCACCTCATGCTCGTCGACGTCGGCGCCCGCGGCGTGACCGGCAAGGATTGTCAGCTCGCCCTCGACGAAGCGGGGATCACCGTCAACAAGAACACCATCCCGTTCGAGACTCGCTCCCCATTCCAGGCCAGCGGCATCCGCCTCGGTTCGCCCGCCGTCACCACCCGGGGCATGAAGGAAGCCGAGATGGCGTCCATCGCCGACATGATCAGCGAGGTGCTCGCCGACATCAAAAACACCGAAAACACCCGGAAAGAGGGGGGGGGGGGGAGAGGGGGGAATGAGGGATTCCGTCGGGAAAATTCGGGGGGAGGCCCCAGAATGGGCTCACTCCCCAACTTCCGCCTTGCGGGGGCGCCCAACTTGGTTTTTCGTCGCCCCCGAGGTTCCCTGTTGCAGCCCCCCGCGCTGGTTTGAACAGGTTCCCCCATCCGTGACTCCAATGGGGTGCTTTTTCCTGGTTCCCGGCGCAACGGACCGGCTTTCAGGGTAATCCACCTTCCACTTCCAATACCCGATCCCATGCCCAGACCCAAGAAGGCCGCCTCACCCGACGCCTCCGCCCCCCAAGGGGCCGGCGACGCGGCCTCACCCGCGCCGCGCCCGAAAGTCGCGCGCGCCAAGAAAAAGGCCGCGGCTCCGTCCACTAGGACCGCGCCGGAATTGCCACTGACCGTGTCCGGATCCCCCGACGAATCGCCCGCCGCCAGCCTCGTCCCACCGGCGACCGAAGCCCGGGGAGCCGGGACCGGTGCCAGCACCCACATCAGCAGCCGCACCCCCTCTCAACCGCCGCCCACCCCACCTTCCGTTCCGCCACCGTTTCCCGACACGCCCTCCTACCGGTCGCAGGGTTCTCCCGCCAACCCGGCGACGCCGCCCAGTCAGAGGACGGCTCCCCGACCGGACCCACGGTCGGATTCCCGGCCGGATCAACGTCCCGGACCGCCTCCTCCCCGGCCTTCCCAAGCGCCGGGGCCGGGCCACGGCCACGGAATTTCCAGCGGTTCACCCCATTCGCGCGTCGGGCTTCCGCCTCCGCCGTCCGTCACCGCGCCTCCTCCCCAGCGGCCTCCACCACCGCCCCGTTCGGCTTCCCCCGCCAATGGCTCGGGAGCGGGCCCGAGCGGAGGAGCCGGCGCTCCGCCGTCCCAGGCGGCCGGTTCCCCCGAAGCGGGTCCCGGAAGTTCGCCGAACCAACCGCCCAGGCCCGCTCCGCCCCAGCCGCCCGAACAGCCGCGAGGCGAGACGATCAACATCGCCAAGCTCCATGCGATGTCGATCCCCGACCTCAACGCCAAAGCCAAGGATCTCGGGGTCGAGAACTTCGGCACGATGAAGAAGCACGAACTGGTGTTCGCGATTCTTCAGAAGAACGCCGAGCGCCGCGGCATCCTCTTCGCCGAGGGAGTCCTCGAAGTGATGCCCGAGGGCTACGGGTTCCTTCGCTCACCCGCCTTCAGCTACCTCGCCTGCCCGGAGGATGTCTACGTCTCGCCCTCCCAGATCCGTCGCTTCGATCTTCAGACCGGAGACCATCTCGGCGGCCAGGTCCGCCCGCCCAAGGACAAGGAACGCTACTTCGCCCTCCTCAAGGTCGAGTCCGTCGGACAGGAGGACCCCGACAAGGCGAAGGAGAAGACCCATTTCGAGAACCTCACCCCGCTCTTCCCCACCAAACGGCTCCTGCTGGAGACGAACCCCGAGGAACTCAACACCCGGGTCGTCGACATCGTCTGCCCCATCGGGAAAGGCACCCGCGGCCTCATCGTCGCCCCGCCGCGCACCGGCAAGACGGTCCTGATGCAGAAGCTGGCCAACGCCATCCTTCGCAACAATCCGGAGTGCTACCTCATCATCCTCCTCATCGATGAACGCCCCGAGGAGGTCACCGACATGGAACGTTCCTGCGTGGGCGCCGAAGTCGTCAGTTCGACCTTCGACGAACCCCCGGAACGCCACGTTCAGGTCGCCGAGATGGTCATCGAAAAGGCCAAGCGAATGGTCGAGCACAAGAAGGATGTCGTCATCCTCCTCGATTCCATCACCCGCCTCGCCCGCGCCTACAACACGGTCCAACCGCACTCCGGCAAGATCCTGTCCGGTGGCGTCGACGCCAACGCGCTGCACAAACCCAAGCGCTTCTTCGGCGCCGCGCGGAACATCGAGGAAGGCGGTTCCCTGACCATCATGGCCACCGCGCTCGTCGATACCGGCAGCCGGATGGACGAAGTCATCTTCGAGGAGTTCAAGGGCACCGGGAACATGGAGGTCCACTTGGACCGCGCCCTCGTCGACCGCCGGATCTTCCCGTCGATCAACATCGAGCGTTCCGGCACCCGCAAGGAGGAGCTGCTCTATCACCCCGACGAATACCAGCGCATCGCGATCCTCCGACGCGCGCTGGTCGGCGTCCCGCCGGTCGAGTCGATGGACCTTCTGCTGGGCAAGCTGAAGAAGACGCCGAACAACATCATGTTCCTGCTCGGCATGAGCACGAACCAGTAGACTGTACCGCCGACTTTCCAGCCGGCTCCGGGCTGTACCGCCGACTTTCCAGTCGGCTCCGGGGTGTACCGCCGACTTTCCAGTCGGCTCCGGAGGAATCGAACCCACGTCACACCCAGGGGATCCGCTGCCGTGGGGCCATAAGTCCCTTCTTTCCTCTGACCCTCTCCTCGAACCAAGGTCCGTAGGACCGGCCTGTCGATAGCTCGCGCCCGGAAATGGGTCCCAAGCCCCGTTGGGGGCGGCCCACCTCAATCCCGTTCCTTGGAAGCCCGTGACCCTCCCCCGGAGGGCCGCTCCTACGGAGCTTGGATTCTCTTGGGACCGATCGTTGCTATAGACCGGCCGGTCCTACGGACCTTGGAGATTGGCCATTTTTCGGCGGCTGGTAAGCCGCCGCTCCCGGGGGATTGATCGAGGAAACGACGGGGGACCAAGGAGGATGACGGGGAGAGGCGGCTTACTAGCCGCCTGGGCTGGATGGAAGGGGAAGTGCCCGCGGCCTCGCCACCGGCCAATATCCTTCATCCCTTCGGGATGATTTCTCGCACGGGAGCCGATTCCAGCGGGGGCGGATCCTGTATCCGCGGGGCTGGTGGTAGGGCAGGTGATCCTTCGGCGGGCGCGCCGAGGAATCGGAGCAATTCCTCGCTTCGCCGTTGTCGTGCCAGGTCCGGCCGGCCCATCACGGGCATCGGCCCGGTCAGTTTCGGTATCAGAACGCCAAGACGATCCTGTTGATGAAAGCCGACCCACGGTTGGCGCAACAGGTCGACGGGCGTATTGCCGTACTGGTTGGTCACCGCCGGATTCGCCTTCGCGTCCACGAGCCAGCGGACGTAATCCGATCCGAAATGGGCGGCGAAGTGCAGGGCGGTGTTGCCGAGTTCATCCTGGGCGTTCACGTCGGCCCCCGCTTTCAGCAACGCCTTGAGGCTGTCGCCGGCGTTCCGGCACACGGCGACCATCAGCGCCGTCACCTGCCGCGGCCCGCGGGCGTTCACATCGGGCTCTTCGACCAGGAACTCCTCCCAGGCCACGGCTTCCATGTCCTGGTAGGCCAGATGATGGACGAGGCGCCAACCGTCGGAGAACGGCCGATCAACGTCGGCGCCCGCTTCGAGAAGGAGGGTGACCCACGCGCCGGGAACTGGATTGGATTCCTGATCGGAGCCGGGCGGCTTTGCCCCCGAACGGCGCACGGATCGGATGGGCACCGACACGCTGCCCGGAGGAGAAGATTTCCCGGCCCGGCCGCGATCCAAATTCAGAGCCAATTCCAAGGGGATCACTCCACCGTCCGCGGCCAAGTTCGGGTTCGCGCCACGTTCGAGCAACCAAGTCGCCCCCTCGAAATCGCTTTGCCCGAGGGCGACATGGAGCGGTGTCGTGCCTGCTCCCAGCCGGTCGATGGAAGCGCCCGCCTCAAGCAGGCGCGCCGCCGCGGCCAGTTTCCGGAACCTCACGGCCTCGATCAGGGGCGTGCTGGGCGTGCCGGCGGAGTTGGTTGGCCCGTCCGGCCAAGCACCCGCCTTCAACAGCAGCTCCAGCACGGCCATCTCGCCATTCCGTGCCGCCTGATTCAGTCGGGTGATCCCTTGGCGTCCCGGGAGATTCGGATCCGCACCCTTCGCGAGCAACAACTGGACGGCGTCCGACGACACCGCGAAATAGAGTGCGGGATTTCCCGTGCCTTGAAACTGGCCTCCACCCTCATCGCGGCTGTTCGGATCGGCACCCTTCTCCAGGAGAAGCCGGATCAGGCCGATCCGATCGAGGCCGACCGCCGCGTTCAGAGGTCCGCCGTAACTCCAGGAATCACCGTCCTGATTCGCCGGTCGCGGGACCGCGGCGTTCGGGTCCGCGCCGCGGCCCAGGAGCACTTCGGGGATCGCGGTGAACCCAGCTCGCGCCGCGAGATGCAGCGGGGTCACTCCCTCGATGGTCCGGGCATCGACCGGCGCGCCGCGCTCGAGCAGAAGCTCGACCATCGCCTTGTGCCCGGCTTGAGCGGCCGCGTGAAGCGGCGTCGGCTGGTTCCCAAGGCTGGTCTTCGCGCCGTGATCCAATAGGTACTTGGCCACGGCGAGCTGGCCCTTCTGCGCGGCGGCGTACAGCGGCCATGGCTTCCCCTGGGAAGAGGAGTTAATCAGGTCCGGACTGTTCGCCACCATCGCCTGGATCCGTCGGATCTCCTCGTCCTCCTCCTTGGTCGCCGGGGAGGCGGAACTGTCGAGGGGTGTGGCCTCCGCAACCGCGCCCGTCGCCGCGGACTGCCCTGTCGCTGGCCGGGACGCGCTGATCTGCTTCAAGGTGGTCCGGAGGACGTCCCGCCGGATCGACTGACCGGCCAGCACGTCGTCGGTCTCCTGCCTCAGGCGGTCCTTAAGGAGTTCCGCCTGCCGGAGAACTGCCATCCGATCGGGATGATCGGGTGCCAACGAAGACTCGAGTCTCGCGTTCTGGATTTCGAGATCCCCGAGGCGCGTCTCCAATTCCGCGATGCCGCGAGCTTCGACGGGGAAGAACGTTTTGATGGAACCGCGTTGCCGCCTCAAATCGGTCATCGCCATCACGGCATCCAACTGGGCTTCGAGCAGAGTCAGCTCCTGCTCCAGCCGGGAGATCGCCGAAGTGTCGTCCTGTCGAGCGTTGCCGGGGGACGCTGCGATCGACCCGGGGGCGTTCGCGGGCACCGGCACTGAAGCGGGTGAGGGAGCCGGCTGGGGCGGCGGTTCCCAGCCCAGCGCGGCGAGGTTTTGACGGCTGATCTGAACCAGCGTGTCCTCCGCGGGAAACTCCACGACCACCCGCTGGTATTGGGCGACCGCGTCGTTCGTGCGGTTCAGCTTCCGGTAGCACTCGCCCAACCGGAACAGCGCCGTGGCGGCCAACCGCCGTTGCTCGTCCATCGACCGCACCACCTCCTGGTAGTCGCGGACCGCCGCCTCGAAATCCCGGCGCCCCTCCTCGGCGAACAGCGCGCGCTTGAAGATCTCCTCGACCGATTCGGCGGCCGAAAGAACCGGCGCCAAGAGGACGAGTGCGAGGGTGACGAGAGCGCGAATCGCCGAGCGTGGAGTTCTGGCATTCATGGCGCGGACAGGATGCCGCCACGAAGCCGTCGAGTTGTCACGGTTTTGCAAGATCGCGCTCCGCGTGTCCTTCGTGGAGGCTTTCCATCCCAAGAATCGGCGGATGCGCAGGAAAACGGAGAGGCACTGGCGGGTTGAAATCAGTCGCTCGATCTGACCGGATCAAGCGCGTCACCCCGAATGCCAATGAATCCCATTCCCCACAATCCGGTCGGCTGGTTCGAGATCTATGTGCGGGACATGGCTCGGGCCAGGAAGTTCTACGAAGCCGTGTTCCAGGTGAGCTTGACTCGGTTGCCGACGACGATGCTCGAGATGTGGGCCTTTCCGAAAGCCGACGGGGCGATGGGTTGTTCGGGTGCCCTGGCGAAGATGGACGGGAAGGATTCGGGCGGGTCGGGCACGATCATCTACTTTGTCTCCGGTGATTGTTCGGTGGAAGCCGCGCGGGTCCCCGAAGCGGGGGGCTCGATCCTTCGACCCAAGTTTTCGATCGGCGAGCACGGCTTCATCGCGCTGGTGAAAGACTCCGAGGGCAACGTGATCGGCCTCTATTCGAGGCAATGAGGCGCGAGAATTCGCGGTCACGGCGCAATGGCGCTATGGATCCCGTCATCTCATCCCATGAACGCCCCGACTATCCGATCAATCCTTCTCCTGGCCTGGGTATCGGCGGGGGTGCCGGCGGGAGTCCCGGAGTCCCGTGCCGCCGAAGACACCGGGCCCTCGTCCGCTCTCGCGCGATCCTGGGCGCAATGGCGGGGTCCGCTGGCGACAGGTGTGGCGCCTCACGCCGACCCGCCGCTCCGCTGGAGCGAGACCAACAATGTCCGCTGGAAGATCGCGATTCCCGGCAAGGCCCACTCGTCGCCGATCGCCCACGGTGACCACGTCTACCTGGCCACGGCGATACCGGTCGGCGACCGTCGGAAGCCGGTGTACGACCGGGCTCCCGGCACCCACGACAATGTGGCCGTCACCCATCGCCATCAGTTCGTGATGCTGGCGATTCAACGGAAGGACGGGCGGATCGCCTGGCGGAAGACGCTGAAGGAGGATTTTCCCCACGAAGGCGGGCACGAAACGGGCAGTCTCGCCTCGAATTCGCCCACCACCGATGGCGAGACCCTCTACGCCCACTTCGGCTCGCGCGGCCTCCACGCGCTGGGATTGGACGGCGAGTTGAAATGGCAAAAGGACCTGGGCCGCATGGACACCCTGCACGCCCACGGCGAAGGGAGTTCGCCCGTTTTGTTTCGAGACACCGTGTTCGTGTGCTGGGATCACGAGGGCGATTCCGCCCTGTTCGCGCTGGACAAGCGCACGGGGGCCCAGCGTTGGAAGGTGGCGCGCGACGAGAAGACGTCGTGGTCGACGCCGATTCTCGTGGAGCACGCCGGGAAACCGCAGTTGGTGGTCAGCGCGACCAAGCGGGTGCGCGCCTACGACCCGGACGATGGCACCCTGCTCTGGGAATGCGCCGGGCTCACCGACAACGTCGTGTCGTCGCCCGTTTTCGGTCACGACATGGTCTTCGCCGGGAACAGCTACTATCGCCAGGCCATGTTCGGGATCCGGCTCGACGGCGCGCGCGGCGACATCACCGGCACCGACCGGGTGGCTTGGCGGTTGGGTCGAATGACGCCGTACGTGGCTTCGCCGCTTCTCTACGACGACACCCTGTATTTCCTCCGCCACCTTCAGAACATCATTTCGCGGTTGGACCCGGTGAGCGGGCAACCCCGAGGCGAAGCGCTCCGACTGGAGGACATCCGGGACCTGATCTTCTCGTCTCCGGTGGGCGCGGCCGGGCGCCTCTACGTGACGGGAAGGGATGGGACGACGGTCGTGCTGCGGCATGACAGCGAGAACGGCATCCTGGCGGTCAACCATCTCGACGACGCCTTCAGCGCGTCGGCGGCCCTGATCGATCGCGAATTGTACCTCCGAGGGGAACGCTTCCTGTATTGCCTCGCGGAATGAGGTGATGTCGGGGAAGGGGGGCGATCCGCGTCGCCGAACCAAGGTCCGTAGGACCGGCCTGTCGATGGACCGGCCACCCCTCCGGGGTTGGTGAAAAATGGCGAGTCTCCAGGCCGCGGGCACTTCCTCTTCCATCCAGCCCAGGCGGCTAGTAAGCCGCCTCTCCCCGTCATCCTCCGTGGTCCCCCTCGTTTCCTCGATCAATCCCCGGGAGCGGCGGCTTACCAGCCGCCGGAAAATGGCCAAACTCCAAGGTCCGTAGGACCGGCCTGTCTATAGCCTGCGTCCCGAAATGGATTCCAAGCCCCAGAGGGGCGGCCCAACGGATGACCCTTTCGACCTCAATCCCGGGCGATGGAAGCCCGTGACCGCCGCTCCGAGGGCCGCTCCCACGGAGCTTGGATTCATTTGGGACCGATCGTTGCTATAGACCGGCCACCTCTACGGGGTTGTGCGGCGATTTCTCGCGACCGTATCGAGACTGACGCCTTCGATGACCGGCCCATCTCCCCGGAAGGGGTTGGTGAAATCATGCCTCCCTGCGTGAGAGAAGGCCGAATGCGATCGGTGGGCTCAGGAGAAATGGCCAAGCTCCAGGCACCTCCGAGCCACGCCGGGGTCCTTGGTTTTTTGGGCGGCGATTTTGGGCGGCGATTTGGGCTCGCGTTACCGGGTGGCACGTGGGATTTCTCTCGTCACTTTCCCTCGAGTCCCAGGCCCCGCCCGCTGACTCCGAATAGCGATGAAGACGATTTCACGGTTCCCCTACTTCCCCGTTCAATTCGACAAGGCGGGCCGGATGTTCGATCCCGCCGAGGTCCAGGCCCTCGAGGAGCACCTGGCCCCCGGGGCGATCACCGACCTCCTCGTTCTGGCCCACGGTTGGAACAACGACCGGGCGGAGGCGGAGAAGTTGTACGAGGCTTTTCTGTCCAACGCGGCCGCCGCGATTTCCGGGGACGTTCCTCCAGGGCTGGGCGACCGGCGGTTCGCCGTCCTGGGCGTTCTCTGGCCCTCGAAGAAATTCGCCGACGAGGATCTGATTCCGAGCGGAGCGGCGGGGGTTGCCGGGACGGTGGCGTCCCGCGAACTCGTCCGCAAACTGGATTCCCTTCAGGACGCCTTCGACACGCCGGACGCGCCGGCGGTGATTGGGCGGCTCAAGAAGTTGGTTCCGAAGCTGGAGGACAGCGACGCCGCATGCCGCAAGTTCGCCGAGGAAGCCCGCAGGCTGGTGACGGGGACCGGCACCGACCCAGAGGACGGGTCCGATGCGTTCCGGTTGATGGAGGCGGCGGACCTCTTCGAAAGGATGTCCTTGCCGATCTCTTTCGCGACCGAGGCGCCACCCGCTTCGCAAGGAGGGGCTGCGGGTTTTGGTGCCGGCGCGAATAATACCGCGGAAGGCGGCGCGGCGGGACTGGGGGGGTGGATCAGCGGGGCGTTTTCGGGTGCTCGGAATCTGCTGAACTACACGACCTACTACCAGATGAAGGAGCGCGCCGGACGGGTCGGGATGATTGGCGCGAACCCGTTGATCCGGACGATCCAACGGATCCGCCCGGAACTGCGGGTGCATTTGGTGGGGCACAGTTTTGGCGGCCGCCTCGTGACGGCCGCCGTGGCCGCCGGAGGCGTCCGGATCGCTTCGATGAGTCTTCTTCAGGCCGCGTTCTCCCAACACGGGTTTTCCCCGGATTGGAACGGCCAGGGAGTGGCCGGAGCTTTCCGCGGCGTGATCGACCGCAAATCGGTCGTCGGTCCTGTCGTCGTCACGTGTTCGATCCTGGACGAAGCGGTGGGTCGGGCGTACCCGATCGCGTCGCTGCTCGCGGGCCAGACGGCGGCGGGGTTGGGGGACAAGGACTCGCCCTTCGGCGGGATCGGCCGGAACGGCGCCCAGAAGACACCCGAAGCCGAGGACCTGGAGATGGGCGCCGCGGGTGTCGTCTACAAATTTCGCGGCGGCAGGATCCACAACCTGAGAGCCGACACGCTCGTGACGGGTCACAGCGACGTGACGAACCCGGCGGTGGTCCACGCGGTGTTGTCGGCGATGGCGTCGGTCGGTGTCCCGGGACCGGGGATTGGTGGCGACGCGCATGAGACGCAGGAGCGGATTCAGCGGATCCTCAGCAAGACGGTGGTCGCGCTGCCGCTGCTGGAGAAGGTCAACCGCGAGCTCCTCGCGCCCAGCTCACCGCCCGCGAGCTACGACGTCATCGTGGATTCGCACCTGGAGTACCACTGGGGACGCAAGGCTGCGCGGGAATGGATCCGCGACGTCCTGGGCGTGTTGTTGAAGGACAACCCCGCCGCCCGCGCGCGGCTTGATTCACCGACGAACGCCGATCAGACCCAATACGTCTTCGCCACGGTCACCGCGCCGGTGATGCGGGACCTGGTGGACCTGGACACCTGGAGCGATGCGAAGCTCGTCGAGAACGGGTTTCCCGCGAAGAACAAGGACGATGGTCCGCGGGTCGCTGGCCCCGCTTCCGCGACGGCGGCCCCGGAACCCGCTTCCCCGCGGCCCGCGAGTGTTCCCCGGGCGATCTACCAGATCTGGGAGGACTTCGCGATCCACCCGTTGATCCACGGATCGGTGTCGACCGTGAAGGCCAACGCGGCGCGGGCGGCGTTCGAGGCGGCGGGCAAGGAGATCGTCTGGGCGGTGGTCGACTCGGGCATCGACGCGAACCACCTCCATTTCGCGAAGCACGCCAATCTCCAGGGCGTCGTCGAGGCTTGGCACCGCGATTTCACGGGATCGACGGGAACCAATTCGGCGCTCGTCGATGAGTTCGGGCATGGATCGCACGTCGCGGGAATCATCGCCGGCGAAGTGCCCAAGTCGTCCGATCCGAACACGGCTCCGGACTCGGCGAATCCGGGGATCGTCGCCTACCAGCGGGCGTTGAAGGCGAACGACGGGGAGGTGGGCAAGGAAGTCGACCTCCAGCCGATCAAGCTTCCGGGGATTTCGGGGATGGCTCCGTTGACCAAGCTGGTGAGCCTGCGGGTGCTGGACGGAAACGGCCGGGGCAACGTCAGCAACATCATCGCGGCGCTTTCGCACATTCAGGAAATCAACGCCCACGGTCGCCGGATTCGGATCCACGGCGTGAACCTCTCGGTGGGCTATCCCTTCGACCCGGAATGGTTCGCCTGCGGACAGAGCCAGCTTTGCGTCGAGGTGGATCGCCTGGTCCGCTCCGGGGTGGTCGTGGTGGCCGCCGCGGGCAACACCGGCTACGGGACGCTGTCCACGGACGCCCTCGGCGCCCGCAAGGCCGGGATGGCGCTGACGATCAACGACCCCGGCAACGCGCAACTCGCGATCACGGTCGGTTCCACGCACCGGACCATGCCGCACGTGTATGGCGTGTCGTATTTCTCATCGAAGGGTCCGACGGGGGACGGGCGCCGGAAACCCGACCTGCTGGCGCCCGGCGAGAAAGTGCTCTCCTGCGCCGCGGGCAGGATTCGGGACGATCTGAAGGCCAAATTGGATCCGGGCGCGGGAGAACCGAACTACGCCGAGTACACGGGGACGAGCATGGCGGCGCCCCATGTGTCCGGATGCGTGGCGGCCTTTCTGTCCGTCAAACGCGAGTTCATCGGCCTGCCCGAGCAAGTGAAGGAGATCTTCCTGAAGACCGCGACCGACCTTGGTCGCGAGCCCGGTTTCCAAGGCAACGGACTGGTGGACCTGATGCGGGCCATCCAGTTCGTGTGAAGCGCGACGCGTGTGACGGTCCCCGTACCCGACGAAACGAGAACGACAAACCCCATGAAAACAATCCAGCGATTCCCATATTTCCCGGTGCAGTTCAACAAGGCGGGAGAGGCATTTGATCAGGCCGAGGAATCGGCCCTGACGCGACATCTCGCCGCCTCGGGCACGACCGACCTGATCGTGATTTCCCACGGATGGAACAACGACTGGGCCGAGGCCGAGGCGTTGTACGAGACGTTCCTCACGAACGCCGACGCCGCCATCGCCAAGGATTCGCCTTCGGGCCTCGGAGCCCGCCGTTTCGCTGTTCTCGGCGTGCTTTGGCCGTCGAAGAAGTTCGCCGACAAGGAACTGATTCCGAGCGGGGCCGCCGGGATCGGAGGCGCGGTTCCCACGTCCGATCTGATCGAGAAACTCAATGACCTGGCGGATGCCTTCGACGCTCCGGACTCGGCGGGACGGATCGCGCGCCTCAAGGCCCTGGTGCCCCGGTTGGAGGACAGTTCCTCCGCGTGCCGCGAGTTCGCGGAGGAGGCGCGGAACCTCGTCGCGGGAGCGGGAGCGGGAACAGGAACGGGTTCCAGCGCCGCCGCCGAGGATGGTTCGGAGTCCTTCCTGAGCATGGATCCGGCCGATCTCTTCGACCGGATGTCGCAACCGGTGTCCTTCGCTTCGCCGGCGCCATCCGACGGCGGGGGCGGCGCGGCTGGGATCGGAATCAACGAGGGCGGCGCGGCTGGAATCATGGATTTCATCAGCGGCGCGCTGTCCGGAGCCCGGAACATCCTGAACTTCACGACCTATTATCAGATGAAGGAACGGGCGGGTCGGGTGGGTGTCGGCGGGGTGAATCCCATGCTTCGACGGATCCAGGCGGACAAGCCGGGGCTTCGGCTTCACCTGGTGGGGCACAGTTTCGGCGGCCGGTTGGTGGCGGCCACGGCTTCGGCCGGTGGGATCGCGGTGTCCTCGTTGAGTCTCCTCCAGGCGGCGTTCTCGCACTACGGGCTTTCTCCCAACTGGAACGGGCGGGGCGATGCGGGAGCGTTTCGTGGCGTGTTCACCGGACGGATCGTGTCGGGGCCGGCCGTCGTGACCTGCACCGTCAACGACAAGGCCGTGGGTGTGGCCTACCCCCTGGCGTCGCTGCTGGCCGGCCAGACCGCGGCGGGTTTGGGTGACAAGAATTCGATCTACGGCGGCATCGGCCGGAACGGGGCGCAGAAAACGCCCGAGTCGGTGGACATGGCGATGCACGCCGCGGGAACTTCGTACACGCTTCAGGCGGGAAAAATCCACAACCTGGAGGCGGATCTGTTTGTGAAGAACCACAGCGACGTGACGAATCCGAACGTGGTGTTCGCCGTGTTGTCGGCTGTGGCGGCCAGTTAGCGGCGCCACATTTTTTCTCGCGGGAAACCTGCAACTCGCTTACCCCCGTCGCGGTCATCACCTGCATCGAACACAACGCATGAGCATCCTCAATTTCCTCAAGTCCCAGGCCTGGGAGATCATTCAGTGGGAAGAGAACGATTCCCGGGACACCCTCAGCTTCCGCTGGCCGGACGAGGATCGGGAAATCAAGCGGGGCGCGCAGCTGATCGTGCGTGAGAGCCAGACGGCTCAGTTCCTCTACCTCGGCCAGTTCGGCGACACCTTCGGGCCCGGCAAGCACGACCTCGTCACGGACAACATCCCGATTCTCAGCCGCCTCAAGGGCTGGAAATACGCGTTCGAGTCGCCCTTCAAGGCGGACGTCTATTACGTCGTCACCCGCCTCTTCTCCGGGAACAAGTGGGGGACGTCCAACCCGATCATGATGCGGGATCAGGACTTCGGCATCGTCCGGGTCCGGGCTTTCGGCACGTTCGATTTCCGGATCGTCGAACCGAGGGTCTTCCTCAAGGAGGTGGCGGGGACGGACAATCATTTCCGGTTGGACGAGTTCCACGACACGATGCGGTCGCGGATCGTCAGCGTGTTCACGGACGCCGTGGCCAGCGCGAAGATCCCGGTCCTCGACCTCGCCACCCGGTATCAGGAGGTGGGCGACGCGATCCTTCCGCTCATCAATCCGCAGACGACCACCAAGTACGGCATCGAGATCACCAGTTTCATCCTCGAAAACGCCTCGGTTCCGCCCGAGGTCGAGGCCGCGATCGACAAACGTTCGAGCATGTCGGCGGTCGGGAACCTCAACGATTACGTGAAGTTCCAGATGGCCCAGGGCCTGGAGAAGGGCGAAGGCGGGACCGGCAGCTCGGCGGCCCAATTGGGGATCGGCCTCGCGATGGCTCAGCAGATGGCGCACCAATTCCAGCAACCGTCCGCCGGGAGTCCACCGCCCCTTGGCCAGCCACCCGCGCCCGTGGCCGCGGCCGCGCCGCCCGCCGGACTGCCGAAGCTCATGTCGCCGGCCGAAGTCGCCCAACTCCTCGGCGTCTCGGAGGCCGACGTCCTCACGACCCTCGAAGCCGGAGATCTGAAGGGGAAGAAGATCGGTTCGGTCTGGCGGATCGGACAAAGCGCCCTGGAGGAGTTTCTCCAATAGGGTGGGGATCGCTTACCGGGAGCCCACCGGCGCCGCGGGGTGCCTGTGGGATTCCTGGGACCAGGATTGACCAAGCGCCATGGCCGAGGTTCAAGCCCACAACAAATTCGCCTGCCCCGCTTGCGGGGCGGACGCGCGCTGGGACCCGTCCCAGCAGTCGCTGGTGTGCCCGTATTGCAGCACGGTCTCGCCGGCCAAACTCGCGGACGACGGCTCGTTGATCGACGAGAGCGATCTCGCGAAGGCGCTGAGGGGGTTGGGGTCCGAACAGCGCGGTTGGCAGGCCGAAACGCGGTCGGTGCGCTGCAACAATTGCAACGCCATCTCCGTGTTCGACCCCAAGCGGGTCGCGCAGAGCTGCGACTTCTGCGGGTCGCCCGCGATCGTTCCGGTCGAGGAGCAGTCGGCGCCGATCCGGCCGTCGAGCCTCCTTCCGTTCATCGTTCCCGACGCGAAAGTCCGTGAGCAGATGCGGCGCTGGTACGCGACCCGTTGGTTCGCGCCGAACAAGCTGAAGATGATGGCCGTCACCGACACGGTCCACGGCGTCTATCTGCCCTACTGGACCTTCGACGCCCGGGTCGCGGCCCATTGGACGGCGCTGTCGGGGTACCACTATTACGTGACGGAAACCTACCGGGATTCGAAAGGGAACGTTCAAACCCGACAGGTTCAAAAGACCCGATGGGTGCCGAGTTCCGGAAGCCTGAACCACTTCTTCGATGACGAACTGGTTTCGGGCTCGAAGGGTGTGCGCGCTGATCTCCTGGCCAAGATCGAACCCTTTCCCACGACAACCGACCTGCGGCCCTATGATCCCGGTTATGTGGCGGGTTGGGTGGTCGAGCAGTATCAGATCGATCTGGTCGCCGCCGCCAAACATTCGCGGGAGGTCATGGACGGCAAGGTCCAGTCCCTGTGCGCCTCGGAGGTCCCCGGGGACACCCATCGCAATCTCCAGGTCGATGCCAACTACTCGGGGCAGACCTTCAAGCACATCCTCGCCCCGGTCTGGCTGCTCACCTACGTGGTCGGCCGTCGAAATTTCCAGGTTCTCGTGAACGGCTGCACAGGCGCCATCGCCGGGGATCGTCCCTACAGTTGGGTCAAGATCACGCTGTTCGTCCTCATGGTGCTCGCGATTGTCGGTGCCATAGCCCTCGCGGCTGGGGCGGGGCGGTGAGGCTGGGTGAGGGTCCCTTCTCCTCTCTCCCGTCCAACGGGAGAGGGTGGCCGCAGGCCGGGTGAGGGTCGCTGCCCCCACTCTTCCGCGTGCACTTCCGCAAGGATTGATTGATAACCAGTCGGGTCCAGACCGGGTCTTCGGCTGGGTCCAGTTCGCAGGCATCCATGAAAACCACGCTTCTCGGTCTGAGTCTCCTCACCGCCGCCATCATCGCGGGATCGATTCCCGTCCTCGGTCAGGAAGGCCAGCCTCAAACAACGCCCCAACCTCAGCGGCAACGCCCGGCGCCCCGTCCGGGTGGCGGCGCGGGAAACCCTGGCGCCGCCGCGGGCTTGGCGCGGATGAATCCCCTGTTCTCCGCCCTGGATGCCAACGGCGACGGCGTGATCGATTCCGGCGAAATCAATGGCGCGGTGGCCGCACTTCGGAAGCTCGACAAGAACGCCGACGGCAAACTGACCGGGGACGAACTTCGGCCGGGAGTTCCCCGGGGCGGCGGCAGGGACGCGACCGAGATCCGTGACGGCAGGACGGGGGAACGCGATCCAGCATCCGCGGCGAACCGCCTGATGCAGTACGACAAGAATGCGGACGGCAAGGTTGCGAGGGACGAAATCCCGGAGGGGATGCAGGCGGTTTTCGACCGCGCGGACAAGAACAAGGACGGCTACCTTTCGGTGGACGAAATCAAGGCGGTTGCCGAAGCGCCCCGGCCCGCTGCTCCGTCCGCGCCCACCGCCCCGCAACCGCCGATACGCTGACGGGAGGGCGCGCGAGTTGACAGCGGGAGGGTGGCGGCCTAACACCAGCGCCCGTTCGCGATCGAACCGGTCCGGCCACTTCGGCCGCGCCAGGGTTGGTTTTCGGGCGGCCGAAAGCATGTCCACGTCCGAGCCGACCCCCGAGCCCACGCCCTCCATGGATTCCCCCGCGGAGCGACCTCCCGCGCCTCCGGGCGCCGAGCAACTCCGGGCGGTCACCGAACTTCTTGAGAAGGTGGCGCGCGATCGGGTGTTGCTAACCCAACTGAGTGTCGAGGAGCGGACCCGGCTGATGACGGCGGTCGGGGAGATTTTCTGTCCGGATGTCGCCGAACGGCGGCGCATGGTGAAGGCGCGCATTCGACAACGGAAAGCGGACAAGCGGGACAAGACGCAGGCCACGTTGAACGAGGTCGGAATTCGCAAACTCCGCCGCGAGAAGGTCTTCACGACGCCCAACGTGTTTCCGCCGGCCGACTTCACCCAGCAGGAGATCCGGACCGACCAGGCCGAGCCTTTCCGCGAGTTGGTGGAGCCGCGGACCTGCTACACCTGCAAGCGGGAGTACTCGTCGATCCACACGTTCTACGACCAGCTCTGTCCCGCCTGCGCGACGTTCAACTTCGCGAAACGAACCGAATTGGCCGACCTCCGGGGGCGGGTGGCGCTGCTGACCGGCGGGCGGGTGAAGATCGGATACCAGGCGGGGATCAAGTTGCTGCGGTGCGGCGCGCACCTGATCGTGACGACGCGTTTCCCCCGCGACTCCGCCCAGCGCTACGCGGCGGAACCGGATTTCAAGGAATGGGGCGATCGCTTGGAGATCTTCGGCCTCGACCTTCGCCACACGCCCAGCGTCGAGGCGTTCTGCCGGCATCTTCAGACCACTCATTCCCGGCTCGATTTCATCATCAACAACGCCTGCCAGACGGTCCGGCGCCCGCCCGAGTACTACGAGCACATGATGGAGCTCGAGCGCGCCTCGGTGAACGCCCTGCCCGACTCGGCGCGGCGGTTGCTGGGCTCGTACGAGGGACTGCGGGGATACCACATGCTCCCCGGATCCGCGGGAGAACAGTCCGGCGACGTGGCGCCGCAGAGCCTGACCGGAATCGCCGGTCTGACCCACGCCGCCGAAATGTCCCAGGTCCGGTTGATGGCGGAGGAATCGGAGGCGCGAAAGCAGCTCTTCCCCGAAGGCCGCCTCGACCAGGACTTGCAGCAGGTGGACCTGCGCGATCGCAACTCGTGGCGCCTGACGCTCGCGGAGGTGTCCTCGGTGGAATTGTTCGAGGTCCAGTTGGTGAACGCGATCGCCCCCTTCGTCCTCAACGCGCGATTGAAGCCGTTGATGCTTCGGTCGCCGGACCGCGACAAACACATCGTCAACGTCTCGGCGGTGGAGGGTCAGTTCTACCGGAAGTTCAAGACCACCCGCCATCCCCACACCAACATGGCCAAGGCAGCCTTGAACATGATGACGCGGACCTCGGCGGCCGACTACCACGTCGACGGCATCCACATGAACGCCGTCGACACCGGCTGGGTCACCGACGAGGACCCGTTCCACATCGCCGCCCGCAAACAGAAGGAGCACGCCTTCCATCCGCCGCTGGACATCGTCGATGGCGCCGCGCGGATCGTCGACCCGATCATCCACGGCTTCAACTCGGGGGAGCACCTCTGGGGGAAATTCCTGAAGGACTACCGGGAGACCGATTGGTAGACGGGGCCGCCAGTTCAAGGCAGGTGATCGAGGTCAGCCAAATCCTTGTTGCGACCGCTGGCCTTCTTGTTGGTCTTCAGGTCCGCGAGGCTAATGAAGAAGACACGCACCCCATCCATTTCGGAGGCGATGCCGCGTGGTCGACAGTCCTCGAAGTCCACTCCGTCGATTCCCGTCTGAATCTCGATTCGATTGGGAGGTAGGCCCATGCGAACGATTCGGTCTGGCCGCAAGAACACGTCGATACTCAGCTCCGGCAGATCAAAGCCGAATCGGCGCACGGCGCTCAGCAGGCGAGCCGCGTTGTCGGGATGCACTGAAACCCAGACATCCAGGTCCGCCGTGGCACGGGGATATCCATGAAAGGCGACCGCATGGCCGCCGATCACGAGATACTCAACGCCGTGGCCGTTCAGCAACCGCAAGAACTCTCTGAAATTCTTGTCCAATGACTTCGGATCCATAGTTCATCCGGCGGAGGGATTCGACGTGTTCGAGCCGTTCGGTGGGCGAGCGTCCCCACCAGTAGAGTCGATCCGCGTCGTCGGCCTGGGCGAAGGTCAGCACCTCGAATCCTCTCCGAGTTCTCGCCTCGAGCGGGATTGAAGGTGGAGGTGGGGTGGATGACCGTGCCATGCCGCGAGCATAGCGGGCCCGGGATCCGACGACAAGTTGTTGACCCGCTCGTGGAGCCTCCTCCTAGGGCGGCTCGTTCCTCGGCCCCAATCCAATAAAAGACCTGTCCCTTTGTAGGGGCTTGAAGGACTACCGGGAGACCGACTGGTAGGCGGCGCCGTAGGGCTATTGATTTCATCCTGGACCGGACAAAGGACCCGACCGAACCAAGGTCCGTAGGACCGGCCTGTCTATAGCCCGCGCCCGGAAACAGTTCCCAAGCCCCGTCGGGGCGGCCCCTCCGCGCCCGCCTTCCGGGACGGCGATTAAGGATGTATGCAGCTGGTTCCGCCCGGATGGGGCCGCTCCTACGGAGCTTGGATTCACTTGGGACCAATCGTTGCTATAGACCGGCCGCCCCTGACGGGGCTGTGCGCGGATTTCTCGCGCCCGAATCGAAGGGAATCGCGAGCTGCCTCCCAGGGCGGCTCGTTCCTCGGCCCCGACAAAAGACCTGTCCCTTTATCAGGACCCTTCCACGTCTCCTCCCGCTTCGCCGAAAGTTTTTTGCTCCAGCCTGTAGGATGGAGACTACGCAGTACGAAGTAAGGGATGTGAACGGTCCGCACCCAGCCCCGAGTGGGCTCCCCGAAAAGGCCAAGAGGCCGCTCCTTCCGGAAGGGGCGGTCCGTTCTCCGGGGCGACCCAGGGATTCGGGAGGGTTCCTTTTCCGCCTGATTCTTGGGTGGTTTTGCCTGGCTTCCTGGGGCTCCGCCTTGGGCCAAGTGCCTGCGTTGCTGAACTTTCAGGGACGCGTACTCCTGGACGGGGCGCCTTTCAACGGCCAGGGGCAGTTCAAGTTCGCCCTTCTCGACACCAACGACGTGTCCGCGGCCTTTTGGCGCAACGCTCCCGACGCCAATACCGACGGCGAGCCCGACGCGTCGGTGTCGGTGCCCGTCGACCATGGGCTGTTCAGCGTCGATTTGGGGGACACCAGCCTCCCGAACATGGCGGCGCTGCCGCCCGAGGCGTTTGGCAACCCGAACGTCCACTTGCGGACGTGGTTCAATGACGGGACTTCCGGCTTCCAACGGCTTGAACAGGACCGGCGCGTGGTCGCGGCGGGGTATTCCCTGATGGCCGCCTCCGTGGCGGACGGATCGGTCTCGCTACCGAAACTCGCCCCGGATCTCGCCGCGGCTTTCGGTGACTTCAATGCCCGACTCACCGCCCTCTCCAATCGACTCGAATCGGTCAATCAATCGAATGTGCCAAGAGGCGCCACCTTCGCATCCAGTGATCCGGCGGATCCGGACCTGGTCGCCGGCGGATTGAGCCGGACCATCACCGTTCCGTCCCCGGCGTGGGTCAATGGCTCCAGTTCCGGCATTCCGAGCCCCCGCTACGGACACACCGCCGTCTGGACCGGACAGGAGATGATCGTCTGGGGTGGAGCCCTCGGGAGCAGCTTCCACTCGTCGACCGGGGGCCGGTACCGTCCGGATCTCGACACCTGGCAGGCGGTGAGCACCGTCGGCGCGCCGTCCGGCCGCGCGGGGCATACCGCCGTCTGGACCGGCTCCGGGATGCTCGTCTGGGGCGGCTTTTCTGGCTCCGCCTATCTCGACACAGGGGGGATTTACTCGGTCGACCATCAACGTTGGGAGAGCGTTTCGACCGTCGGTGCGCCATCCGCGAGGGACGGTCATGTCGCACTTTGGACGGGTGGCCGAATGGTGGTTTGGGGAGGGCGCAACACCACCGGCAAGTTGGCCGACGGAGCGCTCTACGATCCGGTCGCCAGGCTTTGGTCCGCGCTGCCGGCTTTGGATGCGCCCGAACCCCGCGCCGGAGCGATCGCCGTCTGGGCGGAAGACCGGCTCTTGATCTGGGGGGGCGAGGGGACCAACGGCTTTGTTCGGACCGGCGGCCAGCTCCTGTTCGCCAACGGCGTTCCCACGGAATGGCGCGCGAGCACCCTCGACGGAGCGCCGACCGCGCGCGGCGGGCACAGCGCCGTGTGGACCGGCAGTCGCATGCTCGTCTGGGGCGGCTCGACGCTGGGGATCTATCAGCCCCAGGGCGCGGCCTACGATCCGATCGCCGATACCTGGACTCCGATTTCAGACGCCGACGCCCCGACGCTCCGCGCCCAGCACAACGCCGTGTGGACGGGGACGGAAATGCTGGTGGTCGCCGGGCAAACCGCCGGCGGCGCGACGGCCACCGGGGCCGCCTACGACCCGGCGACGGACCGATGGCGGGTGCTTGGCAATCCCGGTTCCCCACAACCTCGCAGCGAAGCCACCGCCGTGTGGACGGGCGCGGAAGCGATCCTTTTCGGCGGCCGCAACGACCGCACCCCCCTGGCCGCGCTTCAGCGGCTGACGCCCCAACCGACCTGGTACTTCTACCGCAAGCCATGAGCCCCATCCTTCCTTTCCGCCATCTCGGCTGTGTCGTCGTGCTGCTGGCCTTGGGCTTCGCCCGCGGCACCCCCGCGCAGTGGTCGACTCAGACCGTCACCTTGCGTCCCGGCTGGAACGCCGTGTACCTCCATGTGGACGCCTCCCACACCAACCTCGATGGCCTGATCTCCGGACCCGCGAATCCCATCGCCGAGGTGTGGCTCTGGCAGCCCCCGGCTTCCACGCTCCAGTTCACCGTCACCCCGCAGCAGCCGACCGCCCCGAACAGCCAATGGGCGTACTGGGATCGATCCCCGGTCGTCGTCGACACGCTCTCCCGTCTTCCCGGGAACCACGCCTACCTCGTCCGCAATACCAACACGACCGACTACGTCTGGAACGTCACCGGCAAACCCGTCCCCCCCGATTATCAGTGGACCAGCGACGGCCTCAATTTCCTCGGGTTTCCCACGCCGGCCGGGGCTCCCATGACCTTCGAAAGGTTTCTCGCTCCCGTGCCCGCCTTCCAGCACGCCGCGGAAATCTATCGCTACCCAGGGGGCGAGCTCGGACCCACCAACCCCGAGCGCGTCTTCTCCGACATGTTCCGCGGCGCTCTCGTCCAACGTGGCGAAGCGTTCTGGATCCGATCGGGCACCCTCTACAACCGGTACTTTGGCCCGGTCGAAATCGTGTTGCCAAACACCTCCGGGGTCCACTTTGGCGACAACCTGGGCGTGACCAGCGTGCGGCTGAGGAATCTCACGGGTTCCGCCCGCACGATGACACTGGATCTGATGACCTCGGGAACGCCTCCCGATGGACAGGTTGCTCCGATCGGCGACCCCCCGCTGTTGGTGAGGGGAGCGCTGAACATCACCAACCTGACCCACTCCCACACGGTTCTCGATCACCGGCACAGCTTCACGCTCACACCCCAGGGACAGGACGGTTCCGAGATCGAGGTTGTTCTTGGCCTGAACCGCGCCCTCATGACCGCGCCTCCGGGATCCGAGTACGCCGCCATCCTGCGTTTCGCGGACACGGAAGGATTCTCCCAAGTCGACTTGCCGGTCACCGCCACCGTCGCCGAGGCCTCCGGACTCTGGGTCGGTGGCGCCGCCATCGACCGCGTCGGCCAGTATCTGAAGACCTATGCCTCGGCCACGAGTGTCGCGGACGCGGCGGCCCAAGTGGAGACGATGAACCTCCCCACCGAATTCCGCACCTGGGTGGCTCGTCCGCCTAGTCCCGTGAACTGGGAGGCGGTCGCCTCCTCGGCGGACGGAAGTCGGTTGGTGGCCGCGGGCCTTGCCGGTCGAATCCACACCTCGGCCGACGCCGGGACCAACTGGATAGCGCGGGAGAGCAACCGGGATTGGACTTCCGTGGCTTCCTCGGCCGACGGCAGCCGCTTGGTGGCCGTGGCGAAGAAGGGCCAGATCCACACTTCGAACGACGCCGGAACGAACTGGGTCGCGCGCGAAAGCACCCGCAATTGGTCGGCCGTGGCGTCCTCGGCCGATGGAATGCGCCTGGTTGCGGCCGATAATGCGGGCTCGGTCTACACCTCGGTGAACGCGGGAACCAATTGGACCCGGCGCGACAGCGTTCGCAACTGGTCCGCGGTGGCGTCCTCGGCGGATGGAACGCGGCTGGCTGCCGTGGTGAATCCGGGCCGGATCTTCCTTTCCTCGGACTCCGGCGCGACTTGGAGCACCAACGCAAACACCCAACCCTGGACGTCGATCGCCATGTCGGCGGATGGGACCCAAGTCATCGCCGCCGCGTCCAATAGCCGGATTCACACCTCCGACGACGCGGGCGCGAACTGGACGGAGCGGGAGGAAGCGCGGCCGTGGCAATCCGTGGCCATGTCGGCCGACGGGACGAGGCTGGCGGCGGTCGAATTGCCAGGCCGGGTGTACACCTCCACGGACTCCGGGGAGCGTTGGACCGCGTGGGAGAACAGCCGCATCTGGACCTCGATCGCGTCGTCCGCCGATGCCAGCCGGCTCGTGGCTACCGTCTACGGAGGCGCCATCCACACTTCCACCGGGACGTTTCAAACCTACCCCTACGACCCCGAGTCGGGCCGTATCCTTGTCTCGGGTTCGGAGGGAAATCTTCCCTACCTCGCGACCGGGACGAACACGGCGCTGGCCGAGGTCCCCCGGCCATTTCCTCTCCGGCTGATTCTGCACCAGGATGCGGCGGGGATCTCGACGCTGCTCCAGCGCGTCTACATCGGGAAGGACCGCGACACCAACGCCACGGCCCTGGCCACACAGGAGTCCCTGCTCGACCCGTCGGCTCTCGAATCGGCGCGGCGCATCAGTGCGTCCCACCTTCCCTTCTCCCACACCAACCTCTCCTGGCGGAGCCTGGGCGGCGCCATGCGACCCGGCCTCACCCTGACGTTCACAGTCGAGCTCCGCCACGACGATCACGCCTCGAACCCCTTTCTCCACACCTTCATCCCGACCATGACGGTCTGGGAACGGACTTCAAAACCGTCCTGGCCCAGGGTTTCGAGTCCTACGGGGTGAGCCGGAGGATCCTGTTGAAATTCGACTCGTCCGGGAACGACTTCGGAAGTCTCACCCGCGGCGCCACCGCACTGGGAGGCGAGTACGACGAGGTCATGACGTTCCGGGGCATCAACGGCCAAACCCGGGAATTTCGGCTCGCCGGCTATTTCTCACTGAACCGCATCAGCCCCATCCCGAGCCTCACCAAGCCCTGATTCGCACCCGGCATCCGCGATCCGCGAGTCGCCACCCTTTCAACGATCCATACCAAAACTGTCCCAACCCCATCCACCCATGAAGAGCGTCCATTCCTACCTGCACCTGCCCATGGCGGCTTGCGCCGCGGTCCTCCTCCTGTTGGCCTCCCAACCCGCCGCGCGCGCGGCCTCCGGCACCCCGCCCGGCAAGCTCACGTACCAGGGCTTCCTCGCCGACGGCAACGGCGTGCCCCTGGGAAACACCGCCACGGTCAACAGCAACGTCGTGTTCCGGATCTTCGGAAGCGCCGCGGGTAGCGACCTGGTCTGGTCCTCCGCGCAGGTGGTGACCATCGACAAGGGTCACTTCAGCGTCCTGCTCGGGGAAGGTGGCCAGGGCCCCGAAGGCGCGAACTACTTCAGCGACGATCTCACGAGTGTCTTCTCCGGTCCGGACGCCTCCGATCGCTACCTGGAAATCACGGTTCAAGGCGCCACGGTCACTCCGCGGCTGCGGTTTCTTCCCTCGCCCTACGCGCTACTCGCCCGGAATGCCACCCAGCTCCTGGACGCATCCGGCGCCGCGGCTCTCACGGTCGGTCCCAGCGGGCTCAGTTCGCCCTTGCCGATCATCGCGACCTCGTTCTCGGGAAGCGCCGCCAATCTCACCGGGCTCACCGTGGGACAGATCCCGGACCTGCCCGCCACCAAGATCACCGGCCGCCTCACCGACGCGCAGGTCAGCGCCAACGTCGCGCTGCTGAATACCGCCGGCGTTCAAACTTTCACGGGGGGAGGGGTAGTGCAATTCAATGGAACAGTGACGTTTGGCACGGGCCCGACCTCGACTCCCAAGATTATCAACCATGGCGCCTACCATGGGCGGGGGGAGTTCGTGCTGAGTCAGCATGAAGATCCAAGCGCTGTGAACGGAACCACCTACTTCATGGCCGGGAGTCCCGGACAGAAAAGCGTCGATATTCAGTTTCGCACGAGCGCTGTCGGCAACCCTTCCTGGCAGGATACCTTGAGGGTGTGTTCGAATGGCGGCGTCGCTATCGGCTCAAGTGCTCGGCCGACGAAGGGTCTGTTTGAGGTGACTGGGCATTTGCATCGAAGCGGCATTCAAGCCGGATTCCTCAATTCAAGCGGCCACGTCGGCACCTATAATTTTCCCAACTCGGACGGAGGGATACCCGTATCGATCGCCTGCAACCAGGGCATCTGGGCCGGCGCGGCGGTGATCGTGAGTTCCGACCTGAGGACCAAGGAGGTCCGCGGTGTCTCCGACAGCAATGCGGACCTTACGGCACTGCTCGGAATCCAGATCGCGGACTACCAGTACAAAGACTTCATCAGTCGGGGCAGCGAGCCACAGAAGAAGGTCATCGCCCAGCAAGTCGAGAATGTATTCCCCCAGGCTGTGAGCAGGAGCACCGACGTCGTGCCGGACATCTACCGGGAGGCAGCCATCGAAGGCGAATGGATCGTGCTCGAGACGGACCTGCGGAAAGGGGACAGGGTCAAGTTGATCGCGGAGGATGGTGAGGGGGTTCACGAGGTGCTTGAAGTGGGGCTAGGAAGGTTCCGGACCGACCTCGCGGGCAAGGGAAAGCGGGTGTTCGTGTTCGGTCGCGAGGTGAAGGATTTCCGCGCGGTGGACTACGACGCCATCGCGATGCTCAACGTCTCCGCGACGCAGGAACTGGCGCGCCAGGTGGCCGCGCTTCGCAAGACCGAGACCCGGGTTGCGGAGCTGGAAAGGGAAATTGCCCAAATGGGCGATCTGAAGCGCGACCTGGCGCAACTCCAACAGTTGGTCATCCGGATGACGGCCCTTCGGACCGTGGAACCCTCAACAACGGTGGCCGCCCTCGCCGACGTCCCCGCCCAGTCTTCCCGCTGACAAACCCGCCCGCCCGCTCACGCCTATGAAACGGCTACTGTTCCTCCTGGTCGCGGCGCTGTCGCCTTGGGCGACCTCCGCTGTGGCCGACATCGCGCAGTTCGACCAGTCGGCTGTTCTCCACTCCGTCGGCAGTTCGGGGACCAACTACCAGCGAGGCGTGAACTACAGCCGGACGTCCGGGGGCGCGCCTACCGCCCCAACCCCCGTTCCCACGACGAACCAGTTCAGCGGGTTTGTCTCCTACGGCGCGGTCGTCCACACGGCCTCGCCCGCCAATCCGAACCTGCCCAACCACACCATCAACAACCAGGTGGTCCTGGTGCTGCGCGCGGCTCAGGTCGGCGCCTCGATCTTCAGCAAGCCGAGTTCCGTCCTCTTTGGCGGTGTCATCCCTCCGCCGTCCACGGAGGTGGGAGGGCAACCCCTCACGGGAATCAGCCCTGCCGACTATTGGGCTCCCGAGCCTTTCACCACCAACGACCATGCCGGTGCCCCCTACTACTGGAGTCCCCACGCGGGCGCGGTCGTCGGGGTCCGCCCGGGCCCCACGCCCGTCACCTGGAAGAAGGCGGCGCCCGAGGGCGCTGGGTACATCCCTGCCATCCATCTGACCGAGAACGTCGACTATTCCCGGGCGCCCGGAGGGCTCTACCATCTGCTCACCAATGTGGTCCACGTGGTCTCAGGGAGCCCAGCGACGACCCCTCGAAGGATCTATTGGACCGAGGGCGTGTTCCGCCGAACCAGCCTACCCGTGGCTGTTCCCGCGGCGAGGGTGAGCCTGGTCAATGTCATCTACACGGACGCTTTCCCAACGAACGTCACCGCGGAGTACGTGGCGCCAGGTCAGACCTTCCCGGTCGCCAACCCCCAAGAGCGGTTCCAGGAACTCCGAACCCTCTGGTACGATTCGCAGCAGGGTCAGATCTTCGCCTACAACAAGGAGGGTCGCGTCTTCCTGGAGCTGTTGGGCGAACCCATCGCCGGCGGGGTCCGGCGCTTCCTCGGCTCGGAGATCGTCGACGTCTTCTCCCAGGTGCCGCCAGTGGATCTCACCACCGACCTCGGGGACCGGATCAGGGCCTATTCGGACGAGAGTCTATCCGACTCCGATCTGACGCCCGATCCGATCCAGAACGATCTCTCCACGGAACCGCATCTTTACTCCAACCCGGTCAGCGGAACCGGGCGGCAGGAGTATTTCGCGGTGCGGGAGACGGACAATCCGAACGATGTCCTGGTTCACTGGTTGCAGGCGGGTGCGCAGGGTCTCCGTTGGCCTTATATCTATGCGCGCTACCAGTTCCGATGGCCCGTCGGAATCGAAAAGTACACCCACTATGTCCGGCCCAGCGCGGGGACCGACGAAGAGGCCGCGCTGACGGCGGTGCCACTGCCCAGGGAGAATGCCCCGGCCATCCAGTATCAGGACCAGGATCCGCCCAATCCGTCCCGGGGGAGGCTCACCGACAAGTACGACTTCTACACCCGGCTGGACGAGGACTATCCCACGCACCGAAGCCTCCTGATCTTCAGGGGGGGCGACCGGATCGCCTTCGAACGGGTCTTCTCCTGGCTTGATGTCAACCTCAAGACCACCAACTTCGTCGGGACACTCGCCACCAATCTGACGGCGGTATCTGACTACTTCGCCGGTGTGGAAACGTATCCGGCCGCGTTGGCCGCCTACCAGACGCGGCTCGCGGGATACGCAGCCTACACCAACTACACACGGTACCTGTCGGATACCACCCGGGGCGTGAACGGGACTTGGAAACTGTATGGTCGCAAGGGAAATGCCACGACCGGCGTCATTTCTTCATGGACGCTGAAGGTGACCACTCGAAATGCCTCCGGTTCCCAAACGATCACATCCTTCAAGCAGAATTCACCGGTCACCCTGAACGATCCCACCCAACCCGGTTTGGCATCGCCTTACCCCTCCACTCTCGAAGTCAACACGATCAAGAATTCCGTGGACAAGATCGCGGTGGACCTGGTGCTCCAGGACAACGACACATCCGTGACCGATCTTCTGCTCGTCAGTCCCCAGGGAAGCGTCAGCTATCTCATGTCGGATGTGGGTGTGCCGGGAAGTGTTTCGGTGAGTCTCAACATCGAAGATGCGTTCAGCGACCCGCTTCCGTTCAACAAATTGATCCTCAACGGAAAGTATCGACCCACCAACTACGACAACACGGAGCTGGTCCCGGTCGGCGCCACTGGGCCCATCGTCACCAATCTCGCCAGTCTGCTGCTCCCGACTCCCGTCCCCGTCGCCCCACCGGCTCAACCATTCGTCAGAAACCCGCCCGTCCCTCCAGTGCTTCCTCCTTGGCCGAGCGGACCTCAGGCTCCAGGTGTCACTCATCAGGTCGCCCAGGTCGCCGACAGGATTCGGCCTCCGACAGGGGAGACCGGCCCCCTTCATTCGGCAGGGTACATCGTCGAGGACCAGGGCAATTCCTTCCATCCGTTCAACTACAAGAATCCCTTCGAGGTGGGCTTCGACGCCGCCGGCCTCGGCGCCATCATCCCGGTCAACGCCATTCCAGGTACCAACAGCCTCGACGTCTGGTGGTTCAGGCCCGGGGCCACGAATGATCTGAGAAACCTGGCGAACGGTTTCAAGACTGTCTATTGGCCCGCGCTCATCGGACGGTACACGGTCGAGTGGCCGGGCGATGCCCGCGAAATCGTGATGGCCGGCAATGACGGCAGCGGTCCGCTGGACAGCCTTCAGGCCAAAGGAACGATCTACAACCAGCCCGATCCCACGCGGGCGGGCTACAACCCCAACGAGGAGCATGCCCTGATGGTCGGGGGACGGGCGTACGCGTTGCGCGATGACTTGAACCGGACCGGCGCCACTCTTCCGGCGGTGCTTTCGGGGGGCGGGACGACCTTCTCGTCCGAACACTTCGTGTTGCTGGATCACACCGATTCGGAGGGACAGCCCGCGATGACGGCCTTCCGGGTGCTGCGGGAGAAGCCCGACGAGGGGATCGTGTTCGATTACATCGCCGAGGCCGGAACACGTCTCCAGGCGCCGATGCCTCTGCCGTTCATGCCGCCCGCGGTGGACCGGAACAGCGATAACGTGGAAACCGACCACAGCGCCGAGGTTCCCTCGAGCGACGGAGATTTCCCGGTCGGCTGGGTTGCCGGAACGGAAGGCAGCGGAAGCGGTTCTTACGGCAATTACGCCAGGTTCACTTACGAGGATCGCAACCACACGTTTTGGGTCATGCGCGGCCTCCACCAGGGGCATCCGACTTTCGAGGCGGGGCGCTACGACACGAACAGCGGGCTCTTCAGCAGGATCCTTCCGGCGGCAACTGGCGTGATCGGCCAGCCATTCACGAACGTCTTCCACACCTCGAGGCGCACGGAGACCCTGGTGATCAGCGAGACCTCGGGCGCCCTTCCTCCCGGCTTGAACGTCGGAATGACCCCCAGCGGCGTCGCGCTCCACGGAGTCCCGGCGAGTGTCGGGGTGAGCCAGTTGAGTTTCACGCTGACGGACACCGGGGACGGCGCCTCCGTGACCAACACGCTGACTCTCAATGTCCAGCCCAACGGAAGTGTCGTCCAACAGGGACCCCTGCGGATCGTCAGCTACAACCCGTACTCCGGGAACGACAACGTGTATGTCGGCCGTCCGGCTGGCCTTGCTACTCCGCCGAGGCCGACCAACTCCTTCGTCATGGCGTTCTATTACAAAACGCAAGGGGACTTTGCGTTCCCGGGGATCGCCAGCCCACCGCCGGCTGGAACGATCGTGCCCTACCTGCGTCCCTTGGACTCCAACGGGCAGCCCGCGAGCGGAAGCGGAGACGGAACGAGCACGGCCTCGGAGGCATTGCGTATCGTGTACCGGCCCGTCTGGCCCAGTGTCGTGCCGAAGTTGCAGTTTGGCCGAACCCTGACGGACCCGGCCGATGAACTGCCCGCTGTGCGAGGTCAGTCCAGCGTCCAGATTCTCTACCAGCAATCCATCGCGCTGGATTTCGCCCGGGGCAAGGAGGCGAGATCGGTCATCCTGCACGACCCGACCGCCGCCAAGAAGTATGAGTTCAAGGGCAAGGCGGAGGACGGATTGACGCAGGTACCGGATGGGATTCTTCGGGAGACGTACCAGGGGAAAACCTTCTTCCCTAAACTCCCACCCCATCTGGCCAAACGCTTCTTCATGGATCCCAACGTCGGGGCGAGGGGCGCCCTGGTGTTTCAAGGAGAGTTCAGGGACGAGCTGTTCGGGGAAAAATACCTGCTGCTCAACGTGCTCCGAGGGGACGACCTGCAGGCGGTCAAGGATCTATGCCCCGACACACCTTCCGCGGCCAAGATGGCATGGACCAACGCGGTGGACGCGATGATGGCGACCGTGGTGACGAAGCATGAATCACCCGCCGGGTCGGGGATCTTCGTCGATGACCCCGCGAAGACCGTCGCCGTGGCCATCACCAACGTGATCGAGGTATCCGACAGTCTGACGGCCGTGGACAGCTACGCGCTGAGCGCCGGCGGGTCCGGTCAGGGTTACGTGACCCTCATCGTGGGGAATAGCAGGAATCCAGGGCAGACCCCGGCCGGCGATCCCGTCTCCGTCCATGTACTCAAGGTGGGCGAAACACTGTTCCCTGGTGAGTTGAAAGTCATTGGTTCCGACAATCCACTGAGCGAATTTGTTTCCTTCCAGCACACCCCGGATCTGGGCGGCAACTTCGATGACTACGAGTACGAATGGAAGATCAGCCCGCCGGTGGATGGCAACCCGCCCGAAAGCGACGCCACCATGAGCCGGTACCAGGCCCTGGTCACCGGGAATGGAGTCCCCCGATTCACACTCGGCGGGAGTGGGATTCAGTCGCTGGTGGATAACTACCTGGTGATGCGCTACCGGCCCAAGAACAGCCAACACCCGCTTCACAATCATTGGTCGGAATGGACCGAACCGCAGTTGGCCGAGGGTTGGATCAAGCGTGTCCTGGCGGGAATCAATCCCTTCAACCAACGCGTGACCGACCTCTACAACCACACGGTGAACACCGATGCCAACATCCTCACCTCGGCGGGTCGGCGGTGGGAGGGCGATGTGGCGTTGAATCTGGAGAGCATCAACAACTACGGCCTGATCGAGATCTATGAAACCGTCCTGCGCCGAGGCAAGGACGTGAGCATTGATGCGGGCATCAATTTCGGCCCCGCCAACGATGCCCTGCTCCTCGCCGCCGGTTATCTCAGTGACCTGTACATGCTCGTGGGCAACGAGGCCTACGCCGATGCCTCGAACCCGACCATTGGGATCGGAACGAAGGATCACACCTACGGCGACATCGCCACGTCGTTGTTCGCATTCAAAGGCCAGGCCGCCTCCCTCCTCGAGGAGGAGTTGGCGCTGCTCCGCGGCCGCGACGACGTCGCCCAGCCGGGAGTCACCACCGCGCCGGTCTACAACCGCCTCGTCTGGAACTTCACCCGGGGGATCGATTCCGGCGAAGTCATTTACGCGCTCAATTACAACATCCTGGAACAGAACGGGGACGGCAAAGTGGACGCCGCGGATGCGGCCACTCTCTACCCACAGGGCCACGGTGATTCCTACGGTCACTTCCTCACCGCCGCCAAGGGCCATTATTCGCTCCTGATGAACAACAGCTTCGACTGGGTGCCGCGCGCCGAGGCGGTTCTTGTCCTAGGGAAACCGGTCTCGGTCGACTACCTGGATGAGCGGAGATTCGCGACCGCCGCCGCGGCGATGGCGAGGACGGGCCGACAGATCTTCGACCTGACCTGGCGCAAGGACTACGAGCCGGGACACGACACGGGTTGGGCGCGATTCTCCGCCACCCGCAAGAGCGCGCGGAAGGTCGTTGATGGCGTGAGCACGAACGACATCGTCCGGGAGTGGGGTGCCGACCAGTGGGCCTCCCGCACCGGGCAGGGCGCCCTGTTCAGCTGGGTGGTCGGCAATGCCGTCCTGCCGGCGGTGGACCCGAATCCCTCCCACGAAGGCATCCAAAAGATCGATCGCACGACGGTCCCTGAACTCCGGGAACTGGCGGAAACCGCCGCGGATCTCCAGACGGCGCTCGACAACGCCGAGGGCGGCCTGACGCCCCTGGGCCTGGCGGAAGGCAGCCTGGCGTTCGACCTCAATCCGAACCGGGTCGCGGGTGCGAATCCTGAGACCCATTTCGAACAGGTCTATGGCCGGACCGTCGCGGCGCTCAACAACGCGGTCGCCAGCTTCGACGATGCCAAGGACGTCACCCGCCTGATGCGCAGCGAGCAGGACTCCCTCGCCGACTTGCAGGCCTCGGTCGCCCAGCAGGAGTTGGCCCACAAGAACGCCCTGATCAACCTGTACGGCACTCCCTACTCCGATGACATCGGGCCCGGCAGGACTTGGGTCCAGGGCTACGACGGTCCGGATCTGGTCCACTACGCCTATGTGGATTTTCCGGAGAAACCGTTCCCGGGTCTATGGAACTACGTCCCCGCCGGAACGAATGATTTCTATTTGGACATCCAGGATGCCCCATCCGACTGGGCCACCAATCCCTACATCACGGAGGGTCTGAACATCATCGCGGACTTGGGTGTCGTGGAGAAGTTCAAGGACGACGCCGATAAGACGCCCTATAGCGCGATCGACTACACGGAGGAGTACCTCAAGAATGCCAACAGCGACGGCAAGAAGCTCTACATCCCCTATCACCTGGAGGAAAACCTGGTCACCAAGCCGCCGGAATGGACCGGCAGGCGTGCTTCGCCGGGCCGCATCCAGCAGGCGCATTCCAGGGTCATCGCCGCGCGGGCAAGTCTTCGTCAGGCCATGGCCGACAACAACGGCGGGAAACAGGGACTGGATCGAAGTATCCGCCTCTGGGAGGCGAAAGTCGCAACCCACGACAAGATCGCGCTGGCCAAGCTGGGTGTGGTTATCAACGACCAGATTGTGGCGGCGGCCAAATTCGCGAATGAAACCTATCAGAAGAACAATGACTTGGTCACCCACGAGGTTACCCAACAGATCGAGGGTGTGGCGGAAGCGCTTCCGAAGTCCATGATCCTTGGTACCGCTTCCGGTGGCGACCTCAGCTTTGGAGGCCGCCAGGCCCTACTTGAGATGGGATATGTCATCACTACGGTCAAAGACCGGACGGCGTTCTTCTGGGATTTCGTCTTCCGCACCCTCGATCTGCAGAATCAAGTTCAAAAATGGGTCACGGATCTCCAGGTAGCGGGACTGGAATGGGACCAGGAACTCAGGTCCGGTGTGACGTCCCTCGTCGACGAACTTTCGAAGGTGCAGGCGTCCCTCTACGCTATCAACGCCCGCATTCGGGACCTGGACGATGCCGAGCGAGCCTTCCGAGCCGAGGTGGCCGAGGGGAACCGTCTCCAGGCGGAACAGGAGGTCATCCGCAAACGAACGGCGGCGGTCATCCAGGGCTTTCGCACGCGGGATGCCGCCTTCCGTATCTTCCGAAACGAAAAACTTGAACGTTACAAGACGCTCTTCGACCTCGCCGCCCGCTACGCCTATCTCGCCGCCAACGCGTACGATTACGAAACCGGCCTGCTGGGGACCGATTCCGGCAGATCCTTTGTCAATCGCATCGTCAGTTCCCGGGCCCTCGGCGTGGTGAAGAATGGCGAACCGCAGTACGCCGGCAGCGACAACGGTGATCCCGGTCTGTCCAGCGCCTTGGCCGAGATGAAGGCCGACTGGGACGTGCTCAAGGGGCGGTTGGGCTTCAACAACCCCGACGCCTACGGCACCACCGTATCGCTCCGGACCGAAAGCCTGCGGATCCTTCCGGGATCCGACGGCGACGCGGCGTGGCAGGATGCGCTCCAGAATGGGCGCCTCGGCAACCTCCTCGAAGACTCGGACGTCCGCCGGTACTGCCAGCAGATCGATTCCGGTTCCGGACTGCCCGTGCCCGGGATCGTCCTGACTTTCGCCACCACCATCTCGCCGGGCCAGAACCTGTTCGGGAAGCCGCTCGCCGCGGGGGATAGCGCGTTTCACCGGAGCACTTTCGCCACCAAGATTTCCGCGGTCGGTGTCGCCCTGGAGGGTTACCGGGGTATGCGGGATCCATCCGCCAACACCAGCGCCATCGGCGCGGCCGGCGGGATCTCGTCCCCCGAGCCGTCACTCGCGTTCCTCGATCCCAAGGGATTGTCGGCGACACCCTACGTCTATCTCATCCCGGTCGGGGTGGATTCGATGCGCAGTCCGCCCCTGGGCGATTCCAGCGCGATCCGCTCGTGGACGGTGGACGATGTGGCTATTCCGCTGCCGTTCAACATCGGGGCGTCGGACTTCTCGACCAAGGGGCTCTACCAATCCTCCGATTCCCTGACGGAGCCGCTGTTCGCGGTTCGGAAACACCAGGCCTTCCGACCGGTGTCCACCGCCTCGGCTTTCAGCGCGAACATCTACGGCGGAGGAGGCACGCTCCAACCGTCCCAGTACACCAACCGCCGACTCATCGGGCGATCGGTCTGGAACAGCCAATGGAAGCTGGTCATTCCAGCGGATTCCCTGCTGGCCGACCCGAAGGAGGGCCTCGACCGCCTGATCCAAACCCTCAACGACGTGAAACTGCACCTGGTCACCTACGGTTACTCGGGCAACTGATTTCCTTCTCCTCAAGCCCATGAAACTCACTTTCTTTCAACCGGGTGCCCGTGGAATGGCCCAAGTCGGGGCCGGACCTCTCCGAGGGGCGTTCCTGCTCCTCTTTCTGCTGGTGGCGTGGGGCGCCCAGGCGTTTCCTCCGGCCCCGCACCATCAGTTTTACGGTCTTGTGCGCGACGAGTTTGGAACACCGATCAGTGATCCGGCGGCCGAGGTTTTGCTGGTGACCGCCAGCGGGGTGACGTTCAAGACCCGGGTCGTCCCAGGCCTGGAGCCCGGCGTCAACTATCGCCTTGCGGTGCCCATGGATGCCGGGATCGCATCCGATCTCTACAAACCCACGGCGCTTCGGCCGTCCGTGCCTTTCCGCGTCCAGGTCGTGATCGGTGGTGTCACGAGCCTCCCGATCGAGATGTCCGGCGACATGGCGCAAATGGGCCAGCCCGGAAAGCGAACCCTCCTCAATCTGACACTCGGCGAGGACCTCAACGGCGACGGACTGCCGGACGCCTGGCAACGCAGGGTGAACCAGGATCTGGCGCAGGTCACGCCGGGGGGCGATGCCGACGGCGACGGGATGAGCAACCTGAGTGAGTACCTCGCGGGAACCTACGCCTTCGATCCCAAGGACGGCTTCAGTCTGGTCATCAAGGGAATGCGAGACGGCCGACCCGTGATGCGGTTCACCGCGATTCGAGGGCGCACCTACACCCTGGTGGGCTCGATCGACCTGAACACCTGGGTGCCTTTGGGATTCCGGATTCCCGCCGAGGATGGCGCCGGGGTCTCCCGCGCTGTCTATCAGGCGGCGGATTCCAGGACGTTGGAAATCGAGGTGGGATTCGACACCGATTTGCCGGCGATGGCCCTGTTCAAGTTGATGGTGGAATAGGTCGGACGGGAGAGGGACGGAGGGACCCTCACCCGGCCTTTGGCCACCCTCTCCCGTCGGACGGGAGAGGGGCGGGGTGAGGGTGCATCAAATTTCGGAATGATGGATATCGAGATTCCGGGCCGCCCAGTTGCTGGACAACCGCACGTCATGACCAACCTCTTACCCAACGCAGATCGGATCGACGACCTGTCGGGAGCGACGCACCTAGTCCGGGTGGCTTGGAAGGGGACCTTGGGTCGAGGAACGATCCGGGTTTTGGGGGCCCTCCTGATTGCTGGGTCATCGCAGGTGAAAGCGATCGCGGCGGCGACTCTCCTGCACGCCGCTCTGACCGGAGGCGGCGGCGGGACCGGCGTGGGGAACGTCCGTCTGGATACGGTGATCGGCTCCCTGGGAGGGGCGGTCCTCAGCCGAGGCGACGACCTACGGCTCCGGCCGGGTTTCGCGGGACAACTCAACGAAGGGCCGTCCGCCGAGGGTGACACGGTCAAACACCTCATCCCGGATCCGTTGAGCCTGGAGTGGACCGTACCGCTGGGGAACGACACGGACGCCGAAGGCGATTCGCTGGTCGTCGTGTCCGCGGGACCGGACAGCAGCGCCGGGGGCACGGTTCAAATCGTCGGTTCGACGATCGTGTACACGCCGCCCGCAAATCTCCCGCTGACGGACACTTTCACGTACACGATCACCGACGGCTTCGGGATGGTGGGCGAGGGTCTGATCACCGTGAGCCGGTCGGTGGCGCGGGTGGTCGGCCAATACGTCTTCTATGGGCTGTCGGCTTTCGACTCGGGCCATCACGACGCGGCGATCGCGCCCGACAAGACCGCGCTGCGGACCGGTCGGAAGGCGACCTTCGCGAACTACACGAGTTACAGCCGGGGTCTCAACGGGATCATGATCGATGTGTTGGATCTTGGAGGAGATCCCACCGCGGCGGACTTTGGATTCCGGGTGGGGAACGTGAGTGACGTGACGACTTGGAGGGTGGGTCAGGCGGCGGCTTCGGTGGGTGTGCGGCGGGGCGAAGGCGTGGCCGGGAGCGATCGGATCACGCTCACCTGGGGAGCGGACGCCGTGACGAGGAACTGGCTCGAGGTCCGGCTCCTGGCGACGGTCCGGACCGGGTTGGCGGGCGACGACGTGTTCTATTTCGGCAACGCGATCGGCGAGGCGGGCGATTCGCCCGGGACGAATGCGGTCGTGAACGCGACCGACGAGATCCTGGCGCGGGCGAATCCGCGCGGCCTGTTTGTGCCGGCGGCGATCGACTTTCCCTACGACTACGACCGGGACCGGCAGGTCAACGCGACCGACCGGATCATCGCCCGCTCGAACACGACGAGCGCCTTCACCGCGCTGCAACTGATCACGCCCTCGGCACTTTCCACGGGTGTCGACGGATTGACCGCGAGCTTGGCTGGTATCCCCGCGGGGGCCGCTTCGGGTGCCGGGAATGAGCCGGAACGCAGCGCCGACCCGCCGGTGGCGGGCGGGATCGACCCTGGCCCGTCGAACAGGGAGGGCGTCCGCCTGCGAGTGCGTCGCCTGGGCGACGGTCGGGTGCGGGTGGAGAGTTCGGGGCCGCTTCCTGAAAACGCCCAGCTCGAAGTGTCCGACCGGTTGCGGGATGGCGTCTGGGAGCGGGTGACGGAGGCGCCGGCGCTGGGGGAGGGAGGAAGCCGGGCCTGGTTGGTTTCTCCCGGAACGGAAGCGGAAGCCTTCTTTTTCCGTTGGGTACGGCCTGCGGTGAATCGGCAAATGACAGAAAACAGCGGGAACTTTTCACAATGAACACAAGAGCAACACAAGCGGTCACGAGGGCCCACCCTCGTCGAAGGCGGGGCGGCGGACTTTGGAAGCTGGGGATCCTTCTGATGGCGGGACGGTGGGGCGGGGAGGTCGGATGGGCGCTCATTCAGCTTCCCGACCCGGCCAGCCTACGGCCTTTGGCGGCGGCGGGCCGATCCGTCACGCCGTCCGCGCCGGAGGCTCGGGGCGGGGAATCTGGAACTTGGGGTGGGACCTCGCTGGGTCAGCTCGCGGGACCGGCGAGGACGGATTGGGAGAAGGCCCGGATCGCGCGGGAACCGGGTCTGTTGGCGAGTTCGCTCGGGTGGCTCGAACAAGCGGCGGACGTCCGTTCCGCGAGCCTGACGACGGCCTTGTCGGGAGATACCTTGAACCCTTTGCGCGTGATCGTGGGGACGATCGGGTTGCAACCCGACCAGGATGGTCAGTGGGTGACGATCCAGGTGGAGAACATCTCCGGAACGGACGTCGCGGTGGCGGGTTTGAACTTCAGCCTGCAAGTCGCGGACACCGGTCCCGCGAGCGAAGGCGGTTTCGGCTCCCTGAGTGGACCGAAGATCCAGGCCGTGGATCTGGCCGGGGGCACGCCGTTCGCGGGAAACAACACGGGGACCCAGTTCGGTGGGGGCCCGCCCCAGGCGGGTCAGTGGAGCATCACGACGGCGAGTGGCACGGTGACGCTGAAGGCTGGGGAGACCTTCGGCTTGGGGCGGGTGCAATTCGATACCCGGGGGTTTCAAACGGGGACATGGCCCGTCGCGTTGACGCTGGATGTACCCTCGCTGGGGATAGCGAGTCTGACGGCGTACGTGGACAATCTTGGGGGATCGATCGGGATCGATCTGGTGGCGGGTCAACTGACGGTCGTGCCCGAGCCTTGGGGAACGGGGTTGGCCAGCGCCACGCTTCTGGTGGGCGTGGCCTGGGTGCGACGACATGTCGCGGCGCGCCGGAACCCGCGGGCGCCGACCCGGTGACCGAGGGAGCACGGGAGCACGACCGACCCGTCGGCCACGAAATCCGAGGTGGGTGGGGCCCCGTTCCGAGCGATTCAGTCGTTGCCGACGGGGCGCCCTTCCTGGGTGCGCGGACCGATTCCCGGGCTGGCCGAGAGGAGCGATTCCAACAGAGTCGAGCGGATCCGCTCTTCATCCGCGGCGTGGGCCAGGACGCTCACTTGATCCCAACCGTGCAACCGGGTGGACCCTTTGGGAACAACCAGCGTCTTTCCGCGTGTGATCAAGGTGATGACCGAGCCGGAGGGAAGTTTCAATTCGGCGATGGTCCGTCCGACCACATCCGCGGGGCCGGGAAGGTCGACAATGATCATGTCCAGATCGCTCGAGGCCATGGTGACCAGTTCCAGATGGAACAGGGGACTTGGGCGCGCCGGGACGGTCAGCTTGAGCCGACGCGCCAGCAGCCCCAGCGTGCCTCCCTGCACCGCGACCGAGAGGAGAACCGCGAAGAACACCAGATTGAATGTCTCCTCGCCCAAGGGAAGGCCGGCCGCCATGGGGTAGGTGGCCAGGACGATCGGCACCGCGCCGCGAAGCCCGGACCAGCTGATGAAAAGCTTGTCCTTCCACCCGAGACGCATCCCGACGGTGGAAAGCCAGACGGCGATGGGACGCGCCACGAAGGTCAACACCAGGAAGAGCAGGATGCCTTCGGACCAAATGCCCGCCCACTGGCGGGGGAAGACCTGGAGACCCAGCAGCACAAACATGCCGATGTTGCCCACGGTCGAAAGGGCGGATGAAAAATTCGCCACCCCCTGCTTGTGGACGAAAGGACGGTTGCCCATCACATAGCCGGCGACAAACACCGCCAGCATCCCGCTGGAGCCGATGAGTTGAGCCAGACCGTAGACCAGCATGACGATTCCCAAGGTGAGCACGTAATACTGACCGCGGTCCTGGGGCGTGAGCCAATCGAACAGCCACAAGGAGGCCCGAGCCATGAGCCAGCCCAGCAGCGGAGCCGATCCGAACTGCCAGAGGAAAGTCAGAGCCAGGACGGGCAACCCCGGGCTTCCAACCGAAAGGGCCTTCACCACCGCCACGGTGAGCAGGATCGCCATCGGATCGTTGGCGGCGCTTTCGATCTCGACCGTCGACGACAACTTCTTCGACAAGGATTGCCGACGGAGGATCGAGAAGATCGCCGCCGCATCCGTGGACGAGACGATGACGCCGAGCAGGAGGGCCTTTTCGAACGCCCAACCGAAAACCCAATGAAGAACTCCAAAGGTCGCCGCCGCGGTCAGGGCCACGCCCCAGGTGGCCAGCCCTCCCGCGGGAAGCGCGACCTCCCTAAGATCGGACTTCTTGGTCGAGAACCCCCCATAAAACAGAATGAAGACCAAGGCCAGGTTGGCGACCCGGTTGGTGAGATCGATGTTGTCGAAATGCCAGAGATTCAGAACGTCGCTTCCGAAGAGAATCCCAGCGCCGAGGGCGACCAGGATGACGGGGACGCTCCAGCGGTCCAGCCACACGGCCGCCAGGACGACCGCGATCAGCAGAATCGGCCCCACAATATAGACAACGTCCATGCTTCAAGGAAGAGATCGGGTCCCTGCGTTCGGTACCAATCCGTGCGAAAATAGGCGCACCCTCATCACCCCGTCCCTCTCCCGTCGGACGGGAGAGGGTGGCCGGAGGCCGGGTGAGGGTCGCTCCGGCGACGCGGCGTGTACTTCCGCAACGATTGATACGAGTCGATCGCCACGTCAGCAGGCGTGGTGGGTCCTCAGGCGCCCTTCCGCGCCTGCTCCTTCTTCTCCTCGCACTCGGCTTCGAGTGACTTGCGTTCGGAGACCCGCTGCTTCTCGATCTGGACCAGCGCTTCGTAGTCGCCCTTGGTGGTCGCTTCCGCGGCCCGGTCGTTCAGGAAGAGTTCGCGCTCCGCGAGCTTGGCCTTGTAGACGGAGTCGATCTCGGCGAGGCGAGCCTTCTTTTCCTTGGTGAGTTGGACGGTGGGCGACTGCTTGGCGAGCCGCTCCATGGCGAGTTCGTAGGAGGATTTCATGGGCAGGGAAGTTTTCCAAATTCCGGACACGTGTTGCGGCCATGAACCGTAGCCGCCGACGTCAGTCGGCGCTGACTTCCCGACCGGAGATGGCGCGGACTGACGTCCGCGGCTACGGGTGGGTGGTTCACGGAGAGAGGGATGGGACGCCGGATGCCCGGAAGGATCAACACTCGATCCAGACCTGACCATCCTGCACGCGGGTGGGATGGCAGGCGACCGGCCGCGCGGGGTTGCTGAGGCAGGCCCCCGTCTTCGCGTCGAAAGCCCAGCCGTGAAGCGGGCAGAAGACCTGGCCGTTTTCGAGAATGCCCGCCCCCAAGGGTCCGCCCCGGTGCGGGCAGTCGTCGTCGAGGGCGTAAAAGGCGCCGTCGACGTTCCAGAGCGCGAACTTGCGACCGCGGACCTCGACGGTTCGACCCTTGCCGGGTGCGAGGCTGGCGGCGTCGGCGACGGAGACGAATTCCTTCATGAGCGGGGAGGGGGCGGGTTGGCGGGTGCGGAGTCGGGCGGCGCGGTCTTTTGGGCGCCGGGAGGACTATGGGGCGCGGCGGGCTTCTTCTTCCACGGCATATCCGGGAATTGAGTCGGAACCTTGGCGGGCGCGGCGGGGGCGGGGGTGGGTGCCTCGGCCATCTTGAGTTCCTGAGCGCCTTCCGCTTCGGCGGAGGACGCCGCGGGTTTGTCCATGTTGCCCTTCCAGGAGGCGATGCGGGCCTGGAGACCGTGGTGTTCGGCGGTCTTTTTGTCGCCCGACTTCATGTAGAACAGCGACAGGTTCGTGTGGACGAGTTGCTCGTGGGGGCGAAGTTTTTCGGCTTTATGGCCCTCGGCGATGGCGCGGGGGAAGTCGCCTTTGCGGTACCAGGCCATGCCGAGGGAGAGCCGGGAATCGAAATGATCGGGGTCCTCCGCGAGGATGGCTTCGAGCTTCGAGATCGCGCTGTCGAACTGTTCGGTCGTGAAATCGTACATCGCATCGTCGTAGCGCGCTTCGAACGGGTTGGGGCTGGGCGATGCATCCATGAACCCGCGCTATGGCACGAGTCGGGAGCCGGTGCAAGCCGGCGGGCGTCGACCCGGAAGGAAGAACGTTGGCGCCCGGCCCGCCGCTGGGTAAGCATCCGGCGCCAAGTTTGACCATGCCGATCCAGCTGATTTCGACCGACTTCGATGGCACGATTTTCGCCGAGTTCGAGAATCCACCGATCCCGGTGGCGCTCCAGCATCTGCTGGGGGCGTTCCAGCGGAAGGGTGCCACCTGGGTGATCAACACGGGGCGGGATCTCGGCAGTCTCCTGGAGACGCTGGCGCGGGCGCGACTGGCCGTGCACCCGGACGCGCTGGTGCTGGTCGAACGGGAAATCCATGTCCGGAAGGACGACCAGTACGTCCCGTTGACGTCCTGGAACAGCGCCTGCGCGCGGGATCACGCCGAACTGTTCGCGCGCATGGCTCCGGATCTCCCGGGGTTGCGGGAGGAGTTGCATCGGCATCATCGCGGCACGTTCTACGAGGACGACTTCTCGCCCGTCTGCGTGCTGGCAGCCTCCCTTCGGGACGCGGACGAGGTGCAGCACCGGTTGGAGGCGTACGCGAAGGGGGTTCCGAACCTCACGGTGGTGCGGAACGACGTGTACATCCGTTTCGCGCACGATGCGTACGACAAGGGAACCGCTCTGAGGGAGATCGCGCGCCGGTTGCATGTGCCCCCGGAGGGCATCGTGGCGGCGGGGGATCATTACAATGACCTGCCGATGCTGAAGCCCGAGATCGCCCGCTGGTTGATCACGCCCGCCAATGGCATTCCACCGGTCCAGGAGGCGGTGCGTTCCGCGGGCGGGTACGTTAGCCACCGCCTGCACGGGGACGGCGTGGCATTGGGGCTCGAATACTTCCTCGAACGCCTTCGGGACTGAGTGGGTCGAGGCCTGCCCGCCGGCCTTCCAGTCGGCATTGGGTCCAGTCGGCATCGGGTAGCGCCGACTTTCCAGTCGGCATCGGGTGACCCGCTCGACCCGGATGCCGGCTAAAAGCCGGCGCGACAACATCGCCTTTGGGTAGCGCCGACTTTCCAGTCGGCATCGGGCGACGGAAGAGCAAAAGGGAGCCGGCTGCAAAGCCGGCGGGACGGACCAGGCCGGTTTGACAAAGGTCCTAAAGGACCGGCCCCGTCATCGGATCTTCGCGTCGGGCAGTTCCGTCTTGATCCCGGCGTCCAGCGGCATCACGTCCTTGTCCGGGGTCAGTCCGGCGGATGCGAGGACGCTCGCGAGTTCGGTCTCGAGACGGGCGCGGGTCTCGGCGTGATTCGGCGACGCCGCCAGGTTGCGGAGTTCCCCCGGGTCGTCGACGAGATTGTACATCTCAGCGAGGTGGCGGTCCGGGGAACCGTCGCCGTGCGGGTAGCGGACGTATTTCCAGGTGTCGGTGCGAAGCCCCCGGATGTTCGGTGTGTAGGGGAACTGCTTCTCGTAGTTGTATTCGTAAAACCAGGACGCGCGCCATCCGGGGTCGCCGGAGCCCGCCAGCTTCACCCAGGACCGGCCCTGGATATCCGGAATCGCTGGAGCTCCGCACAGTTCCAGGAGGCTTGGGGCGATGTCGACGGTGAGAGTCTGCTGGGGGATCACCTTCCCGGAGGGCAGGCCGGGGCCGCGCGCGATGATCGGGATGCGGATGCTGGGTTCGTGCATGGTGCGCTTGTCCACCATCCCGTGCTCGCCTTCCAGAAGCCCGTTGTCGCCCATGAACACGATCACGGTGTTGTCGTACTGCCCGGTCTCGCGCAGGTAGGCGACCAACCGGCCGACGCTGTCGTCGATGCTGAGCACCGTTCCCCAGTAGGCGTGGACCATGTTCTCGAAGTCCCGAACCGCCTCGGGTCGAGTGTCCGGGAAGGTCTTCCGCCATTCGAAGAGGGGCCCGTAAATGCCGTGCCACGTGGTGAGCCGCTGGCGGATCCAATCGGGTTTCCCGTCCAGCTGGAAGGCGCTGGCGGGGTAGGGAACGCGGACGTCATCGAACGCGTGGGCGTATTTCTCCTCGGGGAAATAGAAGGAGTGGGGCGCCTTCTGGCCGATGCAAAGGGCCCACGGCTTCCCGGACTTCCGCTGCTTCAGCCAGTCGACGGCGTAGTCGGTGACCACGTGGGTGTAGTAGCCCTTCGGCGTCTCCTGTCGGAGGCCGTTCACGTTCCATTCGGTGTCGAAATACTTGCCCTGGCCCTTGTGGGTGACGAACCAGTCGAAGCCGGGGCGCGGGGCGTCGTTGGTCTCGCCCATGTGCCACTTGCCGAGATAAGCCGTGGCGTATCCCTGCCGCTGAAGGCGCGCGGGCCATTGGGGAAGTTGGGCCGGGAGCTCGGTGAAATTGTCGCGAACCCCGTGCCGGCTGGCGTAGAGGCCGGTCAGGATGCTGGCCCGACTGGGGGAGCAGAGGGACGTGGTGCAGAAGGCGTTCGCGAAGCGGACTCCGTCCCGGGCGAGCGCGTCGATGTGCGGCGTCTTGACGTGCGCCGAGCCGTAGCAGCCCACGGCTTCGTTGCGGATGTCGTCGCAGAGGATGAACAGGACGTTCGGCCGGGCTCCGGCCGGGGCGGGTTCGGCCGCCGGGGCGTGGAGGGCGGTGGCGATCAGGAGGACGGACGCCGGGATCCAGAAGCGTCGGAGGAGGAGAAGGCGATGCATCATCAATGGGAGCATGGTAAGGAACGTTTTCCAAAGTTCGAACACGAGTTTGGACCATGAACGGCCAAGCCGAAGACCCTCACCCGGCGTCGCCTTGCTCCGCCACCCTCTCCCGTCGGGCGGGAGAGGGGCTGGGGGTGGGGGCCGGTTCATGGAGTGGATGGCGGTGATCGGAATTGGCTGGTGGACGGCAGGCAGTCTGCCACCGGGGGCGCCGGCGTTGACAAGGCCTTTCCCCGCACCCCGCTCCATAGGGGTCAGTTCTCATAATCGACAATGGCTGGTGAATTGGGTGGCGTTGTCTGTCCATTCGATCCCGCTTCCGGCGCCCTCCTTCGCCGCCCACCGGGATCATCAGCCACGCGTCCGTCCCCGCCCACCGGGTCGGTCATTGTCGATTATGAGAACTGACCCCTATGGGGCGAGGACTCCCTTGCCTAGGGCGATGAAGAAAAGGTTAGCTCGCAGGCCGCATGCGACGCCTTCCACTTTGGCTCCGGGGTTCGGTACGAGGAGCGCACCGATTCGCGCGTTCGAAGGTGGCCGTCGGGATCACCGCTGCGATCGCGGGCGCCCTACTGGCCGCCGCCGCCGAGCCGGGTCATCGGGCGGGGTTCCCCCTGCCGGCCGGGGCGGACGAAGGCGTGTACCTCCTGGAAACGCTTCACTGCGCCGCGTGCCACGGAGCCGGCGGCGACCAAGAGGCTCGTTCGGGAGCGCGACTGGGTCCGGTGTTGGGTGAAGAGGGCCTCCGGCTGACGCCTCAATGGCTTCGCGTCTGGCTCGGCGGACGGAACGAGGCGCACGCGGGTTCGTCGATGCCCGATCTCCTGCACGGCATGACCGGCGCCGGGAAGGACGAGGCCGTCGAGGCGTTGGTGCATTTCCTGGTTCAATCGCAACCCCGAGGCGAACCCGATCCGATCGGCGCCGATCCCTCCCGGGTTCGGCTGGGGAGCGAGCTTTACCACACCGTTGGTTGCGTGGGTTGCCACGCCCCGCGGGAGCGCGTCGCTGGCGCCGCCGACGGCGATTCCGGACCGGACCCCGCGTCGGTGGCGGGTGTGCCGTTCGGCGATCTCGCGCGGAAGTATCCCGCGGCGGAGTTGGCGCGATTTCTCAGGGACCCGGTGAAACACCGGCCGTCGGGTCGGATGCCGGGATTGTCGCTGACTTCGGCGGAGTCGGTCGCGATCGCGACCTACCTTTTGCGGGCGCAGGCGCCGGGTTTGACCGATACGCCCAAGACCCTCCGGACCATCGCGGGGCTTCGATGGGAGTATTTCGAGGGATCCTTCCAGCGATGCGCGGACTTGGACGGCGCCACTCCGGTCGCGACCGGCGAGGCGAATGAGTTGAGTCTCGCCCCGGCGCGACGGGACCAATCGTACGGCTTGCGGTTCGAGGGCGTGATCGAGATCGCGACCCGAGGCGAGTACCGGTTCTGGGTGCGGTCGGACGACGGGACGACCCTCGACATCAACGGCGCGCGGGTCGTGGACAATGACGGCATCCACGCCCCTGTGATGGGGCGCGGGACGATTCTCCTGGAGCCTGGGCCGCATTCCTTCGAGTTGAGGTTCATCCAGGGCGGCGGGGGCGCGGAGATGTCCGTGGAGTGGGCGGGGCCCGGATTGGAACGGGGCAAGATTCCCGGCGTCGTGTTGAAGCGGTATGGAGAGCCGCTGGTTCCGCTGGGTTCCGGGACATTCGAGGTGTCGCCTCAACTCGTCGGGAAGGGACGAGAATGGTTCGGGAAACTCAATTGCGCGGCCTGCCATTCGGGGATCGAGGCGCCGGTGGGTCCGGCGCGGGATCTCGCGGATCTCGGATCGGCCACGGCGAAGGGATGCCTCGCGGACGAGGTCCCGGTTTCAGCGCCGAAGTACGCGCTGGCGGCGGGTGAACGGGTGGCGCTACGGCGCGCGTTGTCGGATGGGGCGGCGCGAAGGAATCCGCGGAAGGCGGAAGCGCGGGCGGCGCAGTCGCTGGGACGTTTCAACTGCCTGGGTTGCCACGAGCGCGACGGCGTGGGAGGCCCGGCGGCCACGGGGCGGGACGCGTGGTTCCATGCGGTGGGTGACGTGGATCTGGGCGAGGAGGGCCGGCTGCCCCCGAGCTTGAGCGGCGTCGGAGCGAAGCTGAAAACCGAGTGGGTGCGGACGGTCCTGGCCACGGGTCGCAAGGTGCGTCCGTACATGGCGACGCGGATGCCGGTTTTCGGAGAGGCGAACGTGGGTGGGTTGGCCGCGTTGCTCGAACGGGCGGATGCTCGGCCGACGGCGCTGGTTGAGCCGGAATTGACGACGCGCGAGGCGAAGTGGGGTCGGAAGTTGGTCGGGCGCGACGGCCTCACCTGCGTCACGTGCCACACCTTCACAACGCTCGGGTCCCTTGGCGTTCCGGCCATCGGCCTGGAGCACATGTACGAGCGGATCCGGTGGGACTGGATGCGACGCTACCTGCCCGATCCGGCGGCGCTTCGACCGGGAACCCGCATGCCCACCTTCTGGCCGGAGGGTGTCGCGGTGAATTCGGAGATTCTCGACGGCGACACGGATTCCCAGATCCGGGCGATCTACGCCTGGCTGAAGGACGGCCCGGAAGCCGATGTGCCGGCGGGGTTGGTCCAATCCAGGCAGGAACTGGAGGTTGGCGGCGAGGCGGTGATCTATCGGAACTTCATCGAAGGCGGCGGTTCCCGGGCGATCGGCGTGGGGTACCCGGAGAAGGCGAACCTGGCCTTCGACGCCAACGATCTTCGGCTCGCGATGATCTGGCAGGGACCCTTCATCGACACCGCGCGGCACAGCAACAACCGCGGGGTGGGATACGAACCGCCCCTGGGCGATCACCTGGTCCGGCTTCCGGAGGGACCTGCGTTGGCTGTTCTGCCCGCCTTCGACGCACTCTGGCCGGGCGCGGGGCGCCGGGGCGAAGGCGACCGGTTCCGTGGATACACCTTGGATGAGGTCCGGCGCCCGACGTTCGACTACGAATTGGGAGGCGTGCGGGTCCGGGATTCGATCGTTCCACGGGCGGAAGGCGTCGATGTCACGTTCGTGCGAACGTTGCGGTTGGATGGAAAGGTCGAAGGCGGGCGGGTGTGGTTGCGGGCCGCCAAAGGCGCCCTGGCGCGCCAGGCCGACGGATCGTTCCGCTATGGGAACGGAGTGTTCCTGCGTTTCCGTGGCGGTGGCGGGGTCGGCGAACCGGTCCTCGTGGCGGATGAACTTCGGGTCCCCATCGCGGTTCCCGGCGAACTCGTGGAGGAAATCACATGGTAAGTCAGCGTCGGAATATCGGCGGTCTGGTGGCGGTGTTGCTCACTCTTGTCCTGGGGTCTGATCCGCTGCGGGCGGCGTCCAAGGCCTCGGAAGAGGACGCGTTCTACCGGTTGATCACGATTCCCGTTCCCGACGGGATCGTCCTCGAGCCGGGCGCGATCCAAACCTTCGGGGACCGGGGCCAACGGCTGGCGGTGTCCACGAGATTGGGCGAGATCTGGTTCGTCGATGGAGCCTATGCCGAGGTCCCCGAGCCGCCGGAATTGAAGTTCACCCGGTTCGCCTCGGGACTCCACGAGGTGCTCGGTCTGACGACCCGGGGCGACGGTTGGTGGTACGCCACGCAGCGCGGGGAGGTCACCCGGCTGAAGGACACCGGCGGTGACGAGCGGGCGGACGTGTTCGAGACGTATGCCGACGGCTGGGGCATCACCGGGGACTACCATGAGTACGCTTTCGGTTCGAAGTTCGATCGGGATGGAGCGATCTGGCTGGTCCTGTGTCTGACGGGTTCTTTCACGAGCGAGACGGAGTTCCGGGGGTGGTGTCTGCGGGCGGGTCCGGACGGGAAGGCCGTGCCCACGGTGAGCGGGATCCGGTCGCCGGGCGGCATCGCGACGAACTCCCTGGGCGACATGTTTTACACGGACAACCAGGGACCCTGGAACGGCACCTGCTGGTTGAAGCACCTGAAGCCGGGCGGTTTCGTCGGCAACCCGACCGGCAACAAGTGGTACTCGATCGCGCCGGGGATGGGGCCGCGTCCCAAGGATCCTTCGAGCAACAGCCGGATCCTGACCGAATGGAGCAAGATGCCGGAATTCGTGCCGCCCGCGGTCGGTTTCCCGTACGGAAAAATGGGCCAGAGCGCGAGCGGCATTCAAAACGACGGGACCGCCGGTCGGTTCGGACCGTTCACGAACCAGGTCTTCGTGGGAGATCAGACCTGGAGCACGGTGATGCGGGTTTTCCTGGAGCAGGTGGACGGGGTCTATCAGGGCGCCTGCTTCCCGTTTCGCGAGGGACTGGCTTCGGGGACCTTGAGTCTCGAGTTCGCTCCGGACGGTTCCCTGTTCTGTGGCGGGACCGATCGCGGGTGGGGGTCGCGCGGAGGCAAACCGTTCGCCTTGCAACGGCTCGTCTGGACCGGTCGCACGCCGTTCGAGGTGCATGAGATGCGCGCGCGCGCCGACGGATTCGAACTCACCTTCACCGAACCGGTTGATCCGGTGACGGCGGGCCGTGTCGATTCGTACTCGATGGGGACCTACACGTACCTGTACCGCGCGGAGTACGGGTCGCCGGAGGTGGACGCCACGCGGCCGGAGTTGAAATCGGCGAGGGTCGGCGCCGACGGACGGAGTGTGCGTCTCGAACTCGATCTCGTCCCGGGACACATCCACGAGTTGAAACTGCCGGGAGTGCGATCCGCGACCGGAGGGTCCCTGCTGCATCCGGTGGGGTACTACACGCTGAATGCGATTCCGGGGAAGTGAGATCGACCTAGCACCGCCGACTTTGTACCGCCGACTTTCCAGTCGGCATTCGGGGGAGCCGGAAGGAAGACGGCCGACTGGAAAGTCGGCGTTACAACCGAGTTTGCGCCACCGACTTGGCGACTCTTTGTACCGCCGACTTTCCAGTCGGCATAGGGGGCGGAAAGGAAGACGGCCGACTAGAAAGTCGGCGTTACAACCGAGTTTGCGCCACCGGCTTGGCGACTCTTTGTACCGCCGACTTTCCAGTCGGCATTCGGGGGGAGCCGGAAGGAAGACGGCCGACTAGAAAGTCGGCGGTACAACAACCCGCGTCATTTTTCTTCGGCCCTGTTGAAAAACGACGGCGGACCGGTCAGGAGAGAGGCATGAAGACGTTCTTGCGGCTGATACTGGCGTTGGCGGCCTCGGTGGGTGTTGTGATCCCGTCGGTGGGAGCGGACTCGCCGGGTGGCGGGTTGCTTGAGATCGAGCGGCAGGTGTCGCATGGCTACGCGACGAACGGCGGTGTGGGACTGCACTACGCGGCGTTGGGGAAAGGGCCGCCGTCGCCCTTCATTCCGGGACGCCGGGCCAGGACCGTTTGGCGGCGAAGTTGTAGGGGAGAATTTCCTGGTTGAGCACCGCGTTCGGCCATCGGCTTCGGATGATCCGTGGTCCGACTTCGAGACGCTCGCGCAGCGCGACGGGGACCTGGAAGCGCAGGAAATCGTCGAAATCACCCTCGAACCGCAACGGCCAACCGCGGCCGAGCGCATGGTCGGGGAGCCTTCGACCCGAGGTGTTCAGCCGGCTCCAATGGCTGCGAAGCGTCGGTGGCACCTCCAAGACGCGGCCGTCCGGACCCGTGGGAATGCTCCCGTGCTTGCCCCATTCCACCGCGATCCGAGGGCGTTCGCCGTCCAGCGGTCGGGTGAGGATCCGGGAGTGGAAATAGGTGTGCACGGCCACGGTCCGATCGGTGGCGGGATCGAACTCCACCCAGATCACCTCGTGATCGCAGGGATCGTTGTCCTCGGGGAAATCGAGATCGTCCTCCCAGAACAGGTGGTAGCCGATCCAGGGCCGGTCCGGATGGATCACGACGGCCACGTCCCGAAGCGGGAAGGGTTCCTCCGGATGAAGGAGGAGCACCGGGGCCATCCGCCGCGCCCGTTCGACGTCCGCGGAGGTTCCCGGCGCGGAGGGATCGAGGGAAAGCGCGCGGGCGTAGTGTGTGGAGGCCTCCTCCAACCGGCGATGCGCGTGGGCCATTTCGCCGAGACGCACCTGAATCGCGGGAGTCTCGGCCGCCAATTCCTCCATATCCCGGTCGTCCGGCAGGTCGCCGCCCGTGACGGGATTCGCGCGGGCCACCCGACCTCCCGGCAACCGGACACGGTAGGGGCTGAACGACAGGTTGGGCTCCGGGTAGTCCGTGCTGATGAACTGCGCGCCGCTGGCGAGGGCGCGGTCCCGCTGGGAACCGTCGTTGGCGCGGGCCTGGACCGTGCCGCCGTCAGCGCGTGTCCGGACCAGGAAACCTTGGCGCACGAGTTCCTGGATCTCGTCGAAGCGCCCGTCTGGATCGTTGACCTTCATCCAGGCGGCGGCGGGGTGTTCCTTTGGGACGGAGACGAACAACGCCTTTCCGGCGAGGTTCGTGGCGGCTTCGATGTAGCGGTCTCGGAGCGCTCCCTCGTTGTCGAGGGCGAAGATGAACTTGCCGAGGAGCGTCGAAACCTCGGGCCACCCCTTGCCCGCCACCGCGTCGCGAAGGGTGGCATGGCCGCCGCGGAGTTGGTCGGGTTCGAAACGTTGCCGGGCCGGAATGGTTTCGCGGATTTCCCGTTCGAGCGACTCCATCGCCGCGGGTGTGAAAGGTGGAACCTGGGTGAACTCCGGTCCGGGCGAGCTCTCCTTCAACTCGATCAGGATCAGGACGGGGAAATGGAACGGATGCGCGGCCGACCAGTCGCGAAGCTCCTCCAGGGCGTCGCGGAAGGTCAGGTTGCGGGAGAGAAAGTCGACATCGGGAACGTGGATGATCTTCAGGCCGGGCCGCCGCAGGACACCCTCCGGATCATGCGGGACGATCGGGGATCCGAGATTCGCCTGGGCGATCTTCGGTCCGCGTGGTTCGGCGAAGCGCCCTCCGTCGGGGTCCGCGACGACGTCGAGTTCGAGTTGGCGGATGCCGAGGACGCCGAGTTGCTCATGGAGCGGTCGATGGGTGTAGACGAGCGAATCGGCCGTCTCGGGGCTCCTCTGGCGAAGGAGGGCGTCCATCGAGGGTCCGGGGGCGACGTGATAGGAATTGTGGGTGCCGATGACCTGGCACTGGTCGAGGCGGAGGGAGGCGGCCCCGCACCGGGGTCCGGACAGGATTCCCAGCAATCCGGCCACGACGGGTCCCAGAGCGTTGAGCGACAGGGGTCTCATGAGGTCCAACCGTAGGCGGGTTTCCCGGCGGGAAGCGAGGCGCCAGACACCCCACGACGCCATGCCACGCCACGCCCAAGGGGCTGGGGGGCCGGGAAGGCGTGGCTGTCCGGCATGGATTCGAACCATGACAAACTCCTCCAAAGGGAGTTGTGCTGCCATTACACCACCGGACAAACAGAGCGGGGGGTAAGCTGGAAGGGCCGAGGCATCGCGCCAAGGAAAATTTTAGGGCTTTGACGGAGCTTTCGAGGAGGTCTATCTAGGCAGGTGTCCGTTCATCGCTTCCCCCGCCTATGAAGCCCATCACCTTCCGGAAAAGCCTCGTGATCCTGGTCTGCGGAGCCGGCGTTTCGGCTTGGGGCGCCCTGAAGCCCGAAGGCGATAAGATCGAGTTTTCGCCCCCGCGCGAGGTGTTGAAGGTCGCCCCGGTCACCGGGTCGGATCTTCGCGGGCCGGCGTTCAATTTCCAGCGGCGCGATCCGGGCGGTTCGGTATCGGATGTTCCCACGGCGGTGGCTCTTCCGGCGCCGGATCAGGTCAACCGCATGCGGGCGCTCCAGGATTTGATCGAGCAACGGAACTCCTGGGCGCGACCTGAGGAATTCGATTCGAACGGCGAAACGGACCTGAACGACAGGTACCTGACTCCGGAGACCGAGTTGTCGATCGACGACCTGTTCGACCGTCGGAACGGGAAGTCCGGGGGGATTTATTCGCGGCAGGGCGAAGGCGAATCCTCCCGGTACGGCGGGAGCCGCGACCGCGAGGACAGGTGGGATGGTTCATCGGGCGATCGACGCGGACTGAACAATCGGGACGCCAATGACCGTGGACGAAATCAGGACCGGGACCGCGATCCGAGGAGCAGGACCGACGGCGACGACAAGCGGGATCCACTGATCGACGGACCGTCGCCGGTGGGCGAGTTGGGTGGGGACCGGCTGGATTCCGGTCGGAATCAAAGGGACGGTGTCGGCTCCAACGCGGATCCCGACGAACGCGACCGTCGCGGGGCTTCGGAGGGACTGTTTGAGTACGGCACCTCGGGGCCCAAGATCGGCGATTTTATGAGGGCTTCCACCCGGGAGGGTTCCGATGGAGCGGATCGTCTGGATTCGTTGCGCCGCGTGCTGGGGGGATCGGCCGATTCGATCCTGGGGACTTCGGCCGGAACCCGCTCGGGATTCGGCGCGGGCGCCACGCCCGGGGGGATGTTCGGAACGTTGGGCGGGACGCCCGGAGTGAATCGCGGTTTCATGCAGACGTTGGATTCGAGGGCGGGAGCCGGGGCGGTCGTGCCGACGGCGGAGGCGCCCGGGACGGGCGAGCGTCTGACGAGCCTTCCGAATCGGCCGCTGGGTCTGGATCTCACAACGGGCCGGGAAGGATTCAGCAGCCGGAGCGAACGGATGCAGCTCACCGCGCCAACCCCGACGCCCATGGAGCTGTTCCGCCGGAAGCACGATCCGCGGATGCCATCCCGGGATTTCTGACGAATCAGCCTGGAAACGGCGGTTTCAACCACGGAAGGCACGGAACACACAGAAGGGGAGCGGTCAGTCGATCCATTCGACATCGACTTCGCGGCCCGCTTCCCAGGTGGTGCCCGCGGGTACTTGGAGCAGCGCGTTGGAGGCGGCGAGTCCCGATTGGATGTGGGACGCCTGGGTGCCGATCGGGCGCGCGTTCCCTTTCGGATCGACGTGAACCCGGAGGAGATGGAGGCGATCGCCGCGATTGGCCACCGGTTCCGCGAGTCGCGCGGCCCCGTGGCGACCGAAGAGTTCCTGATCCCCTTCGAAACGGCGGAGCGCGGGAAGGACCAGGATCCGCCAAGTGACGAAGACGGCGACGGGATTTCCGGGAAGGCCGAACCAGTGGCAGTTCCCGAGGCGTCCCCAAGCGAAGGGCTTTCCGGGTTTGACCGCGATACGCCAGAGTTCGAGCTTCCCGCCCAGGCGGGTGAAGGCGCTCTTCAACAGATCGGCGTCGCCGACCGATACGCCACCGGTGGTCACCACGAGGTCGCTGGAGCTGGCGGCGTCGCGCAGGGCCTCCATCACGGTTTCCAGGTGATCGGGCACCCACGCGCCGCGGACGATCGATGCGCCGGCCGCCTGGGCGAGTGCGCGGAGGAGGAAGCGGTTGCTGTCGGGGAGTTTTCCGGGGGCGACCTCGGCGGAGGGTTCGACAAGTTCATTGCCGGAAGTCAACAGGGTGATCCGTGGCCGGCGGCGGACGTCGATGGACCCGACTCCAGCGGCCGCGAGGAGGCCAAGGTGGGCGGGTTGAAGGCGTTGCCCGGCGGGAACGAGGGTGCTCCCGCGCCGGACATCCTCACCCGCGAATCGCACCCCTTCCCATGGAGTGACCGGAGCCAGAAGGGTCACGTGCCCTTCGGGTTCGGGGAGGGTGTCCTCCTGCATGATCACCGCATCCGCGTCCGGGGGGAGGGCCGCGCCCGTGAAGATGCGCGCGCAGGTTCCCTCGGGAAGTCCTTCCAAGGGGGGATCTCCGGCGGCGGCGATGCGCGTGTGGACCGGGAGCCGGATGGGCTTGGCCTCCGACAAAGACTCGGAGCCGACTGGAAAGCCGGCGGTACGGTTCTCCGAAAAGGGAGGCAGGTCCCGGGTGCGGAGGGCGTAGCCGTCGACGGATGCGTTGTCGAAGCGGGGAATGTCCAGGAGCGCCTGGACCGGCGAGGCCGCCACGCGGCCAAGGGCCTGGTCGAGAGGCGCGTTTTCGACGGGCAACGGTTCGATGGCGTCGAGGATTCGCGAACGGGCTTCTTCGAGGGGGATCATGGGTGGGGACGTTTTCCGAAAATTGGACACGCATTGGGTCCATGAACGGCCAAAACAAAGACCCTCACCCGGCGGCTTGGTCCGTCGCCACCCTCTCCCGTCCGACGGGAGAGGGGCTGGGGGTGAGGGCCGGTTCATGGCGAGTGTGTCGGAGGCGCCTTTTCGGCGGATGACTCGGCGGGCGGTGGAAGTTCGTGGGACTCGGCGAGACTTTGGCGGGTGAGGAATCGGGCGACGGCGACGAAACCCGTGGCGAGGCTCACGCCGATGAAGGCGAGCGTGGCGAACGCCGTCGGAGTGATCCGCCAGCTGAGGATGATGGAGGCGACGCCGAGGAAGAGTGTCACCGTGTAGAGGAAGACGGCGGCCTGACGCTGGTTGAGTCCGAGGCGCATCAGGCGGTGGTGGACATGGTTCTTGTCCGGGGAAAAGGGGTGTTGACCCCGGCGGATCCGGCCGATGACGACCTGGGTCGTGTCGAAGAGGGGAAGGGCGAAGAGGAGCAACGGGATGAGGACGAGAGTGGCGGTGGCGGCCTTGAAGAACGACAGCGTGCTGATCCCGGCCATCATGACGCCGATGAACAGGCTCCCGGAATCGCCCAGGAAGATTCTGGCCGGGGTGAAATTGAAAGGAAGAAAGCCGAGCGTGGCTCCGGCGAGGGAGAAGGTGAGGAGCGCCACGAGCACGTTGCCGCCGAGGATATTGATCATGGACAGGGAGAGCGCCATGACGGCGGCGACGCCGGCGACGAGACCGTCCATGCCGTCGAGGAGGTTCGTGGCGTTGGTGATCCCCACGATCCAGAGGATGGTGACCGGCAGGGAGAACCAGCCGAGCGGGATGGGTGTCGTGACCGGGTTGCTGACCTCGCTGATGCGGAAGCCTCCGAAGTACATCACGACGGCGACGGCTGTCTGGATGAGGAGCTTGGTCTTGGGATTGAGATTCAGGATATCGTCGGCGACCCCGAGGGCGAACATGGCGAGGCCGCAGCCGATGAGGATGAAGAACGTGGTCTCCTGCTGCTGGAACATCCGGACGACCTGGTTGTCGAGCAGGTAGAGGACCGCCCAGGGGGCGCAGAACCCGAGGAGAACGGCGATGCCGCCGGTGCGCGCGGTGGGTGCCCTGTGGATCTTCCGGGGATCGGGTCGGTCGACGGCCCCGATGAGGAACGCGAGACGCTGCGCGAAGGGCGTGATCAGGAACGACACGATCGCCGCCAGCAGCAGCATGGTGAAATAGGTCCTCATGGCTCCGTCCCGCCACCGGTCAGGCTCTGAAAGAGCTTCCAGTACCGCCCCATCATGACGTCGAGGGAGAACTCGGTGTGGGCTCGATGGTGCCCATTCTTTCCCAGGCGCCGGGCGAGATCGGGTTCGGACGTGAGCTTGAAGATGGCCTGGGCGAGGGCGTTCGCGTCGGAGGGCGGAACGATGATCCCGGTGATTCCGTCCTGATTGACGTAGGGAACCCCGGAGCTGATCTGGCAGCTGATGACCGGCTTGCCGCAGGCCATCGCCTCGACCTGGGCCAGGCCGAACGCCTCGTTCGGCGTGATGGACGGCAGGACGAAGACATCGCAGGCGTGCACGAACGCCGGAAGTTCGGCGTCGTCCACTTCACCCCAGAACCGGACACGATCCGACACGCGGGCGACGCGGGCGACGCGTTCGAGTTCCTCGCGGAGCGGGCCCGCGCCGACGAGCCACGCGACCCCTTGGGTGAATCGGAGCGCCTCGATGAGATACCGTTGGCCCTTGTACCCGACGAGCCGGCCGAGATTGAGCAGGATGGGTTGCCCGCCGGCCGCGGCGCGCGCGGCTTCGACCGCCGGGACCACCGGCGGAGGTTGGTCGAACCGGGTGAAATCCAAACCGAACGGGATGATCTCGCAACGGTCCCGGTGGGAAACGAGGGCGTCGGCGAACGAGAGTTGCGGCGGGGTGGCGACGACGATCCGGTTGGCCCGCCGGAGAAGCCGGTCCATCAACGGGGCGTACAGCCGCATGGCGGCCTTCTGGCGGACGATGTCCGCGTGGTACGTGACCACCAGCGGCGTCTCGCGCCGACCGAGCAGGACCGCGATATCGGCGAGCGGATTCGGGAAATGGAGATGGATCAGGTCCGCCGGCCGACGGGCCGCGGTGACGTAGCGCGGGCAGAAGGGCAGGGACATGCCGGACCCGAAGCGAGCGCACCGCTCCACTTTCACGCCCGCGAGGGTCTCGTGGACGGTTCGGGCCTGGTCGTTGGCGACGACGCAGGTGACGTCGGCGCCGAGCCTCGCGAACCCTTCGCACCAGATGCGGGTCAGAGTCTCGATCCCTCCATGGAACGGCGGGTAGTACTTGCCCAGGACCAGAATTCTCATGCGGCGAAGGGTTGGGTGGACGAGGTGAGTTCGGCCCCGTGGCGTTCGCAGGCGGCAATCTGCGCGTCCCACGAGAAATGTTCACGCGCATAGGCCGCGCATCGGTCGCGCGACGGAAGACTCCGGGGACTCCGAAGGGCATCGGCGAGGCGGTCCGCCAATCCGGCGACCGACGCCGGGGGAAAAAGCAGACCCGGGTCGAGTGGTTCGAGGAGCTCCGGCGTCGCTCCCGCGCGGGAACCCAGGACCGGCGTGCCGCAGGCGAGCGCCTCGGCGGTCACGAGCCCGAATCCTTCCAAGTCCAGCGACGGCATGACGGCGGCGTCGGCGGCATTCAACAGGTTCGACACCTCGGCCTCCGGCACGAAGCCGAGGAGACGCACGGAGCCGTCAAGATCGAGTCGCCTGATCCGCTCACGCAGCGCGCCCTCGGCGGGGCCCCGTCCGGTGAGCCAGAGCCGCGCGTGGGGATGTTCACGCGCCACCCGCGCGAAGGCATCGACGAGGACGTCGAGGCCCATCCGCGGATCGAGCCGTCGCAGGGCGACGAAGAGCATGGTTTCGGGAGGCAAGCCATAGCCGTTGCGAACCGACCGCCGATCGGGGTCCGGCAGCGAATGGAACTGGTTGAAGTCGACGCCGCCGGGAACCACTTCGATCGCGGGGAGGCGTCCTGGGAACCAGGCGCCGAGTTGCCGGGCGAAGTGCCGGCTCAGGGTGATGATGCGGCTCGCCCGTCGAAGGCAGCGCGACTCCACCCGATGCATCACGCGCGGGATGACGAGGTCGAGGCAGCGCCGGACGAGTCCGCGCTTCCTGGCGGTCTGGGCAAGCCGGTACTCACGCGCCCACGGTCCGTGGAAGATGTGAAGAATGGGGACGGACCCGTGGACGACGTCGGTGGCGGGGCCGAGGTACGGATGGTGCTGGATGAGAAGGGTGGGGGCGTCCGGGTCGGGTCGCGCCGTGAGTTGAACGAGGAGGGCGCGGGCGGCCTGGTTTTCGCGGCGCCAATTGGCGTGGAAATGACCGTGGCTTTGGGGAAATCGGTGGATGGAGTAACCGTCGCGGGTTTCCAAGTCCGGGCGGGGCGGATCGCTCCGCGCCGTGACCACGTGGACGGAATGCCCGCGGCGCGCGAGTCCGCGGGCGTGGGCGGCCGCGACGCGCCAGGCGCCACCGTCGATATCCGGATGCAACCCGAGGCTGACGATCAGGAATCGCATGAGCCGGCGATGAGGGCGTCGAAGAGGATGTCGAAGGAATTCTGAACCCGCGCGACGGAGAACCGGGATTGGACGGTTTCCCTACCGGCGGCGCGGAGACGCTCTCGAAGCTCCGGATCGCCCAGGACGAGGCGGATCTGGGTCAGGTAATCCTTCACGTCGCCCGGTTGGGCCAGGAGACCGTTCCGCCCGTGTTGAATGATTTCGGGAACGCCGCCCGCGCGGGCCGCGAGGACTGGAACGTCGAGGGCCATGGCCTCGATCAGGACCCGTCCGAAGGGTTCGGGCTTCAGGGAGCAATGGACCAGCAGATCGAGATCGCTGAGGGCCGCTCCGATGTCGCGTTGGAAAGGGATGACATGCACCCGTTCGCGCAGGCCGCGCAGGCGGATGAAATTCCGGAGGGCCAGTTCGAATTGCTGATCCTCGTTGAAGGCGTGGCCGATGAGGACGAAACGGCCCGAAGGCGCCTGCCGGCACCAGGCTTCGGCGATGCGCAGGAAGAAGTCCTGGCCCTTCCAGGGGGTGAACCGTCCCACGATGCCGACCAGCGGTTCATCGTCCGGGGCCGCGAGCATGTGCCGGAGGGTGCCGCGAGGCTGGGGCTCGTAGCGTTCGAGCGGGATTCCGTTGTGGATGGTGACGACATCCGAGGGCGGAAGCTTCTGGTTCAGGAGCGCCTGGCGCGCGAACTCGGAGACGACCACCATCCGCGACGCGCCTCGCCGGGCCTGGGAAAGGAACGCGCGCCGGGCGCCCCACGGAAAGAAATCCGAGGAGAGAATGTCGTTCACCCACCAGATGGACGGGACGCCGGCGGCGCGGCAGGAGGGCCAGGCGGCGAAGTGATCCTTGTTGGTGCAGGACACGACGAAATCGGGTCGCACCCGTTCGATGATGTCCGCGAGCGCTTTCCGGCCCTGAACGAGCGCCTTGAAACTTCGAAGGACGCGAAGGACGGGGAACCGGCGACCGACCAGCCGAAGATTGCCCAGGCTGGGATCGAAGGCGTAGGGGTGGCGGGGAATCGCGCGGGAAACGAGGGCATCGTGGAGTTGGCTGTCGGGATCGCACGCGACATGGATGTCCCAGGCCGCCCGGGCGGTGGGATCCCCGGCCAGTTCGACGAGATTGACCTCGGCCCCGCCAAGGATGCGGCGGACGTGGTCCACGAACAAAACGCGGCGGGCGGCTGGGGGGCTCATGGGTTTGCCGATTGAACCATCAGGTGGCGCCGGAGGATCTCCCAGACGGCGGGGAATTCGAGGCCGGGCAGTCCGGCGTCGTCCTGGACCAACGTGATGTGGGTGCCGCGGGGACGCCACAAGGTTGGGTTGGACGGACCCCACAGGGCGATGCAGGGAAGTCCGACGGCGGCGGCGAGGTGGGTGATGCCGGAGTCGTGCCCGACGAACAGGTCGCAGGCCCTGAGCAACGAAGCGACGGCGTCGAGCGGGAGGCTGCGGGCGACGTGGAGGCGCCGGGACGGAAGTTCCCCGGCGAGACGTTGGAGCCGGTCGCCTTCCGCTTCGCCGCCGACAAGCAGGAGGTTGCGGTCCGAATGCTCGAGGGCGGCGGCGAGGAGCCCGGCCCACCGGCGCTCGGGCCAGTTCTTGGATTCGGATCCGCTGCCGGGGTGGGCGGCGATCCATCGGCCGGGACCCGGTGTCGCGGGATCGGCGGCGATCCGTGGGGTCGCGTCGGCCTCGAAGATCGCCAGGCGCTGAAGCGGCGTGAGGAAGGTGTCGGCGGCGTGGAGCGAAGCCGCTTCATCGGGACGATGCGGGCCGACGATGAACTGGGCCCGGGTGCAGCGAGCGACGTTGTCCTGGAAGATTTCGTCGGGATCGTACAGGTACGAGACGATCACGGCGAAACCCGCGAAGAACGACGCGACCGCGGGGTCGAGCTTGCCGCCCCGGGCGAAGAAGCCGGCCAGGGGGCGGGCCTCGATGGGATGGACGGCATGGGCGAGCCCTCCCAGAAGTCCGAGGCGGGCGATGTGCGGGTACCCGAGGACCTCGATATGGGCGTCCGGGAACTGGGCCCGGAGCGCGGCGAGAACGGGGAGTGTCAGGACGAAATCGCCGAGCGCACCGCCCCGGATGACGAGGATTCGCCCCATGGATCACGGTGGCGACGAGTTGGGCGCCGCGGTGCCGCCCGTCGGTTGGGTGGCTGGAGCGAGGGTCGGGAGGGCCGGATCGGCCGCGGGGGCCCCGGCTGGCTTGGCCGGATCGCGTGGATCGAGTCCCTTTGGGGGGGCGATGGGAAGGGATTCCTGCCAGCGGTTCCGGTCGGCGAGGAGGATGTGGTCCGGGAAAGTGGTCAGGAAGGAGGGGGCCTGGCGGAGGGGAAATCCCTTGGGAACCTCGCCCCGGGTGAGGATCTCGATGACGAACCGGCCCCATTTCCGGGCGTTGAGAACCCAGCCGGACAGGAAGCGTTCGTCGAGCGTGATGCGGGTGAGGTAGAGGCCGGAGACCGTCTTGTGCCAGTCGCTGATATCGAGGTACTCCTTGTCCGGGCTCGCCGCCAGCAGGACGGCGGGGCGGTTGCCGTACCAGGCGACCGCCCACGGCATGTCGGTCATCACCAGTTCGGCGGGTTCAAACCACTGGGCGACCCGCTGGATCGTGGGCGGGTAGTACGGCGGGTAGGCGATCGGACTGTTCCGGGGCGGGCCGAAGGCCAGCGCCAGCGGAATCCATGAGATCACGATGACGGCCGCGAGGGCGAAGGTCCGCCAGACCTCGGCGGTCACGTCGAGGCTGAAGATCAGGAGGGCGACAAGCGCCATGCCGAACATGAAGACCAGCGGGGTCAGGAGGACGATGAGGTTCTCCGAATTGATCCGGGGCGTGTCCAGCGACAGATGGGTGCGCGAGAGAATCTGGCCGACGGCGACGCAAATGAGGGCCCCCAGGGTGAACCAACGCATCCGGGAGCGGGCCGCGTCCACGAACGGGATGAGGAATCCGACCAGGAAGAACGCCGAAAGCCAGCTGCCGCCGAGTTGGGGGAGTTCCTCCCGGACCATGGCCGAGGCGCCGATGAAAAACTTCCGGAGGACCTCGTCCGGAGAGACCTTGGAGACGTCCGGCTCCAGGACCCGGTCCAGCCAGTTGTCGCTGAACGTCGCGGTCTCCTGGACGATGGAATAGGCGGCGATGCCGAACGGATTGCCGCAGACCTGCCAGTTGCGGACGAGCCAGGGGGAGATGACGGCCACGAAGGTGACGGCGGCCAGGAGCGTGGGGAGCATCCGGCGTCCCTTGACGCCCGTGGCGAGGAAGATGAGGACGGGCACGACGAGGACGCCGAGGGCGTAGCGGGTGAGGAGAAGGCCCCCGGTCAAAAGGCCGGCGAGGATGGCCAGCACGAGCACGGGCACGCGCCCGACGGGCGGTTCGCGCCGGCTCCCGGCGTCGATGTCGCACAGGACGTTGAGCAGCGCGGTGAAGAGGGTCAGCGCCAGCATCGTGGGGAGCCCCGACGTGCTGAACTGCCAGAGAAGATCACATCCAACCAGCGCGAGAGCCGTGAGGAGGGCGACGCGGTCGTCGAAGAGCCGGCGGGCGAGGCGCCAGGTGAGGATGACCGCCAGGAGGAAGAAACCCTGGTTGATGAAGGCGATCACGAAATCGGGCTGGTGCCGGCGGAAGACCGATTCCTTCTGGGAGGCGATTTCATGATTGAACAGGCCCGGGATCTTCATGAAACCCGCCAGCACAAGCGGGTACAGCGGAGGATTCGCGAGGTCGGGGTGCTCGGTTCCGCGGATCTGGGGGGAGCGATCCTCGCGATGCTGGATCAGGACGCCCATGGAAAGCGGTCGGATGCAGCGCGTGGTGAAACCGCGGCCCTCGGCGAGATTGCGGGCCACCTGGGCGGCGTCCATGGCCTCCTCGGAGTGGAGGTTCTTGAACTCGCGAAGATTGTAGGCGACCGAGACGGTGACGATGCCGAGGAAGATGGCGGCGATCCGGAGGTACCGGGCGCCGGCGCCGACTTCGAGGGCGTGGATGAATTCCTGTAAGCGGGGCATGATTCAAAAACCTTCCAGATGGTACTCGTGCAGTTTGCGATGAAGGGTGCGCCGGCTCATGCCGATGCGGCGCGCCGCCTCGGTGCGGTTGCCGCCGGTCTCGCGGAGCGCCTCGGTGATGAGCTGGCGCTCGGCGTCATGGATGGTCATGTGCCCGTCTTGCGGCATCGGAGTCGCCGAAGTTCCGGCCGGTCCCGGCGCGGCGCCGGAGCGCGGCTGCCGGACGTCCGGCGGCAGGTCGCGGAGGCCGACCACCGCGTCCCGTGAGAGAACGACGGCGCGTTCGACGGCGGCGCGCAGTTCCCGCACGTTCCCCGGCCAGGAATGGGACTGGAGGGCTTCGAGGGCTTCGGCGCTGAAACCGGCGATGGATTTGCCGTTCGCCTGGGACGATTCGGCGAGGAACGACGCGGCCAGGAGCGGGATGTCGGATGGTCGTTCCCGGAGCGAAGGGAGTCCCACCTCCACCACGCAGAGCCGGTAGTAGAGATCCTTCCGGAACTGCCCGTCCCGCACCATCTCCTGGAGGTCGCGGTTCGTCGCCGTGATGAGGCGGACGTCCGCCGTGAGGGTCTTGTTCGAGCCGACGCGTTCGAAGGTCCGGACGTCCAGGAACCGGAGGAGCTTGACCTGGAGGGTGGCGTCGATCTCTCCGATCTCGTCCAGGAAGAGGCTGCCCCCCTGGGCCTGCTCGAAGCGACCGATCCGGCGTTCGTGCGCCCCGGTGAAGGCCCCCTTCTCATGGCCGAAAAGCTCGCTCTCCAGGAGGGTCGGCGCAAGCGCCCCGCCGTGAACGATGACCAGCGGGCCCTTGGAACGTGGACTGAGCTGGTGGATCGCCCGCGCGATGAGTTCCTTGCCCGTGCCGCTCTCCCCGCTGATGAGCACCGTGGCCCGCGAGTCGGCGACCTGCCGGACCGTGTCGAGGACGTCCCGCATCGCGGAGGAATCGCCGACGATGTGGTCCAGGCCGTATCGCGTGTCGAGCTGGCGATGGAGCGCCGTGTTCTCCGATTCCAGTTTCCGGGAGCGGAGAGCCTTCTCGATCTTCAGCTCCAGGAGGTCGATCTCCATCCGGCCCTTCGCGATGTAGTCGTCGGCGCCGCGTTTCATCGCGTCGACGATCGTCTCGTCGGATCCGTACGCCGTCATGAGGATGCAGACGGGCGGTTTCGGGAGGGATTTGGCGCGCTCGATGAGCTTGAGCCCATCGCCTTGCGGGAGCCGGAGGTCGGTGAGCAGGACGTCGAATCGCTCGCGCTCCAGGATATCGATGGCGGAGGCGGCGTCGTCGGCGACGAAGACATCGTAGCGATCCTCGAGCGCCAGCCGGAGGCCGTCGCGGGTCGTCTTCTCGTCGTCGACGATGAGGAGGGAGGGTTCGTTCACGGCGTGGGTTCGGCGAGGAGTCGGACCTGGGGCCGGCCGGGGAGCCAGATCCTGAAGCGGGTTCCGCGGCCGACATGACTCTCGACGTCGATGCGGCCGTGGTGATCCCGGACGATGCGCTGGACGATCATGAGACCGAGGCCGGTGCCCTTCTTCTTCGTGGTGTGAAACGGTTTGAAGAGGCGGTTCATGGTCTCCTGGGGAATGCCGCCCCCGGTGTCCGCGATGCTGAACCACAGACCTTCGGCGTGGCTGCCGGTGGCGAGGGTGAGCGTTCCCCCGCGGGTCATCGCCTGCATGGCGTTCCGGATGAGGTTCACGAAGACCTGCTTCACCTGGTTGGGATCGAACCACCCCTGGGGCAGGTTCGGGTCGAGTTCCTCGGACTCCAGGAGCCCCCGGTTCTCGAGTTCCGGCCGCAGAAGTTCCAAGGTTTCGCGGGCGGCGGCGTTCAGGTCGGCGACCCGATGCTTCGGGGCGCTGGGTCGGAGGGCCTGGAGGAACTGACTGACGATGTAGTCGAGCCGTCCGATCTCGCCGCGGGCGACTCCCGTGAAATCCTGGAGTCGGTCCAGGCAGGTGAAGGCGGCCTGCTCGGCGCCCAGCTGATGCGGACGGGGACGGGCGGCGCGCGGACTGTGATTGCGGAGGGCGACGAGTTCGGTGCGCAGCTTGCGCAGTTCGCGCTCCATGAGCTGGAGGTGGATGTTGAGGGCGTTGAGGGGGTTCCCGATCTCGTGGGCCAGCGAGGCGGCGAGAAGGGTCAACGCCTGGAGCCGTTCGCTTTCGACGTTTTCGAACTCCTTCTGCCGGGCCTCGGTGGCGTCGTTGAGCACCAGCGCGATCCCGGCGCTGCCCGCGGCCTCGCCGTCGATGGGCGCCGCGAACAGGCGGAAGAAGCGCGGACGCGGCCAGGCCACCTCGAATTCCTGGCGCACGACCTGGGCGCCCCCGCGCCGGTCCAGATCGCGGAGCTTCGACCAGTCGAGTTCCGGGAGGATCTGCTGGATGGATTGGCCGTCGACCCGCGTGTTCTCCGGCAGGCCAAGCAGGCGCATGGCGCTCTGGTTGAGGTAGAGCACGCGGCCGTCGTCCGCGACCACCACGATGCCGTCCTCGACGATGTTGAAGACCGTCTCGAGGAGGCTGCGCTCCTCGGCCAACCGGCGCATGAGGGCCCGGACGTTCTCGCTGTCGAGCCGAGTCAGGCGTCCGAGGACCTTGTCGACGAAGCTGGTTTTCTGGGGCGGCATCCTGGGGAGTTTCGTGGCGGGCGGACGTGGACCGGATCCGGTCGGTTGGGTTCGATTCGATTCGTTTCGTTTCGACTTGGTTCAGTTCAGTTCAGTTCGGTTCAGGTCAGAGCCAGCCTTTGCGTTTGAAATAGTAGAACGTGGCGCCCGTGGTGATGAGGGTGAGGGCGATGACGTAGACGTATCCGAACGGGCTATTGACCTCCGACATGGTGTCGAAGTTCATTCCGTACCACGTCCCGATCAGGGTGAGCGGCGTCGTGAGGATCGTGATCAGGGTGAGGAGCTTGATGACCTCGCCTGTCTTGTGGCTCGACATGTTGACGTAGACCTGGAGCACGTTCGTGAGGGAATCCGCGTAGGCCTGGGCGCGCTCGCCGATGGTGAAAAGCGCGTCGTAGACGTCGCGGAAGTAGGGAACGAGGTGGGCGCGGACCAGCTTGAATTCGTTGCGCGCGAAGCGGGCCAGGACCTCGCGCTGCGGCCCGATGATCTGGCGGAGATGAAGAACCTCCTTCTTGACCCGCAGGATCCGGCTGATGATCAGCCGATCCTGCCGCTCGACGACCTCCTGCTCGAGGTCCGCGATCTCGAAGGCCAATTCCTCGAGCGCGGGCTTGTAGTTGTCGACGATCGCGTCGAGGAGGGTGTGGGCGACCCGGTCGGGAGCGCGCGCGACGTGGATGGTCCCCTTGCGGCACCGGTCCTCGACCATCTGGACGCTCCGCATGGCGTGGTCGTGGTAGGTGACGAGGAAGTTCTTACCCAGGAAGAAGTTCAGCTCGGTCGTCGCGAACACGCCGTCCTTGCGGCTGTAGTCGACGGCATGCACCACCATGAAGAGGTAGGGGGAGAATCGGTCCTCCTCCTTTGGGAAGTATTCCTCGACCTTGGGTGACGGCGATTCGGCGACGCAGTCCTCGATCGAGAGGGGGTGGAAATGGAAAATCTCGCCCAGGACCATCCGGGCCTCCTCGGGAGTCGCCGCTTCGATATCGATCCAGAGGAAAAGATTCGTGTCGGAAAGGAGTGTGGGCATCAGGAACGGTGCGATGTCCTGACTGTGGAGCCCTCCTTTGGTGGTGAACGCGAACGACCGGATCATGCCATGCCGTGGGCACGGCCGGAGCTGCCGGTGGCGTGCCAATGTGGCGCGATGGTAGGGCGGTCGAAGGTCATGGCAAGCGGCAACCCCGATTCCCGTGAAGTCTCCGGACAGTCCGGTCCCGGGCCGCGAATGGAAGGCGGGGTTCCCTCGACACGATCTTTGACCTTCCCGGACCAATGCCTACCATGCCGTCCATGTCACCGGGATCGTCTTTTCGCCGGAATGCTTTCGCCGCGCTTGCGTCCACCCTCCTTTTGACCGGAGGCGAAAGCCCCGCCGTCAACCCGCCCGAACCGTTCGCGCGGGCTCCGTACCTCCAGTTCGCCGGTCCGAATCTCATGCACATCGCGTGGAGGACCGTCGGTCCGATCCAACCCCGCGTTCGGTTCGGGCGGAACTCACTCGACTTGAGCGACGAGGCGCGACTGTCCGACATCGTGGTCCGGGCGTCCCTGGGCACGAACGGCCAGCCGCTGCCCGAGCGCTGGGCTTCCCTCCGCACCGAGGCCAACCTCATGCTCCCCAAACTGCACTCGGCACCCGTGGGGACGTTCCAGTACGAGGCGCGCATCCCCGATCTCACACCCGGCACCACCTATTTCTACGCGATCTACGACGGTAACCGGCGGCTGACGCCCGCGGATCCTTCGTACCGATTCACGACCCATCCCGCCGCGGGTTCGGCCGGCCCCGTGCGGTTCTGGGTTATTGGAGATGGCGGCACCGGCCGGGAACCCCAGGCCGCCGTCCACCAGGCCATGCTCGAAACGGTGGAGCGCGAGAATCATCCGCTCGATTTCTGGATTCACGTCGGCGACATGGCCTACGGCGTCGGTCGCGACACGGAATTCCAGAGCCGGTTCTTCGAGACCTACGACGAGACGCTGCGCCACAAGGTGTGCTGGCCCACCATGGGCAACCACGAAGGTCACACGTCCAGCGGCCGCACCGGCATCGGACCGTACTACGACGCCTACGTGGTCCCCACCCGCGGCGAGTCCGGCGGCGTCGCATCCGGTACCGAGGCCTATTACTCGTTCGACTACGCCAACATCCACTTCGTCTGCCTCAATTCCCACGACCTCGACCGGCGCCCCGGCGAACCCATGGCGCGTTGGGTGAAGGCGGACCTCGAAAAGACCAAGGCCGACTGGGTCATCGCCTACTGGCATCACCCCCCGTACACCAAGGGGAGCCACGACAGCGACAAGGAGAAGGATCTCACCGAAGTGAGGGAACTCCTCATGCCCGTCCTCGAACAGGGCGGCGTCGACCTCGTCCTGACCGGGCATTCGCACATCTACGAACGGTCCATGCTCATGGATGGCGCCTACGCGACGCCGACCGTCTCCGAGAACGTCATTCTCGATGACGGCGACGGGGATCCCACCGGCGACGGCGCGTACCGCAAGAGTTCCGGAATCCACCCCCACGAGGGCACCGTCCAGATCGTTGCCGGCCATGCCGGCCAGAGCCTTGGCTGGGCGGGCAATTTGTCGGTGATGCGGAAGGTCGTCGTGGAACATGGTTCCGTGATCGTGGATGTCCAAGGCGACACGCTGGTCGGCCGCATGATCAACCGCGAGGGTGTCGGCCGCGATCTGTTCAGCATCGTCAAACGCGGCAAGGTGTCCCCGGTCCGCCTGGCGCTTCCCTGGCAGCCTCCCACCTACGTCAAACCCACCAATTCACTGTCCAATCGGTCGGCGCCCGCCGTCGATCATCGCATCCTCATTCCCGAGGGCGCCCGATGGCAGTACGCCTTCGATCCACTCCCTCGCGGCTCGGATTGGACCCAGCGCAATTTCGACGCGGCGAACTGGATGACCGGCGAAAGCGGATTCGGCTTCGGACCCGGCAAGTATCGGACCGCGCTCGATGCCATGGCCGACAAGCATTCCACGCTTTACGTCCGCCGGACGTTCGAGATCCCGCAGGCGGATCGAGTCACGGAACTCGGTCTCTGGATCGATTACGACGACGCCTTCATCGCCTACCTGAACGGTCGCGAGGTCGCGCGCGTGGGTGTCGGACGAAGCAGCGGGCGCAACGCTCAAAAGATCACCGCCCGCGGCGAGAGGAGGTCCGGCCGCCAATACGTCGTCCTCAAGGACTCCCCCAAATTCCTCAGGGACGGCTCCAATCTCCTCGCCATCGAGGTGCACAACGCGACGCTCGACAGCAGCGATCTTCGCGTGGACCCGATCCTGATCCTCGAGGATTGAGCCCATGCCGCCCCGTTTGTCGCTATCACGCCGTCCGCTCGCGAGTCTGGCCTTCGTGGTCTGCCTCGGGTGGTCCGCGGGGGGTGGGCTTCAGCTCCAAGCCCACGAGGGACCCGAGCATGAGATCGAGGAGCTCACCGAACTGATCAAGGCCCGGGGCGATTCGGCGGATCTTCTGATCGAGCGGGCCATCGAGTACGGAGTCCTCGGCAAGAACTCCGAGGCGATCCGTGACTTGGAACGCGCCATCGAACTCGATCCGGGTTCCATCCACGCGTTCCGGGAGTTGGGGCGCCTCCAGTCGCGCGCCGGGAAGACCGACGACGCCATCGCGACCGTGACACGCGCGCTTCGCCTCGAGATCGAGGAACCGATCGATCGGGGTGGTTTGCTGATCCTTCGCGCCGAATTGCAGCGATCCAAGGACCGCATCCGCCAGGCCCTCAACGACTGCGAAGCCGCCATCCGTCTCCATGGGCGGAATCCGGAGTGGTACCTCCTTCGAAGCGATCTTCAGCGCCGCCTGAAACTGCACCGGGAGCGCATCAAAGGGGTCGAGGAGGGAATGAAGGAGACCGGGGCGGGCGTTCTCGCCATTGAAAGGATCGAGGCCTTCCTCGACGCGGAGGAATACCGCGCGGCGCTGAAGGCCATCGAACCGGAACTGGAAGCCTCGCGTCTTCAAGGAAGCTGGCTGGTGCGGCGCGGTCGCGCCCGTTTGGGTCTGGGGGACCGGACCGGGGGCGAAGAGGATCTCCTGGCCGCCCTCGTGGAGATCGCGACTCTGCTGGACCCGGCCCGGCCCGACGCCACGCTGCTCCTCGACCAGGCCACCGCGCTCGTTCTTCTGGGAGACATCGAGGGCGCGCGCGCAAGCTATCAACTCGCCCGGGACAAGGGTGGCGCCCCCGAACTGACCAAGCGCATCCGCGCGCTCCTCCCGCCGTAGAACCAACTGATCGCCCCCGAGGACTCGACCTCGGCCAACGCCCAGAATGGTCGCATCCCAGGCCCGCCTCCGGTACCGTGCGCTCATGAAGGCGCGGTTTACCTATTGGCAAGAGAGGGACTGTCGATTCCTAGGGTACCTGAACGACTACCCCGACCACTGGACCCAAGGTGAAAGCCTTGACGATCTGAAGGAGCATCTCAGGGATTTATTCCAGACGTTCACCGCGGACCAGATTCCCGGCATCAAGAAGGTTGAGGAATTGGAGGTCGCGTGAAGCGACTGGACCTGGTCAGGGAACTGGAGCAAGCGGGATGCATTTTGCTTCGTCATGGTGGCCGTCATGACATCCACCACAATCCAAAGACTGGACGGTCGGAGCCTGTCCCCCGCCATCGTGAGATTAATGAGATCCTGGCTCGCAGGATCATTCGACGTCTCACAGCAGTCGATGATGAGTAGGATTGCGAACAACGGCATCGGACTAATCGTCGAGGGGGGTTATGTGTTGTGAGCCGAAGCGTTGTTGAGCGCGGCGCGGTCCGTTGTGGAACGTGCCAGCTTCCCACGCGCTGGTGCGTCTGCGCCGGGTGGAGTCCGGTGGAATGTCCGATCCAGGTCGACGTGCTGATGCATCGGCGCGAAGCCGGCCGGCCCACCAGCACGGGCCAGCTCGTCAACCGCGTGATGCCCACCTCCCGGCGGCACGTCCGCGGACGGGAGACGCCCGTTCGCCGGGAGGATGTCGTCCAACCGGGGCGGGACCTCTGGATCCTGCATCCGGCGGGTGGATTGCCACCCGAAAGGGTCGCACCGGAATCGGTCCAGGTGTTGTTGCTGGATGGGAGCTGGCGGGAGGCCGCGCGCATGCGGCGGGAAGTGGAACCCTGGGGACGGCTGGTCGGCCTCCCCGACGGACCTGATGCCAGTCGGTATCGGCTGCGCAAGCAACCGGCGGGCGGACGGTACGCCACGGCGGAGGCGTTGGTCCTCCTGCTCGAGACGCTGGGATTGCCCGTGGCCGCGGAGGGTTTGCGGGTCCAATTCGAGCTGCAGGTGTACGCCGGTCTGCGTTCGCGTGGCGCCGTCCCGGAAGCCGAGGCCTTCCTGGCGGGATCCCGGGTGCGGGAGAAGCTTCCCGAGATCGTGGCGGCATTGGGCGAACGACGGCGATGCGGGAACGCTGGGAACAACGAGGGTGCGGCGCGTGGGGTCAAACATTGATTGTTGACAGTTGCTTCCCATAACCACCGAAGCGGTGGTCCCCGTCCCGAGGCTCGACAGAACTGCTCGACGGTCTACCCTCCCTCCATGAGAAAAGCCTTGGATGAGCGTCGGCTACGAGGATGACCCTTGTCTTCCTGTCAGAGATTTAACACCGAACCAGCAAGGTCGTTCAGAGTAACTCCACCCCCAATGACTACTGTTGCCACGTTCAGCAAGCCGGAGGAGGCGAACTTGTTGCGAAGTAGGCTGGAGGCCGCTGGAATCGAGGCGTTCGTTCGAGACGAGGCCACTATCCAGTTGTATTGGCTGTATTCCAACGCTCTCGGTGGGGTGCGGGTCGAGGTCGCGGACGAGCGGGTTGAAATCGCGCGGGAGATCATCGCGTTGCCGCCGATGGAAGATCCGGATGCGGAAGCGATGTCGTGTCCACGGTGCGGATCCACTGGGATAATCAGGCTGGAATGGCCCCGACGGGTTGCATTTCTTTCCCTACTCGTCATGTCATTTCCTCTGCCGCTTTCCCGCAAGGACCTGAAGTGTGGAAATTGTCATTTCACATGGCGCTGAGGATCGTCGCTTCGCCGACCCATCATGGGATTGGGATGCGAATGACCCTCCGATGCGCTCCGCTTCATCGCACGACTTCAGGCGCTGCTAACGTCTGGCAGCGGCAGCTTCGAGGTTACGCCGGGGTGTCCGGCGTGGCGGACCTGAGCGGTTGAAGATGCCTAACCCCGCAACAAACAACAAATCATGAAAAAGCAACTCGTACGGATTTCCGTTCTGCAATCCAGCAAGATCTTGACCGCTCTGTATGTCATGCTGGGCTTTGTCTACACGCTCATCGGAATCCATGGTTCTTCTTCGGCGGCGACAACTTCCGGATGATCGGGAATCTTGTTTTTTGGCCGATCTGGATGGTCCTTATCGGGTTCGTCTTCTTCGTCATTTTCGCCGGGGTCTACAACCTGCTGGCGAGTTGGCTCGGTGGTGTTGAAGTCGAGATCAAGAACGTCGATTAGCGACCGTCCAAGGTTCCTGGGGCGACCACGGGCAGCGACAAAAGTCGGTCTCCGTTCACCATCACCTTTCCCGGGACCAAGGTCCAGCTAAAAGACGGCCGGCCGCTGGGGTCGAACATTGATTGCCAAGGACAGTTGCTTCCCAAAACCACCAAGGAACCTCGCGTGAGCGGGCCCGGCGTGGGAATCCCGGGCGTTCTTCGCTGGTCCCCGTTCCAAGGCGGTTCCTCGACGTCTTCAGTGGGTGATCGCCCACGCAAATCGCCCTCGGAGTGAATCCCTGCGTGACCGGGCGATGTAGCGCAGGCTGCCCAGCCTGCCGTATCGCCGGTTGCCAACCGGCGGGGACCCTGTTGCGGAGCAACGCCTGCGACTCATTGATTCCAGTGTGGATCTTGTCGTCGCACCCGCCGACTGGCAGTCGGCGAAACAGCAGACACGGCTGTCTGCGGTACGGGCGCCGTCGCTCCCTCGGCTCCAATAGGCGCTGTCCTTCCGGCGCGTGTGGAGACAGGTGACGATGGTTGCCCGGTCGGCGTAGTTTCGCGGAATGAAGGCGGACGCGCGGCAAACGGCCCCGGCGATCGGTGGGCGCTTTGGAGGGGGATTTCTTCGAGGGACCATTCCCGACCGATTGATTTGTCAACAATTTAGATGCGACCCCATTGCCTGGTTCGTTCTTCCGCTACTTCTGGCGCTGGCGCTGGCGCCCAGGCTGGAGGCCGATCCCGGGGTGACGATCGCGCCGACCAATCCGCCGCCCGGCGCCGTCGAAGCCCAGGCGCGTCTTCGGACCGGGGCGGGCCTTCGGGTGGACCTCTGGGCCGCGGAACCGCTCGTCCAGGACGTGACGAGTCTCGCCTTCGACGGCCAGGGCCGCGCGTATGTCGTCGAATCGGGCAGGCGCCGCACCAGCGTGTTCGATGTCCGGAATTTCCGGACCTGGCTGGAGGACGATTACGCCCTCCGATCCGTCGACGAACGCGACGCCTTTCTCCGGCGCATGCTGTCCCCGGGCGAACCCGGTCACGACGACTTCCTCAAGGCCACCGCCAAATCGAAGATCGCCGACTTCAATCACGACGGCGTCATCGATGCGGGCGATCTCGAAGTGGAACAGGAACGCATCCGGTTGGTGTGGGACGGGGATGGCGATGGAAAGGCGGATTCCGCGCGAACCTTCGCCGAGGGATTCAACGGCCTGACCAGCGGGGTGGCGGCGGGCGTGCTGGTTCAGGGATCGAACGTCTGGTTCACGTGCATCCCCGACGTGTGGCGGTTTCCTGCCGCCGCGGCCGGCGCGTCGACCGGATTCGGCGAGCCAGGTGGCGCCGGGGCGGGCGAGTCGTCGCCGCTCTCTCCGGGTCATCCCAGTGCTCGGAGGCTTCTGACAGGTTTCGGCGTCCATATCGCGTTTGGTGGGCACGACCTGCACGGGCTTCAACTCGGGCCCGACGGACGCCTCTACTTCAGCATCGCCGACCGCGGGGCGTCCGTGAGAACCCAGGAGGGAACGCTCGTGGACGTGCCGGATACCGGGGCGGTGTTCCGGTGTGAGCCGGACGGATCCCGGTTGGAGGTCGTGGCGACCGGACTCCGGAATCCCCAGGAACTCACATTCGACGATGTCGGGAATCTCTGGACCGGCGACAACAACGGGGACGGCGGCGACAAGGCGCGCTGGACGCTGGTAATCGAGGGGGCGAACTACGGGTGGACCATCGGCTGGCAATGGTTGCCCAAGATGGGGGCCTGGAATTCCGAACGGCTGTGGCACACCCGCGAAAGCAATTCGGCGTCCCACCTCGTGCCGCCGGTCGCCCACGTGGGGCACGGCCCGGCTGGAATCGCGCACTATCCTGGAACGGGCCTCGGCGAGCGCTTTCGCGATCACTTCTTCTTCGCGGATTTCCCGGGCGGCGTCCGAGCGTTCAAGGTGGAGCCCGACGGCGCGTTCTTTCGCGTGGTGGGGGCCGGACCCTGGATGGAGGACAATTCGGCGATGTCGATGACCGGCAAGATCCTCTGGAACCTGGCGCCCGTGGACCTCGCGTTCCCGCCGGGCGGCGGTCTGATCGTCGCGGATGCCTTTCCGTCCTGGGAGAAGACCGGATCGGCGAGGCTTTGGCGGGTCTCCGATGCCGCCTGGGAGAATGACCCTGTCCGGACGGAGGTCGCGCGCCTGCTGAACGAAGGCATGGCCCGTCGCGGCGGGACGGAACTGGTATCGCTGCTCGGTCACCGCGATCAGCGGGTCCGCCTCGAAGCGCAGTGGGAACTCGCGGCGCGTGGTTCCCAATCGGTGCAGGCGCTGATCCGCACGGCGCGGGAACCCGGACAACGTTTGGCGCGACTCCATGCGCTTTGGGGTCTGGGGCAAATCGGGCGCCAACCCGAATATTCCCACGTCGTCGCGGACCTGAACTCCCTCGAACCGCTCTTCAGCGATCAAGATGCATTCGCCCGTGAAGGGGTGATTCGACTGTTCGGCGAGACCGGAGTGACGCGCTTCATCGGGGAGATTCTCGACCTATGCGCCAGCTCCGAGCCGCGGGTCTCGGCGGCGGCGTTCCGCGCGATCGGACACCTCCAACGCCGCCGGGAGTGGGAAGCAGGTGGCGTCGTTCCGTCCACGGCCGGGCTGCCGTGGGATCCGAGGCGGTTGGAACAGCCGCTGGTGGTGGCCCACCTGGATGATCCCGTCGTCCGGGAAGCCAAGGTGGATGCCCTCGTCGCCCTCTCGAAGGGAAGCCGGGCCCTCCTTCGGTTCGTGGAGATCCAGGAGGATCCGCGCGTGCAATTGCTCGGTGTGCTGGCGCTTCGGCGGATGAGGCAACCTTTCGAACTGCGCGACCCTTTGAGAAGTCCCCATCCCCAACAGGTCCTCGAAGCGGCCCGCGCGCTTCATGACGAGACTTCCATGGATTCGTGGACCCTGCTCCCAAGCCTCCTGGGGGATCCCGAGTTCCTCGCCAACCCTGCCTCCAACGCGTGGCCCGCCAGCCTGAATTTCACTCGCGAGGAATGGCGCGCTTGGATCCTGCGCCGCGTCGTGAACGCCACCTTTCTCCTGGGCCCTTCCGCGTCCGAAACAAACCTCCGCGCCCTGGCTGACTTCGCCGCCAATCCCGGCGTCCCCGGGTCGGCGCGGGTCGAGGCGCTGGAAGCGCTCGCCGATTGGGCGAAGCCCGCGCGGCGGGACAGGGTTCTGGGGGTTCATCGACCTCGTTCAGCCGGGGACGCCGCTTGGGCCCGTGCCGCCCTCGCCCGGGTTTGGCGCGACCTCACATCTCCCGAGACGGACGTCCCGGTGCTGCTGGCCTCACTGAGGGCCGGGGCAAGCCTTCGGCCGGAGGGGTTGGCCGCGTCCCTCGCCGCGCTCACCCAGCATCCCGCTGAAGAAGTGCGCGCGGAGGCGGTGCGCATCACGGCGAGATCGCAGCCGATGAACGCCGCGCGGTGGATCGCCCGACTCGACGCGGGGACGTTGGCCGAACAAAGGGACGCCCTCGCGTGGTTGGCGACCTCGGACGATCCGGTGGCGGAGGAGGCGGTCGCTGCGTGGATGCGGAAGCTGAACGCCGGGGACGTCTCGAAGGAACTTCAACTCGACGTCCTTGAGGCGGCGAGGCGAGCCGGCGGTGATCGGTTGGAAAGTCTTGTTTCGGCCTGGGACGCCGCCTTGTCGAAGGACGATCCGCTGGCTCCCTATCGTGTCGCCATCCACGGCGGCGATCCGGCGAGCGGCCGTCGGTTGTTCGCGGAACGCGCCGACTGGGGCTGTCAACGTTGCCACAAACTCCACGGGGAAGGCGGCGACGTGGGCCCGGATCTGACGGGAATCGTCCGGAGCCGCGGCGTGGAGCACGTCCTCGACTCCATTCTCCTTCCCAACAAGGAGATCGCGCCTGGGTTCGAGAACGTCCTGATCACGCTGGCATCCGGCGAAACACTGGTGGGCATGGTGAAGGAGGAGAGCGCCGAGGAACTCGTGATCGACACCGGCGAGGACGGCCGCGTCACGATTCCCAAGGTGGCGATCACAGCCCGTCAGCGCGGTTTGTCCTCCATGGTGGAGGGCCTTGGGGAACTGATCCCGCCGCGGGAACTGCGGGATCTGCTCGCGGCGTTGTCGGAGCCGCCTTCTCCGTGAGTTTCCATTGCTGCCGACTGGATAGTCGGCGGTACAGGGGAGACGTTGTAGCGCCGGCTTTTAGCCGGCATCCGGGTCGGGCGGGTGGTCTTAGCCGACTGGAAAGTCGGAGGGACAACAAGCCGGCATCCAGGTCGAGTGAGTCTTCCGGGCGTCGAGGAATCGCTTTGGCTGCCATAGGAGGGTCGCACGTTTTGGTTGAACGACACGGATCGATGGGCAGGATCCAGGCATTCCCTGACCCGGGTGGCGACCCACCCCTTCCCATTGAAGAATCCTCATGAAACGATGCTCCTACCATCTGGCCCGCTGGTTGCTGGCCCCTTGTGTTCTGACCCAGGTTGCCGCGAAGGCTGATCTCATCGGGCACTGGGCCTTCGACGAAACCGCGGGCGACGTGGCGGTGGATTCCGTCCACGGCAACAACGGATTCTTCCAGAGCGCTACTCTGGAGAACCTCCAATGGGTTGAAGGTCGGATCGGGGGTGCCGCGAATCTCAGCGATCTGGGGTCGGACGATTTCTTCCGGGTCGAGTACATCGAGCAGATGGCCGGGGCGCTGGCTTTGACCATCTCGGTGTGGATCGATCCCGATCCGAATTCCAATTCCACGTACAACGGGATCTTCATGACGCGCACGGTGAATGGAGGCGAGAACTGGGGTGTGGCGCTGGAGAACAGCGCGCAGCCCTACCACATCGACGGGCGCACACCGGGGTCTCCGAACCAGTTGGACTCGGCCAACGTGATCCGTGACGACGCGGGCTGGTACCACGTCGTCTTCGTTTGGGACGGGCTCGACGGATCCCGGAAGACCTACATCAACGGAAAGCTGGAAGGTTCCAACACGGGGGGTCCGTTGCAGGAGATCCTGGACAGCGGGACCTGGTTCATCGGCTATGACGACTGTTGCGGAGGCACGCGGGAGTTTGACGGGCTGATCGACGACCTGGGTGTCTGGAACCAGGCCTTGACCGCCTCGGAGGTCGCGATCCTCGCCAGCGGGGTCTCCGCGTCCAAGTTGGACACGGGTGATTCGGACGGGGACGGAATGCCCAACGCCTTCGAAGGGCAATACACCTTCCTGAATCCAGCGGATGCCGCGGACGCGGTTCTCGACGAGGACGGAGATGGCTTGGACAACTTGACCGAGTACAAGCGGAACACGGATCCCGGGAAGGCCGATACGGACGGGGACGGCCTCAAGGACGGCGAGGAGATCGAAATCCACATGTCGGATCCGCGACTGGCGGATACGGATGGGGACGGGATTCCAGACGGCGAAGAAGTGGTGAAGGGGAACGACACCTACGTGACCAACGTGTTGGTTGCCGACACGGATGGAGACGGGCTTTTGGACGGAGCCGAAGTGGCGGGAAAAACCGATCCCACGGACCCGCTGAGCCCGCTGCCGCCTGAGCCGGTGCCGCCTGGGCTGATCGGGTATTGGACGTTCGACGAAGGGGCGGGCGGGCGCGTGATCGACCATGTCCACGGCAACGACGGCGTCTGGCGGAACGGAGTGGACACCAACCTCGCCTGGGTGCCGGGTCTGATCGGAGGCGCGGCGGACCTGAGCGATGCCGGGGGTGACAGCTATTTCGAGATCGCCTCGATCAACCAACTGCTTCGGGCGGGAGCCATCACGATGACGGCGTGGATCGATCCCGATCCGCAGACCGGGTACAACGGAATCTTCATGACCCGCACCTTCAACGGCCGAACCGACAACAGTTGGGGCATGGCCTACGAGGGAAACGCGGGGGCTGAGCACCTGGATTCGAGGGTGGACGGGCCGGGCATCGATTCCTTCGAGGGCAGCCTTCCGCCGGACGCCGGCTGGATGCACATCGCGTTGGTATGGGATGGGGCCGCCCAGACCCACACGCAGTACGTGAACGGCGAGGAAAGCAACAGCACAGGAGTCGCTTTCGACGTCATCGAGGGACTCGTGAGCGGTCCGTGGTACCTGGGTTACGACAACTGCTGCGGCGGCGGGCGTGATTTCGATGGCCTCCTGGACGACGTCAGTCTGTGGACCGAGGCTCTGGATGCCGACGCGATCCGGGCGATCTACGAGAAGGGGCTGACCGGGGTTGGCGCGGGCACCAAGCGGGAGCCTCGCCCGCCGTCGATCGTGAAAGTGTCGCGCCGGCCGGGTTTGGGACTTTCGCTGACCTGGACCTCGGAACCCAATCGGGTTTACTCGGTCCTGTTCAGTCGAAATCCAAGCGGCCCAGTTTCAGGTTGGTCGACGCTCCAAGCCGATATCCCCTCGCAAGGCGCGGAAACCACCGTCGACGTCACGTTCCAGGCGGGAGACGAATCCGGCTTCTACGTCGTCGCCCGGAACGACTGACGGCCGCCGTACTCGGGTCAGGGCACGAACTGGTAGCTGACGAAGGCGACCCGGCGGCTGTCGGGCGACCTCGACGGGACGCTGATCGTGCCCCGGCCTCCGAACAGTGTGGCCAAAACCGCGATCTTTCCGCCGTTCAGGGGCATGACCCGCAGGGTCACATCGCGGTTCTCGGGATGGCCTTTCACGTCCTTCTCGTAGGAGAGGAAGACGAGCCATTTGCCGTCCGGCGATGGGTGGGGGAACCAATTGTTGAAGTCGTCCCGGGTCACGGGTTCCTGACCGGTTCCGTCCACGCGCATCCGCCAGATCCGCATCGAACCATCCCGGTCGGAGTTGAAATAGATCCACTGGCCATCGGGCGAATAGTCCGGACCGTCGTCGAGGCCTTTCGCGGTGGTCAAACGGGTCTCCGCGCCGCCCTCGACGGGGATCGTGTAGATGTCGTACTCGCCGCCGCGTGCGGTGCAGTGGGAAAATTGGGGTCAAACATCTACTTTGGACATTCGCACCGCGGCCCTTCCGGGATCTACTGAGATTGTTCAATGTCAATGTTTGACCCCACCGCTTTTTGTGATTCCCGCCAAACCGAGGATGACAGCGAAGATTAGGACGACACGGCGCATTTTATTATCGCCAACGACCCAAGTGCGCGACCGGAGGTAGCCGCCCCGGGACTCCATCGACAGCCGAGCCGCGACGGCTACCTCCGGTTCGCCCGAACTGACGTTGGGTGAAAAGATTATCATAACTCAAATCATCACACCAAACGCTCTGATAGCCACCAGAGCTATCGGGAACGCCACTCCAAATGCTAGGCAGTAATACGCTGCTCGGCGACTTCCGCCATGCTTGATCGCCATGATAACCCCAAGCACCGTGGTAACGACAAAGCTCACCGCCATCACGAGGACGAAAATCATGAGCAAACCGCCCGACAAGCCGCTGCCATCCTTCAACTGATGGGAAGTATGGATGGTGGATAGGCGCGTTAACATATCCGAATGAAAGCCGAGGGTCTGCCAGATGCCAGAAACGGCGAAGAACAGCAGCAGCGGCGCGAAAATGCACCCGAGATACAAATGTATGGAACGTAGTCTTTTCATCTGTGCGGGATGCTGGCTAGACCCATGTGTGCGATCAGAGGTAGCCGCCTCCAGCCTCTGGCTAGGCGCCCAGCCGCAACGGCCGCCTCCGGTTCGCACGACCTGATGTTTGGCATCGGTGTGTTCCTCTGTCTCGGGTCTGGAAGCAGGCTAGGTCGGTCACGGATCACCGGGGGCCAGCACGACCCTGAACCCGCAGATCGGGCGGTCCGGTTCTCCGTAGCCCCGGACCGCTGACCGATAGTTCGGGGCCTGGTAACGCCAGTCCATGCCGCGTACGACACGTGTCGAGCCTGTCGTGGGGCCAGACGGATCGAGCGCGATCCCGCCGAGATACCCGCCATACCGGTCCTGGCACCACTCCCCCACATTCCCTTGCATGTCATGCAAGCCCCAAGGATTTGGCTCCTTCTGCCCCACGGGACGCGTCATATCACCAGAGTTGACCCAATACCACGCGTAACGTGTCAAGTTCGTGTAACCCACAACCAGCCGAGTATCATTGGTGTAAAGCGTGTAACCTGGATCGTCCCCGTAACTAAACCGCGTCGAGGTCCAGGCCCGGCACGCATACTCCCATTCCGCTTCCGTCGGCAGCCGATAGAGCGCGTTGGGTGCAATCCGCCCCGCGGCCCGCTCTCGCCCCGTGAAGACCGTGCAGAAATTGGGGTCAAACATCTACTTTGGACATTCGCACCGCGGCCCTTCCGGGATCTACTGAGATTGTTCAATGTCAATGTTTGACCCCACCGCTTTTTTGTGATTCCCGCCAAACCGAGGATGACAGCGAAGATTAGGACGACACGGCGCATTTCATTATCGCCAACGACCGCAAGTGCGCGACCGGAGGTAGCCGCCCCGGGACTCCATCGACAGCCGAGCCGCGACGGCTACCTCCGGTTCGCCCGAACTGACGTTGGGTGAAAGATCATAACTCAAATCATCACACCAAACGCTCTGATAGCCACCAGAGCTATCGGGAACGCCACTCCAAATGCTAGGCAGTAATACGCTGCTCGGCGACTTCCGCCATGCTTGATCGCCATGATAACCCCACGCACCGTGGTAACGACAAAGCTTACCGCCATCACGAGGACGAAAATCATGAGCAAACCGCCCGACAAGCCGCTGCCATCCTTCAACTGATGGGAAGTATGGATGGTGGATAGGCGCGTTAACATATCCGAATGAAAGCCGAGGGTCTGCCAGATGCCAGAAACGGCGAAGAACAGCAGCAGCGGCGCGAAAATGCACCCGAGATACAAATGTATGGAACGTAGTCTTTTCATCTGTGCGGGATGCTGGCTAGACCCATGTGTGTGATCAGAGGTAGCCGCCTCCAGCCCCTGGCTAGGCGCCCAGCCGCAACGGCCGCCTCCGGTTCGCGCGACCTGATGTTTGGCATCGGTGTGTTCCTCTGTCTCGGGTCTGGAAGCAGGCTAGGTCGGTCACGGATCACCGGGGGCCAGCACGACCCTGAACCCGCAGATCGGGCGGTCCGGTTCTCCGTAGCCCCGGACCGCTGACCGATAGTTCGGGGCCTGGTAACGCCAGTCCATGCCGCGTACGACACGTGTCGAGCCTGTCGTGGGGCCAGACGGATCGAGCGCGATCCCGCCGAGATACCCGCCATACCGGTCCTGGCACCACTCCCCCACATTCCCCTGCATGTCATGCAAGCCCCAAGGATTTGGCTCCTTCTGCCCCACGGGACGCGTCATATCACCAGAGTTGACCCAATACCACGCGTAACGTCGAGTTCATGTAACCCACAACCAGCCGAGTATCATTGGTGTAAAGCGTCGTAACCTGGATCGTCCCCGTAACTAAACCGCGTCGAGGTCCAGGCCCGGCACGCATACTCCCATTCCGCTTCCGTCGGCAGCCGATAGAGCGCGTTGGGTGCAATCCGCCCCGCGGCCCGCTCTCGCCCCGTGAAGACCGTGCAGTAGTTCGTGGCCCCGAACCAACTCACGCCATCCACTGGACGGGTGACGTCCGTGCCGTAGTCGATCCCTCCTTGCACCGTTCGATTCCCATTGAACCAACTCGGATTGTCGCCCATCACCGCAAGATACTCTTTCTGCGTCACCTCATACTTCCCCATCCAGAAACCCCGACTGATCGTCACGGCCGTCTGGGGACCCTCGTTGTCGCCGTGGTCCACTTCGTTCGTCGGGCTGCCCATCCGAAAGGTCCCCGGCGGAATGAACACCATGCTCGCAGGCGCTTCCATCGCCACCGTCCGATAGAAGCGCTTCCCGGTCGCCGGGACGGACATGTCGGTCCACAGGTAAGGGCTCGCTGGCAATTGTAGATATTCAAGACAGCGCC
>CALNYA010000048.1:0-120688 GCA_942490575.1 uncultured Verrucomicrobiota bacterium
GGGCGGGAAGAAGCATGCTGGCGAGGATCGCGATGATGGCGATGACGACGAGGAGTTCGATGAGGGTGAATCCGCCCCGAACCGCGATTCGCCGGGGGAGTGCCGTCCTGCTTCTTTGCATGATGAACGGAGGTACTACGCCTCCTGTCGGGGCGAATCCAGCCCGGAACGCGCCGCCGCCGAACGCTCCACGAAGCGTTGGAAGGGATTCACCAGGCCGCTTCTAGGAGTGCGATCAAATCCCCGGCCGTGAGGGCCACCGGGTTCCCTTTCATGCTGCTGGCGCCCATGGATTTTTCGGCGAGATCGGCGAAGGCGTCCCTGGGAACGCCCAGATCCCTCAGGGCGGGAGTCGCGAGCCCGCGAACCAGCTGTTCGATCCATGCGACGCCGTGTTCGGGGGTGGCATCGGAACGGCCGGTCAGGGCTTGGGCGAGGGTGGCGAAACGAACGAGGGCGGGCGACGCCGGGGAACGTTCACGAAGCGCGCGCACGTTGAGGGACATGGCGTGGGGAAGGAGCGCCGCGCACACCGCGCCGTGCGGGCTGGGGTACTTGCCCCCCAGCGGCGCGGCGAGCCCGTGGACGACGCCGAGACCGGCATTGGTGAGGGCGATGCCTCCCAAGAGCGCCGCGAGGGCCATGTCGGTTCGGGCCGGCAAATCCCGGCCGTCGGTCACGGCCCGCTTCAGCGATCGGGCTCCGCGGCGGAGCCCGTCCAGGCAAAGCGCGTCCACGAGGGGATTGGCGCGAATGCTGACGAACGACTCGATCAGTTGGGTGAGGGCGTCGAGGCCCGTGGCCGTGGTGATTCCCGGGGGAAGGTCCAAGGTCAGTTCAGGATCGACCAAGGCCACCCTGGGGAGCAGGAACGGACTCCGGAGACTCGCCTTGACCTGGTGTTCCCGGGAAGTCAGGACGGCATTCCGGGTCACTTCGGCTCCGGCGCCCGCCGTTGTGGGAATCGCGATCCACGGAGTGGCCGGCCGGGTCATTGCCTCTCCGCGACCGATGACTTCGAGGAAGTCGAACAAGTCACGGTCGTTGGTCAGGAGTCCCGCGATGGCCTTCGCGGTGTCGATGGCGCTGCCTCCTCCGAAGCCCACGATGAGATCGGGGCCTTTGAGTCGGGCCCGGGCAAGGCCAGTCGCGACGCTCCGCGTCGTGGGTTCGCCACCGACCGAATACGTTTCCGACGAAACCCCAGCCTCCTTGAGCAGGCTTTGGAGTCCATGCGCCCGTTCCGGGTGGGCCCCGGTCACGATAAGGGCGCGCCGCCCGAGATTCCGGGCGATGGCTCCTACATCCGCCAAGCGGCCCGCTCCGAAAACGATGCGGGCCGCCGTGACGAACTCGAACGGGAGAACAGGTTCATCGTTCATGGTCCTCCGGAAGGATGGGGTGAAACCGCGTGCTGCGACGCGGTTCCGCCATGAGGGGTTCGACGGCATCGCGCCAAGCCTTGTAGTGGGCCGTCTCCTTGTGAGCCGCCGGCGCCTGGGTGTCCCGGTAGACCTCCACCAGGACGAAGCGCGTCGGGTCGTCCGACTGTTGGACGACATCGAACCGGGCGATACCCGGCTCACGCAGGCTGTCGCGGGCATTTTCGAGGGTGGCGGCGATGAAATCCGGCACCGACTCCGCTTTCACATGGACGTGGACGTGGACGGCAAGCATGGCGGCCGAAGAACGTACCGGGGAGGCGGCGCCGGGTCACCCCAGTTCGCAAAAGGGTCCTGGCGAGAAACAGGCCCTTCGAAGCAGCGGTTCCGACCGTCGCCGCGCGGGGTCGAGAGGCCTTCCTTTGCCCGTGAAGGGCCGTGGCTTAGGCGGCCCAGTAGAGGTAGGCCAGGAGGACGATGGCGGCGGAAACGATGATGGCCGCCAGCGTGTCCTGGGCGATCTCCCTCCCGGAAGGCCGAACTCCCGGAGGAGCAACGCTCCCCGATCTCGTCGGGCTGGAAGGGCGGGTGTGTCCGCGAGACTCGAGATCCGTGAGGGTGGCGCTCTTCATGGTCACGTAGGGTTGAGTTTCCTCGGCTCCGGGCTTGGCGTCTTGGAGGGCGGTGGGAGGCGAGGATCGACACCGAACGAAACCAGACGCTTCCTGCCGTCAATCCGTTCGAATCCTCCTAGACCGCTCCAAGCGACGCAGGTCAAATACGCAATTATGCGTAGATCGTCAAGCGTAGTCTGATTGTTAATTTTTGGGCTTTTGGGGAAGTGGGCGGCGTGTTGGGGGAGAATCCGATTGACAGTGGGGGGATGATTTCGGCACAACCCGCCCGCCCTTCGTGCGAAGGGTTCTCATTGAGAGTGGGTGAGGGACTGGCCCGAAGAACCCACGGCAACCGGCGGTCCCGGGCAACGCGGCCGCGTCCAGGTGCCAAATCCAGCCCCGATACGGCGTCACAGCCGGCGGGAAAAATGAGAGGAGTGCCGGACGAATTCTGGGTCCTTCTCAGTGTGCTGCGTGGGGTGGGGCATTCACCTGCTTCATTCCCGGCCTTGCCAGCCGCGAGTCGACTATGGATACGAACCGTTCGTTCATGAAGGCCCTCAAGTGCCGCGAATGCGGCCATGAGTACCCGTTGGAAGCCACCCACGTCTGCGAGTTCGACTTCGGACCGCTGGAGGTTGTCTACGACTACGACAAGATCCAGGGGTCCCTGAGCCGGGAGCGGATCAAGACCCGCGCCACAGACCATGTGGCGCTACGGCGAATTGCTGCCCCATCGCGGGCGATCCACCGTCGGGAGGCAGGTGGGATTCACCCCGCTGGTCCGGGCCGACCGGTTGGCCGCCCGCCTGGGCATCCGGGAGCTGTGGATCAAGAACGACGCGGTCAACTACCCCACGCTTTCGTTCAAGGACCGGGTGGTCAGCGTCGCGTTGAGTCGCGCCGTCGAACTCGGATTCCGCACGGTGGCGTGCGCCTCCACGGGTAACCTGGCCAACTCGGTGGCCGCCAACGCCGCCGCGGCGGGCCTGGACGCCTATGTGTTCATCCCGCACGACCTTGAGAAGGGCAAGGTGCTGAACTCCCTGATCTACGGAGCCCGGGTCATCGGCATTCGCGGGCACTACGACGAGGTGAACCGGCTTTGCGCGGAGATCGCCGGCAAGTACGGCTGGGCGTTTGTGAACGTCAACATGCGCCCGTATTACGCCGAGGGTTCGAAATCAATGGGCTTCGAGATCCAGGAGCAGCTCGGCTGGAAGATCCCGCAGCACACGGTGGTCTGCATGGCTTCGGGATCGCTGCTCACCAAGGTCCACAAGAGCTACCAGGAGTTCGCGAAGCTGGGACTCGTGCCGTCCTCGCCCTGGAAGATCCACGGGGCCCAGGCGACCGGTTGCAGTCCCATCACGACCGCGCAAAAGGCGGGCCTGGATTTCTTCAAGCCGGTGAAGCCGAACACCATCGCGAAGTCCCTGGCGATCGGGACTCCGGCGGACGGTTTCTACGCCCTCAAGGTCATGAAGGAGACCGGGGGGGCGGGCGAGGATGTCACCGACGACGAAATCCGGGACGGCATCCGGTTGCTCGCCGAGTGCGAGGGAATCTTCGCCGAGACGGCCGGCGGGGTGACGGTGGGCGTGGCGAAAAAGCTGGTCGCCCAGGGCAAGATCCCGCCCCACGAATCCGTCGTGCTTTGCATCACCGGCAACGGCCTCAAGACGCTCGACGCGGTGGATGGCCACGCTGGAGTGACCCGGGAAATCCGGCCGAGCCTTCGGGAGTTCGACGGCGTTCTCGCCCAGGACAAAGCAGGGGCCACCCTGATGCAGGCATGAAGCGGCGGCCGGTCGCCGCTGGAGTGGACCTGACGCCGCTCCAACGGGAAATTCCAGTCGCTCCGACCCGACCCGCTCGCTAGATTCCAGACATCGACGCTGGCCCGGCTCGCGGGGGGCCACCCTTGGCATCCGCTTCGCCGGGCGCCCCGACACGGACACGATCAACCACCAGAATCCCATCCCATCGATTCCATGCCCATCCACGTTCGCATACCCACCCCGCTTCGGAAGCTGACCAACAACGAGGAACTCGTGCCCGTGGATGCGTCGACGGTTGGCGGCGCGATCGCGGAGTTGCAGTCACGCTTTCCAGGGATCAAGGAACGGTTGCTCGACGAACAGGGCGCGGTGCGCCGTTTCGTGAACGTCTACGTCAACGAGGAGGACATCCGATTCCTCGAGAACCAGCAGACGCCGCTGAAGGAGGGAGATGAAATTAGCATCATTCCCGCCATCGCGGGGGGGTAGCACCGGCGTTCTACTTGTCGGAAGATTCGAGGTTGTCGGTGGCGCCGGGGGTTCTAGGATCGGGCCGTGATGCAGCATGGTTTGATGCAAAACGTCGCTCGGTCCGTAAGGGTGCTCATGCTGGCGGGGTTGCCCCTGGTCGGTGATGCCCTGGGCGCCTCGGCTCGGAGGGAGGTTCCGAATTTCAACCTGCTCGACCTGCGCGGGGTGAATCACGAGTTGTACCGCGCGGAGTCCAAGGTGGTGGTGCTTTTTTTCACCGGGACGGGGTGTCCCATCGCGCGCAAGAGCACTCAGAGCCTCAAGGAACTTCGGGATGCCTACCGCGAGCGCGGGGTTTCATTCTGGCTGATCAACACCTTTCCGGGGGACTCCGTCCGGGACGGCTCGAAAGAATTCGGCGAGCTGGGTCTGCACGGGTTTCCCTACCTCCGCGATCCCCATCAGGGGGTGGCCCTCGCCCTGGGAGTTCAGCGGACCGCCGAAGTGGTGGCCATCGAGACCGGGGATTGGGGAGTCGTGTACCAGGGTGCGATCGACGACCGGTTTGCCGAGGGCGCCGAAAAGCCTTCCCCTCATGAGCGGTACCTGGCCGATGCCCTGAATGCCCACCTTGCGGGGAAGGAGGTGGAGACGGACCGGACTTCGGCGCGGGGTTGTCGGATCGCGTATGCCGAGCGGGGGGCGGACTCCGGGATGCCGTCCTACGCGAACGAGGTGGCGCCGATCCTCCGATCCCATTGCGTCGAATGCCATCGGGACGGCGCGATCGGTCCCTGGTCGATGGACGGCCACGGGCGGGTGAGGAATTACGCCCGGATGATCGAGGAGGTGTTGCTGACCCGGCGCATGCCACCTTGGGATGCGGACCCGAATTTTGGGAAATTCGCGAATGCCCACGAGCTGACGCGGGAGGAGACCCAGACCCTCCAGCGCTGGATCGCGGCGGGTGCGCCGCGCGGGGAAGGGGCGGATCCCCTGGCCGAGCCTTTGAGCCCGCTCCCGGACTGGGTCATGGGTCCCCCGGATGTCGTGATGCGACTGCCGAAGCCCGAGCAGGTGCCCGCCACGGGAGTGCTTGAATACCGGCACATCCAGCTCGCCAACCCGTTCACCAATGAAGTCTGGGTTGCCGCGACCGACATCAAGCCCGGGAATCGCAAGGTGGTGCATCACGCCATCCTGTACGCGAAGTGGCCGGGCGGGCCGGACGACGGCACCGGGAACGGCCTGCACTTCTGCGGTTGGGCTCCCGGCTCTCCGCCGTCGATGTATCCGGCCGGCGTGGCGAAGCGACTTCCCGCGGGCGCGCAACTGACCCTCGAATTGCATTACACCACCACCGGCGTCGCGCAGACCGACGAGACCGAGGTCGCCTTCTATCTCGCGCCCGGTCCGCAGCCGCGCAACGTCGAGGTTCGCCGGGCGGAGGACTTCAATCTCGAGATTCCGCCGGGATCGGACGAAGCGCGCCATTCGGCGACATACGCCTTCCGCAAACCGGCCACGATCTACGGCCTGGCGCCCCACATGCACGTCCGTGGAAAGTGGATGCGGTACGAACTGCTGTTGCCCGACGGTCGGCGCGAGACTCTCCTGAACGTGCCCCGCTACGATTTCAACTGGCAGCACGGGTACGGTCTGGCCGCGCCCCGCCGGGTGCCGGCCGGTTCCTGGCTTCTCGTGACCGGCGCGTTCGACAATTCGAGCCGCAATCCGTCAAACCCCGACTCATCCAAGCGGGTCCGGTTCGGACTCCAGTCCTGGGACGAGATGTTCATCGGATTCTTCGAGGCGGCGGACGAACTGGAAGCCGAGGTCTCGACCGCGTCCCGGCGTTGACCCGGGGTGGCGGGCCGCGGACTTTCCCGTCCGGGGGTTGGCAACGTGGGCCGGGGATGGGTACCGTGCCGGCGCGATGACCGATCCGCGTTACACGAAGCTGGCAGGTCTTCTGGTGGAGTACTCGACGAAGATCCGACCGGGGGATGTGGTTCTGCTAGAAATGACGGACGTCCCCGACGAGTTTTCCGTCGCTCTGATGCGAGCCACGCGGGAGGCGGGGGGGACGCCGTTGATCGAGGTTCGGCACACCCGGATCACGCGGGAGATCGTGCGGGGGACGGACGAAGGGCATTCCGGCCTGGTGAGGGCTCTGGAGATGCACCGGATGAAGCGGGTGCAGGCGTACATCGCGGTGCGTGGGAGCGCCAACGCCAACGAGGCGTCCGACGTTCCCCGGGAGCGTCTCCAACTCCACTCGAAGGCGATGCGGCCGGTGATCGATCATCGCGTGAAGAAAACCCGGTGGTGTGTGCTCCGATGGCCGACGCCGAGCATGGCCCAGGCGGCCGGTATGAGCACCGAGGCGTTCGAGGACCTCTACTTCGATGTGTGCACGATGGACTACCGGAGGATGGCGAAGGCCATGGAGCCCCTCCATCGACGGATGGAATCGGCGGACCGCGTCGAGATCAAGGGACCGGGAACGGACCTGGCGTTCAGCATCCGGGGCATCGGCGCGAAGATGTGCCAGGGCGACCGGAACATCCCGGACGGCGAGGTGTTCAGCTGCCCGGTCCGGGATTCGATCGAAGGCGTGATCCAGTTCAACACCCCCACTCTGTATGCGGGAACGCGGTTCGACGACGTGCGCCTGGTGTTCAAGGCCGGGAAGGTGGTCGAGGCGACGTCGAACAACAGCCAGCGCCTGAACGAGATCCTCGATACCGACGCGGGAGCCCGTTACACGGGGGAATTCAGCCTCGGCTTCAATCCCTACATCCTCAATCCGATGTGCGACATCCTCTTCGATGAGAAGATCGCGGGTTCGCTTCACCTGACCCCGGGGCAGGCCTATGAGGAATGCGACAATGGGAACCGTTCGGCGGTCCACTGGGACATGGTGTTGATCCAGCGGCCCGAGTGGGGTGGCGGCGAAGTCTGGATGGACGGCGAACTCATCCGGCGGGACGGCGAATTCCTGCCAACCGATTTGCGTGGGCTCAATCCCGCCCGGCTCAAGGCGTCGGCGAAGTGACTGGTTGAGCCGTCGCCGAATACGTCCGGGAACCTCGTCACGCGCGTCCTCCTATGTTTTGGCATCTGCCGCTTGACGGCTGAGTTCCCCATCTCTTACAACGCCTTGCAATGACCACCTCCCCGACGAATGCCTCGGAGGGTTGGTCGTTTCTTGCTTCAGCGGACCGGTTTTTTCAGCGGTGCCGGCTCCCGGTTGCCGGTCGATGGATTCGATTCGCTTTGATTCGCTGACGAACAACCCCAACTCCTCCACGCAACGTTTGTATGAAGATGCCTCAAGCTCGGACAGCGAGCCGCGCCCTGAAGCTCGCCCTGGCCGCCAGCGCGGTCGGTCGGTTCATGGCGATGCCTCCGCTCTTGGCCCAGGACGCCGCGGCTCCGGAACCGGAGAGGACCGAACTGGCCCCGATCCTGATCACCGGTTCGCTGATTCCGCGGTTGGACACCTTGATCTCGACTCCCGTCGAAGTCGTCGGGACGGCGAAGATCGAGACGGTCGGTGCGACGGACACCCTGGACGCCCTTCGTCGAACGACAGCGGTCTTCCTGGGCAACGCCAACACGGGCCAGCAGGTGAACAACGGCGGGACGGGCGAGGCGAATCTGTCCATCCGCAACCTGCAGACCGTGGTGCTTCTGAACGGCCGGCGACTCGCAAGTTCGGGATTCTCGAATGGCGCGGCCGTGGACGTGAACACGATTCCGGTCTCGGCGATCGAGCGGATCGAGGTGTTCAAGGATGGCGCCTCGGCCATCTACGGAGCCGACGCCATCGGCGGGGTGGTGAACATCATCACCAAGAAGAATTTCCAGGGTGTTGAGGTCAAGGGGCGGTACGGTGCGACAACCCGTTCCGACGGATACTACGAGTACCTCGCGTCGGCCGTGGGGGGCATTGGTTCGGACAAAGGTTCCATCACGGCGGGGGTCAGCTACTTCTATTCCGATCCGCTCTACGCGGCGGACCGCGAGATCGCTTCCTACGGAATCCAGGAACTCGCCGCGCGGGGATTGAGGCCGCCGTCCTACATTTCGCCGACCTACTCGGGGCGCATCGACGACTACGTGCTGGCGGGGTCGGAATTCGCCGAGGGCCATCCGAACTACAATCCGGCCATGACCACCATCCCGGCATCCTTCCTTCAACCAGGAAGGCAATGGACCACGGCCGATCTGGCGGCCGCGGGGGTCCTTGTGCCGTTGTCGGAGACGCCCCTGGGTTCCCAGGTGGGAGCGCCTTACTCACTCCTGAACACGGCCCTCCTGGAGACGCCGTCCATCATGAGCCAGGATCGCCGCCAGGTCTTCGGGACTTTCGAACACGACCTGATCGGGAAACAGCTGCAGTTTTTCGGAGACTTCGTCTTTTCCGACACCCGGTCCGAGGGGCAGTTGGCGCCGTCGCCGGCGCCGTTCCTCGGGCTGAACAACCTGACGATTCCGGCGGACAATCCCTACAACCCGTTCGGCATCGCTCTGGGTTCGGAAGGCTCGGGCAGTCCCCGGATCCGGTCCCGCTTCATGGAATTGGGCGGGCGGACCTCGAGGTATGACACGAGCTATTACCGTTTCGTTGGGGGATTCAAGGGGACGGTGGACACCTACGCCGAATGGGTGGAGGACGTGCGATGGCAATCGGCGTTCAACTACAACCTGAGCGACCAGTTGAACCGGAACCTGAACGCGGCGACGGCGACCGCCCTGAACCAGGCGCTCACCCCGGATTTCAGCGCCAATCCCGACGGGAAGACGAGCATCCTGACGGATGGGAACGGCCCGGTTCCCACGTTCGACTACTTCGGGCTGCCGGGATCCAATGATCCGCGGACCCTGAACACCCTTCGAACCACGCTTTTCTCGGAGGCGGAATCGGAACTGTACACCTTCGACGCCTCGGTGAGCGCCCGGATGCTGGATCTTCCGGCCGGGAAGGTCGGCTGGGCGGTCGGGGGCGAGTATCGACACGAGTCCCTGGAACTCTCCAACGACTATCTGACCCAGACCGGGCAGGGAATCGGGTACGGCGAAGTCGGGAATCTCCCCGGAGGCAGCCGCCAGGCTCGCGCCGTCTTCATCGAGGCTTCCGTGCCGATCTTCTCGCGGGACTGCAATTTTCCCGGCGTCCAGTCGCTGGAAATCTCCGCGGCCGGACGATTCGAGGAGTTGGAGCCGGGCGGAACGGCCACGGTGCCGCGGGTGGGCATCAAATGGGGGCCGCTGGAGGGTGACCAACTGACCCTTCGGGCCACCTACTCGGAGGGATTCATCGCGCCGTCGATTTATCAGGTCTTCGGACCCGTGGTAGCCAACGTTCCCTATATTCTCCTGCCCAACGATGTCGGCGATCCGGAGCGGTCGGCGGCGCAACAAACCTATTTGGAGGGGCCGACCCCGGACATGCGGCCCTCCAGTTCGAAGAGCTGGACCGGCGGGTTCGCCTTCAACCCGAAATCACTTCGAGGGCTTCTGGTGACGTTCGACTATTACGCGGTCGAACAGACGGATTACTACTCCTACGACTGGCAGGGGTTCGCCGACAGTCTGAACCAGCTGGGAACCGGGTCCCCGTACTACAATCGGTACACCGACATCAACGGCGATCGAGTCACGGGACCCAACCAGGTGACCCACGCGACCTTCGGCGAGGCCAGCATCCAGCGGAACCCAGGCGCGCAGCGCACCCATGGCTTCGACATCAGCGCCCAGTACAATCTGCGCACCGATGTGGCGGGTGACTTCACGTTCTACGGCAACGCCAACATCGTCCTGGGATACGACTTCCTGTTCGGCGGGGATTACTACAGCTACCAGGGGCAATACACCGAGAACATCTACGGTGCCCAGGGCTCCATTCCGGATTACACGCTGGTCACCGGAGTGACCTGGGAGATGAAGGACCTCACCTTCAACGTCAATGCCCGGTACGTGCCCTCGATGGATGACCTCGGCTTCCGGCATCCGATCGTCGGCGACTCGATCCACGGAACCACCATCGACGACCAGGATTGGGATATTGATTCCTGGTACAGCATCGACATGCAGGCGGCCTACGAGTTCGGCAAGACCCACCCGAGCGCCGCCTGGTACAACGGCTTCCGAGTGGCCGTCGGCGTCCAAAACCTGACGGACCAGGATCCCCCGTTGGTGGCCTCCAGCACGGAGGATTACACCGACAAGGCGACCTACAGCATCCTGGGACGCCTGATCTACGCGGAGATCTCGAAGAGATTCTGATCCCCCCAGGTTGGCGTCGCGACCGCCGACGCCCCGCCCGGACATTTCGGGGCGGGGCTGTTTTCACGGATTCGGCGGCGGCAGGAGTTCCCCGCGGTCAAACCGGATTTCGTTTCCCCGCCGCCCCTGGCAACGCGCCCGGATCATCACGGTGTCGCCGCTTTGAAGGACGGTGCGGTTGGATTGGTCGCCACGCTCCACGAGACGCGAGCCGTCGCGGGCCGCGAAAACAGCCGCCCACGACGCGGGAAACACGACCTGGGCCCGGATCCGAAGTGACGTTTCCGCGGATCGGAATTCGATCCAGAACCTTCGCTGGAGCAAGGCCGTTTCGAGGCGAACGACCTCTCCGCGGACCAGAAAGGTCTGGTCGTCGAAACTCGCCGGCGCGGCGTCGGGATTCCTGGCGAAGGAAGCCGCCAGAGCCCCGGCTTCGATGACATCCCCGGGGGAGGGTTTCACGAGGGGTGCGAGTGCCGAGGGTGGACCGTCCAAGACCGGAGCGGCTGGCGGAGCCGGAGCCCGATCGGACGCGGGCGGCTGCGCCGGGGGCAGGGGAGGAGTCCGATCGATTTCCTGGCGGAGAGTTTGGTTCTCGCGGCGAAGGTCCTCGAGTTCGCGCTCCTGCTGTTTCAGCGCCTCGCGCAATCGGTGGACTTCGGCTTCCTTCGCCTCGATCGCCTCCTCCTGAGCCTGGGCGGGCGAATCGGCGGCGGGCAGGAGGATGGGAAGGCAGGAACCGGCGAGAACTAGAGTGGCGGCCAGGAGGGATTTCATGCCGTGGTGCGGGATAGGGGACCATGGAAGACCGCGGCCGCCAAGTTCCGGTCTGGGGTAGCATCAACGAGTTGCGACTCGCGCGTTGGATCCATGAACCGCCAGGCAGGGGACCCTCACCCGGCGCCGCGTTGCGTCGCCACCCTCTCCCGTCGGACGGGAGAGGGGCTGGGGGTGAGGGCCGGTTCACGGGTAGGGGAAACGATTCAGGCATCGCGAGTTGGGGCCTTGAACCGTAGCCGCCGACGTCAGTCGGCGCTGACTTCCTGCCAGGAGACGGCGCGGACTGACGTCCGCGGCTGCGCGAAGGTTGGTTCACGGGGTGGCACCGGGAACCGGCGGGGTTCGAGGGGGGGTGCGGAGCTGGCGGCGGATGACTTGACCGGTGCCCTCACCCTTCGGAAGCTGTGCCCTCCGAACCACCATGCCGACCCGTTCCAGCGTCATCGAGCGCCTCAAGTCCGTCCTGGGTGCCGACCACGTCCTCACCGCGCGCGAGGATCTGATTCCCTACTCATTCGACGGAACCGCGGCGCTCCAGCAACTGCCCGCCGTGGTGGTTCTTGCGCGCACCGTGGCGGATGTCGCCTCCGTTCTTCGTTTGGCGGTCGAGACGGGGACTCCCGTGGTGACCCGGGGGTCGGGAACGGGACTGAGCGGTGGGAGCCTGCCGAGTCCGGACTGCATCGTCCTCTGCCTGGTGAAGATGGACCGGATCCTCGAGGTGGATCCGGCCAACCTCACGCTGATGGCCGAAGCGGGTGTGACGACGATTCAGGTGGCCGATGCCGCGCTGGCGGTGGGCCTTTTCTATCCGCCGGACCCTGGTTCGATGAAAATCTCGACCCTGGGCGGGAACGTGGCTGAGAACTCGGGGGGGTTGCGGGGTCTGAAGTACGGCGTCACGCGGAACTACGTGATGGGCCTGGAAGTGGTGCTGCCGGACGGCGAGATCCTCTGGACCGGCAACAAGTGCGTGAAGGATGTGGCCGGGTATTCCCTGAAGGATCTCTTCATTGGGTCCGAGGGGACGCTCGGTGTCATCACCCGGGTTCTCCTGCGACTCCTGCCCAAGCCGGCGGCGAAGAAAACCCTCGTCGCCACTTACGACCAGATGGACCGGGCGGCCCAGACGGTGTCCGACATCATCGCGGCGAAGATCATTCCCTGCACCCTCGAGTTCCTGGATCGGACCACGGTCCAGTGTGTGGAGGACTTCGCCAAGGTGGGGCTGCCGGTGGATTGCGAGGCGGTGCTGCTGATGGAGACGGACGGGCATCCCGCGGCCGTCGCCGAGGAGGCGGCGCAAATGGAGGCGTTGGCCCGTCGCAATGGCGCCCTGGAAGTCCGGGTCGCTCGCGACGAAGCCGAGGCCAATCGGCTCGCGGCGGCGCGGCGATCCGCCTTTTCCGCGCTGGCCCGGGTCGCTCCGACCACCATCCTCGAGGACGCGACGGTTCCCCGGTCGGAGTTGGCGCGGATGATTCGATTCGTGGAGGGAATCGCGCGCAAGTACTCCCTGAGGATCGGCACTTTCGGGCACATGGGAGACGGGAACTTGCATCCCACATTCCTGACGGATGAACGCAACACGGCGGAGATGGAGCGAGTGCATCGCGCGTTCCAGGAGATCTTCGAGGAGGCGATCCGGCTGGGTGGGACCATCACCGGCGAGCACGGGATCGGCGTGGCCAAGAAGGATTTCCTCCCGAAGTTCGCCGGAGACGCGTCCATGCGGGTGATGCGGGAGCTGCGGAAGGTGTTGGATCCGCGGGGAATCCTGAATCCGGGCAAGATCTTCGATTGAGCGAGCCATGCTGGCCGCCTTGAGGATGCCGGATGGAGTCGGTCGAAGGACGCCCCGATGAAAGGCTCCCCGGACCCGGATCTTTGGGAGATTGTGGCTCCCCTTTGCGCGGCGGCGAGCGTGGGGACCCTGGCGGCGATCCTGGTGGCGTTGCGCCAGATTCATCCGACGCTTCGGCTCGAGTTCGATCTCCTCAGCATTTCCGCGGGCCTGGTGACGGCGGTGGCGGGCTGGGCCCTGGGAAGGGGGCTTTGGCGGCTCGGGCGCGGAACGCCGGGGGCGGAGGAAACGGATCGGCACCGTCTCCGCCGACGGGTCGTGTGGGGGCTCGCCGGCCTGGGAGCGCTGATCCTGATCGGATTCCTGGTGGCCGCGATGGGCATTCCGGACAGCAAGCGGAGGGACATGGTGGCGGGCGGCGCCCTGGCTCTCCTGGTTCTGGGTGGGATCGGCTGGATCCTATGGAAATTGGCGCGACTCTTCGGCCCGCCGGACGAGCCGGAGGGCGGGGATCGATGAATCCCGCCCGGACCCGTCTGTATCGCCGGCCTCTCTCGATGTCCGCCTCGTGGGTGGTTCTCGGACGCGGAAATCGAGGCGCCGAGGCGCATGGCGGGAATATCCGGGCTAGTGCCGTGATGCGGATTTTGATAAGCGATACGCGGCCCGCAGGAGGGCCTGTCCCCCATATACCCATTAGTTCCAAGTCGACCGCATGAGCGCCCCTTCGTCGTTGCCATCCACGGTTTCCCACCTGAAGGGGCTCGATTATTCGGTGGTGCAGCAGTGCATGCACTGCGGGATGTGCCTTCCGACCTGTCCCACCTACGACGCCACCAAGCTCGAGCGGAACAGCCCGCGGGGTCGGATCGCCCTGATGCGGGCCATCGCGGATGATCGGATGGAAGCGTCGAAAACCTTCGCGGAGGAAATGTATTTCTGCCTGGGCTGCCTGGCCTGCGTGACGGCGTGCCCCGCGGGTGTGGACTACGCGCAACTGTTCGAGCATTCCCGGGCCGAGGTGGAATCCCTGGGGCTGCTGAAATCAACCAAGCGATCCCTGATCCGCGGGTTCACGGTGAAGTGGCTTTTCATGGATCACCGGCGCCTGACGGCGGTGGGCCGCGCGATGCGGCTTTATCAGGACCTTGGCATTCAGGATCTCGTGCGAGGCAGCGGGGTGTTGAAGCTCCTTCCCCGGCGGTTGCGTGAGCTGGAGGCGATGACGCCCAAGGTCCAGGCCAAGTTCTCCAACGAACTGATCGCGCTGGTGACGCCGCCGGTTGGGCCCAGGCGATTCACGGTGGCCGTCCTGACGGGATGCGCGCAGGACCTCATCTTCAGCGACGTCAACCGGGACACGGTGGAAGTCCTGGCCCGGAACGGTTGCGAGGTGCACACGCCCCCCGACCAGCCTTGCTGCGGCTCTCTGCACGCCCACAACGGCGAATGGGCCCTGGCCCAACAACTGGCCAGGCGAATGATCGATATCCTGCCCCCGGAACGCTTCGACGCCATCATCACCAACGCGGGCGGATGCGGCTCCCATCTCAAGCACTACGCCAAGTTGCTGAAGGACGATCCCGCCTACGCCGATCGTGCCACGCTCTGGGATTCCAAACTGAAGGATGTGCACGAATTTCTCGTTCCAGCCGGGATCGCGCCGCCGCCGGCGGGCCCTGGCGAACCAATCCGTGTGACCTATCACGAGTCCTGCCATCTCAGCCATGGCCAGAAGGTGGTGTCCCAGCCCCGGCAACTCCTGAAGGCCATCCCAGGGGTCGAGTTGGTCGAACTCCCCGAGGCGACCTGGTGTTGCGGAAGCGCGGGGATCTACAACCTGACCCAGCCCGAAATGGCGGGCGAACTTCTCGAACGCAAGGTGAAGCACATCCGTTCCACGGGCGCGCGCGTCGTCGCCACGGCGAATCCCGGCTGCCTCCTCCAGGTGGTCAACGGCTGCCAGGCGGCGGGGCTGCCGGTCCGCGTGGCGCATCCGATCACGCTCCTGGCCGAGGCTTATCGCGCTGTTCCTTCCGGCCCGGCGGGCGTGGAATCGTGATCCCACCGGCCGAACCGCGGACCACGAACCCCGAACCACGACTTTTCCGACAACGATCAAGAGACTGCCCATGACGAAACGTCAGGACCGAGTTCAACGAATCATCGAAGCGGCCATCATCGCCGTCGTCCGATCGCCCCGGCGCGATCTGGTGGTTCCCCTGTCCGAAGCCCTGGTGGCTGGAGGCGTCACGCTCATCGAGGTGACCACCACCACGCCGGATGCCCTCAACGCCATCCGCGACGCCCGGACGGCCCTGGGGGATAGCGCGATGATCGGGGTGGGAACCGTCCTCGAGAACATCACCTGCCGCGGCGCCCTGGACGCGGGCGCGGAGTTTGTGGTCAGCCCGATTCTCCGGGCGGGCATGGTTCCCGTCTGCCACGCCGCCGACGTGCCGGTCATGCTGGGCGCGTACACGCCGACGGAAGCTCAGATGGCCTACGAGGCGGGAAGCGATTTCGTGAAGCTGTTCCCGGCCGAGGGTCTGGGACCCGGTTTTGTGAAGGCTCTTCGCGCGCCGCTGCCCCACCTTCGCATCGTTCCCACCGGCGGAGTGGACGCGGGCAACGCCGCGGATTTCATTCGCGCCGGCTGCGCGGCGCTGGGGGCGGGTTCGTCGTTGGTTTCCTCCGAGATCCTGAAGAATCAGGATTGGGCGGAGCTGACCCGCCGCGCCGCGGCCTTCATGGCGGCGGTGCGCACGGTTCGCCCCGCGCGGACGTGAAGCGGGGCGGTTGGGGGTGTTGAGGGGGCGAGCGGCCGCCCGACCGGACCCCGACCCATCGCGGCGATCACGCCGTTGAATGAATGCCGGGCTCGCGAGGTCCGGAAGAGTTCGGGATGCCACCGTGGAGACCTTGAATCCATCCGAGCCGGCGAACACGCCGCGGCGAAGGGATTTCCTGCGACACCTTTTGTGGGCGGGTGCGGCCGGGTGCGTGGCGCGGCCTTCGATTCTCTCCGGCGCCCCGGCCGCCGTGTCGTCGCCTTCCGCGCGGACACTTCCGCCCGGGAGCGACCTGTTCCTGGAGGAACTGGAACGTGCCTCGTACCGATTCTTCGAGGAGTCGGCCCACCCCGGCACGGGCCAGGTGCTCGATCGCCGAAAGGCCGATGGAACGGACGACCCTCGCGGCATCGCGAGCATCGCGGCGACCGGCTTCGGTTTGACCGCGCTTTGCATCGCCCACCAGCGCGGATGGGTGGGGCGCGAGGAGGCCCGCGACCAGGTGTCGCGGACGTTGCGGCACCTGGTTCGCGAGATGCGGCATGTCCGCGGTTTTTTCTATCATTTCCACGATTGGGCCACCGGAGAGCGGGCCTGGAAGTGCGAACTCTCGTCGATCGACACCACCATCCTGATGTGCGGAGCGCTGTGTTGCCGGGCCCACTTCCGGGGCGGCGACGGCGGGGAGATCCGTCGGCTCGCGACCGAACTGTACGAGCGGGTGGAGTGGCCCTGGATGCTGAACGGAGGCGAATCGTTCTCGATGGGATGGTTTCCGGAGGGCGCGCCTGGAACGAGTGCCGACGTGGACAAGGCCGAGGTGGAGGGAGGCCGGTTTCTGGAGAGCGAAGTTTTCCAAAATTTGGACGCGCATCGGGGCCATGAACGGCCAAGCCGGAAACCCTCACCCGGCGCCGCGCCGCGTCGCCACCCTCTCCCGTCCGACGGGAGAGGGGCTGGGGGTGAGGGGCGGTTTCTGGACAGCCGGTGGGACCATTACTGCGAGTTGATGATGCTCCACCTGTTGGCGTTGGGATCGCCCACCCATCCGGTCGACGCCGGGATCTGGCGGGCGTGGCGTCGTCCCGTGAGGGAGTATCATGGGCATCGCTTCGTGTGGTCGCCGGCGCCTCTCTTCGCGCACCAGTTCTCGCACGCCTGGTTTGATTTCAGGGGACGGCGGGATGTGGTGGAAGGCGTGGATTGGTTCGAGAACTCGGTCGAAGCGACGCTCGCGCACCGGGCCTGGTGTCTGGAACGTTCGGCGAAGTTCCCCCGCTGGTCCGAGGATCTCTGGGGCGTGACGTCGAGTGATTCGGAGAAGGGATACACGGGGTGGGGCGGGCCGCCGGATTCGGGTCCCTTGGATGGAACGATCGTTCCGTGCGCCGCCGCGGGCTCGCTGCCGTTCGCGCCGGCCGAATGCCTGAGGACGCTCCGACATCAGCGGGAGCGATTCGGGGACCGGATTTGGACGCGGTACGGATTCGTGGATGCCTTCAATCCACACACGGGCTGGGTGAACCCGGACGTGATCGGGATCGACGTGGGGATCACGATCCTGATGGCGGAGAATGCGCGGACGGGATTCGTGTGGCGCGCGATGGCGCGCGACCGGGATTTGCGGCGCGGGATGAACCGGGCGTTCCGGCGCTGAGGACGGAGCGCGGGCCGCCGGGCTGAGGCGCTCAGCTCAGGCGAGGATGCCCTTCACGAGTTCGCCGTGGATGTCGGTGAGGCGGAAGTCGCGACCCTGGAAGCGGTAGGTGAGCCGGGTGTGATCGATACCCATCGAATGGAGGAGGGTGGCGTTGAAGTCGTGAATGTGGACGGGGTTTTCGACGATGTTGTAGCAGTAATCGTCGGTCTCGCCGTACACGAAGCCGGGCTTGAACCCGCCCCCCGCCAGCCAGTTGGAAAAACAGCGGCCGTGGTGGTCGCGGCCGTGGTTGTCCTTGGTGAGCCGGCCCTGGCTGTAGACGGTTCGCCCGAACTCCCCGCTCCAGACGACGAGGGTGTCGTCCAGGAGTCCTCGTTGTTTGAGATCCTGGACGAGCGCGGCGCTGGGTTGATCGACGTCCTGGGTCTGGCCTCGGATCTGTTTGGGGAGGTCGCCGTGCTGGTCCCAGCCGCGGTGCATCAGCTGAACGAAGCGGACACCCCGTTCGATCATGCGCCGGGCGAGGAGGCAATTGCGGGCGAACCCGCCGTCGGTGGGGTTCTCCTTCAGGCCGTACATCTCCTTGATGTGGGCCGGTTCGTCCGAAAGGTCCGTCAAGTTGGGGACCGACATCTGCATCTGGTACGCCATCTCGTACTGGGCGATGCGGGTCTCGATCTCGGGGTCGCCGAAATCCTGGGCGGCGAGGTGATTGAGGTCGCGGACGCCGTCGAGCATCTGCCGTCGGTTGGTTCGATCGATTCCGGACGGGTCGGACAGGTAGAGGACGGGATCGCCGGACCCCGAGCGGAAGCGGACGCCCTGATGTTGGGATGGGAGGAATCCGGGACCCCACATGCGGGAAACGAGGGGTTGGTCGGTCTTGTTGCCGCTCCCCTGGGAGATCATGACGATGAAGGCGGGGAGATTCTGGCTTTCGGAACCGATGCCGTAGCTGAGCCAGGCGCCGAGGCTGGGGCGTCCCGGTTGTTGGGCTCCGGTCTGGATGTAGGTGAAGGCCGGGTCGTGATTGATCGCCTCCGTGTGCATCGACTTGATGAGGCAGATGTCGTCGGCGACGGAGCCGATGTGGGGCAGCAGTTCGCTCATCCAGATGCCGGACTTCCCGTGTTGCTTGAAGTCGAACATCGGCGCGACGCAGGGGAAGGACGACTGACCCGAGGTCATCCCGGTGACGCGCTGGCCCATGCGGACCGACCCTGGAAGTTCCTCGCCGTGATGCTGGCGAAGGGCGGGTTTGTGGTCGTAGAGGTCGATGTGGGACGGGCCGCCCGACATGAAGAGGAAGATGACCCGCTTGGCCTTGGGCGCGAAGTGGAACGCCGGCAGGATGCCGTCGGTGCCCCGCGGGACTCCCGGGGCGACGGACCCGGCAAGGATCCGGGGATTCAGGAGCGACCCGAGCGCGGCGGTCCCGAGGCCGAGAGCGGTGCGCCGGAAGAAGTGGCGCCGAGTGAGATGGGGGTCGAGCAAGGTCATTCTGGGTAGTGGCCTCAAAACAGCTAGTGTCGATTCAGCCTTTGGTGACGGTCTCATCCAGGTTGAAAATCGTGCTGGAAAGCAGGGTCCAGGCGGCCAGTTCCGCCGCGTCCAGGGTGAGGTCCCTGGGGGCCTCGCCGGTGGTGAGCAGTTCCTCCGCCGCCTGCCGGTTGGCCCGGTAGTGGGCGCGCTGCTGTTCGAGGACTCGCAGGAGGATGGCTTTCTCCCGCGCCGACGGCGTCCGCGCGGTGGCGAGGCGGAACGCCCAGGCGACACGATCCGCGTCGGTACCGGTCCGGTTGAGAAGTCTCTCGGCGAGCTTTCTGGAGGCCTCGATGTACGTGGGGTCGTTGAGGAGGACAAGCGCTTGTAGCGGCGTGTTGGTTCGAGGGCGGCGGACGGTGCAGGTTTCGCGGTCCGGCGCGTCGAAGGTCGACATCTGGGGAGGCGGCGAACTGCGCTTCCAGAAGGTGTACATCGAGCGCCGGTAGAGGTCGGGTCCCTCGCTCAACTCGAAGAATTGGGCGGAAAAATTCTTGGAATCCTCGCGCATCGAGAGTTCCTCCCAAAGGCCCAGGGGTTGGTAAGGGGATACGGACTTGCCGCCGATCTCGCCGTTCAGGAGCCCCGAGATCACCAGGGCCTGGTCGCGGATGAATTCCGCCTGGAGTCGGAAACGGGCGCCGCGCGCGACGAGACGATTCTCGGGATCGCTCTCGAAGAGGGCGGGCTCGGCCCGGGACGATTGGCGGTAGGTGGCGCTGGTGAGGATGAGGCGCTGAAGCTTTTTGACGTTCCAGCCGGAGTCGATGAACTCCCGGGCGAGCCAGTCCAACAGGGCGGGGTGGCTAGGCCAATCGCCTTGGGATCCGAAGTCCTCGGCGGTTTTGACGAGACCCGTCCCAAAGAACATCTGCCAGAGACGATTCACGGCCACACGGGCTGTCAGCGGATGATTGGGCGCGACCAGCCATCGGGCTAGTCCGAGGCGGTTGAGGGGTTCGCCGGCGGGAAGCGGAGGCAACGCGGCCGGGGTTCCGGCGGTGACCTTGTCGCCGAGTTGATCGTAGGCGCCGCGCATCCGGATGAACGTGTCCCGAGGCTTGTCCATTTCCGCCATCACCATCGTGCTCGGAATCCGGCGGTCCAATTCGTCGCGCTCCTTCTTGGCCGCGGCCACGGCTTCGGTCCGCTGGCGGTACTCGGGCGAAACCTTGTCGCGGTAGTGCTGCCGAATCTTCTTGTTCTGGTCCGCGGTGCGCGAAGCCGCGTCGATGGCGAGAAAGGACCGGACCTCTTCCGGCAGGGCCTCGACGGGATGCGGCGTCGCGGACCCGGTCAAATTGACGCGGAAACGCCCGATGGCGTGCCGCGGGTAGATGGATTGGAATTTCAGGGTCAGCGTGAGGTTGTCGCCTGTGGGCGGCTCGGCGAACTCGAACACGGCGGCGTGCGGTTTTCCTGTCTCGCCGTGGATACCCCAACCGGACGCGGGATCGGAATCCAGGGTGTGCGCGATCGGAAATCCGGGCTGGCTGAAATCGGCGGACGCGCTCTTGAGTAGGACCGGAGCGTCGGGGCCGGCGACCTGGAGGGTGGAGAGGACGAAATTGCCGTTGGCGGACCGGCCCGGGCCTTCGCTCCCAAGGCTGGGATCTGGGAGCACCTCGAGTTGAAGCGCCGTGGCGCGGGTCAGGGGATTGGACAGCGCGATCGTGTAGGTGTCCGTCGGCGGATTCGAGCCGGTCACGAGGATCGAGCCGTCGTCGCGGGCTTGGAATGCGGCGCCGCCTGAACTTTCGGAAGTCTTGGGAACGGCGCGGATCCAGGCGGGAGGCTGACCTTCCCGCACGGTGGACTCCCATTCGGCCTGGGCGGCATCGACTTCCTGGATGGACTCTTCAATCGCTTTTTCAGCCAGGGCGACGGCCTTGTTCAGTTCGTCGAGCCGTTCCTGTTGTTCCGGAGTGGCGAGCTTGAGGGTGGGCGCCGCGTTGCCGCGGTTGCCGTCGAGACCTCGTTCCGGGACGTTGTTGAAGAAGGCGAGGAACCGGTAGTAATCGGCGTTCGAGAGCGGGTCGTATTTGTGGTCGTGGCACTGGGAGCAGGCCATGGTGAGCCCAAGCCAGACGGTGGCGGTGGTGTTCACGCGGTCGACGAGATAGGCGTATTGGTACTCGTCGGCGATCGCCCCGCCCTCGTAGTTGATCATGTGATTCCGGTTGAAACCACTGGCGATCTTCTGGTCGGGCGTGGCGTCGGGAAGGAGGTCGCCGGCGAGTTGCTCGACCGTGAACTCGTCGAAGGGCTTGTTGTCGTTGAACGCCTGGATGACCCAGTCGCGCCAGGCGGTCATGTTCCGCCCCGAATCCAGGTGGTACCCGTGGGTGTCCGCGTACCGGGCCGCGTCCAGCCAGTCGACCGCCATTCGCTCGCCGTAGCGGGGGGATTCGAGCAATCGGTCCACCAGGTTCTCGTAGGCCTTGGGCGAACTGTCGGCCAGGAAGGCGTCCACCTCCTCGGGGGATGGGGGCAGGCCGGTGAGGTCGAGGGTGGCCCGCCTGACCAGAGTGGTGCGATCGGCTTCGGGAGAGGGTTGCAGCTTGGCCTGCCGGAGGCGGTCGATGACGAAGGCGTCGATGGGGTGGACCGGCCCGGGCGAAACGGTGCGAGCCGGCGATTCCGGGAGAGGCGGACTTTCAGGGGAAATGAACGACCAATGCTCACGGTAGGGGGCTCCCTGGGCGATCCAGCGCCGGAAGAGTTCGACCTGCTCGGTCGACACCTTCTTGCCGGTCTTCGGTGGGGGCATGATGTCGTCGGTATCGTGCGTCGCGAGCCGCTTGATGAGTTCGCTTCCCGCCGGGTCGCCGGGAATGATGGCGACCGCTCCGGATTTGGCCGGGCGAACGGCGTCATCGCGGTGGTCCAGCCGGAGGCCGGATTTGCGTTCATTGTCGTCCGGCCCGTGGCAGGCGAAGCAGCGGTCCGAGAGAATCGGGCGGATGTCCCGGCTGAAGTCCAGGGGACGTTCGGGGACTTGGGCTCGGGTCGCCATCGTGGATCCGAATACCGCAACGACGGCGAGGAAGATGACGCGGGGACGAATCATGGCTCTCGAGGGGATAAGGTGGTCGTTTTCCGGGCCGTGTCGAACGCGAAGTGGTCGTGTCGTCGGGCGGCGGAACCCGTTCCCGTCCGGGAAACGCGTCCGCTTTCCAACGCCCGACCCGCTGTCCTACGGTCGCGGGATGACCGGCGGCACACCACGCGGGATGCGGATCGACCAGATCCTGTCGAATTTCGGCTACTGTTCGCGCCGCGAGGCGGCGCTCTGGGTGCGGCGCGGCCGCGTCGAGGCGGAAGGTCGTGTCGCGGACGATGCCTCGGAGCGGATCGCGCCTGGCTTGGTTCGGGTGGACGGAGAGGCGGTGGAGGGACCCGCGGGGTTGCTCGCGCTGTTGCACAAGCCGCCGGGCGTGGTGTGTTCGAGGAGCGACGGCGAAGGCCCGGGTGTCCATGGGTTGCTTCCCGAGCGATGGTCCCGGCGCCAACCGCCGGTGACCACGGTGGGGCGGTTGGACAGGGACACGACGGGGTTGCTGCTGGTGACGGATCTGGGGGAGTGGGTGCATCGCTGGACTTCGCCAAAGCACCACGTGGAGAAGACCTACGAGGTGCTCCTGGACGGACCTGGCGAGGCCGCGTGGGTCGAGCTTTTCGCGGCCGGAACCCTCCTCCTCGAAGGGGAGGAGAAACCGTGCCTTCCAGCGCGTTTGGAATGGGTGGGCCCGCGCGAGGCCCGGCTCCATCTCGTGGAAGGGCGATTCCACCAAGTGAAGCGGATGTTTTCAGCGGTGGGCCGGGAGGTGGTCCGACTCCATCGGTCGCGTTTCGGGACTTATGAACTGGGCGATCTGCCCGAGGGCGCCTGGCGGTTGTTGGATCTCCCCTCGAATCGAGGAGGGCCGGAAAAGGGCGATGGGACGAAAGGCGCGGATGGGGAGGTGGCGGGGATCGGCTAAGGCCTCGCCGGCGACCTGGTCCTGAGGGAATCACCCGCCTCTTTTCGCTCGTCCCCGCTCAGGGTCCCGTCGCCGTCCCTGTCGAATTTGCGGAGGAGATCCTCCCGCTCGGACTTGGCGGCAGCCTCTTCCTCGGATCGGCTGATCTTGCCATCGCCGTCGGTGTCGTACTTCCGGATCCACTCTTTCCTGCGCTCCTCGGCTTCCATTCTCGCGGCCGCCTCCTCTTCGGCGCTCACCTTGCCGTCCCCGTTCCTGTCCAACCGCCGGATCCGTTCCTCCCTCCGGCGCTGTTCCATCTCGCGGATCGCGGCGTCCGCCAATTTTCGTTCCTCCGGGTTTAGCTTCCCGTCGCGGTCCGCGTCGAATTCCTTGATGATCGCCCGCTCCCTTGGGGTGACGTAGCCATCGTCGATTTCCTGGATGGCGTACCGGTAGACGACGAACAGGCAGACCGCGATGACGCCGAGGAGAGCTGCGATGGCGGCCGATTTCTTCATGGGTGGGAGCGTTGGAGTGGGGCGACGGCGGGATCGGTATTCACTGGCCCGTCTTGGGAGGAGCGAAGCGCCATTGCTCGGTCGCGGCCCACAGGTTTTCCGGCGCCAGGGTCGTTCCGTACTTCTTGTAGCGGACGCTGCCGTCGACGAAGGCGTAGTTCGAACCGCCGCTTTGCCGGTCGCGGGTGTTTCCCGGGTGCTTGGCCTGGTCCACCTCCTCCAAATCGTTTCCGTCACCCTGATAGAAATCCATGTGGAAGTGGGGTGATTCCCTGAACTTCTCGCCGAAAATGATCGTCTCGGACGGTCGGGGAATATTGGACAGCTTCATGGTGGCGGAGCCCCTCCATTTCTTAAACTCCTCGAAAGCTTCCGGGGAGAGGTTCACGGCGAAATAGTCGTTGAAGCCGTTGATCAGGTAGCTGCTCCTGTTTTTTGGCGGATCCCTGGGGCAAAGGAGGACCCGAGCGTCCGTGTAGTACGGTGCGAGTGAAGAGACCCAATTGCTCTCGCCCGAGATGCGGGGCGGCATCGAGTCCTCGTGGTCGTCGGCGTAGAGCTGCAAGGACACCTGCAGCTGCCGGAGGTGGTTGAGGCACTTGATTCCAGCCGCCTTGGCCTTCGCGCCCGCCAAGGCGGGGGCCAGCATGGCGGCGAGGATCGCGATGATCGCGATCACCACCAGCAACTCGATCAATGTGAAGGCCTGACGGATCGACTTGGGTCTGCGCTGGGTTTCGTTCATTACCGGGCCCTTCCCGTGGATTCCATCCCGAGCCTGGGACAATGCGGGCCGGCGTCAAATACCGAAAGGCATTCCAGGGCGATCTCGACGCGGGTCGCCCGCTGGAGCGCCGGCCCCGGAAATCGCAACCGCCCTATCGACCAACCCGTTGGCTCCCGCCCGACTACGGCTTGGCGAGTCGGTGGTAGGCTCCTGCCCGCCGGCGCCCCTCCGCGGATCAGAGCACCGACGCGATGCGGCGCTCCTGGCCCGAGGGGAGTTTCACCTTGTCGCCCGACTTGAGTCCGGAGAGCTGTTGGCCGAGGGGCGAGGCGGGGGTGATGACGGTGATTTCCTCGCCGTCGTGGGTGACTTCGGTGCCCCCCATGCTCGGGCCTATGAAGAAGTAGGACTTTTCCCGGGGGCCCTTGAGTTCGACGATCGCGCCCAGGTCGATGGGTTCGTCCTCGGCGAAGTCGCGGATGGTGAGCGCCCTGAATTGGGCGACGGCCTCCTCGGTTTCGGCCGCCTGGCGGGACTGTCCGCGGGCGAGGTAGGAGGCCTCCAGGCCTCGGGTGTCGTACTTGTTCTCGGCCTTGCTCTGTTCGTCGGTGGCCTCGGACTGCGCGGAACGGGCGGCACGAAGGTAGAGTTCGGCGTCGTCGATCAGCCGAGCAACGATCTGGTTCAGGACTTCCTGTTTGTTCATGTGGAAAGGGGGATCACCCGAGTGGGGCGAATAGAAAATCGATGTCTTCTTTTTTGAGCTGGTGGGAGCCGCTGCTCCCTTCCTCGAGAAGGGCTTGCACAAGTTCGCGTTTGCGCACCTGGAGTTCGGCCATTTTTTCCTCGACCGTGCCCGCGGCGATGAGCCGGTAGACGAAGACGGGTTTGTCCTGGCCGATGCGGTGGGCGCGGTCGGTGGCCTGGGCTTCGACGGCCGGGTTCCACCAGGGATCGAAGAGGATCACGGTATCCGCCGCGGTGAGGTTGAGCCCGGATCCGCCGGCCTTGAGGCTGAGGAGGAAGAGGGGGATCTCCTTCGCTTGGAAACGCCGGACCGGAGTCGCGCGGTCCGTGGTGTCGCCGGTGAGGAGAAGCCAGGGGATCCGGGAGTCTTCGAGTCGACGCTGGATCAGTTCGAGCATGCTGGTGAACTGGGAGAAGAGCAGGATCCGGCGTCCGTCCTCGAGGAGGGTGGGGATGAGCTCCATGACATGGTCGAGCTTGGCGGATTCGGCGACCTGCCGCGCGGCCTCAAGGGGGACGAGCCGCGGGTCGCAGCACACCTGGCGGAGCTTGAGGAGGGCGTCGAGGATGATGATCTGGGAGCGGTTGACCCCCTTCTTTTCGACCTCGTCGCGGACGCGGCTTTCCATGGCGAGGCGGATGGTTTCGTAGAGATCGCGCTGGCGTCCGGCGAGTTCGACCTTGCGGACGATCTCCGTTTTCTCGGGCAGATCGCGGGCCACCTCGTCCTTGCGGCGGCGCAGGAGGAAGGGGCGGACACGGCGCGCGAGATGCGCGCGGCGGGCGGGATCGTTCTCCTTCTCGATGGGCTGTCGATACACCGCCCGGAACCGGGTTTCGTCGCTGAGGAAACCGGGGATGGCGAAATTGAACAGGGACCAGAGCTCGCCAAGATGGTTTTCGATCGGGGTGCCGCTGAGGCAGAGGCGGTGGCGGGCTTTGAGCTGGCAAACCACCTGGGCCGCGAGCGTCTTCGGGTTCTTGATGTTCTGCGCCTCGTCGAGGATGACGCAATGGAAGTCCGCCTTGAGAAGCACCTCGGAATCGCGGGGAAGCAGCGCGTAAGTGGTCAGCACGACGTCGGCCCCCTGGATTTCACCGAAGAAGGCGTGCCGCGTGCCACCGTGGAGCGTGACCACGCGGAGGTTTGGCGCGAACCGGGCGACTTCGTCCCGCCAGTTGACGAGGACGCTCGTGGGGCTGACGACGAGCGCGGGGCGGTCGAGGCGGCCCTCCTCCTTTTCGAGGAGCAGGTGGGCCAGGGTTTGGATGGTCTTGCCGAGGCCCATGTCGTCGGCGAGGACGCCGCCCAACTGGAATTCACGGATGAACTGGAGCCAGCGGAGGCCGTCGAGTTGGTACGGTCGGAGCGACGCCTTGAGGCCGGAGGGCGCCTCGGCTTCCGGGAGTTTGTCCATCCTGCGGAGCCGTTTGGACAGGTCCCGCAGGTATTCGTCGCCGGCCCACACCCATTGGGGCGCGTCGGAGAGTTCGCCGAGTTGGGCGGCGCGGAGGCGGTGAACCTTGAGCCGGCCGGATTCGCCGAGGGCGTTGCCGGAATGGAGTTCGACCAGGGCGGTCAGGATTTCATGGAGACGACCGGCCGGGAATGGGATGCGGCGCCCGTCCGGGAGGAGGATGAGGACGGATTCTTTCGGGCCCCGTTTCTTGAGGAACTCGGGCCGGAAAGTCTCGAGATCGCCCTGGAGTCCCTGGAGAAGGACGGGGAGAAGGTTGATTTTTTCGTCGCCGACACGGACGCCGAGCTCGAGGCCGAACCAGTCGTTTCGGTCATCGGCCCCCTCCTGGAGGGTTTCGACGTACCACTCGGTGGGTTGGCAGACTTCGAGGGCGAACCCAGGGTCGCGTTCGATTTTCCAGCCCGCGGCGCGGAGGGCGGGGACCACGCGGGTCACGAAGTCGAGCGTGGCCGCGTCCGAGTGATCCTGGAGCGTCCAAGCGGTTTTCAATCGGGGGTCGCTGGCGATCTGGAAAGCCTTCCGGGCGGGAACAAGGCCGAGCGACTTGAGTTTTTCGAAGGCCTCCTTTTCGAAGGAATGGACGCGCGGGATCAGGACGAGTTCCTGGCCGTCGTAGAGCCGGATTTCCGAGCCCGGCTGGTCGACGGCGACTTCGTTGGCGCCGTACCAGAACGAGGCCTTGGCGGCGAGGACGGGCAGCGGGCCTCCCCCGGAGCGCTGAAACCCCCAAGGGGCTTCCCACCAGGGGACATTGACGGTCGCCAGGTGGAGGCTGGGAACGGGAGGGGCGAGGGGCTCGCGACGGACGGGCGCCGCGGGGGGTGGAGGAAGGGCGAGCGGTTGAAATTCCTTGGTGATCGCCGGGACGTGGGACGCGGCATCCAACGGGTCCAGGGCGGGTGCGCCAAGCCAGACGGAAGCGACGGCGGGCGCGAGCGGGGTCTCGATGGGGCCGCACTCGGAGGTGGCGACGTCGATGTACCAGGGAGTCTCGAGCGCCAGAATCTTTCCGGCGGGCGGGGTTGTTTCGATGCAGGTCCGAAGCTGTCCGGAGGCGGTGCGGCGCCATTGGGGCGCGCCTGGGCGAGTTGGCCCGGGTCGAAGCGGAGGGGATCGATGGTCGGCCCAGTGGCAGCGGCCGGTGGCCAGGACCGCGGTCAGGAAGTCGAGGGTGCCGCGTCCCGTGAGAACGACGCTTCCGGACGTCATGGCGTACTTCTCCGGGATCAGGAGAAAGAGCCGGCGCGCGATCTCCGTGTCCGCGGACTGAACAAACACCGCCGAGGGACGCTCGATGCTGTTGTAGAGGTTGTAGGGGGCTGGCGATCCATTGGTGCCATCCCGCTTTTTGCGGCTCCGAATGCTTTGAAAACTCAGTTCGGAGACGGAGGGTGAATCCTTGGAACTCCCTTGGAGCACATAGAGGATCCGGTCCTGCGATTCAGCGGGCTCCGCGGGCGTCGACGGGCTGGACGCGGCGGCGTGCATCGCGTCGAGCCAGAACCGGAGCGGCGCCGGGAGGCCCGAGGTTCGCGCCGACTTGCGGGCATCGGGCTTTCCCGAATCGCAGCCGGAGACCGCGTAGAGAACCGCGGCCGCGTGGACGCAATCAAACGTCTTCGCGCAGTCGCATTCGGTGTACTCGACCTGCCATTCGCCTTCCTCGTCTTGGAAATCGATCTCGACCTCGTGGCGGCTCCCGGGCCCGGAGCGCACCGTGGCGATCAGCGCGTCGCAATCGGGCTGCCATTCCAGGGCGCCGACGGCGCCTCCCTGGGCCAGTGCTTTGGCCTTGCGAAGGGTCTGGGCCGGGAACAGGTCCGTCCACCGGGACTCGGGGAAGGTGATGGGATTGGGACCCATGGGAATCGGCTGGGCGAGGGTGGCTACGGCGCGTCCGTGACGGGGACGAGCGAGATGTCGACGAGGAGATCGGCCGCGATTCCTTCGAGGGTCGTCCGAAGTTGGGCGATGTCGGAGGAGGGCGGCAGGGCGAGTCGGGCTTTCGCCTTGAAGAGGGATTCACCCGACATGGGGGCGCTGACGCATTCGGTGACCAGATCCTCCACATTGGCGCCGTGGGCGGCGAGCGCCGTGGCGATCTGCTGGACGATTCCCGGGCGGTCCTGTCCGACGAGTTCGAGGTGGACCAAGGGCGACGAAGCGGGGACACCTTCCGGCGGTTCGTCGCGGCGTGCGAGGACGGTGAGGCCGGCGGATTCGAGGAGGCCCAGGTCCGCCAGAAGCGCGGACTCCCGATCGGCGGGGACGGTCAGGCGCAGGATGCCGGCGAATTCACCGCCCAGGCGGCTCATCCGGCTTTCGAGCCAGTTCCCGCCGTGCCGGGCGACGAGCGAGGCGAGGCGTTCGACCAATCCCGGTCGATCTCGGCCGATGAGGGTCAGGACAATGGCGGCGTGCACGGGATGACTCGTTAGCGGAAGGATGAAGCCGCGTAAAGGCGTGTGTGGATCGCGAAGGAGAAATCCGGTGGCGCCTGGAACGGGCCGGCCTAGACTGCCGGCACGATGACGACATTGGAAGCGCCGGAGCGGGCGCGCCCGAGACTGCCGGAGTGGCTGCGTTTGCCCCTGCCCACGACGGCCGGGTATTCAAAGACGCGGAATCTCCTGCTGGATCTGAAGTTGCACACGGTGTGCGAGAGCGCCAAGTGCCCCAACCATTGGGAGTGCTGGAGCCGCGGGACGGCGACCTTCATGATCGCGGGCGATCGTTGCACGCGGGCCTGCGGTTTCTGCGCGGTGAGCACGGCGAAACCCCTCGCGCTCGAGGAGGACGAACCCGCGCGGGTGGCCGAGGCGTCCGCTCGCATGGGGCTGAAACACGTGGTGATCACGGCGGTGGCCCGCGATGATCTGGCGGATGGGGGTGCGGGCCATTTCCGAAGGACGATCGAAGCCGTCCGGGCCCGGAATCCCGGGGTCGTGGTCGAGGTCCTGGTCCCTGATTTTCAGGACAAGGACGACGCGATCGACACCGTTTTGTCGGCGGAACCGGACATCTTCAACCACAACCTCGAGACCGTGCGCCGGTTGACGCCGTCGGTGCGCCATCGGGCGACCTACGACCGCTCGCTGGCCGTGCTCGGCAAAGTGAAGGAGAAACGGGGGGCCGCGATGCACACGAAATCGGGGATGATGCTGGGGTTGGGCGAGACGACCGACGAGGTTTTGGAGGCGATGCGGGACCTGCGGTCCTCGCGGTGCGACATCCTGACGTTGGGGCAGTACTTGCAGCCGACGCTGAAGCACTTGCCGGTGGTGGAGTTCGTGCCCCCGGCGCGCTTCGCGTGGTTCGGCGAACAGGCGGAGGCGATGGGTTTCGTCCATGTGGCCAGCGGACCGTTGGTGCGGAGTTCCTACCATGCGGACGAGTTCCAGGCCGACGCCGGTGTCCGACGGGAAAAGCCTTCATGCTGACGCAGCTCGAGATTCGGGGATTCAAGGGGCTCGACGACGTCATCATCCCGCTGGGCGAGATGGTGGTCTTCGTCGGGCCCAACAACTCCGGCAAAACGACCGCGTTGCAGGCCTTGTCGCTTTGGGATCTGGGGTTCAGGAAGTGGGTCGAGAAGCGAAGGGACAGCCAGGCCCGGGAGCGCACTGGGGTGACTTTGAATCGGAGGGACCTTGTCGCCATCCCGGTGCCCGGAGCACGATTCCTCTGGCGAGACCTCCGGATACGGGAGTCGGAGCGCGAGAACGGCCGATCCAAGACCCACAATGTCGTTTTTGAAGTGCGGGTGGAGGGTGTCACGGATGGCGAAGCGTGGAGCGTTGGCATGGAGTTCGATTTCGCCAACGACGAGTCGTTCTATTGCCGGTCGAAGGACTGGCCTGAAGAGCGGGCTGCGCGGGATCGATTGATCGCGCTGGCGACGCGGTCGAGGGTGGCCTATCTCCCGCCGATGTCCGGATTGGCGGCGCAAGAGTTCAGGAAAGAGGCCGGCGAAATCGGTGTTCTGATCGGGGAAGGGCGGACCGCGGAAGTATTGCGGAACCTCTGCCACCGTCTCCATAGCCGGGACGAGGCGGGAGGTTGGACCGCGCTTTGCAGCCACGTGGAGAGGCTGTTCCGGGTCCGGTTGCTGGCCCCCGAGTACCTCACTGAACGCAGCGAGATTCAGTTGCGGTACCAGCAAGGTGGGAACGATCTGGATTTGTCCTGTGCCGGGCGTGGTTTCCAGCAAACGCTCTTGCTCCTCGCATTTCTTTACGAAAACCCGAAGAGCGTCTTTCTCCTGGATGAACCCGATGCCCATCTGGAAGTGGTCCGGCAGCGTGAGATCTACTCTTTACTCACGGAGGTCGCCGCGTCCCAGGGCAGCCAGATCATCGCGGCTTCGCATTCGGAAATCGTGTTGAACGAGGCCGCCGAGCGGGACGTTGTCGTTGTGTTCGTGGGCAAGCCGCACCGGATTGACTGCCGTCAACGCGGCCAAGTGGCGAAGGCCCTGCGCAGCATTCCTTTCGACCTGTACTATCTCGCCCAGCGATACGGATGGATCCTGTTTCTCGAAGGCGCGACCGATCTCGCCATCCTTCGATCGCTCGCGCGACAACTGCTTCCCGATCGCGCGAGTGGTTTCGATGAACTACCGGTTCACTATGTGAAGAACAACATTCCAAACCTCGCCCGCGACGTTTTCCATGGACTGAAGGAGGCGGAGCCGGAGTTGCTGGGGCTGGCCCTTTTCGATAGGTTGCCGCACGTCCCGGAGGCGAGCCATGGGCTCGCCATTACGTCATGGAAACGGCGGGAGATAGAGAACTACATTGTGACGCGGGGAACTTTGGAGCGGTTCGCTCGTCACGATGTGCCGGATGATCTGTTCGGCCGCGCTGAAGCGGATCGGCGTGTGGCGGTGATGCGGGAGAGCGTCCTCGATATCGAGGGGGCGCTGGACAAACTGAACAAGCCGTCCCCTTGGTCGGCGGATATCAAGGTGACCGACGATTTCCTGAATCCCCTGTTCACGGCGTTTTACAAGCGGCTCGGATTTCCGCAATTGGCCTTCAAGCGCGACTACCATGTGCTGGCCGACCTATTGGATCCGACCGATCTCGCGCAGGATGATTTGGAAGAGATCCGTGGCGTCCTCCTTGAGATCGCCGCTCGGTCTGCCCTCAGTACGCATCGGCGACACATCGAACCGCCTCTCGCGTAGTCGAGGACGTCAGTCCGCGCCTTCTCCGGGTGGGGATTCAGCGCCGGCTGACGTCGGCGGCTACGGTCCGGGCAGGGGGGCGCCCACCCGCCGCAGATCGACGACGCACTCGACGTGCTGGGTCTGGGGGAACATGTCGAGGGGCGTGACGCGCTCGACGCGGTAGACGTCGTCCGCGCAGATCGCCTTCAGATCGCGGGCGAGCGTCGCCGGGTGGCAGGAGATGTAGAGGATCTGGGAGGGCCGCGTTTCGCGGAGGGCTTGGATGAACGGCGGCGCGCAGCCGACCCGCGGCGGGTCCGTGATGACCAGGGTATGGTCGGCGGGAAATTTCTGAAGGAGGGCCGGCATCCATTGCTCCGCCGCGCCCGCCACGAATTCGCCGTTGGTGACTCCGCGTTGTTCCAGGTTGAGCCGCGCGGCCTTGATGGCGGTCTTGTCGATTTCGACCCCGGCGAAGCGCTCGACGAGCGACGCGCATTCGAGGCCGAAGAATCCAATGCCGCAGTAGGCGTCGATGAGGAACCGCGCGCCGCTGGCGCGGACCGCCGTCCGGACCGCTTCGACGAGGGCGGGCAGGAGATGGAAATTGTTCTGGAAGAAGGAATCCTGGGGAAGCTGCCAGGCGTCGGGAGCGACGCGGAGCGTGACCTTGATGCCGCCTTTCGGCGGTGGGTTGGCGCGAACCGCGAGGAGTTGCTCGTTCAGGGCGGGTTCGGCGATGGGGCAGTGGTCGACGTCGACGACGAGGCGGTTGTCGTGCCGGATGAATCCCAGGATCAGTTTCTGGGTGAATTTGTCCCACTGCGTGCGAACCATGATGCGGTTGCGGTACGCGTAGGGTGACGGGCAGGGGACCACGGGATCGACGCGGAGTTCGGTGAACCCGCCGAGGCGCCGGAGGAGGTTGAGAATCTGGTCGTGCTTGATCCGAAGCTGTGCCGGGTAGGCGACGTGCTGGTACTGGCAGCCGCCGCAGTCGCCGAAGTGCTTGCAGACGGGCTGGGAACGCTCGGGGGACGGCTGGAGGATCTCGACGATCCTTGCGCGGGCGTAGTTCTTCTTCACCTCGGTGAGTTCCACGAGGAGTTGCTCACCCGGGATGGCGAACGGGGTGAAGATGACGAAGTCGTCGACGCGCCCGACGGCGTCACCGCCGTAGGCGATGGAATCGACGGTGAGCCGGAGTCGGTGACCGACGGGGTGGGGCGCTTCTCCCTTCATGGGCCGGGGTGCGGGAGTAAAACCGGAAAAGACGGACGCCCCAAGGAAAACCGAAATAAGGATCGAATAGGGGTCAGTTCTCATAATCGACAATGGCTCACGCCTGGATCACCCCACCGACGACACCCGTTCGGACGCTGGGCAAATTAACACAATACTTTGGTCTGACCCCTTTCTTGACCCCCTTTCTGACGGTTGCCGCGCGCGGGGTGGTTGCTACGGTGGTCCCGTGATTCGGAACGTGATTTTCGATTGGTCGGGGACGCTGGTGGACGACCTGCCGGCGGTCCTGGAGGCGACCAACCACGCCTTGAGGCAGGCGGGGTGCGAGCCGCTGACCCGTGAACGGTTCCGCGCGGAGTTCAAGCTTCCCTTCACGGGCTTCTACGAGCGCCACACGCCGCACGTCCCGATGGAGCAGTTGGAGGCCTGGTTCCACGGACGGTTCCGCGAGGTCCAGGATTCGGTGGAGGAACTTCCGCACGCGCGGCGGTTTCTGGAATTCTGCCGGGCTTCCGGCCTTCGGACGCTGCTCCTGAGCACGACGCATCCGGACCATTTCGTGGTGCAGACCCGGGTGAACCGGTTGGATGAGTTCCTGGAACACCGTTACCTGGGGATCCTCGACAAGCGCGCGAAGATCCATGAGATCCTGGCGACCCACGGACTGGCCCCCGACGAGACGGTGTTCATCGGCGACATGGAGCACGACGTCGAAACGGCGAAAGCCGGCGGGATTCACAGCGTGGGGGTGTTGACCGGTTACAACCGCCTCGAACAGCTGCGGAACGCGGGTCCGGACCTGATCGTGGAGCATCTCGGGGAGTTGGGGGACGTGCTCAGGCGAAACGGGATGCGGTTGAAACCGGGTTCCGGGGACCTGGGGCGGTTTCCGGTCCTGACCGTCGGGGCCGTGATCTTCAACACGGCGGGTGAGGTGCTGATGATCCGGACCCACAAATGGTCCGGTCTTTGGGGGATCCCGGGCGGCAAGGTGAAATGGGGCGAAACCAGCGAGGACGCGCTTCGGCGGGAGTTGTCGGAGGAGACCGGCTTGCGGGTCGATGAAGTCGAGTTCGTCCTGGCGCAGGACTGCCTTCATTCGAAGGAATTCTATCGGGACGAGCATTTCGTGCTGCTGAACTACCAATGCCGGGCGGCATCGCCGGGTCCGGTCGTCCTGAACGAGGAAGCGGAGGAGTTCCGGTGGGTTTCCGTCGGGGACGCCTTGGCTCTGCCCCTGAACCGTCCGACGCGCGTCCTCCTGGAGGCGATCCGGTCGGGGGGAAGGCGGGCGGCGTGAGGATCCCTCCGGACGGTGATGTCATCCGGTTGGAGGATCTGGAGGTCCACTACCGCGTGGGCGTCCCCGAGGAGGAGCGATCGAAGCCGCAACGACTCCTTTTGACGGTGGCGATGTACCGGGACGTGGGGGCCGCGGCGGCTTCGGACGACCTGACGAAGACGATCGACTACGCCGCGGTCGCGAGTCGCCTGCTGGGGCTGGGCGAAGGACGGGAGTGGCGGCTGATCGAGGCGTTGGCGGTCGAGATCGCGGACCTGGTGCTCCGTGAATTTGGCGCGACGAAGGTTGGCGTGGAGGTGAAGAAGTTCATCCTCCCGGAGGCTCGCCACGTGAGCGTCCGGGTGGAGCGAGGCTAGCCGGCGGGGAGCTAGGGTTCGACCAGGGTCACGCGCGCGTTGGACGGGGTCCCTTCGAGGGTTTGTTCGTCGCCGTTGGGCCAGCGGATCCGGACCGTGTCGATTTTCGAGGCCTTGCCGAGCCCGAAGGTGACCGGAAGTTCGGATTGGGAGAGATAGCTCCGGGTGGGCATGACTTGGCGGGATTGGGTGATGCCTCCGGCGGTGAGGTGGATCCAAGCCCCGATCGCGTCCCGATTCGAGGCGTTGCCGCGGAGTTGGATCCGGACCCAGGCATGGCCGGTGGCCTGGTCGTTTCGAAGCAGGAGAGGGGATCCGTGGGCCTGAATCAGGAGGACATCGAGGTCGCCGTCCCCGTCGATGTCCGCCATCGCGGAGCCGCGGCCGACGATGGGCTTGAAGAGATCCGGGCCGGCGCTGTCGGCATTGACTTCGAGAAACCCGCCGCCCCGCGGCGTGGCGCCGGCGTTCCAGAACAATTGGGCCGGTTGGCGGTAGTGCTGGCTCCGCTGGATTTTCGAGATCTCCTCCTCGAGGTGGCCGTTCGCGGTGAGGATGTCGGGCCATCCGTCGAGGTCGTAGTCGAGGAAGAGGACGCCGAATTTCAGCGGAAGCCGACTGGCGGGTCCGATGCCCTCGGCGATGGCTTCGTCGGCGAAGAGGCCGGCCCGACCCTGGGTGACGTAGAGCGCGGTCATTTCGTTGGCGAAATTGCCGATGGCCACCGCGATCGCGTCGTCGTTCCGGTGGCGGGCGATGTCGATTCCCATGGCGCCACGGGCGTTGCCCATGGTGTCGAACGCCAGGCCGAGCACGTCGCCCGATTCCCCGAAGGTCCCGTCGCGCCGGTTGGTGAAGACGAGGTTCTGGACGGTGTCGTTGGCGACAACCAGGTCGATCCAGCCGTCCCCGTCGAGATCGGCCGGCGCGACGCCGAGGGATTTCGCGGCGGGCACACCCGTGGACTGATTGCGGATCCGCACGCCGGATTCGGCGGAGATGTCGGTGAATCGGCCGTCGCCGTCGTTGCGATACAGGTACGGGAAGGAACCCTGGAAACTCATGGGCGGTCCGTAGGCGCGATTCTTGCCGTCGAGGGTGTAGCCGACTTGGAAATCGATCTCGCGCGACCAGCGGACGTAGTTCGCGACGAACAGGTCGAGGTCGCCGTCTCGGTCGATGTCGACGAACGCGGCGCTGGTGCTCCACTGATCGGGCGCGCCCGCCACGCCCGCGGCGGCCGTGATGTCCTGGAACTTGCCGCCGCCGAGGTTTCGGAAGAGTTGGTTCGCGCCCACGTTCGCGAGGAACAGATCGACCAGTCCGTCGTTGTCAAAGTCGCCGCAGGCCACACCCATGCCCTGGGAACCGACGTCGAGGCCGGATCCCAGGGTGCGTTCCTTGAAATGACCCGAGCCGTCGTTTTCGTAAAGCGCGTGGGTTTTCGGGGGTGCGGGTGGGGATTTCGCCCAGGACCAGGCGGAGCCGTTGATCAGAAAAACATCGGGATCGCCGTCGGCGTCGAAGTCGAAGAAGGCGCCGCCGCCGCCCATGGTTTCCGGGAGGAGTTTCTCGCCTTCCGCGCCATTGAAGCGATCGAACACAAGACCGGAGGCGGCGGTGACGTCGGTGAAACGAACGCCGGGGGGCCTGATGTCTCCGTGGGACGGCGCGACGGGAGAGGCGAGCGGCGTGATCTGGGTGGGGCCGGGGGCGGGTTGGCGATTGTACCAGAGCCCGAAGGCGACACCGGCGGTGGCGAGGAGCCCGAGGATGGCGACGGACCAGCGGGTGGCGCGGCCGATGACCGCATCGTCCTGATGGCCCAATTCGCCGGAGCTCTCGGACTGCTTGGAAGGGGTGGGTCGCGCTTCGCGTGGGTCGTCGGGGTTCATGGACGGAGCCTAGGTTGGGGCAATCGTGGGCGCTCTTCCAGTCGGCAGCGCGGGGATCAGGGTTGAAGGCTTGCGCTGGGACGGGAGACAGTCCTGGCATGTTCAGCGGCATCGTGGAAGAGGCCGGTCGGATCGCTTCGGTGGAACGGACGCAATCCGGAATCGCGATGGCCGTGCACGCGCGCAAAGTAGGCGCCGGTGCGCGGGTGGGCGACAGCATTGCCGTGAACGGGTGTTGTCTCACTCTCGTGCGGTCGGGTCGGGCCGCGTCGGGCGGCGGTCGGACGCTGCACTTCGATCTTCTTGAGGAGACGTGGAAGAAGACCAGTTTCGCCGATCTGAAGGCGGGTGCGCTGGTCAACCTGGAGCGGTCGCTGCGGATGAGCGACCGGTTGGGGGGGCATTTCGTCACCGGCCATGTGGATGGCACGGGAAAGATCGTCCGTTGGGAGCGGTCGGGCGCGGACTGGGTCTTGGACGTGCGCCCGCCGGCCTCGATGATGCGTTACTTCCTCGACAAGGGTTCGGTGGCGATCGATGGCATCAGCCTGACGGTCGCCGAGGTTCGGCGGGAGGTTGAGATCCGGGCCTGGATCATCCCGCACACCCGGGCGGTGACCAACCTGGGGGAGCGGGTGGTCGGCGACCGGGTGAATCTGGAGGCGGACCTGCTCGGAAAATACGTGGAACGTCTTATTACTGCAGGTCGGGATTCCGGGGGAGCGTCCCGGCGGCTTCCTTCGAATAAGGCTCGATCACGCGGACGCGCATCGCGGGGATCTCAATGATCTGACCATTGCCGTCCTTGTAGACGTATTTGCTTTCGACGCGCTTGGGTTTGGAAGGGGTGATGATTTTGGCTCCGTTCGTCGTGGTGATGACGTACCGCCCGGAGCAACCCGTCAGGAGGGACAACGTGGCCAGGGCGATGAGGAGGGCCCGGGGTGCGCCGGTCTGCAAGAATCTCATGGGCGCATGATTGCGCCTTGGGTCGGGCGGATCTCAATTCCAAAACCCCGCCTGATCGATTCAGCGGGAAGGGGGAAATCGACGGGGGAGCCGGCGCGACCGATGTGCCGCCGACTTTCAGTCGGCTTGGGTGTCGGGGAGGGAAGAAAAGTTGGTGCGCACGGCAGGACTTGAACCTGCACGCCTTGCGGCACTACCACCTCAAAGTAGCGCGTCTGCCAATTCCGCCACGTGCGCGACCGGCCCGCTTGTTATGCGGTGGCGCGCTGGGTGCATGCAAGCGGGTTTTCGGAATGGAAGTTTCGACCGGGGAGGATTCATGCTCGACTGCGTCATCCGAATCCCATCCAAACACCTATGAACCCGTTTTCTCCAACCCGTTCCTTGTTCCTGGGCCACCGTGGACACTCCTTTGCTATCCGAGCCGTGATGAGCTGCCTTCTGGCCGGGGCCTGCCTTGTCGCGCGGGGCGCGGGCAAGGAACCCCCCGTCGTGACACCCGGCTCGTCCTTCAGCCACGGCGCGCCGCCCCCGGCGGACGCCATCGTGTTGTTTGACGGCCGGGACCTGGATGCATGGCGGTCCAAGGGCGACAAGCCCGCCGGTTGGAAGGTCGAGAACGGTTACGCCGAAGTCCGGAGCGGCGGGATTTTCACCAAAGAGGAGTTCGGCGACATCCAGTTGCACATCGAATGGGCGTCGCCGTCGGTGGTGACGGGCAAGGACCAGGGTCGGGGGAACAGCGGCGTGTATTTCCAGGGGCGCTATGAGATCCAGGTGCTGGATTCCTTCGAGAACCCGACCTACCCGGACGGCCAGGCCGGCTCCTTCTATGGCAACGCGGCGCCGTTGGTGAACGCCTCCCGGAAGCCAGGGGAATGGCAGACCTACGATATCGTGTTTCATGCCCCGAAGCTGGATTCGGACGGCAAGGTGGTTCCCGGATCGTTCACCGTGTTTCACAACGGCGTCCTGGTGCAGGATCACGTGCCGATCAAAGGCACCGCGACCACCGCCGCGCCCGCCCAGGGTGTGGTGCCGATGGGGCAGTTGCACTTGCAGGATCATGGCAACCCGGTGCGCTATCGGAACATCTGGCTGCGCAAACTGAACTGATCCTAAAAACGGCGGCAACGACCACGGAAAAAGCGGAAAGCACGGAATGAATGAGAGTGAGTTGCGGAACGAGCGCTGGTCGCGCTCCAAAGGATACCCATCGCCTTTCCAAATCCCTCCTCTTCCGTGTGTTCCGAGCCTTCCGCGGTTGAAACTGCCGTTTCCAGGCTGATCCAGCGCCGCTAGGTCTCCCTGGCCGAACAGTTCCGGGCCAGGGCCGCCGCCGCCGCATGGTTGAACGCGTCGATCTCCGCTTCGATCCGGGAGAAGTCCTGGTCGCCGGCGAGCCGTCCATTCGCGGACTTGAGGGCGCGCAGCGACTCCTGGATCGCGCCGAGGTCGCCGTTGTCCAGGTTCTCGGCCAGTTCCAGGAACAGGCGGGCAAGGGCCGGATCCGGCGGGTTCGTTGACGCGGCGGGGCCTGGTTTGGAGGCGGTTTCCTGGGCGGAAGGAGCCGACTGGGCGCGCAGTTCCGCGAGGATATCGAGGCCTTCGAAGACCCGGGCGGCCTCGGCACCGAGTTCGGTCACCATGGCTGGCAGATTGCCCTTCCCGTATTTCACCGCGAGTTCGATCGTTTTCGCGAGCCGGCGCAATTCATGGGCCGAGAGGTTTCCCGCCGCGCCGGCCAGGGAATGGGCCAGACGCCGCGTTGCCTCGCCGTCCTCGCCTTCGATGGCTTCCCGAAGCTGGTTCACGACCTGGCGTTGGCCCCTGCCAAACTGAAGGAGCATGGTTTCGATCACTTCTTTCGGGAGTCCGAGACGTCGGATGGCATCGTCGAGGTCGATTCCCGGAAGGCGCCCGGAGGCGACGAGTTCACGGGCCGGGAGTTCGGTGATGGGCTCGGCTGTCGGCAGGAGATCAAGCTGCGGGTCGACGGCCGGTCTCCGTCGGGGGCGCCGCCGGGGCGCGGCGGGCGGCTTGTGGGAACGGAGGATGTCGTCGGACGCGGGGCCGGATTCGAGCGAGGTCGAGTCCTCGGCGACGAAGGAGACGCCTTCGATGGGTGGACTGGGCTCGGTGACGGAGTCGCTGACCGGGTCATCCAGCGGCGAGGGCGGCGCGGTGTGCGGGCCTTCCTCGGCCGGTGCATCGGGAACGTCGGTCGCCGGGGCGGGATCGGACAAGGAAATGGCATTGGGAACCCCTTCGGGCGCGGCATCCGGCGGGCGTGTCGGTTTTTCCTCCAGCCATCGGCGGAGGAGGGCGACGAGGAGGGCGCGGTCGATGGGTTTGGCGAGGTAGTCGTCCATTCCCGCGGCGAGGCAGGCGTCGACGTCGCTCTTCAGGGCGTTCGCGGTCAGCGCGATGATGGGGAGGGTCAGGTCGGGATGCGCCGCTCGGATTTGCCGAGTGGCATCCAAGCCGTCGACTCTGGGCATCTGCATGTCCATGAGGACGAGATCGAACTTCCCGGTCGCGACCATTTCGATGGCTTCGGCGCCGTCCCCGGCGATTTCGACCGTGGCGCCCGCTCGGGTGAGGAGTTCGCGCGCGACCAGCTGATTGGCTTCGTTGTCCTCGGCGACGAGGATATGCCGGCCCTTGAATAGGGTTCCCGTGGCGTCGTTGGCCGGGGTGCTCGTGAGGAGTTCGGGGCGCAGTCCGGTGGCGCGGACTATGGCGTCGAGGAGCAGGGATCCGGTGATTGGCTTGGGGATGAAGGCATGGATTCCGACGGATTGCGCGGAGCGCTCCGCTTCCTCTCCCGCGTAGGCGCTGACCATGATGACCGGGAGGCCGCCCTTTCCGGGAAGATTCCGGATTTCGCGGGTGAGGTCGACGCCGTTGGTGTCGGGGAGGAGCCAGTCGACGATGAGCAGTCCAAACGGTTGATCGTCTCCCGGGTGATGCAGTCGGCTGAGGGCATCGGAACCTGTGGCGACAGCCTCGGCCTGGAGTCCGAAGCGGGTGAGGAGGGAGAGGAGCAGTTCGCGGCTGATCTCGTTGTCCTCGACGATCAGGGCGCGGGTGTTCTGGAGGCCGCCTGGAAGCGTGGAGTCCTGGGGCGGGGCGGCGGAGCCGGAGGCGCGACCGAATTGGGCGGTGAAGCTGAACTCGCTTCCTCGACCGGGCTCGCTGGTGACGGCGATGGAACCCCGCATGAGGCCGACGAGGCGTTTGGAGATCGCAAGTCCGAGGCCGGTGCCGCCGTACTTCCTGGACGTGGACGTGTCGGCCTGGCTGAAGGCGCTGAACAGGGAGGCGAGCTTTTCGGGCGGGATGCCGATCCCGGTGTCGCGGACGGAGAATCGGAGGGCGACCGGGGAGGACGGGTGCTGGATGATCGACGACCCGGGATCGGGAGGAGCCTCCTCGGCTTCGGCGGCGGGACTCGATTCGCGCGGGGCCAACGCGACACGCACGACGATGTCGCCGCGTTCGGTGAACTTGAACGCGTTGCCGAGGAGGTTGATGAGGACCTGCCGGAGGCGAAGCGTGTCGCCGATCAGGGCGTCGGGAACTTCGTCGGCGACCAGGGCGGCGAATTCGAGGCGGGTTTCGAGGACGCGTCCGCGGAACGAATCGGCGACTTCCTCGACGAGTTGGCGGAGGCCGAAGGGGGCGGCTTCGAGTTCGAGGCGGTCGGCCTCGATTTTGGAGAAGTCGAGGATGTCGTTGAGGAGGGCGAGGAGGCTTCTTGCCGAGGAATGCGCGACGGAGACGTACTGGCGTTGGCGGGGTGAGAGTTCGGATTCCAGCGCGAGCGCGGTCATGTTGATGATCGCGTTCATGGGGGTGCGGATCTCGTGGCTCATGGCGGCGACGAAACCGCTCTTGGCGCGGTTCGCGGCCTCCGCGGCGTCGCGGGCTCGGGCGAGTTCCTGCTGGGTCAGTTTGATTTCGGTGATATCCGTGGAAACCCCGGCGAGGGCGTACATCCTCCCATCCGGATCGAAGAGGGGGAATTTGTGGGCCAGGAAGTAGCGGGGCTTGCCATCGACGTCGGTGGCCGCCTCGGTGACTCGGGGAAGGCCATCCTTGAGGATCTCCGATTCGCTGGCGCTGAAGGCGGCGGCGGACTCCGACGGAAAGATGTCGTGGACGGTGCGGCCCAGCAGCTCCGAAGCGGGGCGCTTGAGGAGATCCACGTAGAGGCGGTTGACGAAGAGGTAGCGGCCGGAGAGGTCCTTGACGAAGATGAACGCCTCGGCGTTGTCGGTGACGCTTTGAAGGAGATTCTGGGAGCGGCGCAGTTCCTCCTCGGCCGCCTTGCGGTCGGTGATGTCGACGAGAAGCCCGATCAGACCTCCGGCGCAACCGTCGGCGTGGCAGAAGCCGTCGACGGAATAGAGGGTGACGTGGGGTTCGCCATCGGCGAAGAGGATGGGGAGTTCGTAGGTGCGGCGGCCGCGGGAGTCGATGACCTCCTGGTCCTCGATGTGGAAGCGAGCCGCGTCCTCCGGGGGGATGTACTCGAGGTCGAGGACGGTTTTGCCTTTGAGATGAGCCGACGTGGTCGCGAAGGCCTGTTCGTAGGCGCGGTTGCAGCCGACGAACCGGGCGTCGGCGTCCTTGATGAAGATCGGATAGGGGATGGTGTCGATCAGGGCCTTCTGAAAGGCGACGCGGTTGGCGAGTTGCGATTCGCTTTTCTGTAGTCGGACGAGGGTTTCGCGCTCCTCCTCCTCCAGTTGCTTCTTCTGGACGAGGTTTCCGCGGAAAATGCCCAGCGCGGAGGCGAGGAGCCCGATCTCGTCGGTGCGACCGCCGCCTGGGATATCGAGGTGGGTGTCTCCGGCGATGAGGCGGCGGACCGAGAGTACGAGGTCGTTGAGGGGCCTGCCGATGGAGCGCCAGACCCAGAGTTGGGCGAGGATGAGACCCGCGGCGAGAGCGAGGACGGAGGCGAAGAGGGTACGGCGGATGACCCGGTTGGCGGTGGCTTCGCGGGTCTTGGCGCCGTCGAGCATACTGGCCCGGATGTGCTGGCTGAGGGCTTGGAAGTAGTTCTGGAGCCGGTCGAGGCGGGGGCCGAAATCGGATTGGAACAGGGCGCGGGCGCGGTCGGCGGGGCCGATCTGTCCGAGGGTTCGGGTGGCGGAGAGGAGGAGGCTGTCGAAGGCTCGCAGGATGTCGGCGGCGGCGGAGTCGAAATTGGGGACGGACTGCCGGAGTTCGAGGATGTCCTCGGTCATGCGGGCGCGGATCGACGCGATTTCGCGGTCGAGGCGGGCGGCTTCCTGAGGCGTCGCGGCGCCTGCTTTCTGGAACGTGAGGCGGGCGGCATTGTGGACGTTGACGTTCATCCGTGGGATGACGAGGAGGGCGCGGGCGTCCTTGTCGAACATGCGGACGTACCTGCCCTCGACTTCGCCGAGGCGCACGAACGCGATCACGGTGACGACGATCAGGATCGCCCCGAGGCTGGCGAGCAGAAGGGTGATCTTGCGGGAGAGGGTCAGTGAGCCGGTGGACATCATGGGGACGATTCGGCTGGGGTGGTGGCGGGCGAGGCGGCCCAGAATGCCGGGACGGGGCGCGCGATGCCGCGGAGCGTGACGGGGCCGTGGTCGTCGCACTGGAACTCGGGGCCGAGCAGGTTTCGGGTGGCCTCCGAGAGGAGGATCCCGCCGGGTTGGGAGGCGGCCTGGAGGCGGGAGGCGACGTTCACGACCGTGCCGATGATGGTGTAGTTGACCTGCTCCTCGCTTCCGAAGTTGCCGACGACGCATTCGCCGGAGTGAATTCCGATGCGGATCAGGGTCTCGCGGCGGCGGGCGGCTTCCAGCATCTCGCCGGCCATGCGCAGGCAGCGGCGAGCATCCTCCTCGGGGCCGGAGCTCGATGGATCCCCGAAAAAGACCATGACCGCGTCCCCGATGAACTTGTCGAGAGTGCCTCCGTGGCGTTGGGCGACCTGAGCCATCTCGTCGAGGTAATCGTTCAGCCAGGAGGCGAGTTCCCCGTCGCCCATCGCCTCGGTGCGGGCGGTGAACCCGACGATGTCGGAAAAAAAGACGGTGAGCGGCCGGCGGCGCGTTTCGCGTCGAACCTCGCGTTCCCCCGAGAAAATCATCTCGTGGACCTGCGGGGAGAGGTAGCGCGCGAGTTGCCGGGCGAGGGTGGAAATCTTGAGTCGAGCGGCGCGGAGTTGGACGTGGGTCTGGACGCGGGAGAGCAGTTCGGCCGCATTGAAGGGTTTGGTCACGTAGTCCACGGCGCCGAGTTCGAATCCCTTGAGGATGTCGGCGGCTTCGCGGCTGGCGGTCAGAAAGATGATGGGGATTTCGCGCAGGGCGGGATTCGCCTTGAACCTCCGGCACGCCTCGAAGCCGTCCATTTCCGGCATCACCAGGTCGAGGAGGATGAGATCGGGAGGGAGGCGCTGCGCGATTTCCAGTCCCTGCGAACCCGAGCGGGCGACGCTGACCGCGAACTCGGCACCCCGCAAAATGGTCGAAACGACCTGGAGATTCTCCGTGGTGTCGTCGACGACGAGGATGCGGGCCGGGGGAGGGTTCATCGGGGGCCGATGGCGTGCAGGTCGGTCATGGTGGCGACGTACAGGAACCCGTTGGCGGCGACGGTGGTGGCGCTGATCGGGCTTCCGAGGTTCAGGGTGGCCAACTCGATCTTCTCGCGGCCGGCGGCGAGGATATGGAAGACGCCCCGGCGGGTACCGAGGTGGACCTTTCCGTCGGCCACGAAGGGCGAGGCCCATGTCTCGCCCTGAAGCTCGTGGGTCCAGAGGCGGCGGCCTGTTTCGGCGTCGACGCAGTGGAGGTTCTGGCTGCAATCCGAAACGAAGACGAGGCCCTGGTGGACGGCGGCGGTGGAGAACGTGTGACGGACGACGGGGCTGGTCCATTGGAGGACGGGTTGTCCGGTGCGGAGATCGATGCACTTGAGCCAGGCGGCGTTCTTGCCCCACCAGAGGTCTCCACCCCCGGCGAGGTAGACGCGGCCCTCATGGAAGACGGGAGCGCCGTAAAAATTGCTGGGGCCCTCCTGCTTGTTGAGGTGGAAGCGGTGGACGTCGGTCTTGGGAGCCTCCGGATCGAAGTCGAATACCCACGCCTTGCGCAGGCTGGCCGGGGAGATTCCCTGGGAATCCGGCGCGGCGGTCTCCCAGGGTTCGAAGGCGTAGAGGTGGCCGTTCCCCGCGGCGAAAAGAATCTGGTCGCGGTCCTGAACCCGGGCCAGGGCGGGCGGCGCCCAGGTGGAGTGAAAGATGTTGGCGCCGATCCCCTCGCGGTCCCGGGCGAGGTATTTTCCGGTTCGCTTGTCGAGGACGACGAGGCTTGGGGCGTCGGGACGTCGGATCCGCCGGTGGGTGTTGTCCACGCCGGTCCCCGTGTTGAGGTAGAGATGGTCGCCGCGGATCAGGATGGAACTGTGGGAGGCGTCGTGGGACCAGATGCCGGCGCCGCTGGTGAGGTCGAAGAACCAGAGGATGTCCGCGTCCAGCGGACCGAGTTCGACCCGGTTCGGAGCCGGGACGCCGGGGGAGTCGCGAAGCGAACCGTCGGGAAGAAAGGCGGCGGGCGCGCCCTGGGCGAGATCGTTGGTGGGTTGGGGAGCGTAGTAGATGGATTCGTTGCGGAAGGGGCCGTCGTTTCCGTTCGCGAGCCCGTGGACGTCGAGGCAAAGGACGACACCGCGGTTGTCGACCACGTAGACGCGATCGCCTTCGGCGGTGGCCGTCGAGGAGATGCCGGCGTTCTTCCAGTCGAAGTAGACGTCCTCGACCCGCTTGGGGACCACCAGTTGCCAGAGGAGGCGGCCCGTGTCCTCCTCGAGCGCCATGAGGACCCCCCGGTCGCCGGCGTGGCGGGGGTCGCGGGGTTCCCCGTTGTTGGTCCCGACGAAGACCCGGCCGCGGGAGACGATGGGGGTCGAGTGGGTTTCGGTGCCGAGGCGCGCGGACCAGCGGATGTTCTCGCCCGTCTTGGGATTGAACGAAGCGGGAAAAGGGGCCTCGGCGGAAACCATGTTGCGGGACCACGCTTGCCCGAACTGGGCGTGGTCCGCGGCGAATCCGGAAACGTGAACCGCCAGGAGCGGAAGGAAGGGAACGAAGGCCCGGAGCGGGGACCGCCTGGGGGGGGGAGGGATGGCCCCAGGAGGGTGGTGATGGTCCTGGGTCGAAGCGATGCCCGAGGCGCCGGCGGCTTCCGGCGGGATTCTCGCGCTATACGATGCCGGGGCGATCCGAGCGATCATCACGCCCGGATTCTGGCGCGAACCGGGTCGGATCGCACGAATTGATTGCGGAGCGCGCTACTCGTGGCGGAGGGCTTCGATCGGGTCGAGTTGGGCGGCGGCGCGAGGCCGGGTAGAGGCCAAAGACGATGCCGATGGCGCCGGAGATTCCGAAGGCGAGGACGACGGACCACACGGTGACGATGGTCTTCATGTCCGAAAGTTGAGAGACGAGGAAGGGGGTGAGGACGCCGACGACGACACCGATGAGTCCGCCGCCGACGGAGAGGACGACGGTTTCGACGAGGAACTGGCGTGGTGATGTCGCGGCGTTTGGCGCCCAGGGCGCGGCGGACGCCGATTTCGCGGGTGCGCTCGGTCACGGTGGCGAGCATGATGTTCATGATGCCGATGCCGCCGACGAGCAGGGAAATGGCGGCGATGGAGCCGAGCACGATGTTGAAGATGCGTTTGGTCTGCTCGGCCTGGCGCAGCAACTGCAGCGGCACGATGACCTCGTAGTCGCGTTCTGATCGTGAAACCGGTCGAGCAGCGTCTGATCTGGGGATCGGCGGTTTCGACGGCGGCGATGTCCTCCATCTGGACGGTGATCTGGTGGAGCTCGACGCGCTCGGCCTCGAAGCTGCCGGCCGAGCGGCGAATGAGCATCTCGCCGAAGCGGGCTGCGAGACGTGGACGAGCGGGATGTAGACGTTGTTGTCGAGCGGTTCGCCCTCCATCTGGCCGGCCTGGGTGCGTTGGTCGTCCGTCGCTCGGCTCCTGGAGCGATGCCCACCACCCGGTAGTAGAACTGGTCGATCTTGACCGAGTGCTGCAGCGGATCCTGGTAGGGGAAGAGGCGCGGGCCAGGCCGACGGTCATGACGCAGACGTTGTTCTGGTGTTGTTCGTCCGAGTGGGCGAGGAAAGCGTCCGCCCGCACCAGCTCGGCGCCGACCACTTCGGTGTAGAACGGGAGCGTGCCGATGACCTGGCAGGGGATCTCGTTGCGGGCGAAGCGGACGTTTTCGCGGATGATCCGCATGGGGAGGACGCGGACGACACCGGGGATGGTGGTCTGGAGGCGGGCGCCATCGACGTAGGTGAGGCCGTACTTGAGCTGACTGCCGCGGGAGCCGCCGCCGGTCTGGGCGCGGGCCTGTTCGGGCGGCTTCACGCTGCGGAGCAGGATGTTGTTGGACCCGAGTTTTTTGATGGCCTCCTGGGCCTCGAACGAGGCGCCCTCGCCGATGGCGAGCATGGCGATGACCGAGCAGACGCCGAAGATGATGCCGAGCATGGTCAGCGCCGACCGCAGCTTGTGGAGCATCAGGCTCTTGATGCCGAGCTTGACGGTGCTGATGAACTGAAAGCGGATCATCATCGCGGTGACGGGGCCGTTTTGGGTGGGCCGCGGGGGGCGGTTGACGACCTCGCGATCGATCAGGCCATCCTTCATGTGGATGACCCGCTGGGCTCGGGCGGCCACGTTGTCGTCGTGGGTCACCGAGGACGATGGTCTTGCCCTCGCTCGTTCAGGCGATCGATCAGGTCGAGGACCTCGGCGCCGGTCTTGGAGTCCAGGTTGCCGGTGGGTTCGTCGGCCAGCAGGATGGCGGGCTTGCCGATCAGGGCCCGGGCGATGGCCACGCGCTGCCTCTGGCCGCCGGAGAGCTGGTTGGGCCGGTGATCGAGCCGGTCGCTGAGCCCCACCAGCTCGGCGAGTTCCACGCAGCGCTCTTGGGACTGTCGGAGGTCTTGCCCTGGTAGAACAGGGGCACCTGGATGTTCTCCAGCACGGTGAGCTGGGCGATCAGGTTGTAGGACTGGAAGATGAAACCGATCTTCTTGCCTCGAGCCTCGGACAGTTGGTCGTCGGGCATTTGGGAGACGTCCTCGCCTCCGAGCCAGTAATTGCCGGCGGATGGGCGGTCGAGGCATCCGAGGATGTTGAGCATCGTGGATTTGCCGGATCCGGACGGGCCCATGATGGCCAGGTAGGAGCCGCGTTCGACCTTCAGATTCGACGCCGCGCAAGGCGCGCACCCGGTTCTCGCCGCCCAATCTCGTAGGTCTTCTCGAGGCCGCGGATGCGGATCATCAGTTCCTGGTCGGTCCCGGTGCTCATGGTCGGTTCGCGGTAGGGTCTCCAGGTCGGGCGTGCGTCACTCTGGCGGACGCTGTCCACCGCCGCCCGTTGCCGCGCACGCCCGCGCCACCTTCAGCGCCCCCTCACCACCGCCACGCTGACCGCCACCCCGTTGTCCGCCGCCGCCCATGCCAGGAAATCGCGACTGCATTTCGGCCCGCATCGCCTGCCGCTCCTCGTCGTTCAGAGTTCGCCGTCACCGTCCTTGTCGAACTGCTTGCGCATCTCCTCGAACTGCGCACGCATCTGCTCGGGATTCATCTGGGCTCCACCCGGAGCGGTGCCGGGGCGACCGCCTTCAGCAACCCCGGCGGCTCCCTCCTCACCCGGCGCCTCCCTCCGGGTGGTGATGGTCGGTCGCGGCGGTGCGTTGGTGAGAATCTCCTGGTCGCTCCTCGGTCCAGGATCGCCCCCTCGAGGTCCTTCTCCTGGGTGTCGAAAGGCGGCGAGAGGAGGACGTGATCCCCCTCCTTCAGCCCGGAGAGTGATCTCGATGAACCGGGTGTTGTACAGGCCGACTTCGACCGGAACGGGTTTGGGGTCGCGCCGCGTCGGAGGACGTAGACCACCTGCTGCCCCTTCAAGGTGGTCACCGCCTGGATGGGGACCGAGAGGGCGTCGCTGATGTTGGTGATGATGATCTCGGCCCGGGCCGAGACGCCCGGTTTGACGTCCGGGAATCGGTCGGTGATGTGGACCTCGGTCTTGTAAACCTTGAGGTTGGGATTGCCCCAGCGGCTCTGGGCGTCGGGCAGGAGCGCCACCTTGTCGACCACGCCCGGAACTCGCTGATCGGGCATGGAATCGAGGACGACGAAGGCCGGGTGCCCGGCCTGGACCATGTTGACGTGGGACTCGTGCACCTTGATGGTGACCTTCATCCGGGACACGTCGGGGAGTTTGATGAGTTCCTGGCGATTCCGGACGGTGGCGCCCTCCTCGATGAGCGATTCGCTGGAGAAGCGGTTTTCGGAGACGTTGTAGACCACGAGTCCGTCCTGGGGAGCGAAGATCTTGGTGGCGTTGAGGTTTTTGCGATCCCGCTCGAGCTTGCGCTCGTTGAGGGCGAGCGTGTTGGACTGGGTGATCAGGTCGGCCTCGTACTGGGCGATGCGCCGTTCGCCCTGCTGCTTGACGCGCTCGAGATCCTTCTCGCCTCGTCGACGGCGGATTCGAACTCGGTCGGAGCTTACGTGATCGAAGTTCTCGATCATCCAGATCTGGCTGCATCGCCTGGATCTGCAGGGTCAGTTCCTGGTTGGTCACGCTGAGTCGGTCGCGATCGACGCGTTGCTTGGTTTCGAAGCCCTTGGCGGCGAGGTTCCTCGGTCCATTAGTGTACTTGTCGAGATGCTGAGCTGGGCTTCCGTCTTGGTGATGTTGTTGGAGGCGGTGAGCAGTTCCACCCTCGCCTCACCCTCCAGGTATTTGTCCAGGTCCAGCTTCGCGAATTGCAGCTTGAGTTCGGCAGCGCGCACTTGGCTGTCGACGATGCTGCGCTCGATGTCCAATTGCTTCTCGGAGGAGAGCAAGGCGTACTGGGCCTTCTCGAAGGCGATTTGCTGCTGGTTGACCTGGTCCTGAGCCTGCGTGGAGTCGAGTTCCACCAGCAGATCCCCTCTTCACGTAACGTCCCTTCGGGGACGATGTAGATGATCCGCGAGGTGCCTTCGACTTCGTTGCGGATGCTCACCTCGTTGACGGCCTCCAGGTGCCGCCCTCGACGATGGAAACCGTGAAATCGCCGCGGCGAACCTCGAAGAAGGCCGTGTCGGCGCTGACGGTCTTGGGTCGGAAGACCCAGGAGAGGAGGATCAGTCCGAGGATGGCCACGCCGGCCGTGAGGAGGACGGGGCGCCGGAGGATCAGGGAACGGACGGTGGAAAGGGAGGGTAATGACATCGTCGTTCAGGGTGCGGGTGCGGGTGCTGGGACGGGTTCGAGGAACCGGTCGGGCGGAATGAGTTCGTTGTCCGGCATCTGCAGGGGCCCGGGGCCGCGCATTTCGGGGGTCAGTCGGTCCGTGAGGGTGTCCTGGAGCCAGAACTTGGGCTGGTCGGTGGGGAGGATGCCGACGTCGAGGAGCAGTTGGAGCCGGGTTTGGGCGTAGGCGGTGATGGTTTGGGTGAGCCCGTTCTTGCTGGAGATGAGCTGGTCCTGGGCTTCGCGGACGTCGCGGACCTGGACGCGGCCCGCGGTGAAGAGCATGTCGTTCATCTCGACGCGGCGTTCGGCGACCTCCAGGGAGGCTTTGGCGTTGAGGTAGTTCAGTCGTCGCTGTTCGAGGGTCCGCAAACCCTCCTCGATGCGGTCCTTGAAATTATCCAGCGTGAGGCCGAGCGAGCGGATGGAGGATTCGAAATTGATGAGCGAGGCGCGGTAGGTGTTGCGCTCCCGGAGTCGGTTGACAGGCAGGTCGAGGGAGAGTCCCGCCGAGTAGCGGACATTTTGGAGGTCGAAGTTCGCGTAGTCGTAGGGACCTTCCGATTGGAGCGACGCGCCGCCCGTGAGAAGCAATCCCGGCTTCAAGGCGTCCGCCGCGAGGCGGACCTTGCGTTTGATGTCCTCGAAACGATCGATGGCGTTGAGGATGTCCATGTGGTGTTCGATGGCCATCCGGAAACCGGCCGCGCGGTCCAGGTCGACGGGAATAAGCCCGGTGCTGACGAGGTCCTCGAGGTCGGAATCCTCGAGGTAGACCCCCTCGCTGATGGGCAGGCCGAGGCGGAGTTTGAACGAGGCGAGGCTGTTGAGGTATCCGGCGACCGAGTTGACGTAACCGTTCCGGGCGGAGAGTTCGGACGCGCGGGCGTCGTCGACCGAGGAGCGGCGTTCTCGGTCGGTCCGGGCGTCGGTGTAATCGGTGAGGTAGGCCCGACGGAGGAAGTTGGTGTAATTGTTCCGGACGTTGTCCTTCTGGGTGAGGAGCGCGAAGTAGTTGTTGACGATGTCGACGGCGAACTGGTGCTGGTAGAGCGTGAACGAGCGGATGGCGTAGACGACGTTTCGTTCGGACTGGGTGAGCGACTCGACCTGGGGGCTGTTGCGGCCGAACCCCCGAAGGAGGGGTTGGCTCAGGTTGACGGAAAGAATGTTGATGGCGGAATCGCGGGACGAATTGCCGACGGAGGACCAGCCGGTGAAGTACCGAAGGAGGTCGTTCGCGAGGGACACGCTGAGCCGGCCGCCGGTGGCGAGGAGTTGATCGACCCCCACCTGGGTGCGGACCCTTCCCGCCTGGGCTCCGCTCGGAGTGCCCGAGACGTCGGCGGTGGATTCGGCGAAGAACTGGGGGGAGAACTCGAACCGGGCCCCGGTCAGGCTGAGCGCCGCCAGGTACAATTGCTCCTTCTGGGTCTGGTATTCGCGGCTGTTGCGGATGGCGAGGTCCAGGACCTCGTTGAGGTGGAGGATCCGCTGGTTGGTCGCCTGCCGGTTCTCCAGGATCTCGGCGGGGGACACGGTCTTGGGATCCCGGCCGGAGAAGACGGTGTCGATGGTGAAGGCGTTGGTCTTCGCGAACAACTGTTGCTCAAAATCCTGGAGGATCCGGTACGACTGCCGGTCGGCGGCGTCGTGGTAGTGTTTTTTGGAACAACCGACGTCCAGGAACAGGAAGGGCGCGAGGGAAAGGACCAGCGCCGCGACCCTGGCGAAGACGCTGGACCCAGCAGGGCTCCCGGGCCGGGGAGCTTGCTGTTCCCTCTTGGGACACTCAGTAGATTGTCTCATCGTAAAGCCAAAAAGCCCGAGGCGCGAAAAAACGGAACGGCGCGGCCGGACAGGATTCCGTTCGCGAACGATAGGGGTTGTTCCCGGGGCGGTTGGGCGAGGTTGGGGTGGAATATCACCTTTCTGGAGGATGTTGACGGGTTGTGACGTCTTTTGGATACAGGGAATTCATGTCGGCAAGGGGTTGGAGGCGAACTCGAAGCCGCCCGATTCCGGAGCCCAGTCGCCGCCGGGGTCGAGCTTTTTGGATGATGAATGAGTTGGGCTGATGCCGAAGGGTCAAAAAGCAGGTGTCCGCCGAGCGTGGATTGCGAAGCCGGGGACAAGCGACGGGCAGGCGTTCCCGTTGACGATTCCGTGATTCGGGAGCAGTAAAGAAGGGCGGTCGGAGGCGGGTTCGGAAGGCCGAACCGGGAGGCCGGATCCAAGGGGATCCACGGGATCTGGAAGGGGCCGAGGTCGACTGGAAAGTCGGCGCCACCTTGGAAGGGCGGGACGGCGAGTCGGCGGGTCGGGGAGGGGTCGGGAATCGATTTGGGTGTCGTGCCCAAGCCGTGGAGGGGCCCACGGCCGGCGCGGCAAGGGGTATGACCCCGGGGTCTGCAGGCCCCGGGGTCGTCTCGTTCCGGGAGAGGGGGGCGAGGTTGACGGTGGGAGGGTGCCTCACTACGTTCGGCCCAATGATTGCAGGAACGGCAGCGGCCACAAGCGCGGCGGCCCCATCGGCCGCGTTCCGACGGGGGGACGAGCGCCTTATTCGACTGACGAACTCCGCCGCCGACAAGGTGCGGGGTTTGCTTCAGAAGCAGGGGCGTCCCCAAGGGGTTCTCCGTGTCGCGGTGGTGGGGGGTGGCTGTTCCGGATTGCAATACAAGATGGACCTTCAGGACCGGCCTCAAAACAGGGATATCCTCGTCGAATCGGTCGGCGTTCAGGTGGTCGTCGATCCCAAGAGCGCCCTCTATGTGACCGGGTCCGAACTCGACTACCTGGATGCGCTCCAGGGGGGCGGGTTCAAAGTCACGAACCCGAACGCGGCGACAAGTTGCTCGTGCGGGGAGAGTTTCAGCGCGTGACGCCGGGAGTTCCTTTCCCAACGCTTGCCCGGCCTTTCCGTTCTCCGGCGGGGTTGTTCCGGACTCGCGGAAGGATCGGGCGCCTCGAACTCCCGGACCCGAGTCTTTTCCGATGAGTCACCATCCGAGGGGGGCCGATTTTTTTTCGCGCTTGGGCGAGACCCGGCGGCCGTGGCTGGATTCCGAGAGCCTTCGTTCACGCTTTGTCGAGATCTCCGCGGAAACGCATCCGGACCGGCACCATGAAGCGGCCGAGACGGTGAGGGCGGAGGCGGGCCGGCGGTACGCGGAATTGAACGAGGCCTACCAGGTTTTGCGGGAGCCGCGGGCGCGATTGCTTCATCTGATCGAGTTGGAGCTCGGGCACAAACCCAGCGACATCCAGAAGATTCCACCGGGGACGATGGACCTGTTCGTCGAGGTGGGGCAGTTGTGCCGGGACGTGGACGGCTTTCTGTCGGAGCGAAGCCGGGTGACGTCGCCGATGCTGAAGGTTCGCTTGTTCACCGACGGCATGGGGTGGGTGGCGAAGCTGAAGGAATTGCAGGGGCGGGTTTCGGCCCGCGAACGCGCCCTCGGGGAGGAATTGGAGCGGATGAACGGGGTTTGGGCCTCGGCGCCGCCCGAGGGCGCCGAGGAACGGAGATCCGCGTTGCCGCTGACCCGGCTGGAGGAGATCTACCGGGTTCTCAGCTACTCCACGCGGTGGACGGGGCAGATCCAGGAACGTCTGGTCGAATTGGCTTTGGCGTGATCCGCCAAGGGAAGCCGCGCTGGATTCGGATCCATGCGCTTGCCTCCGTTTGGCGACGCGGTATTTTGCGCCGGCCCGAGGGGTCGAACGCGTGCCACCGGGTTTCCCCGCCTCCAGTCCCACTGTGAAATCCATGCCTGATTCAGTTGCCTTGAACCCGACGGATTCCTTCGTACGCCGCCATGTTGGACCGAGGCCGGCGGAGATGGTCGACATGGCGCGGGTGTGCGGATTCGACACCCTCGACGGGTTGGTGGATGCGGCCGTGCCCTCGGGGATCCGGTCCGGGAGGCCGATGGACCTCCCGAGGGCCCTCTCCGAGTCGGAAGCGCTTTCGCGACTGAAGGAGATCGCGGGACTCAACCGGGTCTTCCGGTCCTTCATCGGGATGGGGTACCACGACACCCTCGTGCCCCCGGTGATCCAGCGGAACATCCTGGAGAATCCGGGCTGGTACACCCAGTACACGCCCTACCAGTCCGAGATTTCCCAAGGCCGCCTGGAGGGATTGCTCAATTTCCAGACGATGGTGGCGGACCTGACCGGTCTGGACGTGGCGAACGCCTCGCTCCTGGATGAGGCCACCGCCTGCGCCGAGGCCATGATGATGTGCCACCGGCTGAAGGCGGGCGAAGCGGGGGGCGACGGTCGGGACAGGTTCTTCGTCTCGGAGGACTGTCATCCGCAGAACATCGACCTGGTGCGCACGCGCGCGGAGGCGTTGGGCCTGCGAGTGGAGATCGGTCCGTTGGCGGAGCGCCGGTTCGGACCGGGTCTGTTCGGCGCGCTCGTATCGAATCCCGCGACCGACGGAACGGTTCGAGACTTGTCGGGATTCATCGAGGCGGCCCACGCGGCCGGGGTTTTGGTGGTGGTCGCGACCGATCTGCTGGCGCTGACACTCGTTCGATCGCCTGGGGAGATGGGGGCGGATGTGGCGGTGGGGAGCGCCCAACGGTTTGGGGTCCCCTTGGGATTCGGGGGGCCGCACGCGGGGTTCATGGCGACCCGGGACGCGATGAAACGTGGATTGCCGGGGCGCCTGGTGGGGGTTTCCAAGGACGCGCGCGGGAGGCCGGCCTTGCGACTTTCCCTGGGGACGCGCGAACAGCACATCCGGCGGGAGAAGGCGACGTCGAACATCTGCACGGCCCAGGCGTTGCTGGCGAATATGGCGATGGCCTACGCCTGCTACCATGGGCCGGAGGGTTTGAGGGGAATCGCCAGCCGTGTCCACGGGCTGACGGCGCGGTTGGCGGCGGGCTTGGAACGTCTCGGCCGCCGGGTATTGACCGAGGTCTTTTTCGACACGCTGATGGTGGAGGTCGGGGATGCCTCGTCGGTGCATTCCCTGGCCGCCGGGCACGGGATCAACCTGCGTCGGGTGGACGCCACGCGGGTGGGAATCGCCCTGGACGAGGCGACCACGGAGGCCGAGGTGGATCTCCTGCTGCGAATCCTGAACGGGGACCAGGCCCCGGACTTCGGCGTGGCGACGGTGATCCCGAAGCGGGTCGATCCGCCGGAAAGGGTGGCGCCGTATCTGCGGCATCCGGTTTTCCACCGGCATCGGAGCGAGACGGAGATGCAGCGGTACCTCCGGCGGTTGGAATCCCGGGACCTTTCGTTGTGTCACAGCATGATTCCGCTGGGGTCATGCACCATGAAGCTGAACGCGGCGGCGGAGATGTTTCCGGTGAGTTGGGCCGAGTTCGCGCGCATCCATCCGTTTGTCCCGCTGGACCAGGTCGAGGGGTACCTGCGGTTGTTCCGGGACCTGGAAACCTGGCTGGCCGAGATCACCGGATTCGCGGGCGTATCGCTTCAGCCGAACGCGGGTTCCCAAGGCGAGTACGCCGGACTTCTGGTGATCCGGGCCTGGCACCGGAGCCGGGGGGAGTCCGGTCGGACGGTGTGTTTGATACCGACCAGCGCGCACGGGACGAATCCGGCCAGCGCCGTGATGGCGGGGATGCGGGTCGTGGCGGTGGTGTGCGACCGGGAGGGGAACATCGACGTGGCGGACCTGAGGGCGAAGGTGGCGGGGCACGCGGCGGAACTGGCGTGTCTGATGGTGACCTACCCGAGCACCCACGGGGTCTTCGAGGCGTCGATTCGGGAGATCTGCTCGATCGTCCACGAGGCGGGCGGGCAGGTGTACATGGATGGGGCGAACATGAACGCCCAGGTGGGCTTGACCAATCCCGCCGCCATCGGCGCGGACGTCTGCCACCTGAACCTCCACAAGACGTTCTGTATTCCGCACGGGGGCGGGGGCCCGGGGGTCGGGCCGATCTGCGTGGCGAAACATCTGGCGCCGTTCCTTCCGGGCCATCCGGTGGTGAAACTGGTTGGAGACTCCCCGATAGGCGCCGTGAGCGCGGCGCCCTGGGGCAGCGCCAGCATCCTTCCCATACCGTGGATGTACGTGGCCATGATGGGGGCGGACGGACTGACGGAGGCGACGAAGGTCGCGATCCTCAACGCCAACTATGTGGCGAAGCGCCTGGAGAACCATTTCCCGACTCTCTACCGGGGAGCCCGGGGCGTGGTGGCCCACGAGTGCATTCTCGACCTGCGCCAGTTCAAGAAAGTCACGGCCGAGGACGTGGCGAAGCGCCTGATGGATTACGGATTCCACGCTCCGACACTCAGTTGGCCGGTGGCGGGGACCTTGATGGTGGAACCGACGGAATCCGAACCGCGGGCGGAATTGGACCGGTTCTGTGACGCGATGATCGCGATCCACGCGGAAATTATGGTCGTGGAACGTGGCGAAATGGACGCGAAGAACAACCCGCTGAAGAACGCGCCGCACACGGCGGACGTGGTGGCGGGGGACGTGTGGGACCGCCCGTACAGCCGCGAACAGGCGGCCTTTCCCGTGCCGGGACTACGGGACTGGAAGTTTTGGCCGGCGGTCGGCCGGGTGGACAACGTCCACGGCGACCGCAACCTCGTCTGCTCGTGCGTCGGGATGGAGGCGTACGGAGGCGCCTGAGCTCAGCCCAGCGGAGCTTTCATGGGCTGGTGAGTCGGAAGGCTTGGTGGATGGATGTGGCGGGCAGCGTCATCTCGGTGGCATTCCGGCTGCCAGGGATGTCTTTCCAACCGCCAGGAGATTCGGGCGACAAGGCTTGGAGGCGTGTCCCCCGCGGAGCCAGCCAATGGATCCTCAACGCGTCGTCCTCACGTGTCCAAGAGCGGAATACAGGCCGAAAGGCGAGCGGGGGGCCGTTGCTAAGAATCAAGACGCTGTCTTTGTAGACCGATCCCGGGCCGAACAGAAAAGCTAGGTCCGACGTGAAATTTCCGATATGCGCGGGGTTGGAGGTGTCGCTCACGTCGAAAAGTCCAATAGACCCCCAACCGGAACCCACGAGGGCGAGGTTTCCGAGTAGGGCCAAGTTTACTAGGTGTGGGGAGACGGGACCACTGGTGTCGTTGATATCTTGCGCGAACGCGCCAAGTCGACGAGGGGCGACCGGATCCGTGATGTCAAAGATCGCGACGCCATCGGGAGTCCCCAGGACGAACGCGCAACAATCCGACAAGGTGACTCGGATCGCGCCGCTGGTGTCGGGAACGCGATGGATCACGGTTGTTTCGAGGGGATTGGAAAGATCGAGAACCGCCAGGCCACCAGGGCCGTCCGCCAGGTAGCCGTGGGTGTCGCGCACCGCCACCTCGTGTGAATGACCGGTCGTCTTGAGTCGACTGAGACGAACTGTATTCGATGGGGTGGTGATATCATAGACCAGGAATCCATCATTCCCTCTTTGGGATTCGTACAAGGGATAAGAGGGACTTGCGACCATGTACAGAAGGTTGCCCGCGGTGGCCAGGGTGGCGTCTTGTACCAACATATTGATCCGCTGAACGAATTTCGGTTGGGACCGGTCGGAGATGTCCACGACAGCGAGTCCGCCTTGACCCGCGATGAACGCGTGGCCGCCCGACACGACGGTTGATAGGGGGAAGAAGCCTTGGTAGGGCGTGGATCCGAGTGTCCTGGGTTGCGCGGGATCGCCCACGTCGACAATCCGGAATAGTTGGTCGATATCGACGAAGTAGGCGGTTGTATCCTGCACGAACACCGCGACGCCGGCGAACATGTCCTCGGATCGGTTCAGCACTTGAAGATGCGACTGACGGCTGAAATCAATCACTTCGAGGCCCCACGGATTCATGGCCACGTAGGCCCGAGTGCCGTCGATGGCGACGCCGTAGGGTTGGAATATCGTGGGACTCCATCCCACTTGCTTCGGGGAATCCGCGACCGAGATATCAAAAACTGTCACGGCGTGGTTGGAATCGAAGACCGTCACAAAGTTCCCGCCGATGGAGACACCGCTGGGAGCCAAGGCCGGGTGCCGTTGGTCGGTGATGAACATGGATGCCGGATTCGAGATATCGATGGTGGTCAGGGAGACCTCCACGAGGACATACGCGTGGGTGCTTGACACCGCCATGGAAGTGGCGCCCGGCGCGGGAAACGTTGTCTGGAGTCGGGGTTTCGAGGGATCGCGAACATCGAAAACCCGGATGCCGGCGAATCGGTCGGTGATGAGGACGTGCCGACCGACCACGGCGATATCGCGCGGGTAGACCGTGGTCCAGACAGGGAGATCCGCGCTGAGGATCCGGGGATTCGCCGGGTCGGCAACGTCGGTGACCTGCACGCCCCGAGTGCCCGCCATGACATACGCCAGCCCGTCTTTCACGCGGATTCCCAGGGTTCCACCCAGGGTTTCCCATCCCGCGATCCGCACGGGATTCGTCGGATCGGTGATGTCCACGACATGGACCGTCCCGGTGGACGAGGCGACATACGCGTGGTGACCATCAAGGACAAGCTTCCTGGCGTTCGACGCGTCCTCGCACTGTCCGATCAACCGCGGTTGGGTGGGATCGGAGATATCGATCACCTGGAGGCCGAGGCGAGCCGAGGCCAGGTACGCGTAGGGTGGCGCAAGCGCGATGTCGTGGCTGGATCTCGCTGAAAGAGTGCCGCCCAAGGACCGCGGGTGGGAAGGTTCGGTGACATCCACGACGTATGTGCCCATGGCCAGGCCGGCGACGCACGCCACTCCTGAATGGACCGCGATGTCACTGACTGTCGTCGACGGGATTTGGAACGCGCCGATTCTGCCGGGCTGCGAGGGATCCCGAACATCCACGATTTCCATTCCCGCGCTTCCAAGCGCCACATAGGCGAGCGTTCCCTCGACGGTCACTCCACTGGGGATTCCGGTGGTGGCGATCTGGCCGATCCGACTTGGTTCGCTCGGATTCGCGAGATCCCATATCTCCAGCTCGGGCTCCGTGGTGACGATGTACCCGGTTGTCCCCACCAGTCTGATTCCCACCGCGCTTCCGCTCGTGCCGAATGCGCCAACTACGCGGGGGTCCGTGGGCACGCGGAAGTCCACCACGGCCAATCCGTTGGACGAATTGGCGACAAAGACATGATCGCCCGAGATCGCCAGACCTCGAATTGGCGCGTTCCCGAGGGCGGTGATCCAACATTCCCCCAGTTTCTTGGGGTGGGTTGGTTCGCCAATGTCCAAGAGCACGATGGAATTCAGCGTGTTGATGCAGGCCCGGTTCCCGTTCACGGCGACCGCGCGGGCATGGTCTCCAAATTGAGCGAGCCGAAGCGGGCGAGTCGGCTCCGAGACATCCACGATTTCGAGGCCTCCGGGGCCGCGTCCGGCATAGAGGACCGTTCCGGCGAGGACCAGATCACCCTCGATCCGAGTGTAATCCCCGTAGTCGCCAACCACGATGGGCTGGGTCTTGTCCTTCAAGGAAATGACCTGGATCGTGCCCGCTCCGACGAAGGCGTGGTCGCCGGAGATCACGACTTTCGAAGCGAGATCTCCCCGGTAGGCCGTCAGCAAGCCGACCCGAATCGGATCCCTGTCCCAATGCGCCTCGGAAGCTCCCACGGTAAAGCGGGCCGCGAGGACTAAGTGTAGCAACGCCGCGAACCTAATCGCCCCGCGCAACGATTGGATGCGATTCACGCCGCCCAGTCTCGTCGAGGGTACGGGAATTGGCAATGTGGCGAGGCCGGGCCGCGAGCCGTGGGAAATCGTCCGGTCGAGAGACCCGACTCGTCCAAGGACCATCCGTCCACCGTCGCCCGGCGATAGGGATCGAAAGGGAAAACGTTCGACCTTAAAAAATGGAAAACCGCGCGGAGGGTTTCTCCGCGCGGTTTGGGATTCCGAAAGTGACTGGAATCAGGAACTCCGGCCGCGGCGCTTGACCCTGAGTTGCGCCATGGAATTGGCCAGCGAGGCCTTGACCTTGGCGTGATCCTCGTCGCTCAGCTTCTCGGAGAGACGGGCCTCGGCGCGCTTGCGAGCCTCCTCGGCCTTGTTCTCGTCGATGTCATCCGCCTGGATCGCCATATCCGTCAGGATGGCGACGCGGTCGCCCGTGATCTGGACAAATCCCTCGCCCACGGCCAGGTGGAAATCGCGCCCTTCCTTCAGGGCGATGACCTCCCCGGCGGCCACTTGGGTGAGGAGCGGGACGTGCATCGGGTAGATGCCCATCTCGCCCTCGACGCCCGGCAGGGTCACCATGTCGACATCCTCGGAGTAGATCTTGGCCTCCGGTGTGACGATTTCCAGTTTGAGCTGGTTGGCCATCGGGTGTTTGGGGGCTAGGCGGTTGGGACGGAATCAGGATCTTCGGCCGGTCGATGAAAGGAGGGACCCGGGGTCAGGAGGCTTCGTTGATCTCGTCGATGCCACCCTTCATGTAGAAGTTGGCCTCGGGAACGTTGTCATGTTTGCCCTCGAGGATTTCCTTGAAGCCGCGGACGGTGTCGGCGACGGGCACCTGCTTGCCGGAGCGGCCGGTGAAGACCTCGGCGACCTGGAACGGTTGGCTGAGGAACCGTTGGATCTTTCGGGCGCGGAAGACGGTCAGCTTGTCGTCGGGCGACAATTCGTCCATGCCGAGAATGGCGATGATGTCCTGGAGATCCTTGTAGCGCTGGAGGACGCGCTGGACGCCGCGTGCGACCTCGTAGTGCTCGACCCCGACGATGTCGGCGGTGAGGGCTCGGCTGCTGGATGCCAGCGGATCAACGGCGGGGTAGATCCCCAGCTCGGCGATCGAACGTTCCAGGACGATGGTGGCGTCCAAGTGCGCGAACGTGGTGGCCGGCGCGGGGTCGGTCAAGTCGTCGGCGGGAACGTAGACGGCCTGGAAGGAGGTGATGGAGCCCTTCTTGGTGGACGTGATGCGTTCCTGGAGGTTGCCCATCTCGGAGGCGAGGGTGGGCTGATAGCCGACCGCGGACGGAGTGCGGCCCAGGAGCGCGGAGACCTCGGAACCGGCCTGGGAGAAGCGGAAGATGTTGTCGATGAAGAGCAACACGTCCTGGTTTTTCTCGTCACGGAAGTATTCGGTGACGGCGAGGGCGGAAAGGGCGACGCGAAGGCGGGCTCCAGGCGGTTCGTTCATCTGGCCGTAGACGAGGCCGATTCGGGAACCTTCCTCGAGGATGGGGAGACCGTCATCCCCCAGGACGGGATGGCCCTTGGCGTCCTTCTTCACCTTGATGACGCCGGCCTCGACCATTTCGCTGTAGAGATCGTTGCCTTCGCGGGTGCGTTCGCCGACCCCGGCGAACATCGAGATGCCGCCGTGGAGCTTCGCGATGTTGTTGATCAGCTCCATGATGACGACCGTCTTTCCGACGCCGGCGCCGCCGAAGGCGCCGACCTTGCCGCCCTTGAGGAAGGGGCAGATGAGATCGATGACCTTGATGCCGGTGGTGAGGACGGTGGGGGAGGGGTTCTGATCGACGAGCGTCGGCGCCTGCCGGTGGATCGGGTAGCGCTTGTCGGCCTTGATGGGGCCTTTTTCGTCGACGGGATCGCCGTTGACGTTGAGGACCCGGCCCATGACGCCTTCGCCGACGGGCATGGAGATGGGGGCTCCGGTGTCGATGATCTCCATGCCGCGCCTCAGGCCGTCGGTGGTGGACATGGCGACAGCCCGGATCCAGCTGTCACCGAGGTGCTGCTGGACTTCGAGGACGAGCTTGGTTTTGCCGAGGAGCGGGAGTTCGTACTCGACGTTGAGGGCCGAGTAGATCTCCGGGAGTTTGTCGGTGAACTCGACGTCCACAACGGGACCGATGACCTGGACGATTTTGCCTTTGTTCATGCGCGGCGGGAATCGGGATTTCAGACTACGGATCGCGGATTTCAGCGGATGAGAGGTCCGGGACCGTGGTTCTGGGGATTGGCTCTTGGGTTGAGGCTTGGGAAATTGTTGGGACGCGTGGAACCGGGATCAGGCGAGGGCCATGGCGGCGCTGGAGATCTCCAGGAGCTCGTTGGTGATGCTGGCCTGGCGCATCTTGTTGTATTCGAGGGTGAGGTCTTTGATGAGCTGCTTGGCGTTGTCCGTGGCGCTCTTCATGGCGACCATGCGGGCGCTGTGCTCGCTGGCTTTGGCTTCCAGGAGGAACTGGAACATCTGGAAGTTCAGGTAGTGCGGGAGGAGGGCGGCGAACACGTCGGCGGGGGCCGGTTCGAAAAGGTACTCGAAGCTGCCGGCTTTCGAGTCGTCGGTCGCGGGGGCGGATGCGCCGGCGGCGCCGGCGGCGGCCTTGCCGAAACCGCCTTCGTTGAAGGCTTTGACGTCGCCGAGCGGGAGGAATTCCCGGATCTCGGGCTTCTGGGTCATGACGTTGATGAAGTTCGTGAACAGGACGTCGACTCCGGAGACCTCGCCCTTGAGGAAGAGGTCCTGGACGAACTTGGAGATGGCGCGGGCCTCGCTGAACTGGGGCGCGTCCCGGTAGGTGAATTCGGCGGCGAGGTTGCGGCGGATGCGCCCGATGAACTGGGACGCCTTGCGGCCGGCGGTGACGTAGACCGTGGTGGCGTCGGCGCGGCCGGCCTCGCGGAGGAGGTTCGAGTTGAGGGAACCGCAGAGGCCCTTGTCGGTGCTGATGACGACGAGCGCGCGCTTGGAGCCCTCGGAAGCTTCGCGCTTCTCCATGAGCGGGTGGGTGAAGTCGCCGGCATGATGGGTCACGGAGGCGAGGACCTCGTTCATCAGGGCGGCGTAGGGCCGTCCGGCGAGGGCGGCCTGCTGCGCCTTGCGCATCTTCGCCGAGGCCACCATCTGCATGGCCTTCGTGATTTGCGCCGTGTTCTTGACCGACTTGATGCGTCGGCGGATGTCGCGTGTGCTGGGCATGCGACGGGGCCTATTTGTAGGTTTGCTTGAACTCGGTCACGGCCGCCTTGAGGGCGGCGGTGGTCGCGTCGCTGAAGGCTTTCTCCTTCAGGATCGTGGCGAGGAGCGCCTCTTTGCGGGTCTTGAGATGCTCCGTGAGCTTGCTTTGGAAGTCCTTCACCTTCTCGACGGGAACATCATCGAAGAACGAATTCTGGATCGCCCACATGACGGCGGACTGGATCTCGACCGGGATGGGATTGTACTGCGGTTGTTTGAACAGTTCGACGATGCGCTTGCCCCGTTCGAGTTTCGCCTGCGTGCCCGCGTCGAGGTCGGATCCGAACTGGGCGAAGGCGGCGAGTTCCCGGAACTGGGCGAGGTCGCCCTTGATCCGGCCCGCGACCTGTTTCATGGCTTTGATCTGGGCGGCGGACCCGACGCGCGAGACGGAGAGACCGACCGAGATGGCGGGGCGGACGCCCTGGAGGAACAGGTCGGTTTCCAGGTAGATCTGCCCGTCGGTGATGGAGATGACGTTGGTCGGGATGTAGGCGGAGACGTCACCGGCCTGGGTCTCGATGATGGGAAGGGCGGTGAGGGAGCCGTTGCCGCTCACCTCATTGAGGCGGGCGGATCGCTCCAGGAGGCGGCTGTGCAGGTAGAAGACGTCGCCGGGGTAGGCTTCGCGGCCGGACGGCCGCTTCAGGATGAGGGACACCTGACGGTAGGCGACGGCGTGCTTCGAGAGATCATCGAAGATGATGAGCGCGTCCATGGCGTTGTCCATGAACCACTCACCCATGGCGCAGCCCGCGGACGGGGCCAGGTACTGTTCGGTGGCGGAATTGGAAGCCGACGCGACGACGACGATGGTGTAGGGGAGCGCGCCGTTTTCCTCGAGCACGTCGGAGGATGTTGGCGACGTTGGACTGCTTCTGGCCGATGGCGACGTAGATCGAGTAGATGGGCCGGAAGTTGGGGTCCTTTTCCTTGGCTTCCTCGGCGGCCTTGTTCAGGCGGGCATTGGAGATGATGGTGTCGATCGCGATGGTCGTTTTGCCGGTGGACCGGTCACCGATGATCAATTCGCGCTGGCCGCGGCCGATCGGGATCATCGCGTCGATCGGCATGATGCCGGTCTGGACGGGTTGGGTGACGGACTTCCGTTTGATGATGCCGGGGGCGATCTTCTCGACGGGGTAGAAGGCGGTTTCCTTGATGGCACCCTTGTCGTCGATCGGTTGGCCGAGGGCATTGACGACGCGGCCGAGAAGCCCCTTGCCGACGGGCACCTGGAGGAGGCGACCCGTGGTGCGGACCTCCTGGCCTTCGCGGATGTGGGTGTAGTCGCCGAGAATGATGGCGCCGACCTCGGTTTCCTCGAGGTTCTGAACCAACCCGGTGATGCCGTCGCCGAAGTCGAGCATTTCGCTCATCATGGCGTCGGTGAGGCCTTCGACCTTGGCCACGCCGTCGCCGATTTCGCGTACGACGCCGATGTTTTGACGGGTGACGCCGGATTTGACCTGGGCGATCTGGGCTTCGATGTCCTGCAACAAGGTGCTCATGTCGTTGACGAGACTGGGAGGGGGGCTTGGGCGGCTGAGACGGTGTGAATCAGAAAATCAGTAGGTGAGGGGAGTTCGGGGCCGTCGACCTAGAGGGCCTCTTTCAGCGCTTCCAGACGGGCTTTGACGCTGCCGTCGTACACGTCGCTTCCGACGCGGATGCGGAGACCACCGAGGAGGCTGGGATTGACCCCGAACGACACATCGAGCCCCGGGCCGTAGCGGCGGGTGAGGGCGCCCTGGACGGCGGACACCAGATCGGGGCTGCTTTCGACGGCGTTTTCCACCCGGGCGCGGCGGCTTTCGAGATGAAGCTCCACCAGGCGTTGAAAATGGGTGAGCGTGGCGAGGTAACCGCGCGGCTTCCCTTCGATGACTCGGCGGACCGCATCGCGAACGCGCGTCTCGTCGAGGCGACCGTCGACCAGGCAGACCCGTAACAGGGACTTGCCGTCGCGACGGGCTTGCTTGGTGATCTTCATGGATCTGAGTAGCGGCGGGGGAGCGAGGCTCGGATCAGGCCGCGAGTTGCTTGTTGGTTTCCTCGGCGAGACGGCGCTGATCCTCGACGGTCAGCACCTTGCCGGTCACGCGGGCGGCGAGGTCGACGGCGAGGCGGCCCATTTCGCGGCGGAGATCGAGCTTCATGCGCTCGTAGTCGGCCAGGGCGGCTTCGCGGGCCTTGGCGATGATCTGTTCGGCTGCGGCGATGGCCTTCTGGGTTTCCTGTTCCTGAACCTTGGCGGCGACGCCGCGGGCCTCCTCAATGAGTTTGAGGGCGTCCGCGTTGGCCTTCTGGAGCGTCTCCTTGCGGGAGGTTTCGGCTTCGGCGAGCTGCTGCTTGATCTTCTCCGCGTTGGCCAGGCCCTCGGCGATGCGGTGCCTGCGCTCCTCGAGGACGGTGAGGATCGGCTTGTACGCGAAGCGATGAAGGAGGAACGCGACGATCGAGAAGCTGATGACCTGGGAGATGAACAACTGCCAGGTCACGCCGAAGGTCGCGGCGGTATCACCGATCATCCCGCCGCCGCCGGCGGAAGCTGCCGCTGCCATCAAGAAGCTCGAGTCCATAACGTGTGCGTTTGCGTGCTGTGCCGGGGGATGCTGGGTGGGGAAAAGGGGGATGCGGGGGATGCCCGCACCCGTTTGGGACGATTACTTGCCTCCCGTCAGGAAGATCGCGAAGAACACGATGCCTTCGGCGAAGGCGGTGCTCAGGATCGCCTGAACGAGGATCTTGGTGGCGGCGCCGGGATTGCGTCCGACGGCTTCCGAGGCCTTCATACCGATGATACCGACACCGATGGCGGCACCGAGGCACGCCGCGGCGATGTGGATGTTACCGGTCATTTCGGCCAGCATGAGGCTGAACATAGTCTGTTGTTGTCCTTTCTTTGTTGCAGCAGCGGCCCCCGCGGTCCTGCCACGGTCAGGCCGCCGCAATCTTTCGTTTGCCGGTCAGTGTTTCGCGGTCGCGTGGCCGTGAGCACTCCCATGGGCGTGTTCCTCGTCGTGCTGACAGATCAGCAGCGTGAAGACGGCCGTGAGGAGCATGAACACGAGGGCCTGGACGAGACCGACCAGCAGTTCCATGAAATAAAAGGGGATGGCGAGCAGCCAGCCCATCGACGGGCTGAGGGTGGCCATGGTTTCCAGCATGTTTTCGCCGGCGAACACGTTGCCGTAGAGACGGAAACTGAGGGAGACCGGCCGGAAAAGGATCGAAACGACTTCGAGAAGGCCGACCAGGATGAACACGCCGATCATCAGGATCTTGAGCGCGCCCGTGGTGTCGCCCTTGGGGCCGAAGATGTGGAGCAGGAAACCACCCGCGCCATTGGCCTGGAAGGCCCAGACCGTCCAGCAGGCGAAGAAGACCATCGACATCGCGAGGGTCATGTTCAGGTCGGCGTTGGAGCCGCGGAACAGGGGGTCGCTGAGGTGGCCGAGGTGGCCCTGGGCGTCCGGGTGGCCCCAACCGATGGATCCAACTCCGGGGATGAGGCCGAACCAATTGCAGGCCAGGATAAAGATGAACAGTGTGGCGAAGAACCAGAAGGTCTTCTTGACCAGGTCGGCGCCGATGATGCCTTCGAGGAAGTCGTGGAGGCTTTCGACCAGCCATTCCCAGAAATTCTGGGCGCCTTGGGGGACCGCCTGGATGTTGCGGGTGGCGAACTGGGCGAAGGCGATGAGGACGATGGCCACGATCCAGGTCAGGACCATGGAATTCGTGATGGCGAATGGTCCGAGATGGGCGACCTGGGGGGCGGCGGTGGGCAAACCGGAATGCGCCGCGTGGGCCGAGTCCGCCGCCTGGGCCAAAAGCGGAAGCCCGAAGAAACAGGCGAAGAGGGCAGCGATTCGCAGCACGCGCATGGGTCGGGGTCGGGTCGGGGTTGGGTGTCGGTTGAGGACGATTGGTGAATTCGTGGGCCGGACAGAGACCACAAAAACCACGCGCTGGCGAAACCATGTAATGGCCTCGTCAATGTGTTGATTCGGACCCCGCAACGGGGCGTGAACGTTGGCGAGTTGTGAAATTTTTCACAAGCGATTTTTTCCACGGCTAAAACGCTTTTGCTTTCACGCGCGGGGACACCCAACCTTGTGGCGGAATGACCAAGCCGCTGGCGGTGCTGTTGCACGAGAAAATGGTGCCGGGCTCCAAACTCGCGTCGAAATTCGAGGAGCTGGACTACCGGGTGGTGACGGTGGCGGACCCCGCCGAGCTTCCCGCGGCCGCGCGCCGCGAGGGGCCGATGCTGGTGGTGGCGGATCTGTCGAATCGGCGCGGGGACGTTCTGGCGGCGATTGAGGCCCTTCGAGCCGACGAGGCGACTTCCCACATCCCCGTCGTGGCCTACACGGCCCGCGAGGACGAGAAGCTGCGGGAAGCGGCGCTGAAGGCCGGTGTCAAGGTCCTGGCGACCGACACGACGATCGTGCCGCATCTGCCGCACTTCGTGGACCACGCGCTGTCGTTGGACTGACCGCGGGACTGCGGGACCGGTCAGGCGAGGATTTCGCGGATCACGTGGCCATGGACGTCGGTGAGTCGCATGTCGCGCCCTCCGAAACGGTAGGTGAGGCGGGTGTGCTCGATTCCGAGGGCGTGGAGGAGGGTGGCATGGAGGTCGTAGATCTCCATGCGGTTTTCAACCGCCTTGTAGCCGAACTCGTCCGTCGCTCCGTAGGTGATGCCGCCGCGGAATCCCCCGCCGGCGAGCCACACGGTGAACCCGAAGGGATTGTGATCGCGGCCGTTGGCGCCCTGGGCGAACGGGGTGCGGCCGAATTCGCCCGCCCACAAGACCACGGTGGATTCGAGCAAGCCTCGGGAATGCAAATCCGTCAGCAGGGCGGCGATCGGCTGATCGACGGCCCGGGCGTTGTTCTCGTGGCCCTCCTTGAGGTTTCCGTGCTGGTCCCACCGATCCCCCCCACTTGCGGGCAGGTGAGTTCGATGAAGCGCACCCCCCGTTCCACCAGGCGGCGGGCGACGAGGCATTGCCGGCCGAACGTGGCTGTGGGCGTGTAGGCCGCCTCCAACCCATAGGCCCTCCGGGTCGCCTCCGTTTCCCCTTGAAGCCCGACCAGTTCCGGCACCGCGGCTTGCATGCGGAACGCGAGTTCCTGGTTGGCGATGGCGGACTCGACGGCGTCGGCGGGTCCGAGGCGGTGGAGAAGGGACTGGTCCAGGGCTCGGACCAGGTCGAGTTTGCGCCGCTGCTCTTCCGGGGACGATTCCCCGGGTTGGACATTGGCGACCGGGACTTTTCCAGGCTTGAACAGGGAGCCTTGATAGGCGGCGGGGAGGAAGCCGCTTCCGAAGTTCTCGACGCCGCCCGGAGGGACGAGGCCGCCGTTCAGGACGACGAAACCGGGCAGGTTCCTGTTTTCGCTACCCAAGCCATAGGAGACCCAGGATCCGGCGCTGGGGCGACCGACCAGGCCGAAGCCGGTGTGCAGGAAGTAGTTCGCGGACGTGTGTTCGGAGAATTCCGAGACCATGGACCGGATCACGCAGAGGTGGTCGGCGCAGGCGCGGACATGGGGAAAGAGGTCGCTGACGGGCAGGCCCGATTGTCCGCCCGGAGCGAAGTTCCACGGGGAGGCCAGGGTAGCTCCGTTGTTGTTGAACTGGGTGGGCTCCATCTTCATCGCGAAGGGCTTCCCGTGGTCGGTGGCCAGGCGGGGCTTCGGGTCGAAGGTGTCCATCTGGGACGGGCCTCCGTCCATGTAGAGGAAGATGACGTTCCGGGCCTTGGGGGTGAAATGAGGGGCTCGGGACGCTCCGGTTTGGGCTGAAGTCGAGGCTGCCTCAATCGAGGCGCCGCCGAAGGCGCGATCCTGCCACAGCGCGGCGGCGGCGAGGGCGCCGAAGCCGTTCGCGCACCGGGCGAGCATAGCGCGGCGGGAGACGGGCGGGTTGCCGAGTCGTTGGCAGGGATAGGACATGGCCGTGGATCGGTGGTCGCGGGAACGTTCAGTCGACGAAAATGAACTCCTTGGCGTTCAGGAGGGCGTGGCAGAGGCCGGCCCAGGCTGCGCGCGGTTCCTCCGACGGCTTGGAGAGCTGGTCCCTGAGGTAGTTGGAGGCGATCTGGAGTTCGGAGTCGGACGGCGGCCGGGCGAATGCCTGGACCATCAGGTGGCGGATGCGCCGCGCATCGGGTCCCTCCACCTCCCGAAGGACCCTGTCGGCCCAACGTTCGGCCTCGGCTGAGACCAGGGGATCATTCATCAGGGAAAGCGCTTGGGCGGGAACGTTCGACACCGACCTTCGCCCCACGGTGGTGGCTGGGACGGGTTGATCGAAGGCGAGCATGAAGGGCGAGAGAAAGTTTCGGCGAACTTCGAGATAGAGGCTGCGTCGTCCGTCGCCATCGAGCGGACCGCTTTTTCCCGGTCGGCCTCGGCCCTCCATGAACTCGGTCAGGTGGATTGGGACGGGCGGGCCGCCAATCCTGGGATCGAGACGTCCGGAGACTGCGAGGACGGCGTCGCGGATGCTCTCGGCGTCGAGGCGCCGGATGTTGGCCCTGTGGAAAAGGAGGTTGTCGGGATCCTTGAGGAGGGAGGCGTCGGGATCGGAGGCGAAACTGGACATTTGCCAGGCCTCCGTGAGGAGGAGTTCCCGGAGGAAGGGTTTCGGGGCGCGGCCCAGGCGCCGGAATTCGGTGGCCAGCCAGTCCAGGAGGTCCGGATGGGAGGGGGCTTCGCCAAGGGCTCCGAAGTTGTCGACCGACGCGACCAGGCCTCGGCCGAAGAGATGACTCCAGGCCCAGTTCACGAAGACGCGGTCGAAGAGCGGATTGTCCTCCGCGGTGATGCCGTGGGCCAGAGCCAGTCTGCCCGACCCGACGCCGTTGGAGGCCGGCATCGGGGTCTGTTCATCGGAGAGGGCTTCCAGGAACCGCCGGGGAACGATTGGGCCGGGTGTCCGATGATTGCCGCGGATGAAGACGGATTCATCGACCCCGGTGCCGTCGGCCATGGTGGTGGCGAGGACGGGTGGTTGGACCTTGGCGTCGAGGTGGCGCAGGGGAGCGGTCACGGCGGCTGTGAGGTTGGAACGGGCATGGACGAGGAAACCATCGAGCCATGCGGCTTCCGCGGACGACAGGCTGGCCGGTTGGGTGACCCAGCGCTCGAGCAGCGGTTGGGGCGCGACGAGGGAGGAGTCCTCCTGGTCCCGCAAGGGCGGGGGTTCCCTATGCGACGACAGGACGACATCACCGACCGCGATCCAGCCGTCCGGTTTTCGGGATTCGCCGGGAAGGCCGGACGCGGGGTCGCCTTCGGTAAGATCGGCGAAATCGATCCAGGTTCGACGTCCCTTCCACTGGCTGACGTCCAAGGTGACCCAATGGGGATCCGGGTTCCGGACGGTTTGGCGGAGGCTTCCGTAGATGGGCGCGCAGAGCAGGGGGAAGCCTTCGAGGCAGACGCCGAACCGCGACCCGGATCCAGCGATCCGAAGGTGCAGGAATTCGCGGTCGAGGGTGAACGTCGGAGTCCTCAGGGAGCCCTGGAATCGAAGCCCCAGCGCGCCGCTATGCCGCCATCCGGGTTGCGCGATGCGGAGGTCGTGTTCCCCCAAAACGATGGGAAGTCCCGGAGCGCCGGCGTCGGGCAGGAAGGCGTCGCCGTCGGCGAACCAGCCGGCGTCGTCGAGGCGCGCGTCTTCGGGTCGGAGCGCGAGCGGGCCGAGATGGAGTGTTGGCCGGACGGGCGGAGCTGGGTCTTCGACGAGCGTCCGGAGAAGGGATGGCGTGATCCGGGCGGGCAGACCGGAACGGAGCGCTCGCAGTTCGGCGGCCACGGCGAGGCGAGGGGCGGGGTCGTCGACCGCGCGGAACCCGTGGCGCGAGCTGCCCAGGATTCCCAGGAGGGCGTAGTAATCCTTCGTGGAAATGGCGTCGAACTTGTGGTCATGGCAGCGGGCGCAGGCGACGGTCAGCCCGAGGAACGCCTTCGACACGACGTCGATCTGGTTGTCCACGGTTTCGGCCTGTTGAGCGCGGACATCGACGGGGGAATGGACCTGCTGGCAGAGCCAGTACTGGGCGGTGGCGAGGCGGGATTCGTCGGTGCCGTCGGCGGGATTCCTTCGGGGTTCGGGGAGTCGGTCGCCGGCTATTTGTTCCAGCGCGAACGTGTCCCACGGAAGGTCCTGATTGAAGGCGCGGACGACATAGTCCCGGTAGCGCCAGGCGCCGAGGATGGGGTGATCGAATTCGTGCCCCATGGTTTCGGCGTAGCGCACCTTGTCGAGCCAGTGGCGGGCCCAGTGTTCTCCGAAGTGCGGCGAGTCGAGGAGGCGATCGACAACGGTCGCCCAGGCTTCGGCTTCCGGGCGCGGATCGGCGACGTACGCTTCCACCTCCGCGGGTGTGGGCGGGAGTCCGGTGAGCGTCGCATGGGCCCGGCGCAGGAGGGTGGGGCGTCCGGCGCGGGGGGCGGGTTGGAGTTGGGCGGTTTCGAGGCGGGCGAGAAGGAAATGGTCGACCGCGGATTTGGGCCAACTCGAATCCCGGACTTGGGGAAGCTCCGGGTGTCGGACCGGTTGCCACGCCCAATGACGGGCGCGGCGCCCCTCCAGATCAAAGCCACGGGCCGAGGCGTCGGCGACCGGCGGTTCGGCGGACGATCGGCTGGTGGTGGGCCATGCGACGCCCCGACGGATCCACTGGCGGAAGTCCTCGACCACCGAGGCCGGGAGCCGGGTCTTGGGAGGCATCTGAAGGTCTGGATCGTCGTAGGCGATGGCGCGGATCAAATGGCTCTGGGACGGGTCGCCCGGGACGACGGCGGGTCCCGTGTCGCCGCCCAGGAGGAGTGTTTCACGGCCGTCGACGCGCAGACCGGCCTTGAGCTTTTCGGCCCGTGCGCTGTGGCAGGAGTAACACTGATCGGCGAGGACCGGGCGGATGCGCTTCTCGAAGAACTCGATCTCCCCGGGGGAAGCGGCGGGAGTCGTGGGTGCGGCGGGACGAGGGGCGGCGGAGGCGCAAACGCCGCTCCAGGCCATCAGGGCCACGGCGAGTCTGGAGCCGGCGATGAGGGATCGGAACGACGCGGTCATGACGCTGCACCAAAGTGGGACACGAACGGCGGATGTCGAGTCTCGGAACCGGTGACCACCCGCCCGGTCGGCGGTGTCAACGGAAGCGAATCGAGTACAAATCCGCATCCTTGAGCGTCACGCGCAGGCGGATGGGCCCGCCGGCGAGGGGGCCCAGGTCGTGGTCGGACTTCCAGCGGACACGCCGTTCGATTTCGTCGCCGACCTGTTCGATCGCATTGGGTCCGCTGTAATCCGGGAGCGCCTTGCCGGATGCGTCGAGGACTTCAACGAGGATGCCTCCGGCGGCGCCGGTGGCGAAGTTGACGATCAAATCGCGGCCTTCGAAGCGGAACGGTCGGGTCACCATTGAGCCGCCGGCGAAGGAGCCGTGGACGGACGCGAAACCGTCGGTGCGCAGGGTGTGGCGGACGAGGTGGCAATCGGGTTGGGCGTAATGAGCCTGTTTGTAGAGGGACATCTCGGCGGGTCCGGTGGGAACGATGCCCAAGGCGGAAAGGCCGGCGCGGGACGCCCAGTTGCCGAGGTCGGGCCCCGGGCGGATGAACCCTTCGAGGAAGGTCCGGTCGTACACGCCGCCGCGGGAGGTCATGAACACCGTTTCCGCGACGTCGCCCGCGTAGTTCGGATTCACGCCCAGCGTCCGGGCCTGTTCCGGGCTGAGGACACGCCGGCCGGGAAGGAAGCGCATCGGGGTGGCCACGTAGATGTGGGGTGCCCGGAAATAGGGATGGGTCTGGCTCGTGTACAGATGCTCGATGGCGGTGTCCCCGAAGCTCATGGGAACCGGGGCCGACCAGTCGGCGAAGTTGGTGGACGTGCAGCGGCTGATAGTCCGGAAGCCCGCGAAACCGCCACCGGTCCAGGTGCGGAAATAGAGGGCGTAGACCTGCTCGGACTCGGACCAAAAGGCGACGTTCTGGGAATCGAAGGCGCCTTGGGTGATCAGCGGTTTGTCGCGCCAGGCGCGCCACCGGATGCCGTCGCCGGACACGAACGCGTGCAGGCCCGAGGCGGAGGTTCCGGCCAGGGCTTTGAACCGTTCGTCGGCGGAGACACCGGGACGTGTGTCGAGGAATGGGGCGAAGTTGTGCGAGAACGGAGCACGGTCGGCGAGGAATGACGTTGTTGTCGCGCGTGCCGTGGATTTCGTGCAGGCCCAGATTCGGTTTGGACCAGGTGATTCCGTCGCGGCTTTCCGCGTAGCAGGTGACCTCGTTGGCGGAGCCGTCGGCGCCGGCGACCGGCAGGCCCCGGTAATACATGGCGTAGCGATCCCCATCCTGAAGGACGGTGACATACCCGCTGAAGGGACCTTCCCACGGTTTGTCGAAGCGGAGGGCGACCCCGGCTCGCGCCGGAATGTGGAGTCGGAGCGAAGCGCCTCCTTCGAAGCGGTCGATGAGCCGGTGGTCGGTGAAGAGTTCGAGTCGGCGGCCGAGCTCGATCGGTGTGTCGGCGACGGCGGGGGCCCCGGTGAGAGCGAGCAGTACGAGAGCAAGCGAACGGCGGATCACGGCAATGCGAGGGGTTTGGGTTGGGCCTTTTCCCATTCGGCGCGCGTCACGGTCTTGCGTTCCTGGAGGTGGACATAGGTTCCCTTCTTGTTGCCGACCACGAGGTCCGGGAGGCCGTCCTTGTTGACGTCGCCGACCACCACCTGGGTGCCCACCCCGGAATTGGCGTCGATCAAGTGCGGCACGAAATCCACGGAACCGCCCGGGCCGCGGACGAGTCGGAACCAGTAGGCCACGGCGGCCATGTTGCGGTCGGGATCGCCGGTTCGGCCGTGGGACCAGAAGCGTTTGCCGGTCACGATGTCCTTGAGGCCGTCACCGTCCATGTCGACGAGTTCGATGGCGTGGAGTTCGGAGAACTTGACGCCGTAACGGTTCTCGGACGGCTCCTTGTTCATGAGGATGTGTTCGACCCAACGGATGTCCTTTCCGTCGCGCCGCTGTTCGTACCAGGCGAGGCCGAACGCGTGGGCGGTGAGCGCTGTGATGATGTCGTTGAGGCCGTCGCCGTTGACGTCGTAGGCGTGCATCTGGGAGCCGCCCAGGCCGAACGGCCCCGGGTGGAACGACCACTCGGGGTCGCCTTCGAGCGAGGCGGGTTGCTCCCACCAGCCGTCCTTTTCAAGCAGATCGAGGCGGCCGTCGCCGTTGATGTCGCCGAGGCCCATGCCGTGGGTGAAGTTGCCGTACTTCTTGTTGGGCGAGATCCGATGCCACGTCCAGGGCCGGGTCGTGTCGTTCCAGTCCGGGGTGGCGTAGCCGTAGGCGCCCTGGGTGATGCAGACGAGCTCGGGTTTTCCGTCGCCGGTGAGGTCGGCGAACGTCGGTGATTCGTTGTCCGTCTGGCTGAAGACGGCGTGACGCGGCCAGTGGCCCCCCGTGGACTTCGGGTTTTCGAACCAGGCGGTTTCCTTGCCGGGGAATCCGACGATCAAAACGTCGGTCCAACCGTCACCGTTGAAGTCGCGGGGGAAGGCGAAAAAATTGTCCGAGTAGGTGTTGGCGACTCCGAGGGCGCCTTCGAAGCCGGGGACGTTGACCGAGGTGAAGGGGCCGAGCTTGAGTTGGAAGCTGGCTTTGGCCGGGTAGATTTCGTGGCGATTGGTGAAGCCGGGTCCCTGGTACCACCACGGGCCGGAGACGATGTCGTTGTGTCCGTCCCGGTCGAAGTCGGCGAAACTGGCGCCTTCGCACCAGAACTGGTCGGAGAGTTGATGTCGTTGGAAGGACAGGAGGACGGGGTCGGCGGCCTGGGCGGCGGGCGCGGCGGTCAACAGGGCGAGGAGGGCGATGGCTTTCATGGGGGAGTCAACGGGGAGAACGGGTGGTCCGGTAAGGAGAACTTTCGTTGGACGGGAGAATCAACCTCGAAACGGACCGTTGGATCCCCCAAGTACCTGCCGGGTTGCGGATACGTTCGTGATATCGGTACCGGGGGTGTGGCTTCGATCACCCACCGGGCTGCCTTCCGTATTGCCATGAGATTGGCCATTCTTCCTGGGCTTGCAGTTCGCAATTGGCTCCATGGGCCGGGATCCATGTTCGCACCCCACAGGAAGAAATAAGTAGTGGGTCGCCGAAAACGTCACCCTCGATTCGCCCGCGAGAAATCCGCGCGCAGCCCCGTCAGGGGCGGCCGATCTCCAGCCCTCCCAGGGCGGTGGCTCGCGTCGCCGGACCCGGTCACATTTTTTGAAACTCGAGGCTTTCTCCGTGGCCGGTGATGGCGATGCGGTCGCCGGGGCGGAATTCGCCGTCGAGCAATTTGATGGCGAGGGGATCGAGGACGAGTTCCTGGATGGCGCGTTTGAGCGGGCGGGCGCCGAACTGCGGATCGTGACCCTCGCGGGCGAGGAGCCGTCGGGCGGATTCGTCGAGGACGATCTGGAGTTGCTGTTGGGCGAGCCGCTTTTCGAGGCGTTGGAGTTGGATGTCGACGATTCGTGCCAGTTCCTTCTCGCCGAGGCTGTGGAAGACGATGATGTCGTCGAGGCGATTGAGGAATTCGGGCCGGAAATGACCGCGCAATTCGACCTGGACGAGCTTCTCGAGTTGTTCGTGTTCCGCGGGGGTGGCGTGGCCGGCGGCGGAGAATTCCTGGATCAGCGGCGACGCGATGTTGCTGGTCATGATGACGATCGCGTTTTTGAAGTCGACGGTCCGACCTTGGCCGTCGGTGAGGCGTCCGTCGTCGAGGACCTGGAGCAGCACGTTGAAGACGTCGGGGTGGGCCTTTTCGATCTCGTCGAAGAGAAGGACGGCGTAAGGGCGGCGGCGGACGGTTTCGGTGAGCTGTCCGCCTTCCTCGTAGCCGACGTAGCCGGGCGGAGCGCCGATGAGCCGTTGGACGGAGAACTTCTCCATGTACTCCGACATGTCGATGCGGACCATCGCCTGTTCGTCGTCGAAGAGGAACTCGGCGAGGGCCCGGGCCAGCTCGGTTTTGCCGACGCCGGTGGGTCCGAGGAACATGAAGGAGCCGATGGGACGGTTGGGATCCTGGAGGCCGGACCGCGCGCGGCGGACGGCGTTGCTGACGGCGCGGATGGGCTCCGACTGGCCGATGACGCGCTGGGACAGGCGTTCCTCCATGTGGACGAGCTTGGCGCGTTCCCCTTCGAGCATTCGGGTGACGGGAATGCCGGTCCACGCGGCGACGACACTGGCGACATCCTCCTCGGTGACTTCGGTGCCCAGGAGGCGGGAACCTTCGGGGGCGGCGTTCAGGACTTTCTCGGCGTCGGCGAGCTTCTGCTGGAGACCCGGCAGGGCGCCGTACTGGATCTCGGAGGCCTTGCCGAGGTCGCCGATGCGCTGGGCTTTTTCGAGTTCGAGTTTGGCGCGTTCGATCTCGCCGTGGGCTTTGGAGACGGCGTCGAGGGCGGCCTTTTCGTTGTGCCACTGGGCCTTGAGGCGGGACGACTGCTCCTTGAGGTTGGCGAGGTCCTTTTCGAGCTTCTTGAGCCGTTCGCGCGAGGCGTCGTCCTTCTCCTTCTTCAGCGCGGTCTGCTCGATTTCGAGCTGGAGGATCTGACGTTCCAACTGGTCGATCTCGGTGGGCAACGAGTCGAGTTCCATCCGGAGACGGGAGGCGGCCTCGTCGATGAGATCGACGGCCTTGTCGGGGAGGAACCGGTCGCTGATGTAGCGATGGGAGAGGGTGGCGGCGGCGACGAGCGCGGCGTCCTGGATGCGGATGCCGTGGTGGACTTCGTAGCGTTCCTTGAGGCCGCGGAGGATGGCGACGGTGGCTTCGACGCTGGGTTCGGCGACCTGAACGGGCTGGAAGCGGCGTTCGAGGGCGGGATCCTTTTCGATGTGCTTCCGGTATTCGTCGAGCGTGGTGGCTCCGATGGTTCGGAGTTCGCCCCGGGCGAGTTGGGGCTTGAGCATGTTGGCGGCGTCGGTGGCTCCCTCCGCCTTGCCGGCCCCGACGAGCGTGTGGAGTTCGTCGATGAAAAGAATGATCCTGCCCTGGCTGGACGTGATCTCCTTGAGGAACGCCTTGAGGCGATCCTCGAATTCGCCCCGGTACTTGGCCCCGGCGATCATGGCGCCGAGGTCCATGGCGATCAGCAGTTTGCCCTTGAGCGATTCCGGGACGTCGCCGGCGACGATTCGACGGGCGAGGCCTTCGGCGATCGCGGTTTTTCCGACGCCGGGTTCGCCGATGAGGACGGGGTTGTTCTTGGTGCGCCGGGTGAGGACCTGCATGACGCGGCGGATCTCGTCGTCGCGCCCGATCACGGGATCGATCTTGCCCTGGCGGGCGAGCGCGGTGAGGTCGCGCCCGTATTTTTCGAGGGTCTGAAACTTGTCCTCGGGATTCGGATCGGTGACGCGCTGGTTGCCGCGGATTTGAGCGAGCGCGGTGAGGAGGGTGTCGTGCTTGAGGTGATGCTTCTGGAAGATCCCCTTGAGGGCGGGGCCGCCATCCTTGAGGAGGGCGAGGAGGAGGTGTTCGGTGGAGACGAATTCGTCGTGAAGCTTCTTCGATTCGGACTCGGAAGTGTCGAGGGCCCGTTTGAAAGCGGGGCTTGGGAACAGGTCCGACGAACTGATCCCGGACACCTTGGGCCGGCCGGAAAGTTCGCGCTGGAGATCGTGGATGAGGGCGGGCGTGGCGACGCCGATCTTCTGGAGGATCGGGACCACGAGTCCGTCGGCCTCCGTGACCAGCGCCAACGCGAGATGGAGCGAGTCGAGTTCCTGGTTGGAATTCTGGTAGGCGAGGTTCTGGGCCGCCTGAAGCGCCGCCTGCGCCTTGGTTGTGAAACGCTCTAAGTTCATGGAAATGAGGTATCCCGGACGGGATATCCGTCAAGTCCGGGGTTGTGGGCGGGGAACCAGGGGCGGGACCAGCCCTCCCGGAGTGGAACCACGAAGCTCACGAAGACCACGAAGAACTTTCCAATGAAAGATCTGATGCATTGTCGGGGGCGCTCTCTATGAACCGTCCCTCACCCCCAGCCCCTCTCCCGTCCGACGGGAGAGGGTGGCGACGCAACGCGGCGCCGGGTGAGGGTTCCCTGCCTGGCCGTTCATGGTCCCAATTCGCGTCCAAATTTTGGAGGTTCTCCCTCTCCCCGAACCAAGGTCCGTAGGACCGGCCTGTCGATAGACCACGGCCAAGAAATGTCTGCCAAGCCCTGTAGGGGGGGGCCCAACCGATGATTCTTCCGAAATCGATCCAGGGCCATGGGAGTCTTTGACGGCCGCCCCAGGGGCCGCTCCTAACGAGCTTGAATTCATTTACGTCCGATCGTTGCTATAGACCGGCCGCCCCTGACGGGGCTGAAGGCCGACCTCTTGAGCTTGGATCGAAGGCGCCGCATTCGATGACCTTCCCTTTTCTTTCGAGAGTCCGTCCATCGCTTGCTCGGGGACCCGAGCCCGGAAGCCGGGGCTTGCGTGGAGGGCGGGGCTGGTAAGACTCCCGCGATGCAATCCCTGCGTCTCGCCGTCCTCGGCTTCGTCTTGGCTTCGTCGCTTGTTCGGGCGGCGGATGACTATGAATTGAGCGCTGAATCGAAGGCCCGGGCCGCGGGTGTTCCGGAAGGCAAGGTTTCGGAGTTCAAGTTCAGCGAATCCAAGATCTTCCCCGAAACAGACCGGGACGGATGGATCTATGTTCCCTCCCAGTACGACGGGTCCAAGCCGGCCGCGCTGATGGTGTTTCAGGACGGGCACGCGTACGTGGGCACCGGTGAGAACGCCCAGATGCGGGTGCCGATCGTCTTCGACAATCTGATCGCGAAGGGGGAGATGCCGGTCACGATCGCGGTGTTCGTGAATCCCGGACACCGGGGCGGGGACGGACCCGCGCGGGATGGGTGGGGGAATCGCAGCAATCGGAGCTTCGAATACGATTCCCTGGGCGACGCCTACGCGCGGTTCCTGCTCGAGGAACTCCTGCCGTTCGTGGCCGCGAAGTTCCAGGTGAAGTTCAGCGACGACCCGGCGATGCGCGCGATCTGCGGGATGAGCAGCGGCGGGATCTGCGCGTGGACGGTCGCGTGGGAACGTCCCGGTTCCTTCGGCAAGGTGCTCAGCCAGATCGGGAGCTTCACCAACATCCGTGGCGGGCACGTGTATCCCGCGCTGATCCGGAAGACCGAGCGGAAGCCGATCCGGGTCTTCCTCCAGGACGGGGCGAACGATCTGAACAACCTCCACGGCAACTGGCCACTGGCGAACCAGCAAATGGCCAGCGCGCTCGCCTTCGCTGGGTATGATCACAAGTTCGAATTCGGGACGGGAGCCCACAACGGCAAGCACGGCGGCGTCATCCTGCCCGATTCGCTCCGCTGGCTTTGGCGCCCGTCGTTGGCGGCCCTCCCCAAGCCCCAGACCCGCGACAATCTCCGGGGCGACGAGGCGCTGTCCAAGGTCCTGCCCGACGGCGGTCAGCCCGGGGACTGGGAACTGGTGGGCGGCGGCTACGGGTTCACGGACGCGGCCTGCGCCGATGCCGACGGGAACTTCTATTTCTCGGATCTGCCGAAGGGAACGCTGTACCGGGTCCCGGCGGCGGGCGGGGCGCCCGAGCCCTGGCTGAAGGATGGACCGAAGGTCAGCGGGATGAAGTTTGGGTCGGACGGAATGCTGTACGCCTGCGTGCAGGGTGAGGGAAGCAACAACGTGAAGCGCATCGTGGTGATCGATCCGGCGACGAAAAAGGTGGAGACCCTGGCGACGTCGGTCCAACCGAACGACCTGGCCGTCGCGAAGAACGGTTTCCTCTATTTCACGGACACGGGCGCCGGCGCGGTGGTCCGGGTGCCGTTGACGGCGCGGTCGATGTCGCGTCCACCCGTGGCGGCGGGTGGGATCAACAAGCCGAACGGGATCGCCCTGAGCCCGGACCAAAGTCAGTTGTGGGTGAGCGAATACGGCGGGACGAACGTCTGGAACTTCCTCGTCGCGGCCGATGGATCGTTGACGGGCGGCGAGCGGTTCGCGGAATTGCGCACGCCCGTGGGCAAGGCGGACAGCGGCGGGGACGGATCGATCACGGACGCGGCGGGGCGCGTCTATGTGACCTCCCACCTGGGGCTTCAGATGTTCGATTCGGGAGGCCGGATGGGCGGAGTGATTTCAAGGCCGCAGGAGAAGGGGACCGTGAGCTGCGCCTTCGCGGGGACGGGGCACGCGTGGCTGTACGTGTGCAGCAGCGACAAGGTCTACCGACGAAAGACCCTCGCGAGCGGGGGGAAGTGATGCCGGGATGGGGCGCGGGCTATGGACAGGCCGGTCCTACGGACCTTGGTTCGGGGACGCGGATTGGCCAACGGAAGGGCGTTTTTCACTCCGATGTGACGTCGAACCCTATGGTTCCGGATTTTTTGTTCCCAGAAAATGGCCAATCTCCAGGCTTCTCCCAACCTGGGAGCATGGAGAAATCCGAAATCTTGTTCTAAGGAACCGCTGGTTGGGCCGTTGTCCTGTCGAAGGCCCACGAGGGCCGAGGCATGGATGAACCGCAAACTCAGGCGGAATGGATCAGGGCCGTACTGGAACGGCACGGCGCGGCCCTGACCCGATACGCGGCCAGCATCACGGGGGACGAGGATTCGGCCCGGGATGTGGTCCAGGACACGTTCGTCCGGCTCTGCGCCCAACCGCCGGAGCACCTCGATGGTCGCCTCGCGCCCTGGCTCTTCACCGTGTGCCGAAACCGCGCCCTCGACGTGCAACGCAAGACCCATCGACTGGTTCCACTGGCGGACGACGCCTACGACACGACTCCCGATGATCGTCCGGGTCCGGCCGCGACGCTGGAGCAACGCGAAACCGCCGGTCTCGCCCTGGACTTGCTCGAGACGCTGACGCCGCAACAGCGCGAGGTGGTCCGTCTCAAATTTCAGGCCGGCCTGAGCTACCAGGAAATCGCCGACGTCACCCGCCTGAGCGCCACCAACGTCGGGTTCATTCTCCACACGGCGCTCAAGACCCTGAGACAGCGGCTGCAACGGAGCCTCTGAACCAACCGCCGACAAACTTCGAATCATTCCACGCCATGAATCACGATCCCGAAGATCCCCGGCTCACAGCCTACGCGTTGGGCGAACTCCCGCCGCGCGAGGCGCAGGAAGTCGAAGCCCTGATCGCCGCGTCCCCCGAGGCGATGCAGGAGGTCGAGGAAATCCGAGGCTTCGCCGGGTTGCTGACCGAGGTGTTCGAGCGGGAGGCGGCGTCGAAGCCGGCACCGGACCTGGAAGCCGCGGTTGTCAATACTTGCGAGAGTCGAAGCCCCCTCACCCCGGCCCTCTCCCGTCGGACGGGAGAGGGTGGCCGAAGGCCGGGTGAGGGTGACTCCGGCGACTCTTCTCCGTGTATTCCCGCAACGAGGGATACCGAAGCCCTGGAAGCTGTCCCGGCGTCTTCCGCGGACGCTGGGGAGGAAGTCCCGGTGACCGAGGGCGAGGACAAGGGGCGCATCGTGCCGATGCCGGCGCGGCCCTCGCGTTGGCGTCTCGGGTTGGGTCTGGGACTGGGATTGGCGGCGTCGGTGAGTCTCCTGACGTTGCCGTGGTGGCTCCCGACGCGGGCACCGCGGGATGCGGTGAAACAGATGGCCGCCCGTGGGAACGAAACGAAGGCGGAGGTCCTGCCGGACGCGTCTTCAAGTGCCGCCATGCCGGTGGTCCCGGAAGTGCGCGCCGGGGCGGAACCCGAGGAGTCGACGACCGGGCCGGTCCTGATCGAAGCGCCGGCTCCGGCTGGCGAATTGGCCGCAGCGGCTGCGATTCCTGAACGGAAGGACGCGCCGAAACACGCCGAGTTCGGAGGCAATCCCGAACTGATGAGGCGCTATGGCTTGATGCCAACCACTCCCCATGTTCCCGATTCGCGGCCGAGCCCGGTGGCCGGCTCCCAACCGACCGAGGGTCCCCAGACGTTCTCGATGAGTCCGGAGCTGATGAAACGATATGGCCTTGCGACTTCCCCGGCACCGGCGCCGACTTCGGCCCCTGGGTCAGCCAGTGAACCAAGTTCCTCGCGCCTCGCCCTTTCCAAGGATTCCGCGCCCTTGATGCGCTCCCGCTACGGCGGGGTGGAAGCGCCCGCACCGTCGGCATCCGCACCCGCTTCCGGGCGAGCGGTGCGATTCCGTCAGGGCCTGGTTTCTGACCCTTACCGGCGGGCTCAGCCCCTGGTCTTCATGGAACCGCAAGTCGAAGACCGGAGCGGCGGCGGGAACAACCCGGGTTATGTCGACGCCGGCGACAACGCCTTCGAGTCGCCCTTGACCCAACCGCTGTCGACATTCGGCCTGGATGTCGACACGGGGTCGTACGCCAACGTGCGGCGGTTTTTGAACGCTGGGACCTTCCCGCCCCGCGCGGCGGTGCGGATCGAGGAGATGATCAACTACTTCCCGTATGCTCACTCGGAGCCGGTCGGGGACGACGTGTTCGGAGCGCGGGCGGATGTGGCGATGTGCCCCTGGGAGCCGAGGCATCGGCTGGTGCGGATCGCGCTGAAAGCCCGGGCTGTGATAGGGGAGCCGCCGGTGGCGAACCTGGTGTTCCTGGTCGACGTCTCGGGCTCCATGCAACCGAGCGAACGCTTGCCGCTACTGAAGCAGGCGCTCCGGGCGCTGACGAAGCGGTTGGCTCCGTCGGACCGGGTGGCGATCGTGACCTACGCCACCAAGTCGGGAGTGCATCTTCCGAGCACGTCGGCCGAGGAGAAGGACCGGATCCTCGAGGCGATCGATTCCCTGGCGTCGGGGGGTACGACGAATGGCGAGGGCGGCATTCGCCGGGCTTACATCTTGGCGCGGGAGCACTTCATCCCCGGGGGGGTGAATCGTGTGCTCCTCTGCACCGACGGCGATTTCAACGTGGGTTTGAGCGATCAGGACGAACTGGTTCGGCTGATCGAGGGCGAGGCGAAGTCGGGCGTGTTCCTCACCACGTTGGGCGTGGGAACCGACAACTTCAAAGACGCGCTCATGCGGAGGCTCGCGGACAAGGGCAATGGTTCCTACCACTACCTGGATTCGCATGAGGAGGCGCGGCGCGTGCTGATCGAGCAAAAGGACGCGACTTTCGTGACCGTGGCTCGGGACGCCAAGGCGCAGGTGGAATTCAATCCGGGGAACGTCGCGGCGTGGCGGCTGATCGGCTACGAGAAGCGCCTGATGCCGGCCGAGGATTTCAACGACGACACCAAAGACGCGGGCGAGGTCGGGGCGGGCCAGACCGTGACCGTGCTCTACGAGATCGTGCCGGTCGGCGTGCGGCCTCCGGGTTCCGTGGATCCGTTGAAGTACCAACCGGTCGCGGCGGAGCCGACGCCGGAGCGGGTGTTCGCGCGTTCGCCGGAGCTGCTGACGGTGAAACTGCGGTACCAGCGCCCGGAGGGATCGAAGAGCGTGCTGAAAGAGATCGCGGTCGCTGATCGGGAGCGCGAACCGGATGCGGACTTCAAGTTCGCCGCGGCGGTGGCGGCCTTCGGGATGGCGCTTCGCGATCCGTCGTGGAACGGCGGCCGGGGGTTCGACACCGCATTGACCCTGGCTCAATCGGGTCTCGGCGAGGACCCGGGCGGCTGGCGGGCGGAGTTCCTGACGCTGGTGCGGAAGGCGCGAGGAATACGGCGGTAACGCTTTCTGTCTTCGCGAACCTCCGCAAGAAAGGCTCGAGCGGTTCGAGGTTCCAGCCCTTCGCCAGCGGCATGGAGTTCCTGAAGCATCCGGATCGGATCCGGCGTGTTGCCGACCGATTGGTTCTCGGCTTGGGCCACCGCGCGGCGAACGACCTCGGCCTGGGAGACCTGCCAGAGCGAGGCCAGTCGCTTGAGGCGCCCGGCGGTGGCTTCGTCCAAGGCGAAGGTGGTCCGATGGGTCATCGTCGGCATGACTTCGCGCATACCATCACTCCGGGGGCAGGGTCAATCCGTGGCGCGCTGTCGAACCTCGCGGCGGCGGGGTGGTGTGAACGGCAGGAAGCAGGGGGCGTGCGTCCAAACAAACAGGGCTTTTTTGTGGGATGGACCCGGGGCGGACGCATTTCTCGTTTTGCTTTGGTCGCCGTGGTTTTTACCTTCCCCGCGTGACCACTGAGACCTTCAAGGCCGAGATCGCGGAGGCGCTGCGAACCTACGACCTTTATGTGGTCTGTCTGGAGAAGACGCCGGCCGATCTGGAGAAGGCCCTGCGGTCCCTGGTGGAGAAGGCGATTCGCGCCTTTGAGAATCGCGCGCCGGGCCTGCGACACGGGATCGCGCTGGACCGCCAGGTGACGGTGATCCTCAGCCAGACCGAGGCGGCCCGGCCCCTGTGCGGGATCTACTTCAATCTTTCGAGTCCTTACCACCGCCAGAAGCCGTCCAAGGTCCCGACGAGCGGCGAGGAAGCCTAATCCGGGTCAGTGGATGCGGACTTCGTCGTCGGTCTGAAGGATGCCTTCCACGATGTCGGCGGCGATGAATCCGTTGCGTTCGGGGCCGGTGAGCCGGATCTGGCCGACGCGTTGGTTGCCGCGGTAGACGTTTACCAGCGATTCCAGGGGCGGGGCGCCGCCGAGCGTGTAATCCACCACCACGAATCGGAGCCCGGCATTGATGGTGTGGATTCGGCCGCTCGTGGGGAGCACCAGGGGTTCGGACTCGGCGTTGTCGGACTTCGTGGTGGGATCCGAGGGTTGGAATTCGGTCACCAGTCCGCCGCCTTTGCTTGGAATCGTCTGGACCGCCGGCCTGTCGGACGACGGGTCGCCGTCGTTCGACGCGCAACCGGCGAGCGATAGGGTGAACGCGAGGGTGGCGGCGAACGCGAGCGCCGTCCCAACGAAGGATTGGAAGCGGGACGCGCGCGGGGGAATCGATTTCATGGCTTGGGGTGTCCTTCGGGGGCGACGGGCTTGGGTTCAGGGGGCGCCGACTCGCGAAACTGGAGGTCGTATAGCCGGCGGTAAAGTCCGCCTCGGGCGAGGAGTTCCTCGTGACGGCCTTGATCGACGATCCGCCCCTGGTCCAAGACGACGATGAGATCGGCCCGCTGGATGGTGGAAAGGCGGTGGGCGATGCAGAGGCTGGTGCGGCCCCGCATGAGGGTTTCGAGCGCGGACTGCACGTAGCGTTCGCTCTCGGTGTCGAGGGAGCTGGTGGCCTCGTCGAGGATCAGGATGGGCGCGTCGCGGAGGAGGGCGCGGGCGATCGCGAGACGCTGGCGCTGGCCTCCGGAGAGGGCTGAGCCGCGCTCGCCGATGACCGTATCGTACCCGTCGGGTTTCTGGACGATGAATTCCTGGGCGAAAGCGTGGCGCGCGGCGGCTTCGATTTCCGGTTGGGTCGCTCCGGGGCGGCCCAGTTCGAGATTGCGGCGGATGGTGTCGTGGAAGAGGTAGACGTCCTGGCCGACGACGGCGATCTGGTTGCGGAGATCGGTCTGGGAGGCCTCGCGGAGGTCGGTGTCGCCGATGCGGATCCGGCCCTGATCGGGGTCGTGAAAGCGGAGGAGCAGATTCGCGAGAGTGGACTTGCCGGCGCCGCTCGGGCCGACCAAGGCGACCATTTTACCCGCGGGAATGACGAGGTTGATGCCGCGGAGCGCGGGTTTGCCGTCGTAGGAGAATTCGAGGTTCTCGAAGTGGATGGCGGCGCCGGCGGCTCGGATGGGTTTTGGCGCCGGCGGATCCTGAAGATCGGATGGAGTGTCGAGGATCTCGAAGACCCGCCGGCTGGAGGCGCGGGCCTGGATCAGAAGGTTCTGGAGTTTGATGAGGGAACGGATGCGCTGGTAGAGGAGGACGATGGTGAGGACGAAGGTGAGGAACGTCGCCGCGGACGTCCCAGCGTCGGCGCGCAGCGCGACGAACCCGAGCATGACGGCGAGGCCGACGGCTCCGCCGAACTCGATGAGGGGCCCGGGCAGTTCGCTGGCCCGGGTGGCGCGCATCCAGCGATCGTTGTAGCCGGAGACCTTCTGGCCGAAACGTTCCACCATGACGGGTTCGAGGTTGCAGGCTTTGACCAGCCAGACCCCGGACAGCGTGTCGTGCGTGACCTGGCTGACCTCCGCCGCGTCGCTTTGCAGCTTCTCCATGGCTTTGCGCAGCTTTCGGGCGAACACGACGACCGGGACCACGCAGACGGGAAAGACCACGAGGGCCGTCAGGGTGAGGCTGCGGAACTGGAAGAACAGATAGGCGATGAACGCGAGGAGGGCGACCGGATCCTTGATCAGCGAGACAAAGGAATTGGCGAGGGCGTTGTGCAGCGCGGCGACGTCGTTGTTGAGGCGGGACATGAGTTCGCCGGTCCCGAATTTCTGGAGCACCCGCAAGGGGAGTCGAAGCAGATGATCGAGCAGGCGCGAACGGAAGTCGGCCAGGGTGTGGACGGCGACCCAATTGAGCAGGTAGGCGTTGAGAAAGCCGACGGCGCCTCGGAGCAGCACCACGAGGGGGAGCAGCGAGACCACGATCACAATCAGGCCGACCGACGGGCCCTCGCCTTCCAACTCGATCCCTGGGAGCACCTGTTGGTTCAGCGCGTCGGCGAGCGACGGAAAATACGACCTGAGCCCCTCGATGCGGCCGCCGATTTCGGCTCGGCCGGACTCGGGGAAGATGATGGCGAACACCAGCGAGATGACGGCCGGGACCGCCGCTTCCAGGATCCCCGCCGCCAGGCCGAAGACGATGCCGACGTAGAGGCGCCCGCGGTACGGCCCGGTCAGGGCCCACAAGCGTTGGATAAAGCCGAACATGCGCCGCTTTGGACTGTGGGAAGTGGGTTCGCCAGGGGCCGGATGTTTTCGCGATGGCGATGAAGTCGCCCGGGGGGTTCTAGCGGAGGCGATTCATCCGCGGAGCCGTGTGTCTCGGCGTCGCCGATCGGTTCGATCTTCTAGGGCTTCGCCGACGCGCCGATGCGGTAGAGATTCTCCTCGGACCGGATGAACAACGCGCCATCCGTGACGGCGTAGGAGGCCAAGGTGCGCTCGCCGATGGGGTTCTCGGCCAGTTTCCGGAATTCCTTGCCCGGAGCGACGACGACTCCGACGCCCTGTTCGTCGAGGAGATAGATGCGGCCGTCGGCGAGGATGGGCGATGCCGAGCTCTGGCCGCAGGCGCGTTCCTGGTAGTGCGCGGCGCCGGTCTGGGCGTCGACGCAGCTCAGGACACCGTTGTCGGCGAGGAGGTAAAGCTCATCGCCCAGGACCAGGAAGGACGGGGTGTTGGGGGCGCCGCGCCGCAGGGTCCAGGCGATGTGCGAGTCCGTGACGTCGCCGCTGCCATCCAGGCGAACCGCGATCACGGTGGGCGCTTCGTACCCCGTGGAAATGAACGTCAGTCCGTGGCTGAAGACGGGCTTGGCGATCACCGACCACCCGCCGTACCGGGCCCGCCAAAGCTCCCGCCCGTCGTCGGGATCATACGAAGCGACGAATCCGCTGGCGGGACTGATGATCTGTCGCCGGCCCTGGGACTCGGTGTAGGACGCGGTCGAGAACGAGAAGGTCCTGGGAAAGGACGATTTCCGGTCGACCTTCCAGCGGACCGAACCGTCCGCGCAGTTCAGGGCGACGACGAAAGGGTCGGAACCTCCGTCGCAACTGACGAAAAGATCCTCGCCGACCAGGATCGGGGTTCCTCCGTTGCCATGGACCGGCGTGTATTTGAGGGAGTTGTTCCGCCAGAGGATCCGGCCCTCGAGATCCAGGGCGGCTGTGCCCATGTGCCCGAAGTGGACGTAAACTCGGCCGTCGTGAACCAGGGGGGTGGGGCTCGCATGGCTGTTCTTGCGATGCGGCGCGGGGGCTCCCTCGCCCTCGCTGAAAACCGTGGTCTTCCAGAGGGTCCTTCCGGTGCCGGCATCCAGACAAATCGCCGAGAGTTGAAGGTCGTTGGAGTCGGCCGGACCGATGGCGGAAGTCAGGAAGAGACGTTGTCCGACTAGGACGGGCGACGACCAACCGCGGCCTGGGACCGAAACCTTCCAGGCGACATTGCTGGCGGAGGACCAGTGAACGGGAACCTGCCGGGCGGAACTATGTCCGTCGCCGGTGGGTCCGCGGAATTGGGGCCAGTCGGGGGCGGCCGCCGCCTGGAGCGTGATCCAGGCGCCGACAAGCGCCGTGCCGAGTGTGGCGGTCCCGAGGGGGCGCGAACGAGTCATGGGGAACAGCCTACGGATCCGGCGGGCGCGGGCCAGCCCGGAGGTGGGTCCTGCCGTGGCGCGAAAAAAGGGTGCGGAAACGGCGTTGCGATGGGGTCGCGTCTAAAATTTTGACAATCGATTCCCGTGGGGTTCCGTCGAGTTTCTCGGGAAGAGATGAATGTCAAAAAGGTCAATGTTTGACCCCACCGCCCTGGCGGCAGAGGACTTCCAGCGCCTGCACGCCCGCCGCGTTCCGGTTGTCGGTGCCGAGCTTCTCGAAGATGTGGCCGAGGTGGACTTTGACCGTCTTCTCGGCCATGCCGAGAATGACGCCGATCTCGCCGTTGGATTTTCCTTGGGCGACCCAAAGCAGGACTTCGGCCTCGCGGCGGGTGAGGCGGAGATGGGATTCGAGCGGTGTGGCGGTGGAAAAATCGGGGTGGAACGCGACTTTTTCGCGGAGGGCCTGCTCCTTTTCACCATGGCGGACGAGGCGGCTGCGAACGGCGGCGAGGACTTCGTCGACGGTGGCCGGCTTGGTGAGGTAGTCGTCGGCGCCGAGGTCCATTCCGATGCGCTGGTCCTTACGTTCCCCCCGCGCCGTGAGGAAGATGAAGGGGATGGTCGACGTGGAGGAGGTCGTCCGAAGGGCTTCCAGGACACCGTGCCCATCCAACTCGGGCATCATGACATCGCACAGGATGAGGTCCGGGGGGTCGCGATGGACTGCGGCGAGGCCCGCGGCTCCGTTGTGGGCGGTGACGGCGCGGAAGCCTTCCATCTCAAGGATGGTCTGGAGGTTCTCGCGGGTTTGATCGTCGTCTTCGATGACGAGAATGGTCTTCATCAGGAACTGGGTTCGGAGTAGGGGGTTGAAGGCGTGGGTCGCCACAATGGGATTCGGACTTCGAAGGTGGTTCCACCGCCCTCCCTCGATTCGTAGGCGAGGGAGCCCTGGTGGAGTTCGGTGCAGCGACGGACGATCACGAGGCCGAGGCCGGACCCTGGGGCCTGGCCGACGTTGCTGCCACGGTGGAATGCGGAGAAGAGGCGGGCGCGGTCGGCCACGGGGATGCCCAGGCCGCGGTCCTCGATCTCGAAGATCGCCTCGGTGTTGCTCCGGCGGAGGCGGAACGCCACGGGCTGTTCGGGCGGCGAGTACTTCACCGCGTTCGAGAGAAGATTGGTGAAGATGTGACCGAGCAGCGCCTCGTCGCCCGCGGCCGCGGCCAAGTCGCCTTGGAGATCGATTCGGATGGGGCAACGCTGGTCGGTGGCGGCGCGGATGTCGTCGGCGACGCGCTGGCAGAAGGCCGGGAGGTCGACCGGAGCCGGCAGGAATTCCATGCGTCCGGCGTCGAATCGGCCGAGGAGCAGGACCTCGTTCATCATGTGGGCCATGTGCCGCACGGACGAGGTGATGGCGCGAAGCTGGCGGACGCGCTGATCGGGGGCGAGGCGGTCGTGGTAGCGTTCGAGGATCTCGCCGGACGAGAGGATGATCTCGAGGGGGGTCCGGAACTCGTGGGAGACCAGGGACACGAAGCTGGTCTTGAGCTGGCTCAGTTCGCGTTCCTTGGCGAGGGCTATCGACGCCTCCAACTCCGCCTGCTTCCTGGCGGTGATGTCGAGGGCGAAGACGATGACGCAACTTCTCCCGGCGATTTCGATGACGTCGGCGGATTCGACGGTCGTGAGGATCGTTCCGTCATGCCGGCGCATGACGGTTTCCTCGTTGCGGAACGAACCGGTGGCGCGTAGGCACTCGAAGAGCCGTTCCCGATGCGCCGGTTCCTGCCAGAGATTCAGGTCCAGCGACGTTCGGCCGAGGGCATCCGCCCGCGAGTACCCATAGGTGCGGACGAAACCCTCGTTGACGTCGAGGTAGCGGCCGTTCTCGAGGGACACGATGGCCAGGGCGCCCTGGCAGTTGTGAAAAGCCTTGCTGAACCGCTCCTCGGATTCACGGAGGCGGGCCTCGCTGGCGCGAAGTTCGTCAACCGTCCTGCGCCGGTCGATGGCGATGGCGATCTGTTCGGCGACGAATCCGAGGACGTCCTTCTCCTCCTGACCGAAAGCCCTGGGGTTGTGGTATTCCTGGACGGCGAGGACACCGAACGGACGGCCGCGGAGGGCGAGCGGCGCGCCCAGCCAGAGAGCCGCCTCGGAACCGATAGCCACGCAGTCGCCGCGTTCGTAGAGCTCGGCGCAGGCGGCGCGGTCCGCGAGAAGCGGGCGCCCGGTCCGGAGGACGTACTCGGTGAATCCACGGGCGGGGCGCCGGGAGGGTGGGGTGGGGTCCTTTTCGTCGGCGTAATAGGGAAAGCTGATGAGATCCGAGACGGGGTCGTAGCTGGCGATGTAGAGATTCTCCGCGTTCATCAACTGTCGGATCACGGCGTGGATTCGGCAGTAGAGGGCCGTGAGGTCCTCCGCGTTGTTGGCGGCTTCCGAGATTTCGTAGATCGCCTTCCGGATGCGTCCCGCGCGGTGGCGGGCGGTGATGTCGGTGAGCGTTCCGATGACCAGCGTCCGGCCTTCGCGCGGAAGGAGCGCCAGATTGATTTCACACGGGAAGTCGCGCCCCTCGACGTCGCAATGAACCCATTCGAATCGGTGGGAACCGCCCGCGAGGGTGCGGTGGATGTGCTTCGTCGCGCCCTCGCGGGATAGGATTCCGTCCGGTTGCGCGACAGGACTCAGGTCGAAGAAGCATTTTCCAATGAGATCGGCCTGCGACATGCCGAAAAGGGAGGAGGCCGCCTCGTTCGCCTCGACGAATCGGGCGCTGGAAGGATCGAGGACGACGATCCCGTCGGGGCTGTGCTCGAGGATGGCGCGGATGCGCGCCTCGCTTTCGAGCAGGGCCGTCTCGACCCGGCGCTGGGAATCCACTTTCTCCTCGAGATTCTGGTTGGCCCGGGTCAGTTCGGTGGTCCTCGCCTTGATGCGATCCTCAAGTTGGCGGTTGATGGCGCGCTGAGCGCCTCTCTCGCGCCAGAGGACGACGGCCCACCCGAGGAGGGCCAGCGTGACGATGGTGCAGTAGATGAGGACGCGGGCGGCGTCCTGATTGAGCCAGGCGGGGGGGGATGCTGAGGACGACGATGTCGGCGTCGGAACGCAGGCGAAGCCGGCAATCGCTGAATTCATTGGACGCGGACGGCTTTCGCTCGATGAATCCCCGGAGTTGGAGGGTGGTTCCCAGCCGAACTCCGGGTGCCGGACCATGGACCTCGGGAAGGGCGACCTCGAACTGTTCGGATTTCTGGAAAAGACGCCACCGGTGGACTTCCGTGCCCGTGGATTCACCGGGTTGGAGTTCCTCGCGGAACTCGGCGACGACTTCCACCAGGGTGTGGAGCGGTTGGCCTTTTCGAATGTCGACGGCCGTCACGGTCAACGGGTTCGGAGCCGTCCAGGAGGCGGGAGGTTGGACTCCGCGGACTTGGGCATCGACCAGGCGTGGAGGCGTGGGTTCCCGGGCGAGGTACCCCACCACCTCGACGAAGTCGCCCGGAGCAAGCTTTGGCGGCGCGGGGCGCTGGTCTTCGGATCCGTTCGGGTCGTCGATCGCAGCGTTTTGGAGGATGTCGACCCGGATGCCGGCGTCGCCTTCCTGGAGGACCAGTTCGCCGGGTGTGGTATGGACGACGGACCCGCGAAGGACCCGCCTCGCATCAGCCGGCCATTCCTCGGGATCGTCCGAAAGGTCCGGGAGATGCACGGTGGGAAGGGCGAATGGATCCGCGGGGGGTGCCTCAAGGACGGTGTAATGATCGAGGTCGGGCACGAACACCCGGACCTCGATCAGGTTCCCATCCACATCGGCGGACTGGCTGGCGACGGCCTGGACCCGGACCCGGGAATGGACAAAATCGGCCGGAGGAATCCGTCCTTCGATCATGGGGGAATGGGCGATGAACTCCTTGCCGGCGACGGCGAGTCCGACCTCGAGACGTTGGCGGCGAAGCACCCAACGTCGGACGACCGCCTCGAATTCGATCCAGCGGGAATCCCAGCGGCCCGTGAGTAGATCCTCCGAAGTCGCGGGGGCGGGAGTGGGGATCGATGCCGTGCCGAGGATCTCGATGGATTCCTCGTTGAGGGCGTTCCTGGGTTTGTTTCCGGTCGTGTGACCCTCGATCCGAAGAAGTTGGCCTGGGCGGAATCTTGGACGCCGGTGTGTACCGGGAAAAACGTAGATGCCGCCGGTGTCGTCCTGAACGAAAAGCGTGTCCCACTTCGGTTCGAAGTAGGTGACGACGCCGGTGATGACGGCGGGGAGTTTTCGCTGGGCTTCGGACGCGTCCAAGGCGTGGATCGCGGCGGCGGTCACGATCGGAGCGACGCGTGGAGCCGGATTCGGTGCGTCGCCCGCGGCGGCGGCCTCCGCGGTGGCCATGGGGAAGCCGCTCAGGAAAACCAGAATCGCCGGGGCGACAAGGCGGAGGAGCGTGGTTCGAACGAGGGAAAGCTGGCGGACCTCGTAAGGGAAGCCCTTGCGTGGCTCGGGTGGGACGAGGCGGTTCCGCGCGGTCACGCTGCGTCAGCCTAGCCTGAAACCGGAAGGAAGGGCACGCAGGTAAATCAGCGGTAGGACCAAAGTCCTAGCCGGTTGCGCGAATCACGCGAAGGACGAGGGGCGGGGGTGGGCGCCACGGTTCGCGAACCCCCAAGGTGAAACCATGCGCCTTTTGGATCAGCGGTCGGACCGTAGCCGCGGACGGACGTCCGCGGCTACGGGTGGGTGGTTCATGGAAGGGGACTCGGGAAGGTGATCCAGACGGCTAGAACGGAAGTCGTATTGGGTTGGAGTGGGGGCAACTGGTAAACAAGGACCGTGCTAAGCGGAATTCCTCCGACGAACCGGTTGACCGGGATCTCCCGGCGCGGGGGCGGGTCGTGGCGGATAGTCGCGGGTGGGGGATGTGAATTTCGGTCGACCGTTCAGCGGTCGGCTTCGGATGCCAAGGATTGGGGCGGAGACGAGGGTTGGGTGCTTGGTTCACCCAACCCTCGGTTCCTGGCGGATGCGTTTTCGCGTTTGCGACGAGCGGGGTTTCGCGAGGGGAGGGTTGCGGAGGGGAGGAGGCGATGACCGCCCGGGAGGGGCGGCGGTGTTCCGCGCACTCGGGGGATGGCGGCGGGGGAAATCTCCCGCCGTGGGACGAGTGCGATGTTTTCTGCATACGGGGGTATGGGGGGAGGGGCGGGGGAGGTATGTGGATGGCGCGGGGCATGGTTTCAGGCGTCTTGGGACGCCCAGCGCCGGGTCAGAGTCTGTCCGCACTGCGGGCGGACCACTTTGATGGGGTTGCCTGCCGAGGGCCCGTGCCCGGAGCCTCGGTGGGCCCTCTAGGACGAACACGCGGGGCGATCGCCCCAGAGGGGGGATTGACCCCCGGGCGTTGCCCCGCGTGATTGATTTTGGCCGCGAATACGGTACCGCGAGCCCCCCGGCGGCGTGGTTCCCGCCAACAACAAAGCCCCGATCCTTTGGGAATCGGGGCTTTGTTGTTGAGACGGGGAGGGCGGTGGATACGTTCCGTTCGCCGGTGTTCTTCGATTCACTCCCCCCCGGGATGTGATTTGGGGGCGTCGAGCTTCGACGGACCTCAGTGGGCCTTGGCGGCGTCGGTTCCGTCCAAGTGGACGGGCTTGTAACCGCCGATCGCCTTGAAGTAGAGGAGCAGCAGCAGGTAGATCACGGCCATGGTGGCCGGGATGAACGAATCGACCCGCAGGGTCTGGCGATTGCCCTCGATATAGGATTCGACGACGACCTTCTCGGCCGGGGATCGTTGTTCGGGGGCGACCGCGGTGGCGGCGGCGAGTTTCTGGCCATCGATCCCCTTCACTTCGTCGAAGATCAGCCACTTGCTGGGGGTGGACGCCTGGTATTCGGCATACGCGGCGGCGTCGGCTTTCTGAAGGTTTTCACCGGAGAAGCGGTCCTTGGCGTAGCCGAGGCCCGGGGATCCGACGAGGCCGGCCGACATCATGCCGATGCCGCCCATGATGGAGATCGCGACGGCTCCGCAGCGTGGGAAACGGTCGGAGGCGACGGCGAGCATGGTGGGCCAGAAGAACGTTTTGCCGATGGCGTAAACCGTGAGGGCGACGAGGGCTCCGGCGAAGCTGGTGACATGGCTGACCATGTTGAGGCCGACGCAGGCCAAGACGGCGCAGACGAGGAGAATCCCAAGAGGCTTGAGACCCAGCTTGTGTTCGATGAAGTGACCGCAGAACCGGAGGGCGAACATCACGGCCGAGGTGAAGATGAACAACTTGGTGCCGTCGCCGGGTTGGAGGATGGCGTCCTGAATGTTCTGGATCCAGCCGTCGGTGCCGAGTTCGACGGCGCCGACGAGGGAGTGGACAACGAATAGGACGAAGAGGATGGGAGCGCCCATGGCCCAGCCGCTGGCGTTGGCGAACATGGCCCAGACCACGACGCCGACGGCGGCGGAAATATAGAACCAGGTGTTGGTGGCGCCGGAATTCGAGGCGGTGAATCCGAAGAACTCGCTGCCCGTGAAACCGCTCAGGAGGGGGCCGAGGCCGTCCTTGACGAACAGGGCGACGAAGATGCCGATCATGGCGGCGCCGAGGAATCCGACATCCTTGAGCATCTGACCCAGCTTGAGTCCTTTTTGGGAGGCCTCGGACCTGGGGAAGCTCTGGCCGAGGAACATGACGCCGTAGATGGCGGCGGGGATGAGGAAGCAGCCGAGTTGCAGCTTCCAGCTGCTCGTGGCCAGCGCGCTGTGGATGAAGCCGCCGATCACCATTCCGGCCGGCCAGGAGGCGTGCAGGATGTTGAGGTAGTGCGTGCGGTTGTTGGGGAACAACGTCGCGACCAACGGATTGGCGACGGCTTCGAGAGTGCCGTTCGCGACCGCGAAAAGGAAGGTGCCGGTCCAGAGGTAGGTGAACGCCGTCTTGGTGGCCATGCCGTCCGTGGCTCCGAACGCCACCAGCGCCGAAAGAACGTGAAAGGCGAAGGCGGCCGCGACGAGCTTACCGTAGCCGATGCGGTCGACGATGATGCCGCCGATGACGATGCCGAAGCAGAAGCCCGTGAAGCCGGCGCCGCCGATGAGGCCGGTTTCGAGCCCGGTGAAATTGAAGGCCTTGACCCAGTCGGTGAAAATGGCGCCACGGATGCCGAATCCGACACCGGCGGCTAGAATGGCCATGAAGCCGGCCCAGAGGAGCCGGCCGGCATTGGGGGCGATGCCGTCTTGTTTGATGTTCATATCGGAGGGGAGGGGAGTGCTGTGGGGTTGATGGGCGGTTTACTGGGTGAAAGCGGGCAGTTTGACGATGGCGCCGCCCTTGAGGGCGGATTCGTGGGCGCAGAGGCCGACGCAGGTCCAGTTGGCGGACTGACGGGCGTTCGGGAACGGATCGCGCCGTTCGACGAGGGCGGAGAGGAATTCGTGGACGAGGTGGGGATGACTTCCACCATGGCCGGCCCCCTGGGTGAAACTCAGGTGGGTCTTCTTGCCGAGATCATACACCCCCTTCGTCGTGAACCGGCGGATGGGCCCGGGCAGGCGTTTGGCGTAGTCGGGCGCCTTCACCAGCTTCGGGATCTTGGGTTCGGGCTTCTTCGCCCGATGAAGGACGAGGGGTTCGTGCTCGATCAGCGGCCACTCGACCGACGCCTTGGAGCCGTAGACGTCGATGCTCTCGCGGTATTGGCGGGCGACGTCGAACAGCGACCGGTGGATGCGGGCCGCGACGTCGCTGTCCTTGAACTTGATGTGGGTGGTTTCGACCGCGAACGGCGAGTTGTAGTGCTTGATGAGTTCCTCGCGGATCGTGCCGGAGCCGAAGCAGCTCACGTACGCGGCGGTGAGATTCGCGAGACCGCAAACCGGGCCCACGCAGTGGGTCGCGTACCACATCGGCGGAAGGCCCGGCCAGTAATTGGGCCATCCGTCCATGTCCTGCTGATGGCTGGCCTGAAGGAACTGAAGCTTGCCCAGTGTGCCGTTCTCGTAGAGTTCCTTCATGTACAGGAACTCACGCGCATACACCACGGTCTCCATCATCATGTAGTGGAGCTCGGTCTTTTTCTGAAGCTCGACGATCTTCTTGCAGTCGGCGATCGAGGTGGCCATCGGGACGGTGCACGCCACGTGCTTGCCCGCCTTGAGCGCCTCGATCGACATCCAGGCGTGATCGGGAATCGGCGAGTTGATGTGGACGGCGTCGATGTCCGGATCCTTCAGGAGATCTCGGTACTCGGTGTGGCGTTTCCCGATCTCGAACGCGTCGCCGATGGCGTCCAGCTTGGACCGGGACCGTTGGCAGATGGCGGCCAAGTTCGCGTTCGGGTGGCGCTGGTAGATGGGGATGAACTCCGCGCCGAAGCCGAGTCCGACGATGGCAACATTGATCCTGCGCTCGCTCATGGTGGGTCTGATAGGTGCTGGCTGGGCCGGTGCGCTCCCCGGGCGCGACAAAGGAATTCCCTGCGCGGGACCGGGGGCGAACGATTCGGGAGATGACATCTTGGCGTTCGAAGGGGTGTCAATTTTAATTCGTCCCGCGCGCCGCGCCAAACTCGCGGCGACACCTCGGCTTCGTCCCGGCCCGGGCTTTTTCAGACTGGCGGTTGGTTCGCCTGGGAGGTGGAAGGATCGGCGGGGGTCAGTTTCCACTCGCGGGCCACGTCGTCGAGCAGGACGCCGAAACGGCATTGGAGCACGCGGCCCTGGCGGAGGATTCCGGCGGCGATCGCGATCTGAGGCAGGATCGGGATCCAGGCGAAGCGAAGCGGCAGGTCGAGCGCGCCGAAGGCGAGGCCCTGAATCCCGAGCAACCCCCAGAAGGCGATGTGCGCCGAGAGGGTCCAGCGCGGGCGCAGTCGGGCCCGAAGCGTCTGGGAACGGTCCCGGTTGGCTTCCGCGACCGAAACAAACTCGAGCCACGCCCAGCGGGATCCGAACACGGCCAGATCGAACCGGCTCCAGCCGGCATCGGCTCGGCAGGGCCAGTGGTGGGCTTCGAGTTCCTGGAGAATCCGCTCGATCCATTCGCGACGTTCACGCCACGCGGCCGACCAGTAGGTGCGTTCACGGGCCGAACCGTCGCCGTAGACCCGGGACCGCGCCTCAAGCGAATCAGGGACCCTTGGGGCGTCGTCGCGGACGCTCAGGTGGGTGCGAAACCGGGCGCCGCCCCGCACCATCGGCTGGAGGCAATGGAGCAGGGCGACGAGCGGGCGCGACCACCAGCGCCGTCGGTCCGCGGGCAGAAACGCGCGGCTCGCCGCGATCGCGCAGAGCACCGGCGGCAGCAACCAGGCGAGGAGGGCCAGGGGCCACAGCGGCCCGATGCCGGAAGCCAGGACCAGGAGCGGCACCGCGACAAGAGCGTGGTATTCGATGCTGGTGAAGAACGGGACGATTCCGTCGGCCGCCGGAGTGTAGAGCGTCTGGAAAAGTCCGGTCGCGAAGACTCCGTGGTGGATGACCGGATGCCGCCACGGGATGGCCTCGGGACCGCCCGCGCAGATGCGACCTCGCCAGACCGCGTTGCCGAGGGCGTTGAAGTGTTCCGGGTGCTTGGCCACCAGCAGCGCCTCCGCTTCCCCGTATCCGGCCTGCTGCCGGAGGTAGTCGACCACGGTGGAACGTCGGCGATGCCAAACGAAGCCGGCGGGGGCGAAACCGATCCGCCACCCCCGCCGTTGCAGCCGCCAGCAGAGATCCACGTCGTCCCCGGCCCGCTGAAAGACCGGATCGAAGCCGCCCACGCCGTCGAGCGCCCACTTCCAGAATGCCATGTTGCAGCCCGGCACGTGTTCGGCCACCCGATCGTCCAGCATCACGTGCGTCGGGCCGCCCGGCGACGCCATCACCGCCGCGGCGACCGCCGAGTCGTCGGGCGGGAGCAGGTTGGGCCCTCCGGCCCCCGCGAGGGAGTGGGAGTCGCGCGTGAGGGTTCCCACCAGGAACCGGAGCCAGTCCCTGTCGACTTCGCAGTCCGCGTCGGTGAACGCGACGATTTCGCCGGTGGCGGCGCGGATGCCGAGATTGCGCGCGGCCGAAAGCCCCAGGTTGATCCGATGACGAAGAGTCCGGACTTGGGGGAAGGCGATCGTGATGTCGGGAGTGCCGTCCGTCGAACCGTCGTCGATGACGAGGATCTCGTAGTCCGGGTAGTCGATCTGGCGCAGGGATTCGAGGCAGGCGCGCAGCGTCTCGGCGCCGTTGTAGCAGGCGACGACGACGGTGACCCGTGGCGTCGGGGTGGAGGGCGGAAAGCGGGGCTCCACAAAGCGGTCCCGGGCCGCCGCGTACGCGGGGCGGGGTTCGCGTTCCGCCGTGGTGAGGCCCATCCGCCAGTCGTCGACCCTCAACCCGGCGCGAACCCAGTCGTCGGTGAACGTGAAAAGAATGGCGCCGGCGAGGCCCGCTTCCGTGGTGGCGGCGAGGTTGTCGGAGACGATGCGGGCCTGGCCGTCGGGACCTTCGCGGAGGGCGTCGGCGCCGCATTCACCGAGCAGCAGCGGGAGATCGCCCGCGAGCAATTGAAGACGGGCGAGGTAGGGGTCGAGGGTGGAGCGTTCGTGCAGGAAGACGTTGAACGTGACGAAGTCCAGGTCCCGGGGCCGAAGGTATTCCGTCGGCGGGAAATTGGCGTAGGTGCAAAGGCATTGGGGATCGGCGTCGCGCGCGGCGGCGACGAGTTCGTCGAGAAAGGCGGCGACCCGCGCGGGACCGCTCCAGCGAACGATGTCGGGCGGGATCTCGTTGGCGACGGCGACGGCGAAAACGGCCGGATGCCGGGCGAATCCGCAGACGGCCGTGGCGACCGCCGTGCGGGCCTCGCGACGGTGGGTGCGGGAGTCGAGGAAACAGGACTGGGATGCCCAGGGTATCGAAACGAAGCACCGGAGCCCGTGGGCGGCGGCGGCGTCCAGGAGCCACGGCGGCGGGGGATCATAGACGCGCACCGTGTTGGCTCCCAGGTCGCGGATCAGCGCGAAATCACGTTGGACATCGGCGGGCTCCGGGAAGGGTTCGCCAGCTTTGTTGGGCCCAAAAGTCCCATACGAGACACCTCGGACGATGAACCGCTGGGTGCCCGCTCGGAAGAATTTGCCGTCCAATCGGACGCGTTCGGTCACGGGAACTTGGACGCGCATGGGCCGTTGGACGGAATCGGAGGGCGATGGCATCACCGCGACGGGGGAAGGGGTGCCGAGCGAGGGAGGGGGAGCGGGCCCTTCACGCGCCGAGCGAGGCGCCCGGGACGAGGCCCGCTGCCGTTTCGCGGGCCCAGGCGTCCGCGGCGAGGATTTCCTCGAAGGCGGGATGGGGGATGTGGGTGTGCCGGCGCATCGTCTCCGCCACGGTGGAGGTGATCCCGGGAAAGGAAAGGCGGCGGTTGCAGAAGGCGTCGACGGCGACTTCGTTGGCGGCGTTCAGGACGGCGGGAAGCGTGCCGCCGCGTTCTCCCGCCTGACGGGCCAGGGTGAGGGCCGGGAACCGGACCGGATCGGGCTCCTCGAAGGTGAGGGTGCCCAGTCGCGCGAAGTGGGTCTGGACTCGGTCGTTGCGAGCGCGTTCGGGGTAGGTCAGCGCGACCTGGATCGGCAGGCACATGTCCGGCGTCGAAAGTTGGGCCAGGACGGAGCCGTCCACGAACTCGACCATGGAATGAACGACGCTCTGGGGGTGGACGACGACTTGCACGCGGTCCATGCCGATCCCGAACAGCCACCGGGCCTCGATCATTTCGAGCCCTTTGTTGAACAAGGTGGCGGAGTCGATGGTGATCTTCCTGCCCATGACCCACGAGGGGTGTTTCAGGGCCTTTTCGACGGTGATGTGGGGAAATTCCTCGGCGGGGGTGCGGCGGAACGGGCCGCCCGACGCCGTGAGCCAGAGATTGCGGACGGATTCCGGGGGCTTGCCGTCGAGGCACTGGAAGATGGCGGAATGTTCGCTGTCGACGGCCAGGACGCGAACCCCGTTCCGGGCGGCCTCGCTCATCACCATCTCGCCGGCCATGACCAGGATCTCCTTGGAAGCGACGGCGATGTCCTTTCGGGCGCGGAGTGCGGCGAGCGCCGGGTGGAGTCCGCCGGTGCCGACGATGGCGACGAGGACGATGTCGGCATCGGCGAGGGTGGCGAGTTCGAGCAGTCCCTGGGGTCCGTGAAGGACGCGGATGTCCTGGGGGAGCGCGGCGCGGACGGCGGCGGCCTTGTTGGGGTCGTGGATGCAAACGGCCTGGGGACGGTGGCGGAGGGCCTGTTCGATGAGCAGGTCGGCGTTGCCGCCGGCGGCGAGTCCGACCAAGCGGATGCGATCCGGGAGGTCCTCGGCCACCTTGACGGTGCTGGTGCCGATGGATCCGGTGCAGCCGAGCAGGACCACGCGTTTCATGGGCCACGGAGCTTGGGGGAAGGGGACCGCGAACACCAGCGCGCGGAGTGGCGGCTTGCACGGCGGGACCCGGTTGGTAGGTTTTCGCGACGCCCGACGTTTCCAACCCAACCCCAGCACGACACGGATCGAACATGAGCACAGGTACAGCCGCCGCGAACAACTTTCCCAAGCTCCACAACGCGATGTGGCCCGGACTCGTCGGCAAGGGAAGCCCAGGCGCCGAGCCGTTCATCGACCTGGACACGATGCTGGATATGACGGCGAAGGCCGAGGTGAACGGCGTGAAGTTCGATGGCGTCGACCTGTTCCTCTACAACCCGCACGTCGACATCGACATCTCCGACGACGGGATCAAGGCGCTGGCCGAGAAGATCAGCGGAAAAGGGTTCGTGGTGGGATCGGTCGTGGCGCCCGTCTGGTTCGACGGGTCGGCGATGGGCGACGCGACGAAGCGCGCGAACTGGGTCGCGGCGGTCCGCAAGGCGTGTCGGATCGCGGAAAAGCTCACGGACCTGGGGGTCCGGCCCTACGGAATCGTGCGGATCGACTCGGCGGCCCCGGTGACCGAGTGGGACAAGGATCCGAAGGGTAACACCCAGTTGATCGCGAAGACCTTCAAGGAGGGCGGAAAAATCGCGAAGGATCATGGGCAACGGTTGGCCGCGGAAGGGGAGATCTGCTGGGGTGGGATGCATTCCTGGAAATACATGATCCAGACCCTGGAGGCGGTTGGGATGCCAAAAGTCGTTGGTTTCCAGGCGGATATGGCGCACACCCTGCTGTACACGCTGGGGTACAACGCGCCGGAGCACCGCATCATGCCGCCGAAGTTCCACTGGGAACCCGAAGCTTTTCACAAGGCGATGAAGAAGATGACCTCGGCGCTCCGTCCCTGGACCATCGATTTCCACGTGGCCCAGAACGACGCGACCGTGAAGGGCTCCGGGGATCACGAGAAGACGGGCAAGCACTGCCCGGTGAACGACCCCAACGGCAAGTTGAACGTGGCCCGGGATGCTGGGTACTGGCTCCGCGACGACGCCGGCAAGGTGACTCGGAAGTGCCAACACATCTGCTGGGACGGTTGCATGTTCCCGAACAAGGTCATGACGAAGCAGGAGACCTGGAACAACATCCTCGCCGCCATGGTCCAGGTCCGGGAAAACCACGGTTGGCGGGCCTGAAATCAAGGGGTGGGCGGTCAACAACCCACTTGCATCCGGGGGGGAGTCCGGGCGAAAACTGGTCAAGATTCTTCCAAGACCCCCATGTTCAACCTCCCGAAATCCCAAAAATCGATCGCCGGGCCCGCCAAGGCTTTCACCCTGATCGAATTGCTGGTGGTGATCGCGATCATAGCGATCCTGGCGAGCATGTTGCTTCCGGCGTTGGCCAAGGCGAAGACCAAGGCGCAGGGCATCGCGTGCATCAACAACAACAAGCAGTTGGTGCTCGGCGTGCACTTGTACACGGGGGATTACGAGGAGAAATACCCGAACAACTTCACCATCCCGGGAACCCAGGAGGCGATCACGACGAAGAAGTTCAACAACTGGGTCAACAACGTCATGACCTGGGCGGCGGACAACTCGATCGACGCCCAGAGCGTCACCAATGAGGCGTGGGTCCGGAACGGGGTCCTCGGCCAATACACCGGCGGCGCCGTCGGAATCTACAAATGTCCCGCGGACAAGTTCGTCAGCCCGGCCCAGCGCAAGAAGGGTTGGACCCAGCGCCTGCGCAGCAACTCGATGAACGCGCTTTTCGGCCGGTCCAACAACGACCCCGGCGACAACACCGCCCGCGGCCAGAGTTGGGCGTTCGGGGGCGCCTACCGTCAGTTCATCAAGACCGGAGATGTTCCCCAACCCTCCATGACCTGGCTGACCCTCGACGAACATCCCGATTCGGCGAACGACGCCTTCTTCGTCACGGATCCCAACGTCAACAATTGGCAGGACATCCCGGCTTCGTATCACAACGGAGCCTGCGGGTTCTCCTTCGCGGACGGCCACGCCGAGGTGAAGAAGTGGCTCAGCGCCGCCTCGAGGTACCCCGTCGATTTCAGCTACGGCCCCACCAAGACCTTCGACGCCGCCGGTCGCTTGGACATGCTCTGGTACAAGGAACGGATCCAGCTCATTCCGTTCCGATGACCGTTGTTCCGTCCGGGGCGAACACGATTCGATGGTAACGCCCCGGGGTCCGCTCGAATTCGACTCCCGCCCCGCCGCGCCCCGGCGCCGCGACGGTGACCCGAACCGGCCCCCGAAAGGTTCCGAGGCCGAAATGGACGGTCGAGGAGTGCTGGGAACGGTAGGAATCCCCCGCGACGATTTGTCGGACCCCCGTCCCGGTGGGTGTGCGGATCGTCACTTGGGTGCCAGGCTTGGCTCCCGGAATCCGAAACCCGATCCAGTGCCCGGTGTCGGTCAGCTCGTTCCGGAAAACCCGCAGGGTCGGCCTGGGGTTGGGCCATTTTTCGAACGAAACCACGATCAGATCCACCCGACCGTCGGAGTCCACATCCTCGGCCAGGACGTTGCGTGAGTCCTGTTCCAGGGCCACGCCCAGCAGGTGCCCGGCCTCCTCGAATCGGACGCCCGCACGGTTCAGGTACAGCCGGTTCTTCTCGTACCCTCCATAGGACTGACCCCGGCCACGGGTTCGCGCGATCTTCGCCTTGAAGTACAGGTACGCCGCCGAATCCTCCTCGGAAGTCCCCACATGCTGGTCGTGGAGCCAGTACTCGGATTCGTAGTCGTGGACGGTTTCCCGGGTTTCCAGGCCGTTGCCGATCGCCACGTCGGGAAAACCGTCGTTGTCGAAGTCCGCGGCCGCGCATCCCCAGGACCAACCGGACCTGGCGAGCGAGTCGCCCAGGCCGGTTTCCGCGTAGCCGCCCCCGGGTTGGGCAAGGTAAAGGCGGTTGCCGTGGGTCATGGCCGCCCGATGCGCGGGGTCTTGATGGCTGCCCGGACGGCGGAGACCGAGATGTTCCAGGCGGTCGACGGTGGGGGACGACATGCCGATCATGAGCAGATCCAGCAGGCCGTCGGCATTGAAGTCCGCCAGAGCGTGGGCCATTCCGAAACCGCGCGGATTCGGGACCCAGGTTCCGGTCACGTCCGCGAACCGACCGCGCCCGTCGTTCCGGTACAGGTCGAGGCCGGCGAAGTCGCTGACCGTCAGGAGGTCGAGGTCTCCGTCCGCGTCCAGATCGGCCAACGACGCGCTGTACATCCGGCGGTGCCGTCGGAAGCCGGGGAGGGAAGCCTCCGTGACATCGGTCAGGTTCCCGTCCCCGTTGTTGGCGAGCAGGTAGGCCGGAAAGCCGTCGTTGGCGTCGTGGTACGGAGACGGGCTGGCGCCGCCCTCGTAGGGTTCCTTGTACTGCCCCAAAAAGACGTCGAGCGTTCCGTTCCCGTCGTAATCACCCGCCGTCAGGGTCATCACGTTCCGGACGTCGGAAGGCGCCGTCCACACGGTTCGGGGGTGGGACGAGAATCCGCCGTCGGCGGTCCCGCGAACCAATTCCAGCGTTCGGAGGCCTTGGACCAGGAGATCCGGGTGTCCGTCCGCATCGAAATCCCCGAGAACCGCGGCGGAGATCATTCCCGCCAACGCCGGGGTAATGGGCTCCGAACGAAACGTTCCGTCCGGGCCCCGGCGATGGAGTTGGTTGCCCGCGATGGCGAGGAGTTCGACGCCGCCGTCCCCGTCCACGTCGCGTGCGATGAGCGGATCGACCGACAGCGAATGGCGGGTTGGCGAAACCGGGGTCGCAAGAACCGTTTGAAACGGGGCCGCGCCTGAACGGACTCGCAGGGTAATCCCCGACGCGTCCACCAGCTCGACGCGCGGTTCGGCACGTTCGGGACCAGGAGGCGCCCAAGTGATGTCCAACGGACCCCGGAGAGTGGCGCGGGCCGGCGGAGATTCGCGGATGAAATGGGCGGAGAAATCGAAACGGCTTCGTGCCGGTATTCCCGCCAGGTTGGTGTCGAAGCGGGTTTGTCGAAACTCGGTCTGAAGGAGGGCCCAACCTTCCCGGCGGACCGAGTCCAGGATCGCGAGCCATTGGGAGGACTCGAGGGGTGTTCCCGGTTCCCGCGGTTTGGACGTGACGATGTCGTGGACTCCCAGTTGCGCGGTGGGCCACGTCGGCGCCGTCAGTCGGCCGATGGGGAATGCTTCAATGACATCCCAACGGGACGTCGACCGGTTGAGACGGTCCCAGAAGGATTCCATCACCGCGCCGCACGAGGCGGCCAGCGATTCCACGGCCCAAGTGGTTTCCGCCACCCGCCGTTCCCTGGATTCGAGGGCGAGGAGCTTGGCGGCGAGTTCGGGGCTGATGCGGCCGAGGCCGGTGGCGGGGTCGGTGGCGGGGTCGGTGGCGGGGGGCGGGGTGCCCGGAACGGACGCGGGGCCGGGCGCGTCGGCGGGGATGGGGGGGCGGCAAGCCACCCGCGGAAGGATCCCGACGGCGGCGATGCCGGCGGCGGCGAGTAGGACGATGGACAACCGGGAATTCAATGGGCGAACCCTTGAAACGTGGGATAGCAGGGCGGTGTAGAGCGAGTCGGAATGAGACGCAAATGATTTTAAGCTTACAGTAGAGCCTGCTTTGGGATATGAACCACGCCTGTGAATGTCAATGGAGGGTTAGGGAGGGAAGCCGGAGGGGTATTGTCACCGGCTATGAGATGGATGCGATGGGTGCGATGGGTGCGATGGGTGCGAACGTCGGGATTTCTGGGCTGTTTGTTCGTCGCATTCCTGGCGTCTGGATGCCGTTCGACAAAGCCCACGGTACTCACTGACGAGGACAAGCAACCCTACGTGGCGGAAGGGGCGCAGCCCGGGGATACCCTGCGGATCACCTTTCCAGGCGCCACCTCGATGAATTCGGCGCAGGCCGTGCAGCCCAACGGGACGATCGCGCTCCCACTGGGCGGCAGCATGGAGGCTCGCGGAAAGACGACCGCCGAGATCGAAAAGGCTCTGCTGGAGCTCTACGGAAATCAGTTGGTGATCAAGGAAGTCACCGTGGGCCTGGAATCAGCCGGTTTTCCGGTGCTGGTGTCGGGTGCGGTCCTGAAGCCGGGCAGGGTTCAGTCGACGCGGTCCATGACCGTGCTGGAGGCCATCGTCGAGGCCGGGGGATTCATCGAAGGCCGCGCCGACATGAAGCGCGTGGCTGTGGTTCGCCTTGAGAAGGATGGAACGACCCGGACGCTCGTCGTGAATCTGAGGGAAGCGCTCTCCGGCAAGTCGACCGAGTCCCTCTATGTGCGGCCATCCGACGTCATCAACGTGCCGGAACGCTTTTCATTCTACTGAGTGGAGTGAGTCGGATCGGTTTAGTCGATTCGTTTAGTCCCGGGTGGGATGGGGTGACCGCGAGTAAGTTCCATTTGGTAGGTTCCCTTCGTTAGGTTGATACCGATGGATTGTAGGGAGCGGGCTTTTCCTCGCGCTTGATCCCGAGTTTGTCCATGAGCTCGTAGAGAGTGGGTCGGCTGATGCCGAGATCGACCGCGGCGCTCGAAATTTTTCCCCCGCTGCGGCGCAGCGCGGAGAGCACCATTTCCCGTTCGAGGTTCTCCCGGGCGTCCTTGAGCGTGATGCCCCCGACGTCATCCTTGGGCGCGAGTTCCAGGTCGGAGGCGGTGATGCGCCGGCCTTCGGCCATGATCACGGAGCGTTTCACGCGGTTCTCGAGTTCGCGGACATTGCCCGGCCAGGGATGACCTTCGATGGCCCGGACGGCGGCGGGATCGAATCTCAACTCGTCTCGCCCAACCTGGGCCATCGACCGCCGGAGAAAGGCCTGGGCGAGCAGGGCGATGTCGCCGCCGCGTTCGCGCAGCGCCGGGAGTGTGACGACGATCACGGCGATTCGATAGAAGAGGTCCTCCCGAAACCGACCACCCGCCATGGCCTGTTTCAGATCCACATTCGTCGCGGACAGGACCCTGGCATCCACCGGGATCGACTCGCGCCCTCCGACGCGTTCGATGCACCGCCCCTGAAGGAAGCGCAGCAGCTTGACCTGGAGCGAGAGGGGGAGTTCCCCGACTTCATCCAGGAAGAGGGTTCCGCCGTTGGCGGTTTCGATCCGGCCCTTCCGCTGGGCGACGGCCCCGGTGAACGATCCTTTCTCGTGGCCGAACAGTTCGCTCTCGAGGAGCGCTTCGGGGATCGCTCCGCAATTGATCGCGACGAAGGGCCCGTCCCCGCGGCCGCTGCGCCGGTGCACCGCGAGGGCGGCCATCTCCTTGCCCGTGCCGCTTTCTCCGAGGATGAGGACGGGCGCGTCGGTGGTCGCGACTTTCGTGATGATGCGGAAGACATCCTGCATCCCCGGACTGGTTCCCAGGATCCCCTCGAAGCAGTCGTCCTGGTGCTGGCCTTGAAGTTTGGCGTAGTCCCGCTCGAGACCGGCGACGTGATAGGCCCGGCGCAGGATGGCGAGCAGTTCGTCGATCTCCACCGGTTTCCCGAGAAAATCCCAGGCGCCCTGGCCTATCGCCTCGAGGGCGTTGGTTCGCTCGCCCTGGCCACTGACGATGACGACCTTGACGAGTCGGTCCTCGGCGAGCAGCTCGCCCAGCGTCGCCAGACCTTCGGTGGGCGCGGCGGGGCTTGGGGGAAGGCCGAGATCCAGGAGGACCACGTGGGGCCGTGTCGAGCGGAAGGCGGCGATGGCCCCCGCGCGATCCCCCGCCTGGGTGACCTCGTACTCCGTGGCCAGGGCCCATCGGAGCTGGGAACGGATTTCCTCGTCGTCATCCACGATGAGCAGTTTGGGTTTCATGAGTTGGGTGCCAGCGGAATAAAGACGCGCACGGTGGTGCCCTGACCTTGTGCTGTTTCCACCTCCATCCGGCCGCCATGGGCGTCGACGATGGTCTTGCTGTGGAACATGCCGATTCCCAATCCGTTTCGTTTGGTGGTTTGAAACGGACGGAACAGCGACTTGCGAACAAACTCGGGATCCATGCCGCAACCCTGGTCTCGGACGCTGACGATCCCCCAGGGATCCTGTCGCAGGGTCGAGATATGGAGGGGCCCCCCGTCGGGCATCGCATCCCGCGCGTTCAGGATCAGGTTGACGATCACTTTCTCCATCTGGGCGGCGTCGACGAGCACCGGAGGAACATCGCCGAAATCCTTGGTGACTTGAATTTTTGGATCCTGACCCGACGCGACACACGCGGCTTCAATGATCACCGCGAGGCTCCCTGGCGCCGTCTGAACGCCCCATTCCTGCCGCAGTCGAGTCAATCGGGCAATGAGATCATTGAGATGTTGAACACTTTTCCCGACGGCCCGAAGCGCATCCTCCCGGAAAGCCGGATCACTGAAGTGCTGGTGAAGGTTGCGCAGCGTAAGAGTCAGTGTGGATGCCGTGTTCTTTAGGTCATGAACGAAGAAGGCGGACATCGTTTGGAACGCCTCCAATTCCTTGGATTGAACCCGCTGCCGGGAGAGTTGCAGCCCGAGCAGGCCCGACCCGATCTGGTCGGCGGCGCACTTGAGCAGGTCGAAGTCCTCGGCGGAAAAGGGGACGCCTCCGACGCGATCGCCGATGACCAGGATTCCCAGGAGTTGCTCGCCGGCGTGGAGCGCGACGGCGACCCGGTTGCCGCCATGCGGGAAGACGCTGGGGTGGAGCTGCCGGAGCGCCTCGGCCCAGGGTTCGTTCGCGAGGTCGATGTTGACGGGTGCCCGGAGTTCGCCGACGGCCCGTGCCAGTTCCTCGGGGGTGCAGGGGCCCGACGGAGCCGCGGAAGGCGTCGAGGCGGGCAACGACGTCGAGCCGCCGAGGGTGAGGCGCTCCTTGCCGGCGTCAAAGCACCAGAGACTGACGGACAATGTGGAGAATGTCTCGGAGACCCAATGGGTGACGGCCCGGCAAAAGGCCTCCTCGTCGATCAGGGAGCGCGTCCTCTGCGTGAAGGCGGACCAGACTTGCCGGTAGTCGTAGGAGGGTCGGTGCAGATGGCGGCTGATGAAGAAGCGCAACCTCTGACGAAGCTGTTCCGAGAGGAGAACGATCGCCAAGCCGACCAGCGCGACGGTGACGCCCAGGGTCTTCAGCGGGAGATTGGTCGCCACCGCCAGGAAGCCGAGGAGGTTGGAGACCAGCCCCACCGTGACGAGATACGCGCCCGTGATGATGACCGTCAGGGATCCGAAGACGAACGCCTGGGATGGATACACGTCGACATCGAAGATCCTCGTTCGAAGGAGGGCGAAGCCGAGGAGTCCACAGGCGACCACCAGCCCGCCCGCGGCCGCCGAACCCAGCATCGCGTCGGCGTATCCGTACAGGATCGATTGGCTGCTGGCGTAGATCTGGAACCCCGCGAGCACCCCGGTTCCCAGGAACACATACTTGGTCCGCCATCGCATGATCCCGATCACGTGGCGGAAGGTACGTTCCAAGTTGGTGAGGATGAGGACCCCCGAGAGAAGAATCAGGACCTCCGTCACATAGCCCGACCACGCCAGGCGCGTGCCCTTGGCAACCGCCGTCGGAAGGATTCCGTGAACCGCGAGTTGATCCCAGAAGGCGAGCGCGAATGTCGGCGGACCAACGGTCAGAGCGGCAATCCCCAGCCGCCACCGATGCAGGACTTCGCGGTTGTCGCCCCGCGAGTAGCAAAGGCTGAACACAACCCACGGGGCCGGAAACAGCGTCAGCGCGAGCAACCGGAGGCGGGAACCCGCCAGGACTCCCGTTTCATTCAGATCCTCCCGGCCGCCCAGCGCGCAGATGACCACTTGGATGGCCATCACCAGCATGCCGATACCGAAGGAAACGTGAGCGGGATGGCGCGGTGCCCGGACGACGACGACGACCCCGAGCACCAGGGCGACGATGGCGACGGCGACCGAAAACCAGACAGACATCATCAAGCGATGGGAGAGTGCCCGGATCGGAGTGTTGCGTCCAGTTTCCCGGACCGAGGCGGCTTGGATTTGGATTGCATGGCTTGCTGGGTGATTGGTGGACAGTGCGACGGCCTCGGACCCGGGGGTCCGAAGCCGTCGCTTGGGCGGAGCGAGGGGAATCGCTCCAAAACCGAAGCCGCCCCGCGGCGGCCTTGAAGGGGCTATTTATTCCCTGGCGAACCCGCGTAGTCCGGTGTCGCCCACCCGGTAGGCGGTCAAGGGGTTGTCCTGGGCTCGGCCCAGGAACCAAAGGGTTCCAGTCGCCCCGGCCTTCTGGACCTGGATCGGTTGGCCGGGGAGCAGGGTGATCAAGGAGGCGTCCACGGGACCCGCGTCGACGCCGAGGGTCCGGAGGTGATACTCCGCCGCGCCCAAGGCGTCGGCCCGGCATTCGAGGGTCGAGATCGAACCGTTGCCGTTGATGAAGTCGGCGAAGTCGCCCGGTTGGAGCGCGGCATCCGGACTGCCGGCGGTTCCAAGAATCTCACTGGCGCGGGGCAGGCGGATGATCTCCACCCGGGTGCCGGCGCTCAGAACCGCCGCGGGATCGGTCTCCCGGGTGTCGAGCACAACCTGGTCGCCATCGTTGCCGAGGATCGGCCAACCCTGGGAGGCGCCCGGGACGATCAGCGCGTGGGTCGCCATCGAACCCAGGGGACCCCAAGGGCCGGCTTGGGCGTCGAGGGATCCGAGTCGGACGGTCTGGCCGGAGACGGAAACGACGATGGCCTCGGCGGCGCGCGGAGCCTGGAACGGGGAGGAGTAGGTGCGAACTCCCGCCTGGAGGGTGTGACGCTGGAAGCCGACGGGCTCGGTCACCAGGGTGTCGTTGGCGTCGGTCGCGGTGACACGGAAGAACCGGCTGGCGCCGTCGGCGATGCCCGAGGTGGGCACTTCGGCGAGGGTGGCGACCTCGGAGGAGAGTTCGGCGAGGACCTGCCAGGTGGAGTCCGAAGCGGAGGGGAAGGCGTTGCCTTCGACGCGGTAATCCACGCCGGCGACCATCGGGAAGGCGAGGATGACGTCGTCGCCGTCATGGCCGAGGCCGGCGAGTTGGAAGACATGGACGCGAACCTGGACGAGGCCGCTGGCGACGCCGTCGGTGATGGCGACGCAGGAGAAGGAGTCTTCAAGGGCCAGGCCACCGTGGTGGCGGTAGCTGAAGGTGCCGTTGGCGGCGAGGCTGAGGGTGCCGTGACGGGGCGACTCGCGAAGCTCGACCCGGGTGGAGTCGTCGGAGCCGTCGTTGTCGAGGAGCGAGCTGGCGCCGTCCAGGAGACGGGAAACCGAACCGGAGGCGGCGACGAGGAGATCCTTGGGCTGGGAGGAACCGGGTTGGGTGGAGGCCAAACCGACCTTGGAGGAGGACACCTGGAAGGTGACGGCGACGGTGGCCGAGCCGCGCTTGCCGTCGCTGACGCTGAAGGTCATGGCATCGGTGCCTGTGAAGTCCTTGGTGGGGACGAAGATGAGGTTGGGGGCGGTGCCGGAAACGGCGCCGTTCTTGGGCCGGCTGCGGATGGTGTAGGAGAGGGTGTCGTTCTCGACGTCGGAGGCCTGGAGCTTGAACGACGCGGAGGTGTTGGACTTGAGCGGCACGGAGGAGGCGATGGCGACGGGGGCGTCATTGACGGCCACGACGGTGATGGTGACGGAGGCTTCGGCGGAGGAGTCGGTGCCGTCGTTGAGGGTGAAGTAGAAGACGTCGGTGCCGGAGAATTCAGCTTCGGGAGTGTAGGTGAAATCGGGAGCCTCGCCCGAGAGGGTGCCGTGGAGGGGATGCTTGGAGATGGCGACGGTGAGGGGGTCCATGTCGGCATCGGTGCCGCCGAGGGTGACGACGAGACTGGAATCTTCGAGGATCCGCAGGGAACGGGACTGGGCGACGGGGGCGTCGTTGACGGGATTGACGACGAGGGTGGCCGTGGCCGGAGCGGAGGTCTGGGTGCCCATTTTGACGACGTAACGGAAGGAGTCGGTACCGTTGAAGTTGTAATTGGGGCGGTAGCGGAGCAGCGGCGGGGTCCCATAGAGCTTGCCGTTGGCGGGTTGGGAGATGATCTGGAAGGTGAGCTTGGCGTCCTCCGGGGCGTCGGCGGCGAGGGAGAAGTCGCAGGAGGAGTCCTCGTCGGTGGAGAAGGAGACGGGGAGGGCGGCGAGCGCGTTGGCGACCGGATTGATTTTCACGGACACGGTGGCCGGGGCTGAGGAGAGGGAACCGTCGGAGACGGTGAATTCGAAGGAATCGGCGGCGCCGGCGTTGGGATTGGCGGTGTAGGTGCGGTTGGGGCCGGAGCCGGAGAGGGTGCCGGCGGAGGGGGGCCTGGAGATGGAGAAGGTCAAGGTGGAGGAGTCGATGTCCGAACCCTTCAGAACGACGGCGACGGATTTGCCGGCGTCGACGGTGAGGGAGGAGCCCAGGGCGACGGGGGCGTCATTGACCGGGGTGACGGCGAGGGAGACGAGAGCCGGGGCGGAGGTGAGCTTGCCGTCGGAGACGGTGTACTCGAAGGAATCGGGGCCGTTGAAATCGGCGGCGGGCTTGTAGGAGAGGTTCGGAGGGTTGCCGGTGAGGGAGCCGTGGGCCGGCAGGCGGGTGACCAGGAAGGTGAGGGGGGCGTTCTCGGGATCCGAACCGGCCAGGGCGACGGAAGCGGAGGAATCCTCGGCGAGGGTGATGGAGCGGGCCAGCGCGATGGGAGGCTGGTTGACGATCGTCACGGCGCGGATGGTGATGGAGATGCGCGCCGGCGCGGAGGTGAGGGAGCCGTCGAAGACCGTGAAATCAACCGAATCGGAACCGCTGGCGTTGGGATTGGCGGTGTAGGTGCGGTTGGCGCCGGAGCCGGAGAGGGTGCCGGCGGAGGGGGACTTGATGATGGCGAAGGTCAGGACGGTGGAATCGATGTCCGAACCCTTCAGGACCAGTGGGATCGACGCGCCGGCGTCGAGGGTGAGGGAGTCGGGAAGGGCGACGGGGGCGTCATTGACGGGTTGAACGTTGAGGGAGACGAGGGCCGGGGCTGAGGTGAGGGAGCCCTCGGAGACGGTGAACTGGAAGGAATCGGACCCGAAATAGTTGGGGGCTGGGGTGTAGACCAGATTGGGAGCGGAGCCGGAGAGGCTGCCGTGGGCCGGGGGTGTGGAGATCTGGAAGGAGAGGGAGGCGGAGGAACCGGAATCGGCCTGGAGCGTGATCGCCTTGGGGGTGTCCTCGAGGGCGGAGAGGTTCCTGGCGAGGGCGATCGGCGGGATCGGAGCGGGAGCCGGCTTCTGTTCGGGTTCGGGAGCTGGAGCTGGAGCCGAGTCGGGAACCTGGGGGATGAGGATCTCGGAAGGGGCGGGGACCTGGAACTGGACGACGTTGGAGGGGTCGCTTTCCAGATTGCGGGTGTTGTAGGCGGTTACGAAAAAGAAGCAGGTCTCGTTGGGAGGGAGATCATCGACCTGGACCAGGGTGGTCATGCCGACGTCCTTGACCCAGAGGACCGTTCCCGAGGAGGAGGAGCGATGGAGTCGGTAACCGACGAGATCGGGTTCGGAGTTGGGGGACCAGGTGAGGCCGACGGATTCGGAGCGGAGGGAGGAGGGGAGGAAAGTAAGTAACCCGAGAAGGAGCGAGGTCGTTAGTGGAAGGGGTGAGATACGAGGGTTGGTACGTCTTGGATTCATACGGCTTCTGAGTTGGCGGAGTCTTAGGCGTTGAACTGGGTATCACCTGAACTAAGTGGAACGGCTGTGGAGGCGGTTCGATTAGTAGTAGGAGATATTATGTTCTCGGCCTGGCCCTGGAGTTCGTCAACCGGACGAAAACCTGGGGTTTTTCGACTTTGCGGGCCCTGAAATGAGGGAAAAGAAGGGTGATGTCAAGAGGGTGGGGCCGGGGGAAAGATTCGGAAATTGGTTAAGTTATACTGATTCTAAAATGGAGGATCGGGCGCTGTTTTGTGTAGCGAGAATCCCACGCGACGGATCCGGCTGGGATGGAGTCCGTTGGTGAGTGACTAGGGAAAATGAAGCCCGATTTCGTGATTCCTTAGTGTGTCCCGTCCCCAATCGGGACCGTGCTCGGGAGTTTGAAAAATAATTTGATATTTCCGGGACGCGGCATGGACGCCGGGCGTGTCCGTCGTGGGATTCCGAGGGAAGGAGGAATGGCCCCCCGACAACGACAACGCGGCGGATCCGCGCGATTGGCTGGACCGGCATCGGGGGCGGTTTCCGCCCGGGATGGTGATCCAGCGGGCGATCGGACGGACGGAGGGACGGACGGAGGGTGGACCGCGTCCGGAGCGCCGGATAGGCTCCCACCCATGAATCTTGAAGACCACGCGGGCGACGTCGTCCGCAAGGCCCGGTTGATGATGGACGTGCCCGCGGCGGAGACGGCGGCAAGCGGAGGAATCCCGCTCGACGCGTTGTCCGCCTTTGAACAGTCGGGCGTGGCTCCCACGGGAATCGACTGGGACGGGATCGCGCGGCGATTGGACCTGTCCGGGCGGAAACTGCGAGAGATGGCGGGGGGGTGGCTTCCCCAGGCCGTCGACCTGGGGGTGTGGCGAGAGCTTCGGGTGATCTCGACCGACGGGGACGGGATGACGGTGAACGCCTTCCTGGCGTGGGATGAGGTGACGCGGGAGGCCGCCTTGTTTGACACCGGCTTCGACGCGGCGCCGATCTTCAGCTTGATCGAATCCGAGCGGTTGACGCTCCAGCACCTTTTCATCACCCACACCCACGGCGATCACGTCGCCGCCTTGGGGCCGATTCGCGAGCGGTATCCGAACCTTCGACTGCACACCCAGGCGAAGTCGGCCCCTCCTCAGCACAGGAACCGGGCGAACGATTTGATCCATGTGGGCGGTCTTGGAATCTCGAATCGGGAGACTCCGGGTCATGCGGAGGACGGGGTGACCTACATCGTGGGCGGCTTTCCGGGGGACGCGGCGAGCGTCGCCGTGGTGGGGGACGCGATCTTCGCGGGGTCGATCGGCGGCGCGCCGGGCAAGGGTGTGCCAACCCGTAGGGCGATATCGGATCAGATTCTAACGCTTCCGGGCCCGACCCTGATCTGTCCGGGGCACGGCCCGCTGACGACGGTGGACGAGCAGAAGCGGGCGAATCCGTTTTTTGCGTGATGGGAGCTTCCAGCATCCCTTTGGGATGCCTGTCCGAGCCCCGAGCCGACCGGAAAACCGGCGTTACCGAGTGTTCCATCCGTTCCGTGGTTGAGACTGCCGATTCCAGGTTGAAATGGGGCCCGCGGAAGGGCCGCTCCTACGGAGCTTGGATTCATTTGCGGCGGATCGTTGCTATAGACCGGCCGCCCCTGACGGGGCTGTGCGGGGATTTCTCGGGACCGAATCGAGGGTAACGCCTTCGATGACAGGCCCTTCTCCTGGGTTGGTGAAACCATCGATCCCGGCATAGAGAAGACCGGTTGCGAACCGCGAACCCATAAAATGGCCAATCTCCAGGCCTCCCCTTCGAAATGCCTTTCCGAGCCCCGAGCCGATCGGTGGATAGAAAAGGCCGCCGACTCACGGGGAGTCGGCGGCCTGGCGAAATGCGTTGGATTGGATTGGTTCGCGCGCGAACGGAGAATCGTTCGGACCGCGTGGATTACTGCTTCTCGTCCTTCTCGATCTTGGCGGCCACGAGGATGTTCTTATCGCCATCCTTCTTGACGACGCCCTTGGCGGTGACCTTGACGACGGCGCTGCAGACATTCTTGTGGAACGCCTTGCTGACGGCGTTGTCTTCCAGGACGTAGATCGTCTCCTTGCCGTCCTTCTTCACGCGGATCGCGTTGGTGCACTTGTCCGCCTTCTTGAGTTCGCACTTCAGGCAGAGACCTTCACCTTTGATTTCTTTTTCGCCTTCTTCCGCGCGGACGGCGGAGGAGAGGCCCAGAGCGAGAACGATGCCGAGAGTGGTGAGGAATGATTTCATGGTGTGATGTGATGGGAAACTGCGACGAGGGACGAGAGTAGGCGGGCTTTCAGGGATTTCAACCGGCAATTATCAGGGTGGAGCTTGCGGTTCGCGACACACCGAGCCGTGGGAGAGGGCGAACTGGCCTCCGGAACGGGAGGCGACTAGGATCCACCGCATGGACGGGACGTCGACGGGAAACATGTCGTTGGGAGGGCGCTTGAAGCTGGCGTGGCGGGTGCTCCTTGACGGGGCGCTGGCCCACAGACTGACGCTCGCCGAGGCGGCCGGCGATCAGCGGCCGCGGTCCTCCGCGGTCGCGGCCCCCGCGCCCCGCCCTCCGGAGGAACCGGCTCCCGAAAGGGATCATGCGTCGGCTCTCAATCTGCTGGCCGCATTCCAGCGCGAAGGCCGTTTGGTGGACTTCCTCCAACAGGAGGTCACGGGATTTTCCGACGAGGATGTCGCGTCGGCGGCGCGGGTGGTGCACGCGGGGTGCCGGAAGGTGCTCCATCAGGGGCTTGAGTTGGAGCCGGCCTTGGGGGACGCCGAAGGCGCCTCGATCTCGGTGCCGGCCGGGTTCGACGCCCAGCGCATCCGGTTGACCGGGAACGTGGCGGGACAACCGCCGTTTCGCGGAACCGTCCGGCACCCGGGCTGGGTGGTTCGCACCCTCCGCCTTCCCAAGGTGTCCGGCGCGCTCGATCCTCGGGTGCTGGCCCCGGCGGAAGTCGAACTTCCCTGAACCCAATCCAGATTCTCGCGAAAAGAAAAGAACCCGGACCCGGGATCGCCGTCGGTTGGTTTGGTGTCGGAGTCGCTTGCCCAAAATCATGGCTCGTTACGCTGTAGGAATGGACCTCGGGACGACGCATTGCGCGTTGTCGTTTCACGATCTCGCGTTGGGAGACGATCAGGCGTCGCCCGCCTCGGATCGTTTGATTCCGATCCCCCAATTGACCGCCGTCGGGACGGTGGAGGAGCGGACTTTGTTGCCGTCGTTCCTTTATCTCCCGAGTTCCGCCGAGTTCCCCGCGGGAGGGCTCGCGCTTCCGTGGGAGGAGGATCCGCGGACGGTCGTGGGCGAGTTCGCCCGACGCCACGGAGTGGGGGTGCCAACCCGGTTGGTGGCGTCGGCGAAAAGCTGGCTCAGCCATGGCGGGGTCGATCGCACGGGGCCGCTGCTGCCCTGGCGGGCTCCGGCCGAAGTCGAGCGGGTTTCGCCGGTGGACGCTTCGGCCCAGTACTTGCGGCATCTGGTGGCGGTCGGGGAAGCCCGGTTGCGCGCGGCGGGGGTGGACGGGTTGATGGCGGACCAGGAGGTGATCCTGACGGTGCCGGCCTCGTTCGACGCGGCGGCGAGGGATTTGACGGTCGAATCCGCCCGCCGGGCGGGGTTGGCGAACGTGACGCTGCTCGAGGAACCGCAGGCGGCGCTCTACGCCTGGCTGGAGCGGATGGGCCCACGGTTTCGCAAGGAACTGAAGGTCGGGGACGTGATCCTGGTGGTGGATGTCGGGGGGGGGACGTCCGATTTTTCGCTGATCGCGGTGACCGAACAGGGCGGTGACCTTCAACTGACGCGGTTGGCGGTCGGGGACCACATTCTGCTGGGCGGCGACAACATGGACCTGGCGTTGGCCCACCACCTTCAGCAGGCGTTGGTGGCGTCGGGGAAGCGTCTCGACGCCTGGCAGTTCGCGTCGCTGGCGCACGGCGCGCGCTCGGCCAAGGAGACGTTGTTCGCGGACGCGACCCTGTCGAAGGTTCCGATCGCCGTTCCCAGCCGGGGAGCGGCGCTGATGGGAGGCACGATCCGGACGGAATTGGGAAGGGACGATCTGAACCGGGTGTTGACCGAGGGTTTCTTTCCCCGGGTGCCGGTCACGGAATTGCCGAAGACGGCCCGGCGAACGGGGCTCACGCAGGTGGCGCTGCCGTACGCCCAGGATGCGGGCATCACTCGCCATCTGGCGGCATTTCTCACGAGGCAGGCCCGCGCGCTGGCCTCGGTTCCTGACGCGCCGATCGCCCAGGCGGGCAAGTCCTTCATCCACCCCACCTCGGTCCTTTCAATGGCGGCGTCTTCAAGGCCGGGGTTCTGAAGGATCGTCTTTTGGCGGTCCTGAACGAATGGCTGGTGGCCGACGGGGGCGTTGGGGTGAAGGAACAGGAGGGCGCGGACCTCGACCTTTCCGTGGCCCGGGGCGCGGCCTACTACGGCTGGGTCCGGCAAGGTCACGGCATCCGGATCCGGGGAGGAACGGCCCGCGCTTACTACGTGGGGGTGGAGTCGCCGATGCCGGCCGTCCCTGGATTCGAACCGCCCGTCCGGGCGTTGTGCGTGGCTCCGTTCGGAATGGAGGAAGGCACCGAGGCGGACGTCCCTCCCCAAGAATTCGCGCTGGTGGTGGGCGAACCCACCCGGTTCAGGTTCTTCGCGTCGTCGGTCCGACGGGAGGATCGCGTCGGAGCGCTCCTCGACGACGCCACGGTCGACGACGAGATGGAGGAACTGGAATCCATCGAGACCAGCCTCGAGTCGGAACCTGGGCGGGAGGGGCAGTTGGTGCCCGTCCAGATCCAGGCGGCCGTGACCGAAGTGGGGATGCTCGAAGTGCGCTGCGTCGAACGCGGCGGATCCGGTCGATGGAAGCTGGAGCGCAGCGTCCGGATGCAGGGCGACGAACCGCGGGCGGAGCCGTGAGCGAGCCGCGGTTCCTGGTCGGACTCGACCTTGGCACGGCGAATTGCGCCCTGGCTTCGGTCGATCTGGCCCGGCACGCCGACTCGCGGGCCGATCCTCCGATCGTGGAGGATTTTCAAATTCCGCAGGTCGTTCGACCGGGAACATTGGATGCCCGCCCGACGTTGCCATCCTGTCTGTATTTGCCGGAGGTCGGCGAATTCCCAGCGGGCGCGCTGGCGCTCCCGTGGGATCCCGAGCCGGCGGAGGTCGTCGGGGAGTTCGCGAGGTGGCATGGGGCGCGCGTGCCGGGAAGGCTTGTGGCGTCGGCGAAAAGCTGGCTGTGCCACACGGGCGTGGATCGGACCGGTCCCATTCTCCCGTGGGGCGCGCCGGCGGGTATGCCGAGGATCTCGCCGGTGGAGGCCACGGGGCGGTTGTTGGGACACCTGGCGCGTTCTTGGGATGCCGCGCATCCCGACGCGCCTTTGGCCGCCCAGGAATTGGTGATCACGGTGCCGGCGTCCTTCGACCCGGTCGCCCGGTCGCTGACGGTCGAGGCGGCGCGGGGTGTCGGCCTGACGGAAATCCGGCTGGTCGAGGAACCCCAGGCGGCGTTCGAAGCCTTCGTGGGGTCCCAGGGCGATCGGATCGCCGCGACGCTGGAGGGTGTGCGCTGGATCCTCGTCGTCGATGTGGGTGGAGGCACGACGGATTTCACGCTCGTGGCGGTGGGGGTTTCCCGGGACGGGCCGTCGTTCCGGAGGATCGCGGTGGGCGAACACCTCATGCTCGGGGGCGACAACATGGATTTGGCGCTGGCGCGGCAGGCGGAGGAGCGCGTCGCGGTGGGCGGACGTCGACTGGGTTCCAGCGCGTGGGCCTCGTGGGTCCAGGCGTGTCGGGAAGCGAAGGAGAGCCTCCTGGGCGAGGAACCGCCGGAGGAGTTTCGGGTGGCCGCGGCCGGTTCCGGCAGCGCCCTGATGGGCGGCGCGTTGTCCCTTCGCATGACCCGGGAGGAAGTGGCCGGGACGGTGCTCGACGGGTTTTTCGGGCCGTGCGGATCCGACGCGGCGCCGCGTCGCGCGTCCCGGATGGCGCTGCGCGAAGTGGGGCTTCCTTACGCCCAGGATCCATCGATTCCCCGGCAGTTGGCGGGATTCCTGTCGGCGCATCGGGAGGCGGGATGGAAGGCCTTGAGGGGCGGGGCGGAGGGAAGCGGCGGGGAAGGGCTCGGACTGCCCCGGCCGGATGCGATTCTCCTGAACGGCGGAGTGTTCCGGTCCCGGCGGATCGCCGAGCGCCTGCTGGAGGTCGTTTCGGGCTGGTGGCCCGACGCTCCGCGCATCCGGAATCTGGCGGGCGATTCGATGGACCTGGCGGTGGCGCGGGGCGCGGTCTGGCATGCGTTGGCCCGACGCGGCGGGGCGCGGCGGGTGACGGGCGGCTCGTCCCACGCCGTGTACGTGGGATTGGACCGGGGTTCCGACCGAGGGCGCTCCGCGCTCTGCGTGATTCCGCGCGGGATGGAGGAGGGCACCACGTCGGATCTCGGCGGGCGGACCTTTCGGCTGACACTCGGCAAGCCCGTTCAGTTCCCGCTGTTCACGAGCACCTCCGATCGCGATGAAACAGCCGGCGAGGTTGTGCCGGTCGGCGACGATTGGACCTCGTTGCCTCCCCTGCATGCGGCGCTTCGGAACGCCGCTGGGAGCGTGGGCGCCGCTTCGGTGCATCTTCGGGCCGTGCTGACGGAGATCGGCACGCTCGAACTCTGGTGTGTCTCCGAGGATTCGGACGAACGCTGGCGGCTGGAGTTTCAGTTGCGCGGGGGTGCCGCGGCGCGATGGGGGGCGGGCGGCGACGTCGAATCGATGCCGGCGCGGTTTGAAGACGCCCGGGGGATGGTGACCCGGGTGTTTCCGCCACGGGGAACCTCGGCGGGTGGCGGCGACGCGGGTGCGGCGGCGAAGGGTGCGCGGCAGTTGCTGTCCGGATTGGAACGGATCCTGGGGGCGCGGACGGAGTGGCGTCTTCCCGTGTTGCGGGAGCTTTGGGGCGCGGCCTGGGCGGGAGTCGCCCGGCGACGGCGATCGCCCGAACACGAACGGGCCTTCTTTCAACTCTGCGGCTTCGCCCTTCGGCCGGGATTCGGCTATCCCGTGGACGACTGGCGCTGCGACCCAGATGGCGGAACTCTTTTCCCAAGGAATCCAATTCGGCCGGGAACCTTCCGTCTGGATGGAGTGGTGGGTGGCATGGCGTCGGATCGCCGGAGGGCTTTCGGCGGAACGCCACCAGGAGATCTGGACCTTCCTTCGGCCCCATTTGGAATGCGCCCTTTCTCCGGAGTATCCCAAGCACCTGGGCCGACCGAAGGGGGTGCAACCGGAGGGCCTGCACGAGATGGTTCGCCTGGTCGCATCCCTGGAACATCTCGATCCCGCGGTGAAGGAGGAATTCGGCGGCTGGATCGGAGCGCAACTCCTCGATCCCGCGGGGACGGGCGGACCCTGGGCTTGGGCCCTGGGGCGCCTGGGTTCGAGGATTCCCCTGTATGGGAGTCCTCATCAGGCGGTGCATCCGGGAGTCGTCGAAGCGTGGTTCGAATGGCTGGAATTGGGTCAGGGCAGGGGCGTGGACGGCGCCGCCTTCGCCATGGCCCAAATGGCGAGGCGCACCGGGGATCGGTCGTTGGAC
>CALNYA010000049.1:0-18041 GCA_942490575.1 uncultured Verrucomicrobiota bacterium
CGAGACGATGGTGTTGCGCGCGATCAATTGGCCGCCGTGTTCCAGCAACCCGATGCGACAGGCGTCGACGGTGCAGTGGACGACCCGCATCTCGCCGACGGCGACGAGTCCGCGGTCGCAGCGGAGCACGAGGCAGTTTTCGAAAAGCGTCGGGCCGTAACAGAAGGCGCCGTCCTTGAGCGATTCGGCGATGACGCTGTTCCGGACGGTGAGCGGGCCGCCGAGGGATTCGATGGAGCCGCCGGCGCCCCAGGGGTTGCCCACGGAGTTGCCGCCGAAACGGATGATGGCGTGATCGAACGTGGCTTTGGCGCCGTCGGCGAATCTCAGGCTTCGCCAGTCGCCGGCCACGGGTTGCGTGGCGGAGCCGTCGCCATTGGAATCGCCGGCGAAGGCGTCGTCGCGCGCCGACGTGAACACGACGGGTTGCGCGACCGTTCCGAGGACTTCCAGGACGGCTCCTGATTCGACATTGAGGCCCTTGCCTGGGGCGAATTTGACGATGGCTCCCGCCTCGATGCGAAGCGTGGCGCCCGCGGGGACGACGACGTTGTCACCGACTTCCCGCAGGGAATCCGCGCCCCAGGTCTGACTTCCGGCGAGGGTGCCGCCGTAGGACTGGCTGTGGTATCGCCAAAGGGTGTGCTCGGAAGTGGCGACGGTGGCGCTCGCGTCCTGGACGAGGCGCCACGAGCCGGAGGTTGGGCGCGAGTCGGCGCCATCGAGATTGCTGTCGCCGCCGAGGGTGTCGTCGAGGAAGGAGGTGAGGGCGATCGGGGCGGCATTCGGCGTGCCCTGGGAGTCGAGGGTTCCACCGGCCTGGAGGATGAGTCGCGCGCCGGGGAGGAATTTCACGATCGCGCCGGCCTCGAGCGTCAGCGTGACATCGGCTGGGATGAGCAGATCTCCTTCGACGGCGTAGACCTTTCCCGCGGTCCAGGTTTCCGAAGCGCGGACCAGGCCGGAACGCCAAGTGACCGAATTGTTGACGCGCACGGGTTGGCGAGCGTCGGCGACGATTCGACCGGCGGCGTTGCGGACGACGGCGCGTAGTTCGTGGAGTCCGTCGGCTGTCTGGCTCGTGTCCCAATCGACGCCGGCGGTGACCGCCAGGGGCGCGGTGGCGAGAGGCGTCATCGTGTCCCCCTGCGAGAGCGTGAATTCGGCCGTGTAACCGGCCGTCGCCGCCTGGAGCGTGGCCACTTCCACAGGGACGGTTCCCCACTGCCATTCCTCGGATGGTGACAACCAGATCACGCTCGTGCCGGTGTCCTCATGGACCGTGCCGTCGGACCCCGGGGCGAACCCACCGGCGGCGCCTCGGGCTTCGAGCACGCCCTCGAAGCGGTTGGCGCGGCGGTAGAGCGCGACGTGTCCACCACCGCCACCGCCGCCGTCGACCCATTCCCCGGCGCCTCCGTTGGCGCGGATCGCTCCCGAGCCGGCGAGGTTGTTCACGACGAGAAGGACGCTGCCGCCGGAGCCGCCGCCGGCATTGTTGGCGGTCGCCGGGAGTCCGTCCGCGGTCAGGGTGCCGTCGACGCGGAGGGTGCCTCCGACGACAAGGCGCAGCGCGCCGCCGCCGGCGCTGCCCGCGCCGCCGTTGCCGTCGCCGCCCTGGCTGCCCAGGGTGCGTGGCGCCAAGCGGGAACCGTACACCGTCCCGCCGGGATAGAAGGTCCTGCTCATGCCGCCGGGACCGCCGTGGCCGGCCCCGCTCCCGGCCCAATCGCCCCGGCCGCCGGCGCCCGGTCCGGCATCGTCGCGGAAGGGATGGCCGCGGCCGTCGGCGGAAATGGCTCCGCCAGGAAGGACGGAGGCATCTCCGAGGACGACGACCTGTGCTCCCGCCAGGCCTGTGGGATGGGTGAGGATGCCGTTCGTGCGAACTTCGAGGTCCTGCACCCGCAATTGGCCCACGGGGTAGACTTGGGCGAGGTCGCCGATGGCGACCTGGAGCGGGTCGGGCCAGGCGAGGGGAGTGTGGGCTCCCCGAACGCCGCCATTGCCGATCCACACCTGGCCGAAGGCCGCGCCGGTCGCCAGCGAATAAATGGTGCCGGCGCCTCCCCGTTCGCGTCCGCTGCCGCCGTGGGCCGTGGTCGCGCCGGCGAATTCGTCGCCGCCATGGTGGACGGCGATCCTGCCTCCGGCGCCGCCACCGCCTTCCACCCATTCGCCGGCGCCGCCGTTGGCCGAGATCTCGCCGATGCCCGCGAGCGAACCGACGGTCAGGAAGACACTTCCTCCGGAGCCTCCCCCGGCGTTGTTGCTGCCGGCCGGGGTGCCGTCCGCGGAGACGCGCCCGTCGATCGTCAGGCGCCCGTTGACTGAAAGGCGGATCACGCCGCCGCCGGGGGAGCCGGGGCCGCCGTTGGCATCGCCGCCCTGGCTGCCGCGCGCGTCGGGTTCGGTGATCGAACCGTAGGCGTTGCCGCCGGGACCTCCCGTCACGCTGACTCCGCCTTCGCCGCCGTGGCCGCCACCCGAACCGGCCCAATCGTGGAGCGCGCCCGCGCCGGGGCCGCGGTTCGTGGAGACCGGATAGCCGCGACCGTCGACCGAGATCCTGCCGCCCGGGTGGACGATGGCGTCCCGCAGAACCACGACTTCACAACGCTCCTGACCGACCGGGTGGGTGAGGATGCCGTTGGTCCGGACATCGAGTGTCCGCACGGTCAGAACCCCAACCGGGTTCACTTGGGCCTGGCCGGAGATGGCGAGTTCGAGTGGCTCGGGCCAGAACAGGGGTGTGTGGGCGCCGAGCACGTCGCCGTTGTCGACAAGGAGTTGACCGAAGGCGTCGCCGGCCTTTCGCAGGTACACGGTTCCGGCTCCGCCACGTTCGAAGCCTCCGGATCCCATGGCTTCGATCCGTCCGGAAAATTCATTGGCGCCGTGGAGAATCGCGACGCGTCCACCGCCACCGCCGCCACCGTCGATCCATTCGCCCGCTCCGCCGTTCGCGGCGATGACCCCGGTGCCGGACAGGGTTCCCACGGTGAGGAAAACGCTGCCGCCGGCCCCGCCCCCCGCATTGTTGACGAGCGAGTGGGAACCGTCCGCGGAGACCCGGCCGTCAACGGTGAGTTGGCCGTCGACCGCCAGTCGGATCGCCCCGCCGCCCGCGGCACCGACGCCGCCGTTCGAGTCGCCGCCTTTGCCGCCCAGGGTCGTGGGCGCGGTGATCGAGCCATAGTGACCGCCGCCGACGCCGCCGCTTTGGGAGAGACCTCCGAGGCCGCCATGACCGCCGCCGGAACCCGCCCAATCCTCTCGCACGCCCGAGCCTGGGCCCGGGTTGTCGGACAGCGGGAAGCCGCGACCGTCGGCCAGGATGGCGCCTCCGGTCTCGACCGTGGCGTTTCCGGTCATGCGCACGACGGCGCCGGTGAAACCGGTGGGGTGGGACACGCTGCCGCCGGCGCGGACGAGGAGGTTGCCGAGCACGATCGGCTCCGGGGGATAGACGAGTCCGTTGGTGGTGACGACCAGGGAGAAGGGCGCGGGAGTGGCGATCGGGGTCCAGCCGCCCGGACCCGCGTTGCCCACCCGCACTTCGCCGGAGCCCGCGTCGGGGCCGCTCTGGACGTGGACGGTGCCGCCACCGCCCCAGTGGGCTCCGCCGCCGCCATTCGCGGTGATCCCGCCGGTGAACGCGTTGTTCCCCACGAGAAGGGCGATGCGACCGCCACCCCTGCCGCCGCCATCGATCCATTCGCCGCCGCCGCCGTTGGCGGAGATGGTTCCCGCTCCACGCAGGCTGGCGGCCCGGAGGAACACGGTTCCGCCGGCGCCGCCGCCCTGATTGTTGACGAGCCCCGTCTGGCCATCGGCGCGGATGGCGCCTTCGACGGTCAGGGTTCCGTCGGTCTCCAGGCGGACGATTCCGCCGCCGGGAGCGAGCAGGGAATTCGCGCCGTTGCCGCCGGGGCCACCCCAGGCGTCGGGGGCGAGGATGGAATCATAGGCGCGACCGCCGAGGCCGGGTGGGACACCCCCGCCATCGCCGCCATCGCCGCCGTGGGCCCCTCCGCCTCCCGAATAGTTTCCACGAGTGCCGGCGCCGGGGGAGGTTTCCAGGCCGTAGCCCAGCGCGCCCACATCGATGCGGGAGTCGGCATCAATGAGGATGTCGCCCGAGATTTGGAGGCGGACGGCGTGGGTGGCTTCACCACCGCTGGCGGAGGGATGGGTGAGGATCGCCCCTGACACGAGGCGCAGGCTGGCGAACGCGTGGGAGCCGGCGACCGTGAGTTTCGCTCCCTGAACGATGACGTCCTGGCCTTCGAGCGAAAGATCGTCCGCGGCGAGTTCGGAGTCCGTGGTGAGAGTGACCGCTGCGGGGAGGGGGGAAGCGAAAGGAATCCACAGTACGGCGGCGAGCCAAACGGGGGAGAGGCGTGGAATGGTCATGATAGGCGAGGGAGGATTGGGATCGCCGGGACACCGGGGACCTCGGCGGGGGACCAACAGGCCAACGAGCAGGGCAGTCGGCGCCAGTGCCCGACGCGACCGCGCGGATCGGCGGGGCGTCTCCGGCGCGGATCGGCGTGGAAGGCGCGATCGGCCGGTGGCGACGAATGGAGCGGCTGCATGGTGGCCGTTCTCCAGCGGTGTCCGGGTCGCGGAATTGCGATCGGAAACCGCCACAGCAAGCACCGGATTACAACGATAAGTAAGGCCCGCGCAACCCACGGTTGGCGAAATGACACGGAACCCGTGGAGGCGCGTGATTTGGCTACGCGCCGGTCGGTAGTTGGGCCTGTGGCCAGGTGCCTACATCCCCGAATCGTCGTACCGAGGGATCCGACGAGGTGGCGCGGACGGGGCCGCCCCGACGGGGCGGTAGCCTCGGCTCCGGTAGCTGCCGTGCCAGCCCGCGGTCGGTGTGGGAACCATTTCGGGGCGCGGGCTATAGACGGGCCGGTCCTACGGACCTTGATTCGGGGACGCGGGGCTCAGGGATCGGCCGCGGGTGACTTGAGGGCCAGCCAGTCGCCCACTTTCTCCGCCCAGCGCGCGCCGTGTTCCCGCAGGCCGGGACCGCTGAAGTGGACACCCTTCCCGCCTCCGTCGCGGAAGTCTCCCGTGAGGGCGTCGGTGTCGGGGCCTTCCAGCGCGATGCCCGAAGTCCAAAGCGCTTTCTGGGCGGCTCGGAGATCGGGCGAACCCGGATCGTCGGGGGTGTGATAGCTGGCCTGCGCGACAAACCAGGGCGGGTTCCAGCCGATCTCCCGGGCGGTCTCGCGGATGAGGAGTTCCATGTGCTTCCCATACCGTTCCCCGGGCAGCGTTCGGGTTGGGTCCTTCTGGTTGGCGTCGGATTCGCCCTGGTGCCAGAGCACGGCTCTGAATCCTTCCGGTCCCAAGACCGCAACCCGGCGGGTCAACCGCTCGAACAGGGCGCCCTGGCTCTCCCATTCGGTGGGCGAGATCTCGGTGACGTGCCGGGTGAGGGTCGGCGGATTGGGGAAGCGCGCGCCGCGCGGCAGCCATTCCCGGACGCTCGTGGCGCCCACACCCACCGCGACGATTCCCACGGGAACCTGGAAACGTTCCGCGATGGCGTCGCCGAAGGGCGGGATAAAGCTGCCGCCATCGCCACTCGCGCCCGGTTGCGGGTCGTGGCTCAGGACCCATTCCGTGCCCGTGAAAGTCACCACGCGTCCGGTCCGGGTCCGCTGCTTTTCCTCGCCGTGGTTGGCGGAGTTGGATTGACCGGCGATGACGAAGATCTCGCCGACGCCCACGTGTTCAACCTCGGCAACCGCGGCATCGCCGGGACCCTCGGCGACTGGAAAGGCGCGGACTTCGAGGCGATACCAGCCGCCTGCCGGGGCGGTGATGGCGGCGGTGAATTCCTTGCCGCCGGGAGCGAGCGTTGTGAGGTCGTTCCACGACGCATGGGAAGTCATGCTTGGGATTCGGACCTGGATCGTCAGGGGAGCCTTGGCAGCCTCGGCGAAAACCCCGGCCACGGTCACCGAACCCTTGTTCGCCATGTCGCGTTGGACCACCTGGTACTCGAGAGGCGAGGTCAGGCGAAGGGATGGCGTGGATCCGGGGTCCGCGGCGATGGCAATGGCGATGGCGCTGGCCCAGATGGCCGGGACCAGAAGAGCCGACGGGAGGAGAAGGCGTTTCATGGGGGGTTCAGAGGGAAACAATGAAACCGGCGTTGGCCCAGTCGGCGAAGTCTTCGCGGCTGCCGTCGCCGGCGTCCATGGCCACCAGGCTGATGAGTTTCGAGCCCGGGGGAATCGGCACGTCGAAGCGCCAGGCCGGCGAAAGAATGCGCATGACCGGGCTTGCCGCGGCTTCCTTGCCGTCGATGAACACCTTGAAGACGACGCTCGGGTACTTGGCGAGATTGGAGCCGTTGCTGATCCGGACGAGATTCTCGTCGGCGCCGGCGAGCGCCACGAATCGCCGGTATTCGGGCTTGAGCGAGTACATGAGTTCGCAGGGGGCGTGGACGCCGAGGCCGCGCTCGAAGACCTGACGGTCGACCCGGATTTCCTGTCCGAGATTGGAGCGGTCTTTTTGGGGTGCCCGGCTATTTCCCGAGTAGCGCACGGTTCCGGCGTACGTGTGCCCGAATCCAACGCTCCGGCGCGGCGTGAGATCGCCGAGGTGGACGTCGGGGGTGGGCGGGGGCGGTCCACGCCGGACGAAGGAGCCCACCGATTCGAGGCAGACGGTTCGGCCGGCGTGGAAAGCCAGGGCGCGAACGTGGGTTGTCTCGGAGACGAGGAACGGCTTCGTGTAGAGCAAGGAGGCGGGGGTCGGCGCGGAGCCGTCGACCGTGTACCGGATCTCCGCCTCGGCTTGGAGCGGCGCCGTGAGGGTCACAGTCACGGGTTCCTCGAACAGGTGCGGGCGCATTGGGGTGCCCCAAGGAGTGACGCGGACGGGATCGACGGGGGAATCCGGGCTCCAGCGATCCCATCGGGTGAGTTCCTCCTGGAAGCTGATCGTGGGGGCGAGGTGCTTCTCGAAGTGTTCGACGACCTGCCGGGTGTTGAGGTCGGGGGTGAAATCCCGCGACGGGTCGTAGCCGGGATGGGCGTCTGTCATGTCCCGGGCGAGGACGCACTTCAGCCCCGCGGATTTCATGGCACGCAGGCCCATCGGTTTGCCGAGGAGGCAGACCTGGGTATGGAAGCCGACGTAGATGAGGTGGGTGAGATCGTGCTGGCGGCAGATGGCGTAGACTTCGGCCTGGGTATCGGGCATGAGGTCGGCGTCTCCGATGCGGAGCGCGGGGTGCATGCCGTCCCAGCCGTAATTGACGGCGCACCGTTCGCGTCCGCAGGCGCAGCCGCCGGCGTCGGGCACGGGTGGGCAGGTGACCTCCATCACCTTGGGCACTTCGATCGTGGGCAGGGCGAAGACGGCTTCGCGCTGGGGGAACCCGACGTAATTGTCGACGACATCGCTGGGGCAGAGCATGACGGTCATGCCGAGTTCCCGGGCCGCTTCGAGGGCGCGGTTCATGCGGGGAACGATGGCGTCGACGCGCATCGTGGCGGTTTTGCACCAGTGGAAGTTCCAGACATCGACCGCGATGACGCCGACGCGGGAGGGGTCGACCTTTTCGCGGGAGAGAATCACGCGTCCGGTGGCGGGGTCACGGGATTGGAGTGTGAGTTCGAGTTCGGAAGGTCGAGCGACGGGAGCCTGAAGGAGCAGGCACGCGGTGAGCGCGACCGATCGAAGACCCCACAGGGGGAGAAGGAAGGGGGCGTGGTGAGGGCGGGGCAGCGCAGGTTTGGGGGGGGTAGGGGGGGGGGGGGGGGAGGAGAGGAGAGAGGAGGGGGGAGGGATAGGGACGTCCGCGACTACGCGTGCTTGGTTCATGGCGAGGTGGCGGGCTTGGGCCACTGGAGGTGCTTGTGGAGGAAGTCGAACGTGCCTTTGCCGTTGATCGTGTGGGGACCGACGAAGGTTTCGAGTTCGCACAGATCCCCGATGCCGAGACGGGCGGCGTAGAGGAACTCCACCTTGCCGAATTCGTAGCCGACGGCCTCGTCGGGGGCGACGCCGTCGAAGTGACCGCGCTCGACCATGAAGGGGCGGGGCGCGATGAGGGCGGCCATTTCGGCGTAGTTGAACGTGCCGCCGAGGTCCCACTCGAAGATCTCGTATTCGCCGCTCCAGACGTAGCTGTAGCGCCCCATGGTGCCGGCGGTGGCGGCGTTCTTGGCGACCCACTCGTTGAAATCGGCGGAGCAGATGGAAAGGACGTACTCGGGGACGAGGGGTGGGATGCGCATGGCGGACTTGCCTCCGTAGCTGAGACCGTAGAAGGCGATGCGTGTCGGGGTCGATGAAGGGCTGCGTCTCCAGCCATTCGACGATCTGCTGGTGCTGGGGGATGATGGTCGAGAAGAGCGTCTGTGCCGATGGAGGTTGCGCTTGCGCTGGAGCGTCGCGGAAGCGGTCCGCCGCGATGTAGAGATTGTGGGGCGCGAAGGTGATGAACCCGCGCTCGGCGAGGTTGGCGGCGAAGGCTTTGTAGGCGCGTGGTGATCGCCGGTGATGATGTTTTGGGGCCGGCCTTCCAGGCCGTGCTGGCAGACGACGACGGGACGGCGTTCGCCGGGCTTGAGATCGGTGGGGAGGAGGAGGATCCCGTACGCGATGACGTCGGGGAAGACGTCGAGGACGACTTCATAGCCGGTCCAGCGCGGGTTCTCGTAGATCCTCCTGGAACGGGGTCGCGGCGGGAGCGGAGGTTGGTCGAAGCGTCCGATGACCTCCTCATGGAAGAACTTCCGGTAGGGCTCCGAACTCGACGCGAAGAGCTCGGGCGATTTCGTGTTGAGATTCTTCATGAACTCCTGCCGGACCAGGGGGCTTTCGGTCAGGAGCTTCTGGTTGTGCCGGTCGATCTCGTGAAGTTGGCGGGCCTGGCGTTGTTGAGGATCGATCCGGGCGCCGATTCGGGTCGGCGGGGCACCGCCACCGGACGGGGCGACGGGCGCGTCGGGTGCGAGGCCGGCGAGAAACCGCGCGAGCGCCTCGGTGCTTCCCATGGGGCCGGTGCCGTCGGATCCGCTGGTCAGGAGGTCCAGGGGCGGGGGCGTTTCGAATCCGGCGACGAGGTCCTGGGCCCGCGAGAACTCGTCGCGGACGGCGCCCAGGGCGGGTGTCAGCAGACGGGCGGGTGCTCCACCGCCCACGCCGGTCACCGTGATTTCGGGCCCGCGAGCCGCCTCGATCACGAGCGGGCGGGGCGCGATCAGGCTGGCGATTTCGGCATCGCCGAACTGTTCGAAGAGGCCGAACACATTGCGATCGATGGGTTCCCGCCAGAGCTGGCTACGGTCGTCGAAGTAACCGCTGACGGCGACGGCGTCGATGCGCGGGTCGAGGGCCCCGGCGTGGAGGGCGAGCAGTCCGCCTTCGCCCCAGCCGATGACCCCAATCTTGGTTTTGGCGGAATTGGTGGAGTCCAGGGGACGCGAGAACCAGTCGACTCCGGCGAGCACCTTTTGGACTTCGTAGCCGATGAGGTGGCGGCCCAGTTCGAAGGCGGAACGGTGGAGGAACTCGCGGGCGGTCAGGCGGGCGCGCCCCTTGTGCGGCCCCATGTCGCGGTCGATGACGGTGGGGATGAGCACCTGACAGCCGCTCTCGGCGAGGCGTCGGGCGAACTGGGATTCGGGAGCGACGCCCTCCTCAAGTCCCGCGATCTGTTCCGGGGTCTGGGCGGCGTCGGGAATCGCGATCACGCGGGCGACGGGAACCCTGCCGCGCGGGGTGAGGAGGAGGCCCTCGCCGTGGACGTCGCCGAAAGCCGGCCAGCGGACCGCATGGATTTCGAAGGCGTCGGACTGTCCTTGCAACGCCGGCCCATCGGGAGTCGCGATCAATTCGAGTCGTGGTGGGGAGACGCGGGCGTCGCGCGCGCCGGTGATATGGGCGAGGCGTTGGCGGTTGGTTTCGACGGAGCGTTGGTAGGCTTCGGGCGAAGCGAAATCCCGCTTCCAGAAGGCGGCGCGTTTCGCGACCGACTCCTCGATTTGGCGCAGGAGGAATCGGTCCACGCCCGCGACGAGATTGGATGCGAGGTCGCCGGGGATGGTGAGGGGATCGGTGCCGGCGAGCGGTGGGCCGTCGGCGGCCCTGGCGGCGGCGGGGGCGGCGAGGAGCAGTAGGGCGAGGAGGCCTGGCCAAAGGGAGCGGGTGGTGGGGTGGTTCATGGAGAGCGAAGTTTTCCAAAAACTAGACGCGCATTGGGACCATGAACCGTAGCCGCCGACGTCAGTCGGCGCTGACTTCTGGTCCGGAAATGGCGCGGACTGACGTCCGCGGCTACGAGAGGGGTGGTTCATGGAATTGTTTTCAACGTCCGGGCGGGGGATCCAACTCGTCGAGGGCGTCGATTCCCGCGCGCCAGACGTGGAGCACGCCTTTGGAATTGGAGGCGCCGAGGAGATTGCCGTCGGGTGAAAACGCGACGGTATGAAAGCCGGATCCTTCGCCGGCGAGGGTGACGAGTTCCTGTTGACTGTCGACGTCCCACAATTTGATGGCTTCCCGGCCGTCGCTTCCCACGGCGAGACGCTGGCCGTCGGGCGAGAAGACGATGGAATGAGTGCCCTGGAGGAAGCCGGAGATCGAGCCGAGCTTTTGAGGCGGCACCGTTTGCCAGAGAGCGCCCTGGCCCAGGCGACTGATCACCGCGAACGAGAGTCCGTCCGGGGAGAAGGTCACCTGATTGATCTGCGGGAGGCCCAGATCGATGGCGAGCGGGGTCCGCGAATCCGGGGTGCCGAGAAGGGCCGTGTTGGTGGGCGTGATCTGGATCCAGGGCTGCCCGCCGTCGACGAACGCGGTGGGAAGCCAATAGCCCTGGGATGGGGCGCCCTGCCAAGTCCGCGTCGCGCGGCCGGACCCGATCTCCCATTCTTGGAGCGTGCCATTGACGGGATTGCGGGTGCGCAGGTGCCGGGAGGACGGGCCGAACTCGACGGGAACGATCCGCTGCGAAGCGTTGGGGCGCCAGTCGGGCAGGACGACGCCCCTTTCGAGGTCCCAGATTCGAAAATGCCCGCCGGCGGTGGTCACCAGGGCGAAGCGGCCATCGGGCGAGATCAGGTATGGCAAGGGCGAAGGGCCGAGTTCCGCGAGGGGATGGACCTCCTGGAAGTCCTCGCCATGCCAGCGCGAGGCGCGTCCCTGGGGATCGACGGCCACGATCGACTGGCTGTCCGGAGCGAAGCGCCAGGAGCGGACGGGCGCGGGGAGCGTGAATCGGGACCGGTCCCGGGGACGACGCGTGGTGTCCCAGACGTAGACGGTGCCGTCCTTGCAGCCGCTGGCGAGCGTGGTGTTGTCGGGGAGGAGCGCGAGACTCCACACCTCGAGTTGATGCCCTCGGAGGGTTGTCTGGTTCCTGGCCTGGTCGACGTCGGAGCCGCGGAAGCGTGAGCGGATGGATCGCCGCGGGGCGTTGGCGGAGGAGCGGACATCGGAGATGTCCCAAACGCGGATGGTCTGGTCCGCGCTGGACGAGGCGAGGGTCTGGCCGTCGGGCCAGAACACCAGCGAACTGACCCAGGTTCGATGTCCTTCGAGCCGGGTTATTTCCCGGCTGGTGGCCACGTCCCAGAGTCGGATGGAGGACTCCACGAATCCGGCGCCCGTGGCGAGGAGTCGGCTGTCGGGCGAAAAGGCGAGCGCGACGACCTGTTCCTCCGCGGCGTGGGCGGCCCAGTTGAGTTCCCCGTCTTCGGCGTCGAAGACCTGCAAGTTGCCGCCGTCGGCGGCCACGGCGAGGTGGCGCAGGTCCGGGGAGATCCGGACGCTGGCGCCATAGGGATTCGGTGGGCGCGAGCCGAAGGAGAAGGGAACCCGCCGAACCCGGACGGCCTGGGCGACGTTCCAGGTGTCGATGTGACCGTCATGGGACACGGTGACGAGCAGGGAGCCGTCGGCGGAAAACGCCAGGGCCCGGCACATGGCGGTGAGGGGAAGATCCGCTTCGACCTTGCGGTGGGTGGTGTTCCAGAGGCGGACCCGATGTTCCCGCCGGGTGAACGGTTCCCCGAGGGTTTCGGAGTAGGCGAGCAGGGGTTGGGACGGGGAGAACGCGGTTTCGGAGCGAGTGCCGGGGGTGTCGATGCGGGCGTACCGCCGGCGGGAGGGAAGTTCCCAGAGGGTCAGGCTGTCCGTTGTTCCGACCGCGACCCAGCGCCCGTTGGGAGACGCCGCGAGGGTTCCAACGGAATTGGCGGATTGATCGAGGGTGTACAGGGCGTCGCTGCCGCAGTTCTGCCAGAGATACGCCCATTCCCAGTTGCGGAGATCCGGGCCGTTGGCCTGGGGTCGGTGGTTCTCGAGGAGTTCGCGCGCTCGTCCGAGATTGTTCGCCGCGAGGGCGTGCTGGGCGAGGTTGATGTCGGCGGCGTACGACTTCTGTCGCGCGAGGAGTTCCTGGGCCTGGGCCTGGCGCCGGAGGAACGACTCGGTTTGCTGGGCGCGCCGGGCGCGGTCGCCGAGACGGCGCTGGTACGCTTCCGATTCGGATATCCGCTGGTAGGCGCGGGTTTTCTCAATGGACTGCCAGGTGGCGAGGGTCAGGCCGGCGAGGAGCGCGACGCCGACCGCGCTCGCGGTGGCGAAGGCGACCCGGTGCCGGCGGGCGAGCTTCCGAAGACGGTAGAACGCGCTGGGCGGACGGGCGGAGATGGGGTCGTCGTCGAGGTGGCGCGGGACGCCCAGCGCCAGGGCGTTGGCGGTTTCGAATCGCCGGGTTCTGTCCTTTTCGAGGGCCTTGAGGACGATCCAGTCGAGGTCGCCCGTGAGGACGCCGACGAGGCGGGCGGGTTCCGCCTGGTGTCGGCGGGCGATCAACGTTCGGTCGGAGTCGGCGAGGGTCCTGAGCCGCGTGGAAGGTCGGATGGGTTCCTCCTCGCGGATGGTGCGGCGCATGCCGTCGAGTCCGGATTCGACGAGTTCCCGGGCGTCGAAGGGCGTGCGCCCGGTGAGGATTTCGTAGAGCACCACGCCAAGGCTGTAGATGTCCGCGCGGGTATCGATGTCGATACCGCTCATCTCGGCCTGTTCCGGGCTCATGTAGGCCGGGGTTCCGAGGAAGGCGCGGAACTCCGTGAAAAACGTGTGGTCGCTGAGACGCTGGCCGATGGCCTTGGCGATCCCGAAGTCGATGACCTTGGGGACGTGGACGCCGTCGTGATGGGAGACGAGGATGTTGGAGGGTTTGACGTCCCGATGGATGATGCCCTTTTGGTGCGCGTGCTGGATGGCCCGGCACACCTGGGTGAAGAGGGCGAGGCGCTCGCGGGTGGTCAGGTGGTTTTCGTCGCAGTAATCCGTGATCCGGATGCCGCGGACGAGTTCCATCACGAAGTAGGGACGCCCGGTGACGGTCGTGCCCGCGTCGAGGACCTTGGCGATGTTCGGATGGTCCATCATCGCCAGGGCCTGGCGTTCCGTTTCGAAGCGCGCGATCACCGACCGGGTGTCCATGCCGGGCTTGACGACCTTGAGCGCGACGTTCCGGCGAACCGGTTCCTGTTGTTCGGCCTGAAACACCGTGCCACCCCCGCCTTCGCCGATGATTTCGAGAAGCTTGTAGCGTCCGATCCAATCGCCCGGTTTCTCGGAGGCGCCCAATGTCGGAGGCGGTGGCGAAATGGTGGAGGGCAAGTCCTCCCGGAACGCCTGGAGGACGGGTTGGTCAAGAAAGGCATCGTCCCGATGATGGGCGAGGAGCGCGTCGACCGCTTGGCGAAGAGGGGTCGCCACGCCGCAGATCCGGTCGAGGAAGGCGGACCGCGCCAGTCCGGGAGGGCGATCGAGGGCTTCCAGGAAAATGTCGCGCTCCGAACTCATGGCGGCGCGCTCCCGATGCGCCGTCGGAGCCAGGCCCGCGCGTAGGTCCACAGGCGTTCGGCCGATCGGACGGAGAGCCCCAGCGCATCGGCGGCCTCGGTCATGTTCATTCCGACGAAATACCGGAGTTTCACCAGTTCGGCGGCGGTCGGGTCTTCGCTGGCCAGTTGAGCGAGCGCGTCGTCGACGGCGATGACTTCGTCGTTGGGCCCGCCGAGGACGATGTCGGCTTCATGGAATTCCGCTCGTTCCAGGGTTCCGCCTCGTTTGATGGCCCGCCGGCGGCGCGCGGCCTCGACGAGGATGCGGCGCATGGCTTCGGCGCACAGCGAGAAGAACTGGGCGCGGCTTCGGATGTTGAGCTGACTGTCGCCGACGAGGCGGAGCCAGGCTTCGTTGACCAGCGCCGTGGGCTGCAGGGTGTGGCCGGGGGATTCCTGCGCCATCTTGTGCGCGGCGATCCGGCGCAATTCATCGTAGACCAGTGGCAGGAGTTGTTCGGCGGCGGCGAGATCCCCGTGGTTCATCGACTCCAGGATGCTCGTCACCTCGGTCACGGCCGGGAATGGTAGCGCCGCCGACGTGGTTTGGCGAGTTCGGCTGACGCGACAGTCATCGAGTCATCGAGGCGCCACCAGCGACTCTGACGCGACTTGTACCGCCGACTTTCGAGTCGGCTCGGGATCGGGGTCGGGAATGCCGGCTGGAAAGCCGGCGCGACTTGCACCGCCGACCTTCGGGCCGGCTCGGGATTGGGGATCGGGATCGGGACTTGCCGCTGAAAAGGCCTGTTCAAACGCACGAGGCCGGGGCCTACGGGTCCGGCGGAACGAGGCCGGGTCCTTCCCTCAGATACTCCCAGAGCGCCCGAAGGGTTTTGGGTCCGTCCCCGCCATAGTACTCCGACAGCGCGCTGTTGCCCTCCTCATCGAAGTAGAGCGGCATCCGGGTCGTTGGATCGAAGTCCTGCGGATTTCGAACCCAACGCATGAAGAAATCAGGGCGCAGACGATCCGCGGCGTGGACAAGGTTGATCCCCGGAGCCTCGAACACCGCCGAGGCGCCGAACGGCCCGACGGCATGGCAGGTGACGCAGGAAAAGCCGGCCGAGGCGGAAACCAGCTTTCTACCAACCTTCGCGGCGTCCGGGTCGGCCGGGGGCAGGGCCGATTCGACGGTGGGGAGACCCTCGCGGGAGGCATACCCCTCGACCAGTCCCTTCGCGAACATGGGGAACGCGGGCATCCGACTCGCGAGCCAGGGGCGCGGCTTGTAGGCGATCTGGCCGCGGAGCAATTGTTCGAACCATTCGGCGCGCAGTTTCTCTCCAATCCCGGTCAGCGCCGGAACGCCCTCCACCTTCCCGTGGCATCCACCGCAGCGAAGTTCCGCTGACCAACGATCCGTGAAATCCGAGGGGACATGACGTCCGAGGGAACTCGCGCCCCTTCCGAGGAACGCCGCGAAGTCGGCCCGGTCCCCGTCGGTGAATCCGTACACGGCGATCCGCCCCGGCGCGGCCCGGGCCGGGTCGTTCGTCGACGCGAGGCATCCCGTCGCTCGATCGCCACGGGCCAGGGCATCCAACGACGGAGCCCTCGATGCGGGCTGGGGATTCCCATGCCTTTCCGGATCGCCATGGCAGTTGAAACAACCGTGTTCATTGGCGAGCACCCGGCCGCGCCCGATGCGGGTGGGGCTGTCTCGCGGTGCTGGGACGATGGGTTCTCCCTCGTCCGGCATCAGGAAGGACGCCACATGGGTGGCATCCTCCGAGGTGAGTTGGAAATCCGGCATGCGCGTCCAGGCGAAGTGCCGTCCGGGTTGGCGCAGATACTCCTCGAGACGAATGCGGTCGGGGAATTTCTCGTGGAGCCGGCGCAGGTCGATCGCTTCCGGATCGGGATCGACACTTTCCCCTTCGAGAACATGGCACGCCCGGCACAACAAGGACTCGACGAGCGCTCGTCCGAGGGCGGGCACGGGTCGTCTTTCCGGCCGAGAAGCGGGTTCGGCGCTTTTGAGGGACGCCAGCCACGTGGCGATGTCGGCGGCGTCGGATTCCGCGGTGGGTCCGTGCGGGAGGCGCGGCATCGTGGCGGATGGCCGGAGCGTCCGCGGATCGGCGATCCAGCGGGACATCCACTCCCGGCGCAGCCGGTCGCCGATGCCGATGAAGGAGGGTGCGTCGGCCTCCAACTCGGGAACGGGTCGGGGAACCTCGGGAGCGTGGCAATTGCCGCATCGGTGAAGGAGGAACAGGTGGCGCCCGCGGCGGGCGGCGGCGGATTCCGATTCCGGGCCGTCCGGAAGGCTGTCCCCCGACGTCAGGTAGGCCGCGGGAATGGGTGACGGCGGAACGCCCCGGCCTTGCCACGAAAGACGGAGGCTCGACTCGGAATCGTTGGCGCGGCTCAGGGTGACCCGCAGGGAATTGGTGCCTTTTCGCAGTCGAACGTTGCCGGACCAGTCGGTCGCGCCGGTGGTGTGCGGGGCCTGGAGGACGGGGGAGTCATTGATGTCGACCGAGAGCGCCCCCGCGTGGCGCGCCTGGAATCGGAAGTCCGCGCGAAGATCGAGGACCAGCGAGCCGGTCCATTCGGCTTGGAATGGTCCGGGCGGCAGGAAGGGGGAGGGAGTGCTTCCGGCCGGAACGTGGAGCACGACGTTCGAGACGCGCGGCGCGTCGGTGATTCCCCCGGCTTCGAGGCGCAAGCGCAATTGGGCGAGGGCTGCCGGAGGCGAGAGGATGAGGAGGGCGGCGCACGCCACCCGAGTGAGGCGTTCCCCCGATTGGATCACTGAATGGGTCGGGTTCAATCCGAGACCTCCTCGACCAGGGCGATCGCGTTGGGTTTGGCCTTCCTGCCGCGCAAGTCGGGGACGAGCACCAAGCAGGCGCCGCCGATAAGGGCGGCGGAGAGCCAGCCGAGGGTCGGAAGGGACGCGACGGCCGCGAGTTGGAAGGCGGCCATTGGGGCGAGGACACCCCGGACGCCGGTGAAGAACGTGTGAACCGACATGTAGTCGGCGACGCGTTCGGCGGGCGCGAATTTGGTGACCCAAAGGCTCCAGGCCACGTCGCCGCCGGCATTCGAGATCCCGTAGACGATGGAGCCGGCGACGAGTCCCAGGGTGCTGCCGGTGGTGAAGAACGAGAGGATCCCGATCATGAACCCGACGTTCAGCGTGATTCGGAGCCCGAAGAAGTTCATCCGATCGAAGAGCCAGCCCCAGGCGGGGCTCACGACGAGGCGGGCCAGATTCGGGACGACGCTCGTGTAGAGGGCGATCTGGTCGGCGGGCAGTCGGAGTCCATACCGTTCGTGGGCGAGGTACTCGACGCGGAGCGGCAGCATCATGAGGTTGGCGAAGCCCATCAGCATCCAGGCGATGAGGGTGCGACGAAAGACGGCGTCATCGCGGACGAACCGCAGCGCGCGGAGGGGATGGGCGCCGCCGGAGTCCTCGATGGGCGACGTGGGGCAGCGGCGCAGGAGCGCGCCGGCGGCCGCGGCGCAGGCCGCGAATCCGACGAGCAGCCACCGGAAGCTCGCGAGATCCTGGGTGAGGATCAAGCCGGCGGCGCGGGCGAAAAGGGCGGCGGCGATGATCCGGATGATGACGGTCCGGGAGAAAAGGCGCCCGCGCTGATCGGCGGGATAATTCTCCTGATACATCTGGGTCAGGAGCGGGATGACGGCGGAGACCAGGGTCATTCCCAAGACGGCGCCGACCACGTAGAGAGGCAGGTAGGGAAAGAACGCCGGCAACAGGAAGGCGGCCGCGCCGAGGAACATGTACCGGCTGGCGGCGAGGGAAGGGGACAAGGCCCGCCGGGTGACGTGGGTGACGACCAGCGGAGTCAGGAGAAGTCCGACGCTGCTTCCCGCGGCGACCAGGGCTTTGGCGACGGCGCCCGCGTGGAACCAGCGGACGGCGATCAGCAGCAGGAACGTGGACCCCGCGGTCTCCAGGACACCGCTCGTGATGGCGCGCCAGCGCTCGATTCGGAAGGTCGTGGCTGTGCGGGCCGCATCGGTCACCGCGGGGACGTTACGGCTCGGCCGGACCGCGGCAACGGTTCCGGGAATTCCGGTCCGCGACGGCGAACAAGCGTCCGTCGGGCGCGGGAGGAAGGAGTACATGCAACTGAACGAAGTACAAGTGAC
>CALNYA010000050.1:0-41663 GCA_942490575.1 uncultured Verrucomicrobiota bacterium
CTCAGGGGCTTGAGATCCATTTCTGGACACGTTCTATAGACAGGCCGGTCCTACGGACCTTGGTTCGAGGACGCGGATCGGCCAACGGAGGGGCGTTCTTCACACCGAGGTGCCGTCGAACCCTATGGTTCCGGATTTTTTGGTCCCAAGAAATGGCCAATCTCCAGGCATTGCATCCCCGCTCGATGTCTTGGGGCCTCAGCGATGTTCCAGCACCCCGCCGGGGTGCCCGTTTCTGGAATCCTGTCCGGCGGCCGTGCCCGCTGGCGTGGGCTTGCCGCCGGCTAATTTCCGCCGTCCCTCCGGGCCGCGCGGGCCTTTGTCGCTCCCGAAAAAATGGCCAATCTCCAGGCATCCCCGTGAGAGGCCCATGAATTCCGCCAAACCGATGCACGGACCGCTCTCGGAACATTGTTCCTGGAAGATCAGGTGAACCCGTTTGGCCACCGTTCCGCCGGAATCATCGATAAATCAAAAAACCCGGCCCACCCCGCGAGGGGATGGACCGGGTTTGGATTGGGTGGGGTCGGAATTTGATCGTTTGATTCGATTCGACTCGTTCAGGTCAGGGCTTGGCCAGCCGGTAGAACTGGGCCGGGGTCGACGGCGTGACGGTGACCTTGTTGGAGTCGCCATCGACAACGGGCGTCAGGCCCGAGGGCTGCCAGGCGGCGGGCGCCAGCGAGGGGCTCGATTGCAGTTGGTAGCCGGTGGCGCTGACGGGCCAAGTGAGGATGACGTCGGTCCCGCTGCGGGAGGTGGCCAGCGTCGGGGGGGCGGACGGCGCCAGATGGGATGACGTGACTTCGAGGGCCGCGAGATACGTGACCCCCGGTGCGCTCGTGTACGCGACGACAAACGACCCCGTGGCGGCCGAGTATTTCACGTTGTGGTAGTTGACCGAGTTCCCGAGTCCGCCCGGGGATTCGGCGAGGTAATACGGAGTGCCGAGCTGGCTGGGGAGCGGCAAGCCATCGGGGCCGAGGACGCGGAAGACATAGGAATCCGGAAGTCCCGCCGTGCTGCCCGTGGCATTGAACCCGAGGACGATGACCCCGTGGACAGGGTCCACGGCGAGCTGCGGATGCTGGTGATTGAGCGAGGCCACGCCTCCGCCGCGGAGGTACGGGACTTCGGGTTGGGCCACGGCGAACAGGTATTCGGGCGCCGGTCCCACGGAACGGAAGGAGAGATCACCCGTCGCCGTTCCGTTGCCACCGTCGAAGGCCGTGATGATCTGGCCGTTGAAGGGATTGAGGATCGACGCGGGATGTCCTTCCGCGGTGCCCGCGGGCTCGCCGTCACCCAGCGGTTGCTCCGTGCGCACCACGAGCGCGCCCTGGCTGTCCGGGCTGGCATCGACGATCGAGCCCACGATGCGGTTGCCCAGCGTGCCGGTGGAGCCGTTGGAATTGTCGGTGTTCGACAGGTAGAGGAAGGCGTCGATCTCAGGGAGGTAGACGACGTCCGGATCATCCTCGTCGCCGATCGTCTGGAGGAGATCGAGGCGGGTGAAGGCGGATGAGAGTCGGGTGCCGGCCTTGTCATAGAGGACCCCCACGGTGCCTTCGCCTTCGTCGAGGAACTTGCGTTCGGCGACGATCATGAAGTTCCCGTTCTTGGCGCTGACGGCGACGGCGACGTCGTCGTAGGACTGGTCCGTGTCCGGGTCATGGACGAACGCCTTGGCGACGGGATTGGCGCCGACGCCGACCGGATTGACGAGCGAGACCAGAACCACGTCCCAGCCGTCCGCGCTATAGGCTCGGGCCGTGGCGACCGCGACGTACTGCTTGGACACCGCGTTGTACTTGACGTCCACGCGGTTGATGTTGCCCACGGGCGATCCGAGCACGGCGAAGGGCTCGCTGGTGGGCGCGAGGGTGCGGGGATCGTAGAAGCGTCCGACCACCGATGTGGCGGCGAAGTCGCCGGTGACGGGGTCGGTGTAGCCGCCGACGTTGGCGGAGTCGACCGAGATGACCAGCACCTCGGGGGTGTCGCTGTTGGCGGCGAGGTTGGATTCGCGCGAGAGCACCCCTTCGCCGGACACCACCACGGGCGCGAGGCCGCGGAGGCGGGGGCCGTCGGGCGGGCTGAGCGGCGTTTCGAAATCCACCCAGGCGACGTAGAAATCCGCGTCGGCGAGGTCGGCGGTGATGTCGGAAGTCGTCTTCCGGGATTGGATGACGAACTTGCCGTCCTTGAACTCGTAGGAAAGGAAGGCGCGGGACGCCAGGGGGACGGACGTTCCGGGCTCCGAATCGGCGACTTGGAGGAGGAGGGTGCCGCTGGCGCCGGTCTTTCCGGGGATGGTGAGTTCGTAGGTGCCCGTCGCGGTTCGGGCGACGGTGAAGGTGCCCGCGGCTTTTCGCTTGGAGCCGTCGGCGCCGACGATGTGGCCGCCGACCAAGTTCCGGGCGTTGAACGGCACGTAGAGGAACTGGAACTCGGACTGGCCCGCGGCCGCGAGGACTTCGGGTTCGATTTCGGAATCTTCGCGGACGGTGATGGTCCAGGCGGATCCGTCCTCGAGGGGGAGGACGCCGACGATATTGACGTCGCTGCCGCCGTCGGAGGACGTGGCGAAGACCATGCCGTCATCGAGGGCATGGACGCCGGGGAGGACGAGATTCGCGAGGCCGCCGTAGAGGCCGCTGTCGGCGGGGAATTGCGTCCACTGGACCATGCCGGCGGTCAGGCCGGTGGCGTGGGCGTTGGCTCCGTTCCAGCTGGAGACGCCTTCGTCGGACGGTGTGCCGACATCGCCGCCGAGCCAGCCCTGGTCGTAGGGGAACCAGGAGGCCGAGAACGCGAAATTCGCCTCGGGACTGCTCGCGTGATTGCCGGCGCGGCCGGTGTTGAGGTCGAAGTTGCCGGGGCCGAAGCTGCCGTCGTTGAGGTTGTAGCCGGGGCCCGAAGAGGCGCCGGAGATGCCGACGGTCGGGAAGAAGGGACCTTCGCCGTCGTTCCAGTCGATCGGGCCGTTTTGGCGGGCGGTGGGAAGGGTGACTCCGAAATTCGGGTTGGGCCGCCACGCCTGGCTTGCGGCGACTTCCGGGGCGCTGTCGCCGAACTCGATGAAGCCCTGGCCGAGGTTGGCGAGGGCGGCGGTGGGATCGCCGGGTGACAGCCGCAGGGCGAAGTCGCCTCGGTTGTAGCGGTTCACCGACCACGGGATGGGGCCATTCCCGTCGAGACCTGTCACTTCGACATTGCTGTCGAAGGACGGACCGCCCTTGGCGATGACGTTGACGGCGGATACGGAGGTGTTGGGGAAGGGGCCCGGGGGTCCACCGCCCTCAGGGACCTGGGGGGTGGGGCCTGGGGGCGCCGAAAAGGCGGGGACGGAGGCGGCGAAGAGCGCGGCGAAGAGGGGCGCGCGCCACACGGAAGCGGTCAGTCGCGGTGGAGTGGGAATACCGGATGGCAACTTGGGGGTGCGATATCGAATCGTCATAGTTGTTGTTGGAAGCTGCGGGTTCGAGTTGCCCCGGACTTTGCGCTTCGAAGGGGATGGTCACAAGGTTAACCGAGGCTGTTTCCAGGTTGTCGCTGTATTGGCACCCTTGGGCGGCGCTCTTGCGGACCGGGATTTTCCAAAACGAGCAATCCCGTCCCTGGGCCGGAGGGTTGGGCTCGTCGTCGGGTCTTGGTAGGTTGGCGGCGTGAAGTTGATTTCCTGGAATGTGAACGGATTTCGGGCCGTGCTCCGAAAGAACTTCCTCGAGTACCTGGCTCAGGAAAGTCCCGACGTTCTTTGTCTTCAGGAAACGAAGGCGACCGCGGCGGACGTGGAGTCGGTCTGGCCGGCGGAGTACGCGGCGCACTGGAATTCGGCGGAGAAAAAGGGCTACAGCGGTACGGCGATCCTGACGCGGATCCCTCCGATCGGGGTGTCGCGTGGGATTGGAGCGGCGGAGCACGATCGGGAGGGGAGGGTCCTGACGGCGGAGTTCCCTGATTTCTTTTTGGTGAACGTGTACGTGCCCAACTCGCAGCGGGAACTGACCCGCCTTCCATATCGGATGGAGTGGGATCGGGCGTTTCTAGCGCACCTGGCCGGGTTGGGTCGCATAAAGCCGGTGGTGGTCTGCGGGGATCTGAACGTGGCGCACACGGAGATCGATCTGGCGAATCCGAAGGCGAACGTGCGCAACCACGGGTTCACGGTGGAGGAGCGGGCCGGTCTGACGGCGGTGATTGATTCGGGATTCCTCGACACCTTTCGTGAGTTCGAGAAGGGGGGAGGTCACTACACCTGGTGGAGTCCGATGAGCGGGGCGCGGAGCCGGAACATCGGGTGGCGTCTGGACTACTTCCTGATTCAGGGGAACCTACGCCGGCGTCTTCGGAAGGCGTTTATCCGATCGGAGATCCCCGGCTCAGACCACTGTCCGGTGGGTGTGGAACTCGGGTAGGCTCCACGGTTCGCGAACCCCGAGTTGAGGCCTTGAACCCGTTGGGTCGGCAGCCGGAGCGTAGCCGCCGAGGTTGGTCGGCGCTGACTTCCGTCCCGGAGATGGCGCGGACTGACGTCCGCGACTACGGGGGTCGTTTCATGGAGGCGCCGGCTCAGTCGAGGGTCTGTCGGTAGCGTTTGATGCCGACCGCGAAGGCGACGGTGAAGAAGAGCGCGAGGGGCCAGAGGTCCGGCGCGATTTCGGCGGGACCGTTTCCCTTGAGCAGGATGCCGCGGACGATTCGGAGGAAGTGGGTGAGGGGAAAGACTTCGCCCACGGTCTGGGCCCAAACCGGCATGCCGCGGAATGGGAACATGAATCCGGACAGGAGCAGGGATGGGAGGAAGAAGAAGAAGGCCATCTGCATGGCCTGAAGCTGATTGTGCGCGACGGTGGAGAACGTGATGCCGACGGCGAGATTGGCTCCGATGAACAGGAGCATGATGGCGAGGAGGAGCGGGATGAAACCGACGAACGGAACGTCGAACACCAGGCGGGCGGCCCCGAGAATGACCCCGGTTTGGATGTACCCGACGACGATGTACGGGACGAGTTTACCGAGCATGACCTCGCCGGGCCGGGCCGGGGTTGCGAGCAGATTCTCCATGGTGCCGCGTTCCCGTTCCCGGGTGATGGCGACGGCCGTGATGAGGACCATCGTCATCGTGAGGACCACCCCCAAGAGACCGGGCACGACGTTGTATTGGGTGATGCCTTCGGGATTGTAATGGCGGTGCAGTATCAGTTCGACCGGCCCCGGCGTCGACCGGAGGGACGCCAGGGGGCCGGTGAGATCGTCCTGGAGCGCGCTGGCGAGGAGTTCGCGGATCGCGGCCAGGGCGTTGCCGGTGGCGGCGGGGTCGGTGGCGTCGGCTTCGACGAGAATGGACGGTCGTTCGCCGCGAAGGAGATCGCGGGAGAAACCCTCGGGGAAATGAATCGCGAATTGCACGTCGCCCCGCGCCAGCATTCGGCGGATCTCCGCCTCGCTCGTGGCTTCGCGGGCGAATTCGAAGTACGCGCTTTGCCGGAGCGCCATGGCGATGGACCGGCTGAAGGCGCTGCGGTCGGCGTCGAGGATGGCGGTGGGGAGGTGTTTCGGGTCGGAGTTGATCGCGAAGCCGAAAAGGATGAGCTGGACCAGCGGGATGCCGATCATCATGCCGAAGGTCATCCGATCGCGGCGCATCTGGATGAATTCCTTCACCACGATCGCGACGAAGCGGCGTGTGTTGAAAAAGTCCCGCTTCATGAAGGCGGGTTGGTGAAGTTGTCGCGCGATCCCTCCATGAGGTGGATGAAGACGTCCTCGAGTCCCGGAGCCACGCGCTCGCACGTGAAGGGTGTCCGCGACCAAGGGGTCAGCGAACCGGCGAGGGCGACGGGGTCGATGCCGCTCACATGGAGGCGGGTTCCGAAGGCCGCCACCTGATGGACGCCCGGTTGTTTCCGGATTCGGGGGGCTTCCTGCGTGAGGCCTGGGCCGCTGACTTCGAAGGTGACGAGGCGCGCCTGCTCGATCACCTCGGAGACTGTTCCCCGGACAAGGAGGTCGCCGTAGGCGATGTAGGCGAGGCGATGGCAGCGTTCCGCCTCGTCCATGTAATGGGTCGTGATGAGAACCGTTAGGCCTTCGGCGGCCAAGTGGTGGAGTTGTTCCCAGAAATCCCGCCGGGCTTTCGGGTCGACGCCGGCGGTGGGTTCGTCGAGGAGGAGCAGTTCCGGCGAGTGGATCAGGCACGAAGCAAGGGCGAGCCGTTGTTTCCAACCGCCGGAGAGCTGACCCGCGAGCTGCCGCCGGCGATCGGCGAGGCCGAGTCGTTCCAGGCTGGCGCCCACGGCGGCGCGGCGCTTGGGGACTTCGAAGATGCGGGCGACGAAGTCGAGGTTCTCTTCGAGGGTCAGATCCTCGTACAGACTGAACCGCTGGGTCATGTAGCCGACGCGCCGGCGGATGTCGCGCCCTTGCGTGTTGAGGTCGAAACCCAGGCACGTGCCGGCTCCGGCGTCGGGGGTGAGCAACCCGCACAGGATGCGGAGGAAGGTGGTCTTGCCACTCCCGTTGGGTCCGAGGAACCCGTAGATCTCGCCGCGCTCGACCTCCAGTCCGATGCCGTTGACGACGGTGCGCGAACCGAAACGCTTGGTCACATCGCGGACGTCGATGGCGGGGCCCCGGGCGGTCATTGGGAGGGGAAACGATTCAGGCATCGCGAGATGCGGCCATGCACCGTAGCCGCCGACGTCAGTCGGCGCTGATTTTCGGCCCGGAGATGGCGCGGACCGACATCCGCGGCTACGGGTGGGTGGTTCATTCGGAGTCGGGCCATCGGACATCGGCGGGCTGCCCTGGGCGGAGGGCGGGATTGAACGCGCCGTCCAGGGACGCTCGGACGCGGAAGACGAGCTTCTGGCGCGTCTCGCGGCTGAAGATCACGGGCGGGGTGAACTCGGCCCGGGTCGACACCGACCGGATGGTCGCGGGGATCGAGTCCGGAAATTCCGTCGAGATGGACGTTCACTTTGGAGCCGGGGACCGCGCGTGGGAGTTGGGCCTGGGGCACGTAGAACCGCACTTCGAGGTTGCCGGCCGGGAGCAGCGAGATCACGGGGGCCCCGGCCGGCACGAACTCGCCGGGCTCGAAGAGCGTGTCGTGGACCATGCCGTCGACGGTGGCCACCTGGGACTTCTGGTCGAGCGTCCAGCGGGCCCTGCGCACGGCGGCTTCGGCGATGGCGACCTCGCTTTCGGCGGCGCGGATCTCGTCCGCGCGCGCCGGGAGTCGGGCGGTTTCGACCTCGGCTTCCAGCGAGGCGACCAGGGCGTGGTCGGCGTCGCGGCGGCTTCGGGCGACATCGAGTTCCGATTCGGAGAGCGCATCCTGTTGGCGCAACTGCTGGCGGCGCGCGAACTCGAGGTTGGCGAGATCACGATTGGCGTGGGCCTGGGCCAGGCGAGCCTCGAGGGCGGCGATCTCGGAGGGGCGTCGACCCTGTCGGAGATTGTCCAGGCGCGCCCGGCTCTGCGCGAGACGACCAGCGGCCTCGTCGACGGCGGCCTGTTCCGCCGCGGATTCCAGGGTGAACAGGTGGGCTCCCTTGGCGATGGGATCGCCGCGTTGCGGCGGACGTTCCAGCAGAATGCCCGCGACGGGTGAGGCGGCGTGGAGGTAATCGGCTTCGAGGTAGCCCTGGAACTGGTTCTGGCTGGGCTTGGAACAGCCCGAGGTCAGGGCGTAGAGCAACCCAAGGAGGATGGCGGGCGTTCGGATCGTTGGGTGCGGGCCGGATTTTCGTTGATCCGGTCCGCCGCCGGCGTGAGGCGGTGCGTCCACGCGGACGTTATCCCGCGCCTGCGGGCGGTGGTCGAGTGCGGAGGCGTGGCGCGCCGGCTTTCCAGTCAGCCGAGGGGTGGAGGCCGGCTGAAAGCCGGCCTGGAGATTGGCCATTTCTTGGGAACAAGAAATCCGGGGCCATAGGGTTCGACCTCACCTCGGTGTGAAAAAAGCTCTCCGTTGGCCGGTCCGAGTCCCCGAACCAAGGTCCGTAGGACCGGCCTGTCTATAGAACGTGTCCAGAAACTGATCTCAAGCCCCAGAGGGGCGGCCCAGAGGATGTCCCTTCCGACCCCGATCCCGGGCGATGGAAGCCCATGACCGCCGCTCCGAGGGCCGCTCCTACGGAGCTTGAATTCATTTGAGACCGATCGTTGCTATAGACCGGCCACCCCTACGGGGTTGCGCGGGGATTTCTCGCGACCGAATCGAGAATGTCGCCTTCGATGATCGGCCCTTTTCCGCACTGGGTTGGTGAAAAAAGGTTCCCTGCACGAGGGAAGGCCGAACGCGATCGGTGGGCTCGGGAAAAATGGCCAATCTCCAGGCCGGCTGAAAGCCGGCGGTACCGGGGAGTCCGTCGACAACCCTGCCGGACCCCATGGAATTCCTATTCCCCTCCGTGCCTTTGCGCCTCTGTGAGAGTTCTTTTCTCTTTCCGAATACTAACTTTTGCCGGAGCCGGCGGTGGCGGCCGCCGCGGTCGTCCCTGCGGGCGCGGGGCCTCCGGCGCGTTTGGCGTTGATCGCGTCGACGATCTTTTTGCAGAGCTCGGGCTTTTCCTGGAGCGTTTTGCGGGCGGCTTCGCGGCCCTGTCCGATCAGCTCGCCGGCGAACTGGATCCAGGCGCCCTTCTTGTCGATGACACCGTGATCGATGCCGGCGTCGATGATGCTGCCTTCCTTGTCGATGCCGTGATTGAAGAGGATGTCGAATTCGGCCTCGCAGAAGGGTGGGGCGACCTTGTTCTTCACGACCTTGACCTTCACGTGATTGCCGACGGCGTTGCCGGCGGGATCCTTGAGAGTTTCCTTGCGCCGGATATCGATGCGGACGCTGGCGTAGAACTTGAGGGCCTTGCCGCCGGGCGTTGTTTCGGGATTACCGAACATGACGCCGACCTTTTCGCGGATCTGGTTGGTGAAGAGGCAGGTGGTTTTGGCCTTGCTCAGGATGCCGGTGAGTTTGCGGAGGGCCTGGGACATGAGGCGGGCCTGCATGCCCATGGTGGCCATGCCCATTTCGCCTTCGAGTTCGGCCTTGGGGACGAGGGCGGCGACGGAGTCGATGACGATGACGTCGAGGGCGTTGGAGCGGGCGAGGGTTTCGCAGATGGTCAGGGCTTCCTCGCCGGAGTCGGGTTGGGACACGAGCAGATCGTCCAAGTTGACGCCGAGTTTGCGCGCGTACTTCGGGTCGAGGGCGTGTTCGGCATCGATGAAGGCGGCGAGACCTCCGCCACGCTGGGCATTGGCGATGATGTGGAGCATCAGCGTGGTCTTGCCGGACGATTCCGGACCGTAGATTTCGACGACCCGACCGCGGGGCACGCCGCCGACGCCGAGAGCGAGGTCGAGTCCGAGTGATCCGGTCGGAATAACCTCGATCCGGTGGAAAGCGGCGACTTCGCCCAGGCGCATGATGGCGCCGTCGCCGTACTGCTTGTGGATGGACGAGATGGCGGCATCCAGTTCGCGTTGCCGCGCCGGATTGACGGGGCGCGGCGCTTCGGCGGGTTTGGATTCCGGTTTGGACTCGGGTTTCGCCTCGGCTTTGACGTCCAGCTTGGGTTCGGACTTCGGATCGGCGGGCTTGGATTCGGGTTTGGGTGGCATGGACGGACGAAGTGGGGGCCTCTCTTAGCCCGAAGACGGTCGGGCGTAAAGCGGCGGTAGTTCACAAGGCGACTATTCCTCGGATCGGATCGGATCGGGTTGGGATGGATCGGATTGGGTTTGGTTGCGGGGGATGGACGGAATGGGCTTCGGCGGGCTCCGGGAGGAAAACGCCGGAGACGTCCGAAATCTTACAGGGAAACATGGGAGGCCAGAGCCCGCCCTCCGCCGGCAGCGGGAAAACGGCTCCTCACGGATACCGAAGGCGGAGGAGGCGCCCGGCGGCGGGACCGGTGGGCAGCGGGAAGACCAGGATGCCGTCGGCCGGGACGACCCTTGATTGGAGGACTTCCCAGACCAACGGGCCCGTGAGTCCGGCGCCTTCGAGGACGACGGCTTTTCCCTCCGAAGCCGAAACCAGGCAGGTGATCCGCCCGGGTCCGGACGCGAGCACCGAGACGTGCAAGGCGGGGTCGGCGCTGCGTGGGTGGGTGTGATTCCTGAATTCAACGATGTTGGAGAGCGAATCCGCGTCGGGGTCGCCATCGGCGCCTTGGTGGCCTACCGGCGTGGTGGGATCGAGGCCGTGGGCTGTTTCCCATGGATCGGGGAGACCGTCGTGATCGTCGTCGGGTTCGCCCGGGGTGGGGAGGGTGGCCACCCATTCCGCGCCGTCATCGGAGAAGGATGCGAGGGAGCGCCGGGAGAGGGAGGCGCCTGGGTTGAAACCCGCGGTGGGCCAGGGCGCGGATGGAACCGGAGCGACGGTTTCGGCTCCGAGCGGAAGCGCTTCGAGCGGATCGAACTCGCCGGAAGCGGTCGGAGGGAGCAATCGGATCGTGGATCCCGCCGGGTCGAGGTCGCCCCGCCAGGGACCGACGACCTGGATCGACGGATCCAGGCCATACCGCGCCTGGAACGCGGCGAGAGAGAACGGTTGGAGGGTGGGATCGAAACCGACGAGCACCAGACGTTCGCCCTGTTCGAGATCCAGTCCCGCCGGGAACGCGTTGGCGAAGTCGAAGTCGACGGTGCCTCGGACGCGCCATGAAGGGCTGGTCTTGAGGGGACTCGCGAGGGGAACGGGATTGCCCGAGGCGTTGTGGATTTCGATGAATTCATCCCGGATGCCGAGCGCGGCGCCGGTTGATGACGATCGGAGAGCGATTTCGGTGACGAGGAGGGGCCCCACGGGGCGCGCCGTGTTGGGAGCGCCCCGGGTCGGGAACGCCTGGGCGACGAAGCGTTCCAGGCCGGTGCTCGTCGTCCAAAGGCCGAAGGACGTGTTGCGCGGCGCCGCGCCGAAGGTGAAGCCGTGGACCCAGCCGGTGAGGTTTCCGCCGGCATCCGCCGACAACAGCCAGACGCTGTCGCCGGCGGAACTGAAGGCGAAGCCTTCCGGTCCCGGGACATCGAAGACCGAGGCGGGAATGACCCGGTAACCTTGCGGAGGAACGGTCCAACCCGCTGGGATCCTGGCCCGTTTGGGCTGGTTCAGATTGTCGGTGAGCCACCAGCCGCCGATGTCGACGGTTTGACCACCGGGATTGAAGACTTCAACCCAGTCGTCGTTGCCATTGTCGGATGAGGCCATGATCTCCGTGACTCGGACGGAGGGCGGCGGGTTGTCGGCCGGGGGATCCGTCCGCCCGGGCGATCCTCCCGGCAATGTGCTGGCCCGCCATCGGCGCGGGTCGCCGAGAGCGGATGCGGAGGTGGATTCATCGGCGAGCACGAGGGAGAAGCCGAGACCGTCGGCCGGCAGGAAACCGTCGTCGGTGAATTGGAAATCCAGGATCGTCTCCCCGGCGGGGCCAAGAAGTGTGAGTCGTTCGCCGCCGTCGGCGAGATTGCCCTGGAAGGGTCCTGTGACCGGGCCCGCGGCGGGGTACCGGATGGCGAACGCGGCGGGGTCGGCGGCGAGAACGAGATGGTCCCCGGGCCCGAGCCGATGGACGGCCTGGTTGGGCGCGAAGCGGAAGCTGATACCTCGGACGAATTCGCAACCAGCGAGGTCGAGGGTTCGGTCGCCGGTGTTTTTGAGTTCGAGGAACTGGAGGTTGGGAGCGGGATCGGGCGAGTCGGGCGCGGGATTGTCCGGGTGGAAATGGATTTCGGTGACGAGGAGTTGGAGCGGTTCGACGACGAGGGAGGCGATCGCCGGGGCGGACCAGGTGGAGGACGTGGGTGGGCCGCGCTGGATGCGGCCGAGGTCCCGGACCCGGGCGATGACTCGGGTGTTGGTGCTGATGCGGATGGGGACGGAGTACCGGAGGGCGACGGGAGCGCTGGTGCCACCGACGGGTCTGGGGTCGGTGCCATCGAGGGTGTAGAAGATGGCGACGTTGGAGGGTTGCGAGATGGACGATGGAAGCCCGATGGAGAGGAGGAAGCCGGGTTCGACGCGGGCGTCGCCGGACGAGAGTCGCGGGGGTTGGGCGAACTGGCTGTCGATCCAGGAGACCCGATTGGAGATCCAGGCTTTCATGATGCGGATCTCGTTGGGGTAACTGACGCGCGGGGCGGTTTCGGTCCAGCGGCGGTTCTCCCTGGGTTGAACGGTCCGGATCTCGTTGGTCATGGCGTCGACGAGACCGAGCAGGTTGCCGAGGGAGAAGACGTTGGTTCGGTATTGGGTCCAGCGATCGATCCAGAGCTGCCACGCGTCGGCGTCGCGGAGCACGCGGTTCCACCAGGGTCCGGCGAAGAGCCCGCCGCCGGAATCCCAGACGCGGGGATTGTCGTCGCGGCTGTCGCCCTTGCTTTCCCAGGCGCGGTCGTAATCCCACCGGGGTCCGTAGGTGAGTTTTCCGTTCCGGGGTTTGTAGAAGTAAGTGCTGAGGCGGATGGCGTCGACCTGGCCGCTGAGGAGTTCGAGGATGTGGAAATCGACCCAGTTGGTGAGTTCGATAAAACCGCGGTATCCGCGGACGGGGTCGCGGAGGGCCGGGGTGGGAAGGCTCAGGGCCGAGTTCAGATCCCGGTAGTACTTGTTGAGGTAGGCGAGCTGGGGGGCGCGTTGGGGCGATTTCATCTCCCGCTCCTTGGGTTCGACGAACGCGCTCAAGGCGCCGCCCGAGCTGAGACCGGAGTCTCCCGGGTCGAGGCGATCCGTTTTCAGGAGGTAACTTCCGGTGACCTCGGGTTCGGCGATGTCTTCGGGGCCAGCCTTGGGGATGTTGATCCGGCCCTTGGACAGGCCGGGTTTCTCCATGAGGACGTAGAGTCCGAACCAGTCGTTGGACCGGATCTGGCCGCCCTTGTTGAGGTAGACCTCGACGAACCGGGTGCGGGGGGCCGGGAAGTCCATTTGCCGGCTGAGCTCCATGGTGAACGGGTTGTGGATCAGGGCGGCGTCGAACTGATTCGGGGCGTAGAGAACCCATTCGGAGTCCTCGGGCATCCCGAGCGGCGCGAAATCCTTGTCCTGGTCGAACTCGTCCCATCCTTCGATGGCGAAATTGGACTGGGGCTGGCCTCCGGTGCTGGATCCGCGAGTCTTGGCGCCGCCGCGAAGGGCGAGGGTGGGTTGGCTGAGGAGGGTGGTGCGGCCATTGCGCGGTTCGTAGAGGCTGAGGTGGACCGGGGTGTTCCGGGTGGAGGCGCTGATGGTCGCCGTCTTCAGGGTCGTCATGACGACGATGGGAAGCGTCGATGTCAGGGAAGCGAGTTGGGCGGGATCGTTCGTGAGGCGGAGGAAGGTTTCGCTGGCTGGGGAGCCGGGGAGGAGGCCGGTTTGGTAGGCGCGGGCGCGGACCTGCACCGTGTTGGTGACGGGGATCGGGCCGGTGTAGGTGAGGAGCCGGGAATTGGTTTCGCCGGGGAACGTTCCATCGAGGGTCAGGCGGATGACGGCGTTGGGGTCCGGCGTGGTGAGGGCGAGGAGGAAGGGTTGGAGGAAGGGGCCGCTGGACCTGGAGAATCCCACGTCCGGAGCGAAACCGTCGCCGCGGCTCGTGTTGGCTGCTCGAGGTGTGGGGCTGCTGAGGTATCCGGCGGCTTCGGGGGAACCCGGCACCCGCCCGTAGCTGACGTCGCGGCGCTGGGGAGGGTAGGACGGGGCGAACGCTGAGATCACCTCGCCGTCCGGGGCGATGAGCGCCAGATACTCGCCTTCGGCGGCCAGGCGGAAGTTGGTGTGGAATCCGGCGAGCGATCGGGCCTGGGTGCGGCAGGCCCTGGGGGGGAGGTTGGTCTTGTTCTTCTGCGAGGCGAACACCACCAGGTACGTCTCCGCTTCCAGGGTGTGGGCGGGGAACCGCCATTTGCCGGGAACCGCCGCGTCGTCGGTGAGCGACCAGTCCTCCAGCGAAACCGGCGTTGAACCCGCGTTGTAAAGTTCGATCCAGTCCGAGCGGTCGCAATCGTCGTCATAGAGCGCGATATCATTGTCGGCCATGAACTCGCTGATCATCACCTGGCGGCGGGCCATGGCGGGATCGACGGCGAGCGACCAGGAACCTCCGGCGAACGGGAGGGCGCTTCCGTCCGCGATGCCGTGGCTGGCGATCCAGGCGAAGGTGACGGGACCGGCGGCCGGGGGATCGAAAACGAACACGTACTGCCCCGGGCCGGCCTCGGTCGCGTCGAGGGCGGGGACGCCATTGACGAGAAGATCGGTGGCATCGACGCCCGTCACCGACCGGTCGAAGAGCACCTCCACTTCGGTGACGGACGGAACGCGGGAATCGGGGGCGGGGGTCAGGCTGGTGATCCGAGGAGGCTGGGCGGTCCCTTCGGGCGCAGGAGCGGATTCCGGATCGGTTCCCTCCTGAGGGTAGGCACCGACACCGAACCCTAGGCAGGCGGCCAGGAGTTGGGTGAGGAAGCGATTCCTTAAAAAATTCATGGATGACTAAGCCGCGAGGATCGCCGTCGTGGGGTGGTTTGCCAAGGGGTGGCGGGCGGATTGTTGCGGGTGGCGTTTCCCGGGGTGGGTGAACGGATGGCGGGATTTTGGCGGGAAGGCCTTCTTGGAGACCCGGGGTGTGTCGCACCGAACCACCGAAAGATTTAGCGAAATCGTGATTGCTCTTCCGGTGCATCCTGCCAGCGTGGCGGCGCTTGTCCGGCAGCTTGTCGCTTCCACGGTCTGGTAAATCTTCAGGTGAACTTCGTTCAGTGATGATTCGAAACCCGGTGGTCGGGAACAGGGTGGCAGAAGGAAAAGATGATCCCGGGTTGGCGAATGAAGTTCGATGAACAACAAACTGTACGTAGGGAACCTTTCTTTCAGCACCACCGAGAACGAATTGCACGACGCCTTTTCGGCGCACGGCACCGTGCTCGAGGCGAACCTGATGGTGGAACGCGACAGCGGGCGTCCGCGCGGGTTCGGGTTCGTGACCATGAGCAACGATGAGGAAGCCCAGAAGGCCATCGAGGCCCTGAACGGCGCGACCCTGGGTGGTCGTCCGTTGACCGTGAACGTGGCCAAGCCCCGTGAGGATCGTTCGTCCGGCGGCGGTGGTGGCGGCGGCGGCCGTGGCGGATACGGCGGCGGCGGCGGTGGTGGACGCAGCCGGTACTAGGCCGGGCGTCGGAGTAGTCCCAGTGCGGAGCCCGGCCCCGGCTCGGGCTCTGCGGTTTTTTTGATTGTGAAGAGACGCACAGCCGACAGTCCGCTCGAAGGCGGAAGGGCCGCTCCCCTGCGGCGGGGGGAGGTCAGATTCATTCGCAACTATGGATGATCACATTGAAGTGGAAGGCGCGATCACCGCGGTCCTTCCCGGCACGATGTTCCGGGTGAAACTGGACAACCAGCACGAGGTGCTGGCGGTGATTTCCGGCAAGATGCGGAAGCGGTGGATCCGCCTTTCCGCGGGCGACCGGGTCAAGATGGAGATGTCGCCCTACGATTTGAGCAAGGCGCGGATCGTCTGGCGGTTGCGCTAGTCGGTCGATCGGTCGGTCGGTTGATTGGTTGGTTGAGTCGATCGGTCGGCCATCGCGTTGGTTGCCCGTCCTCAACAAGCAAAAGCAGAACGCGCCTTCGATGGCGTCCGTGCCCCGGCGATCCCGGGTGCCCCGTGCAGGACCCGTCCCTTTCGAGGAACGGGTCTTTTATCTTTTGAAGGGCGGGAAGCGGCCGTTTGACACGTGTCGGGCATGACCCCAACGTGCCTTACCCTGCGGCCCGCGGCTCCTGGTCGCCGTCAAATTCACCCCCGTTCATGCATCGAGCGCCCCGACGTTACTCCCTGGCCTTCTTCCTGGTGCTGGTTCTGGCTGGATTGGTCCTGGGGCCCAGTCTCCGCCGCCTGAGGCCCACGTTGCGATTGGGACAGCCGGCTGTTACGAACCCCGCGGCGGCAGGCGCGATCACTGAGGTTTCCAAGGAAGGACCGACGATCGTTGCGATCGGTCGGGAGAATTCCCCCAGCGCCCCGGTCGCGCCGCCGGTTGAGCCGGATCAAATGCCGGACCCCAGGGTGCCGGCGGTCGGGGCCCGGTCGGATTCCCAGGGTGATCCAGGTTCCCCCGGCGCGTTCGATCAGTGGGTCGCGCGGTGGGTGCAACCGGGGGTGTCTGACGTGGGAGACAGGGACGTGTTGATGGAGGAGGGTGTCCTGCTCGCGCGGGAACGCCGCGAGAGGATGCGCGAACTGATCCGGAAGGATCCGAAGGCGGCGTTGGCGTTGGCCTCGGCGGTTTCCTGGACCCGACGGCAGGCGTTGCCGGAGTCGGTTCGGGGGGAATTGGAGGAATGGATCTCGGCGACGGGCGACCTGGAGGTGCTGTGCGCATGGCGGATGCCGGGTCGTTCCAGCTCGGGCCCGACCTACCTGCGGACGTTCACCGCCGAGGGGCGTGTCTTCCGGGCTTATGTCCATGGCCGACGAACAGCCCAAACCACGGCTCACGGCATCTCCGTGCAGGGCGTGGCGGTGGACGATGTGTTGGCGCTTGCCGAGGCCCCGCTCCGAGTTCTGGAGCCGGCGGAAGCGGCCGAGGCGCGTCGGACCGGACGTCTTCCGGGCGGGGACGTGTGCGCGGTGACCGGCGCGCCCGCCACCCGGGTGGCTGAACACGGCGGAACACTTCTGGCCCTCGCGGACGGCTCCGTCGTGGAATCCCTGAATCGCAGTCTGGCCTCGGTCGAGCCGGGTTTTCGGACGAATCAGGATCCGCCGGAATTCGGGCAGTGGAGCCATGGCGTGAAGCGGTTGCTGTTCATGCGCGCTCGGTTTCCCGACGACGTGCGGGAACCGATCAGCGAGGCCGATGCGGCGGACGTGATGCGGTTGGCGAACGAGTATTTCGCGGCGGCCTCGTTCAACAACCTCGGGATCATCTCGACGATCGGACCGCTCGTCATGTTGCCGCAGCCGAAGCTGTACTACGCGGTCCGCGGTCCGGGCGCGCTGCTTTCGGATGCGCGGACCGCGACGCGCGAGGCTGGATTCGAGCCGGACGTTTACGAACTCGACATGGTCCGGTTCGAGAATGTTCCCGGATTCGACTGGGGCGGGCTGGGGTCGGTGGGGGGGAAGGGGGTCTGGCTGCAGGGCTCCGGGCTTGGGGTGATCTGCCATGAACTGGGGCACAACCTGGGACTGTCCCACGCCAATTTCTGGAACACCGTTCGCCCCGAGCCGCCGGACAATCCCGGAAACCTGCCGTTCGACACGGACAGCCTGGTGGGGATCGACAGCGTGATCGGTCCCGGCGACGACGTGGAGTACGGGGATCCGTTCGACATCATGGGCGGGGGCGGCGGCGCCTCGGCGCATTACACGGGGTTGCACAAGGTGCTCCTGGGCTGGCTTCCGGAGGCCTCGGTTCTGACGGTGACGACGAGTGGAGTCTACAGGGTGCATGTCCACGATGCGGGCGTTCTGGCGGCGGGGGCGACCCACGTGATCCGGGTGCGGAAGGATGCCGAGCGGATGTATTGGATTGATGCGCGTGGCGCGCTTCCGGACAACCCATGGCTCGCGCGCGGCGTGGAGCTGCATTGGAACAAGTGGCATCAAGCCATTGGTTCGGCCGAGTTGTTGGACACGACGCCGGGGACGGGGCATGGGAAAACCGACGCGGCCCTGACGCTCGGGCGGACGTACTCGGATGAAGCGGCCGAGATTCATCTGACGCCCCTTGAACGCGGGGTGGCCCACTGGGGAGGGGTCGCGGTTCCGTACTACGACCTCGCGGTCCACCTGGGACCGTCGGATGGCAACAGGCTTCCGGATCTGGAACTCGTCGCGAGCGCGACCGAGGTGGGCGTGGGTGAGTCGGTTCGGTGGACCGCCACGGCGACGGACGCGGATGGCGACGGCCTCTCCTATTCCTGGGACCTGGGGGAAGGCGTTCCGGGCGAGAACCGTCCGGACGTTTCGACCTCGTGGAGTCTTCCCGGGGATTACGTCGTGCGATGCGAAGTGAGCGATGGCCGGGGTGGTCGGGCGGCGAGGCACGGGGTGGTTCGGGTGGGGCGCGTGACGGGCCTGCGGATTCGGGGAAGGGTCCTGGACCAGGCGGGGGAACCGCTGCTCGGGGTGCGGGTTCACAACGGGCAGGCCGGCACCAACGGTCCGTACGCGCCCGAGTACCGCTGGGCGATCACGGACAGCGACGGGCGTTACACGATGGTGGGCATGGCGCCGGGGAGCTTCGAGGTGGGCGCGGTCCTCGGCGGGTACGACGTTCGCCCTCTGAACTTCAGCCGACCGCTGGTGCTCAGCCAATTCACGGGGGTGGACGTCGATTTCATCGCCGCCGCGCTTCCCCGGGTGAGCGTGATGAAGGTTTCGGACGGGGAGGAATCCGCGAGTCGTCCGGCGCGATTCCAAGTGGCGCGCGCGGGTCCGACCAACCAGACCCTGCGCGTGTACTTCCGGGTGGGCGGTTCGGCGGCGCCCGAGGAGGACTACACGCCGTGGGGCTCGGTCGAGGTGCAGACCAACATCATCCCGACGGTGCTGGATCCGGTGATCCAGGAACTGGAACTGGGCTTCGTCGACCTGGGTCCGGGACTCCTTTCAACCAACCTGGATTTTCCGGTCCTGAACGATTCGGTGGCGGAGCCGGACGAAACGTTGGTGGTCACCCTGACGTACCCGGTGACACGAACGATCGAGACGGAAACGGAAACGAACACGTTCGACATACCCGGATGGGAAGTGCGGGCCGACAACGGGCGGGACGCGTGGTTCCAGACGCGGCCTTTCTACCAATTGGGAACGCGGGACGAGGCGACCGCGGTGATCCTCGATGGGAGCCCGGCCCCGGTGACGACCCTTTCCATCGTGGCGGTGGAGTCGGTGGCTTCGGAGAACTCCGGGGATTCCGCGACGTTTCTGGTGAGACGAACCGGCCGGCGACCGGCGGGGACGTTGGTCATCCCGTTGGCCGTTTCGGGCACGGCGGTGGCTGGCGATGACTACCTGGCCCTGCCGGCGAGTCTGCGGATGCCGGCGGACTCGGAGACGTTGCGGTTGACCGTGGATGTTCTGGACGACCGCTTCGTGGAGGGGAACGAGACCGTGACCGTGGCGTTGGGGGACGGGCCCGGGTATGCGGTCGGTCGACGGTCGGCGACGATTTCGATCGTGGACAACGACCTGCCCTGGGTGGCGGTTTCGGCCCAGGATCCCGTGGTCGCCGAGGGCGGGGGAAGTGGCGGCCGGACGCGGGCGCGCGTGACCTTTCAACGGTTCGGCGACTTGGGGGCTCCGCTGGAAGTCGACTATCTCCTGGGCGGGTCGGCGGTGGCGGGCTCGGACTACGAGGCGTTGCCCGGGCGGATCGTGATTCCCGCGAGCGCCGGGTCGGCGACGGTGGAGGTCGCGCCCATCAACGACACCGAACTCGAGGGCGACGAGACCGTGGAGATCCGAGTGGGCGACAGTCCGGTCTACAACGTGGTCCGGCCGGGGCGGGCGTTGGTGACCGTGCGTGACGACGAGTACCCGACGGTGACGGTGGAAGTCCTGGACGGGGAGGCGGTGGAGGGCAACGACGATGTCGGGACCTGGATCCTGCGGAGAACGGGGTCGGCGGCGCAGGCGCTGGAGGTGCTGTACCGATTCGGCGGGAGCGCGCAGCACCAGGTGGATTTCATCGCGATCGGGGATCGGATCGTGATTCCGGCGGGCCAATCGCAGGTGGTGCTGACGGCGACGCCGATCGACGACCTCTTTCGGGAGGATCCCGAGACCATCGCGATCGAGCTTCTGGAGGGACCCGGATACGCGCTGGGCGTGCCGGCGCGGGCCGGGGTGCGTCTATCGGACAACGACGACTCGGCGCTGGCGGTGGGCTTCGCGCTCCTGGCGACGCGGGGGTTGGAATCCAAAACCGATCCGGAACTCGTGGTGCGGATCTCGGGCAACCCGGATGACGGTCCGGAGAACGCGGTCACGGTGGCGTGGGAGGTTTTGGGAGGAACGGCGACCCTGGATACGGACTATGTGCTGACCAACGGGACGCTGACGTTCGAGTACGCGGACCCCGCGGGCGACGAACCTTGGGGAAACAGGATCGCCACCATTCCCCTTCAGGTCGTGGACGACATCCTGGTCGAGCGGGATGAAACCCTGCTGATCCGGCTACGGATCGCTCCCACGGAAATCGCGAGCGAGGATCCCGAGACGCCGCCGACGCTCGTGACGAACGGGGTCCTGGATGTGTACACCGTCCACACCTACACGATCGTCGACGACGACGCGTCGGTGGTTTCGGTGGGTGCGGTGGTGCTGGACACGGTCGAGGGCGGCGTTTCACCGGCGGTGTTCGCGATACGGAGGACGGGGCGGACGAACCTGGCGCAGACCGTGAGCTGGGACCTGTCGGGGCTGGCGACGCCCGGCAGCGATTACCTGGAAGTGCCGCGTTCCGTGACGATGGCGCCGGGGCAGGACCGGGCGGACGTGGTGATCGCGCCGGTGGACGATCCCCTGGAGGAGTATCGCGAGAACGTGCGCCTCACGCTCGTGGCGGCGCCTGGATCAAGGCTGGCGTCGACCCGGTTCGCGGATGTCCACATCGAGGACAACGACGGGACCATCGAGTTCACCGCGGCGCGCCGCGATGTTTCCGAAGGCGACGGCGAGGTGCGGGTGGCGGTTCGCCGTTCCGGCGACACCAACGTTGCCGCGACCGTTCTGTACGAAGTGGGAGGCGGAACCGCGACCCCGGTGGGATCCGGCGAGGCGGCGGACTATTGGCCGGCCGAAGGCGTCCTGAATTTCGCGCCGGGCGACCGCGTGAAGGACTTCGGGGTCGCGCTGGTGGACGACCTCGAAGTGGAAGGTTCGGAAACCATCCAGCTGACGCTGACGCGCGGATCCGGGCTGTTCCCGCTTGGCGGTCAGAATGCTTTGACGCTCACGATTCTCGACAACGACGCGCTGGTATCGGCTGGAACCAACCAGACGGCGGAGATCGAGTCCGAACCGGAAATCGTGGTGACGCTCGAACGGACGGGTCCGGTGGACCCGTCGTTGGTGGTGGAGTACCGGACGGAGGATCGGACGGCGGCGGCGGGTGAGGACTACGTGGCGACTTCGGGCACGGTGGTGTTCGAGGCCGGGGAACGTTCCGTCAACGTGCGCATTCCCTTGCTGGACGACCCGGTGATCGAGGGCGACGAAACCTTCTCCCTGGTGCTGGAGTCGGCGGATGGGGATCCGTTGGGCACGGTCCAACTGGCGGTGGTGGACGACGATTGCGCGGTGTCGTTCGCGCTGGCGGCCCACGAGGTGAACGAGGACGACGGCGTCGTGGACGTGACCGTGAGGCGGGTGGGTTCGCCGTTGAACCCGATTCTCGTCGATTACCAGTCCCTGTCGGGAACGGCTCTGGAGGACGAGGACTTCGTGAGAACGGCGGGAGTCCTCCAGTTTCTGGGCAATCGGCTGGAAACGCTGACGAACGGAACCGGCGAGGTCGTGTTTCTCCAGGGCGAAACCAACCGGGTGATCTCGGTTCCGATCCTCAACGACGCCGAGGGCGAGCGGGACGAGGTGTTCCATCTGGTGCTGACGGGTGTTCGCTCCGATTTGGGAACGGGATCGGGAGCGTTCGTGACGTTGGGCGGATTGACGAACACGCAGGTGACGATCCGCGACAACGAGGCGCCGGGCCGTCTCGACGATTCCTTCCAGCCGGGGCTGGGTGCCGACGGGCCGGTGCGCGCGCTGGCGCTGCAGGGGGACGGGAAGATCCTCGTCGGCGGAGACTTCGGGACATTCGACGGAGTGATCCTGCCGCGGCTCGCGCGGTTGCACGCCGACGGGTTCGTGGACCAGAGCTTCAACGCCGGTCTGGGCTTCGATGGAAGCATCCTGGCCGTGGGCGAGATCGCCGAGGGCCGGCTCCTGGTGGGCGGGACGTTCACTCGGGTGGACGGGGTGGTCCGTTCCAATCTTGCCCGGCTTGAGCCGGACGGAACCCGGTCTCTAACGGGTCAATGGGCGGTGGACGGACCGGTCCGCGCCATCGCGACGGGAAGTCGGACATTCATCGGTGGCGCGTTCGGCCGGGTGGACTCGTTGGCGCGATACGGGGTCGCGCGGATGGGGGCCGGCGGCGTGGTGGATCCCGAGTTCCGACCGGTTGGCGATGGTCGGCCGGACGTGCGCGCTCTGGCGGATGCGGACGGCGGCGGCGTTTGGGTGGGTGGCGGGTTCGCGAATTGGGCGGGTTCCGGTCCGCGATTCCTGGTGCGCCTTGGACCGGACGGCTCGCCGGACCTAGCCATGCCGGCGGGGTTCGCTCCCAACGGCGCCGTGAATGCCCTGGCGCGGAGTTCGGACGGCTCGATCTATCTGGGCGGCGAGTTCACGGCGGTGGGCGGACTGCCGAGGGCGGGTGTGGCGCGATGGCTGGCCACCGGGGGTGTCGACCCCGGCTTCGATCCCGGGACGGCGGCCAATGATTCCGTCCTGACGGCTTCCGCCGATGCGGAGGGGCGGAGCCTTTTCGGGGGGGTGTTCGATGCGTATGCCGGCGGGCCGGCGGGCCGTTTCGTGCGCTTGGATTCGGAGGGCGGGCTCGATGCCGCCTTCTTCCAAGGGCGGGGCGCGAACGACGCCGTGCGCGCGATCGTCGTGCAGCCCAATGGCGCGATTCTCCTCGGTGGGGATTTCACCCAGGTGAACGAACGGCCACGGCTTCGGGTCGCGCGGATCCATGCGGAGGAAGAGTTCACGGACGGCTTCGTCGAGTTCTCGGATCCGGTGCTGACCGTCCCGGAGACGGAACGCGAGTTGGGGGTCGTGGTGCGCAGGACGGGTTCGGCCAAAGCCGCGGCTCGGGTGGGGTATCGGACCTCCGACATCACGGCGCGCGCGGGCGACGACTACGACGAGGCCCATGGGGAACTCGTCTTCGAGCCGGGTCAGACCGAGGCGACCTTTCGGTTGGTGATTCGCGACGACGCCATCGCCGAGGGAAGCGAGAGCCTGGGTTTGGCGCTCGTGGATCCGCGGGGTTTCGAGTTGGGCCGGAACGCGGCCGCGGTTGTGGTGATCGCGGACGACGAGGCGGCGGTCGGTTGGGAACTGGCCGGGGTCGAGGTGTCGGAGAACGCGGGATCGGTCCGATTGACGATTCGGCGGTCCGGTTCGTTGGAGGCCGAGGCGCGTGTCCGGTTCGACACCCGGAGCCTGGGGGCTCTGGACGGCGAGGACTATCAAGGTGTGAGCGGCGAGGCGGTTTTCGCGCCGGGAATCGCGACCGCCTCGGAGACAATCAACATCCTCGACGATGTCCGGGTGGAGGGACTTGAGGAATTCGAGGTGGTGCTGTCGGAGCCCACCGGGGGGGTGGGGCTGGGTTCTCAGTCGGTCGCGCGCGTGGCGATCGTCGATGACGACCAGGTGCCGACCCATCATACGCTGACCGTCCAGCCGAGTCCCGGCGGGGTGGTGTTTCCGGGCGGGGGACGCTACCCGACGAACAGCGTGGTGGAGTTGAACGCGCTTCCCGACCGGGGATTCGAGTTCGCGCGTTGGGAAGGCACCGTCGTGTCGGCGGACAACCCTCTGGCGCTGTTGATGGACAGGAACCAGGTTGTCGCGGCGCGGTTCCGGGCCCGGGAATATCTGGAGACCTTCGAGACGGGCGACTTCGGCCGGTTGCCCTGGCGACTGGAAGGCGATCTTCCCTGGCGGGTGTCCCAGGATTCGGCGTCGACGGGCCAGTGGTCCGCGCGTTCGGGCTCCGTCTCGAACAGTGGGTTGAGCGTGCTGCGGCTGGATTGGGAGACGCCGGCCGGCGGCGGGAGCTTCGATTTCCGGACCGAGACGGAGGCGGGCTGGGATTTCCTGGAATTCTGGGTGAATGGGGAACGTCGGGCGCGCTGGTCCGGGGCGAACGGGTGGCAGACCCACCTCTTCAATGTTCCGGCGGGAACGAGCCGCCTGGAATGGCGGTACTCGAGGGACCGGACCTTCGGGGGTTCGCAGGACGCGGTGTGGATCGACAATTTGGATCTGCCCGAACGGGTGGAACCGGCGGAGGCGCCCCGGCTGCGGTGGTTGGGCGGTTCGGAGGGTTGTCGGGTGGGGATCTCCGGCGCGCCGGGGAGGCTTCACGTCCTCGAAGCCTCGGAGGATTTGCGGTCATGGCGGCCCGTGGCGGCGGGAATGGGTGAGCTGCCGGAATTGATCCTCGGGGATCCCGACTGTGGAGGTGCGCGGGCGCGGTACTACCGGGTGCGGGTGGATTAGTTGCCGGCCGACGCTGGAAAAACGGGTGTGAGTGGGCCACCCTGCTCCATGCATTGGCGATCGTGGTGGAGGCTGGCGTGTCGGGTGGCGGGGGTTCTGGCGTCGGCTTGGGCGGGTGGGGCGTCGGCCCAGGAGGTCCGGATCCTCGAGCGTGGCGAGAATCACAACGTGGTGCGACGGATCACGGCCGAGCGGGATCCGACGGGGTCCAGGATCTTCCGGACCAACACCTGGGTTCAGCTGGAAAGCGCGCTCAACTACTGGGACGTCGAATCGAATCGTTGGACGGAATCCCGGGAGGAGATTGAGTTGACCCGCACCGGCGCCATGGCGCTGCAGGGTCCGATTCGGGCGATCTTTTCATCGAACGCCAACGATCCGGAAGGCGCCCTGGACCTGGAGGTTCGCCATTCGGTGCGCCTCCGCAGTTCGCTGCTGGCGCTTCGCTACTTCGACGCCGCGACAGGAGGGTCGGCGGCGCTGGGCACCATTCGCGACACGCGGGGCGAGTTGCTGCCACCCAACCAGATCATCTACCGGAACGTCTTCGACGGGGTCGCCGCGGACCTCGTCTACACCTACCGCAAGCACGGCATCGAGGCGGACGTCGTCCTCCGGGAGGTCCCGCCGGGCCCCGAGGAGTTCGGGTTGATCCCCGAGACCACGCGCATCGAGGTGGTCACGGAATTCTTCGATCCCCCGGAACCAGCGAAGACCGACCGGATGCTGGAGACCCTGGCCGACGCTCAACTGAGGGACGCGGTTTCGGAACCGGACTGGGTCGACGAGGATCTCAATTTCGGGGCGAACCGCATCGGCGAGGGACGCGCTTTCGCGTGGTCGGCGCGGGAGGCGGCGCAGGCGCGACCCGAGGAGTTCGCGCGCGTGGGCAAGCGCTGGTTCCGAACCGACGACGGCCGGACGCTTCTGGTTGAGTCGGCCGAGTATGCGAGCCTGTTCGACGAACTCCTCGACCTGCCGGGCACCGTTCAGCGACGGGAGACGCTACGGGAACGCGCTCGCGAATGGGCCGGCCAGTCGACGAGCGACATCCGGCGGAACGCCATGCGGCGGCACGGTTCCCTCATGGCGGGAGGCGCCGGGCGCTGGGACGGCCTGCCCCGAAGATGGAATGACACCGACTGGGCGGGTCTCCGGCGGAAGCTGTCGGTCGAATCGGCCGTCGAGGGCGGCATCCAATTGTCCGCGGTCGGCGGGGAATCAGCTCCCGGACTGGTCCTCGATTGGATCACGCTCACGACCGGAACCGTCGATTTCACGTTCGCCGCCACGAACACGTATTACGTGACGGGGAATTGCTGGTTTGGGGGGACGACGACGATCGAGGGGGGCGCGGTGATCAAATTCGCGGTCAACAGCACGAACTATCCCGGTGTCGCCATCTACGGGCCGGTGGTGTTCAAGACCAGCATGTATCGCCCGGCGATCCTGACCGCCGAAAGCGACAACACGGTCGGTGAATTGATCGTTCCGGGCGTTCCGAATCCGGCCGCGGACTATGGCTCGCGCCTGCTGCGCTTCATCAATCTCAACGTGCCGATCGTGGTGGAACATCTGCGGATCAAACACGGCTACGAAGGCCTCTATTTCCAGGGAACGAACCCGGACAACCTGGTTCGGCACTGCCAAATCGTGCACTGCCGACTGCCGGTCTCCAACTCGGCGAACACTCCGGTCCGGATGCAGAACGTCCTGATCCATTCGGGAAAGACTTCGGGCACGGTTTTTTCGGGGGCGTTCACGCCGTTCACGGGGGAACACCTGACGATCCACGACGCGCCGGCCCTTCTGAGCGGGGGAAGCCTGGTCCTGACCAACTCCATTGTCTCCGCGGTGACGTCGGTGCAGGCCTACTCGGGCGCCGGCAACTGGCAGGTGTCGAATCCGGCCGGGCTCTTCGAGGCGGTGGGCGCGGGCCAGTTTTATCTGCCGCCGGCGAGCGCGCTGCGAAACGCGGGGCTGCCCGGGATCGATCCCCGGTTGCAGGGCGACCTGCGGCAGTTGACCACCGATGCCCCGCTCGTGATCACCGCCATCTCCGACACCGTGACCAACCTGGCCGCGCGGGCGCGACGGGACACCGACGCGCCGGACATCGGCTACCACTATCCGCCACTGGACTACGCCTCCGGCGGCCTCAGCCTGGTCGGCGCGACCCTTCGGATGAGCGACGGCGTCGCCCTGGGAACCTTCGGAACCAGCGGGATTCGGCTAGGCGCCGGGGCGGTGTTCGAATCCGCCGGATCAGCTTCCAAGCCCAATCGCGTCGTCCACTTCTCGCAGGTGCAGGAACAGACCGGGTCGGCGTGGGCGAATCCCGCGGGTGACCAGGCTCTGATGGAGCTTTCCGGCCTGGGGTCGGGCGCGGTTCCAGAGATCCGCTGGGAGTTCACCGAGGCGTGGATGCCGAACGGGTCGTCGAACCGGCGGCAGTGGCTCCGCCAGGCGACTGCGGGAGGCTACGGATTGCGCACCGCTCATTCGCGGGTGCGCGGGCTGAGTCTGGCGGTGGTGGGGGGTTGGCCGGGGATCACGCTAGCGCTCACCAACACCCTCCTCGAAGACGTTGAACTCGGCGTGAGCCAGTCCGCGTCGGGCGGGTTTCATCCCGTCACGTTCCGCGCGTTCAACAACCTCTTTCGAGGCGGGTCCCTGACCCTCGCCAACACCCGGGGCGATTCGCCGTGGCTGATTCAGGACAACCTGTTCGATCCCCTGGCGATGTCCGTCAGCGGCTTGAGCGGGACGCTTTCGTACAACGGCTTCCGGTCGGGTCTGCCGACGTTCGGAAGCAACAACCGGACGGGATTGGTCATGGACTACGCGGGGGGACCGTTGGGCCGATTCGCGTACCCGACGTCCGGCGGCGCGAACAGTCTGGCGAGCCTCATCGACGGTGGGAGCCGAAGTCCTTCCGCGGCTGGCTTGGTGGCCATGACCGTCCGATCGGACGGCGTTCCCGAGTCGGGCCCCTGGGTTGACCTGGGATACCACTATCCCGCTATTCAACCGGCGCCCTCGGGGCTGATCGGCCTGTGGCGGCTGGATGAGTCGGGCGGAACGACGGCGGCGGACGCCTCTCCGAACGCCTTCAACGGAACGCTCCTGAACGGGCCGATCTGGATGCCGGCGCAGATCGGCAACGGGCTGCACTTCGACGGGATCAATGATCAGGTCCAAATCCCGGACGCCCCGGCTCTGAGGTTCACGACGCCCTTCACCGTGGCGTTTTGGACGCGGAAGGAGGTGGAGAATTCGGACTACACGCTTTACGTGGGGAAGGGGGATCTCCGCGAACCGCAATTTCGCTATCTGGGACGATGCCGGGCCGTCGGGCAGGGTGCTGTTCCAGTTCCGGAGCGCGGGCGGAACGTACCATACGATCGGCAGCACGGCGGAAATCCTGGTCAACCGCTGGTACCACGTGGCCTGCGCCTGGGACGGCTCCACCGGCAGGATCTACATCGACGGACGACTCGACCGCGTCGGCGCCTTGGCGGGCATTCCGCTCACGTCGGCCCATCCCCTGGTGTTCGGCTACGCGGGATACCACGCCCGTTTCGCCGGGGTCCTCGACGAGGTCTGCGTCCTGAGCCGCGCGGTCGGCGATTCGGAAGTTCCCGGCCTGATGAATTCCGGTCCGTCCGGAAGCCACGCCCAGGCGCCTCTTGGGAACTGGACCCTCAACCAGACGACGGGGTCGGTGGCTGGTGACAGTTCCAGCCTCGCGATGCACGGAACCTTGAACAACGGCCCGCAGTGGCAGGCGGGGCGATTTGGGAACGGCCTGAAGTTCAACGGACGGGATGACGTCGTCACGGTGGCCGACAATCCCGCCTTGCGACTGGTCTCAGGAATGACCGTGGCGTTTTGGGTGAACAAATCGTCGGAGCCGGCCGACTACGTCCGGATCGTTGGCAAGGGGGTGTCACCGCGCGGAACTACGGGGTGTGGGATATCGGGGGGCCGACCCGGCGTGTGCTGTTCCAGTTCCGTGTCGCCGACGGCGCCTACCGAACCGTGAGCAGCTCCCGGGATGTCGATCCAGGGGTGTGGCATCACGTCGCGGCCACCTGGGACGGAGCCACGGGGCGCATTTACATCGACGGGGTTCTCGACACGACGGGTCCCATGGCTGGTCCGCCGTTGACTTCCAATGAGCCCCTGACCCTGGGCTACGCGGGGTATCACACCTACTTCGACGGACGACTCGACGAGGTGCTGATTCTGGACCGCGCGGCGAGCGCTGGTGAGGTGGCGTCGCTCGTGACTCAGGGCGTTCCGGTCGCCGGCATGAACGGGGTCGTCGCGGCCTGGTCCCTCAATCAATCCTCCGGAAACCAGGCGACGGATGCGTCCGGGAACGGGTTTCACGGCATCCTGAACACCGGGCCGCATTGGAACGCGGGCCAGTTGGGGAACGCCCTGCGTTTCGACGGTATCTCCGATGTGGTGACGGTGCCCGATCGGCCCCAACTGAGAATGACGGGGCCGTTTTCCTTGGCGTTCTGGGTTCGCAAGGATTCCGAGAATGCCGATTTCGTCCGGTACGTCGGGAAGGGCGATTCGACCGCCCGGAATTTCGGGGTGTGGGACATGGCCGGCGCGTCCGCGCGCGCCATGCTGCAGTTCAGGAACCCCGGAGGCGCCTACCAGACTGTGTCGAGCCGCCGCTCGATTCCGGTCGGAGTCTGGAGCCATCTGGCCTGCACGTGGGACGGAACGACGGGCCGGATCTACGTGAATGGCGAACTGGACTCAACCGGGCCGATGGCGGGTCCCCCCGCGACCTCCGGCGATCCCCTGACCTTCGGGTACGCCGGCTACCACGGCGCTCTTGAAGGTGCCTTGGACGAGATCGGGATCTACGACCGGGCCCTGGACGCCTCCGAAGTCGCGGCCTTGCTCCGCGTGTCCCCCGCCGATGGCGACGCGGACGGATTGGCGGATGCGTCCGAGGACCGGAACGGGAACGGGGTGTTGGACGCGGGCGAGACTTCGTGGGTGGACGCGGACTCGGACTACGACGGGCGGAGCGACGCGGAGGAGCGGGCGGACGGAACCGATCCGGTGAACGCGCGGAGCGTGAAGCCTGTCCGGCTCGGGCTCTGGAGCTTCGACACGGTCGCGGATCCGTGGCGGGGCGACAACGGTTCGATGCCCTGGGAGAACACGGGGGTCGATCTGGTGGAGATCACTCCGTACGTCCACGCGCCGGAGCTGGATTCCCCGGGAGCGGTCTTGCGGTACCGGGACGTGGAGGCGAACGGCCGGGCCAACATCAACGTGCGCCATGGCACGGTGCGCATTCACTACTTCCCGTACTGGGCGAGCGACTCGCCGGACTGCGCGCCCGGAACCGCCGGACTCGGTCCCGGTTCCCCGATCGAACTCGTGTCGGTGGGCGACTTTTCCCTCGGGATCGACGCGAAGGGAACCAACCTGGTGTTCGTCACTCCGGGACCGGGTGGAGGGACGATCACCAACGTTCAGGCCGCGTTTCGCGTTTGCGATGGCGACTACCTGCCGGAGTTCCCAATGGACATCCAGGTTTCCTACGCCACGAACACCTCCGGAATCTTCCTCAATGGCCAACTGCTCGCCCGCGGTTCCGGGATCCAGGCCGTGCCGAATCCTGGGTCGAGGAACCACGGTCTGTTCTTCGGCTCGAGTTCGGAGCGGACCCGGCAGGCTCAAGGGCTGATGGACGCGGTGTTCACCTACAACGTGCCGTTGAATCTCTGCACCAACGCGTCGAGCATGAGCGTGGTGGTGAGCAACTCGCCGCCGTCCGTCACGCTCAAATGGACGGCGATCTCCAATTGCTACTACCGGATCGAGCGTCGTTTGCCGCCCGGGTTGACGTGGCAAACCATCGCGTCGGTCGTCCCGCCGTCCTACACGGACGCGACGATCATTCCGGGATACACCTACGAGTACCGCCTTCAGGCCGACATCGCGGTGCCGCAGGAGTTTTACAAATCCACCGATCCCGCTCCCTTGACCATGATTTCAGGGCTTCGACTGCCGCCCGCCGAGGCGCCCGGTCACGTCGTGCTCGTGGTGGACCGGACCCTGACCAACAACGCGACCTACGCGTCCGCGGTGTCCAATGTGACGCGGGACCTTTCCGCCGAGGGTTGGATCGTCGCCCGGTTCAACGGCCCCCGCCACGATGACGCCAACTGGGCCAACAACCCGGCGTCCATCGCCGAGGTGAAGAACTGGATCGCGGCCTACCGGAATTCCAACCCCGATCAGACCAAGGCCGTCCTGCTGTTCGGGCATCTGCCGATTCCGCGCTCGGGATTGCTGAGTCCGGACGGCCACCCGTTCCGTCCCTTGCCCACGGACTCGTACTACGGGGACTTCGACGGAGCCTGGACCGATGTGATCAACGTTCCGGCGGGTCCGGGGATCGTCGGGGCCAACCTCGCCGGGGACGGGATCTTCGATCAGGAGTTCGTTCCGCCGAACGGGGCGGGGCTGGCCGCGGTCGAGGTGGCCGTGGGTCGGGTCGATTTCGCGAAGATGCCGACGTTCGCCTCGGCCACCCCGTCCCGGGGTGAGCTGGAACTTCTGGAACAATACGCGTCGAAGACGCGCCGGTACCGGCGGGCTGAAATCACCCTGCCCGAGAGGGCGATCTACGGGGCCTACTTCAGCAGCAACGCGACGAGCGAAGCCCAGGACTTCCTGGGCCGGCACCTCGCGAAGCTCGGCCAGCGGCTGGGAACCGCCGTGGTCGGGACCAACGCGAGCGGTTCGGTGAAGGCGGATTTCTTCGCGGCGGGACTTCCCGCGGTGTGGGGTGTCACCGGCGGATTCGCCGGAGGCTACTCCAGCATTCATTCCAGGGGCGAGGTCTGGCCGTACCACGGCATCACGCTGCATCAGACGTCGGACCTCCTGGAGGACGCGGCCGAGCCGCCGATCGCGTTTTCAATCGTTCACGCCTCGTGGATGGCCGAATGGGACGCCGCCGATCACCTTGGACGGGCCCTGCTGTCGACGAGGAACTACGGATACGGCTGGTCGTATGCCGGCGCGAACCAGATCGAGTGGCAGTATCCCGCCATGGCCCTCGGCCAGACGATTGGCGAGGCGTGGAGAAAGACGCAGAACGACGCCTGGATGTGGCCGTTGTCGTCGGCGCAATACCAGTCGGTCCACGGCATCGGGGTCCGGACCTACCTCGGGGTTCCCTCGCAGGGCGGGTACATCTACGCGTCGCTTCTCGGGGATCCCACCCTCCGTCAGGCGCCGACGGCGCCTCCGGGGGCCCTGGTGGGGCAGGTGACGGGTCCCAGCCAGATCGAATTCACCTGGGGACCGAGCCCGGCGTCGGGCGCTACGTATCACGTGTACCGGTCGGGTTCGGGAATCGGCGGCGAGTGGACCCGGCTGACCACGACGCCCACGGCGGTCACGAATTTCACGGACACGGCCTCGCCTCCGGGTTCGCCCGTGTACATGGTTCGCGCATTGGCGCCGCGCGAGGTGGCGTCGGGATCGATCACCAACGTGAGCGCCGGCTCCCTCTGGCCCTGAACGTCGGGTCAACACCATGGCACTCCCCCTCCACAAGACGAAGATCGTCGCCACAATCGGTCCGGCGTCCGAATCGCCGGAAATGCTTCAGCGCCTGATCCAGGCGGGAATGAACGTCGCCCGGTTGAATTTTTCGCATGGCGACTTCGAAGGCCATCGCACCCGGATCGGCCGGATTCGCGCCGCGGAAGCCAAGGTCGGACGGCGGGTGGCCATCATGGCCGACCTGCCGGGTCCGAAGATGCGCGTGGGGCGGATCGCCCCGGAACCGGTGACCCTGGAGGCGGGCGATCCCTTCACGCTGACCACGGACGACGTGGTGGGGGACGCTTCCCGGGTCTCGATGAGTTTCGATCCCCTCCCTCGCGTGGTGAAGCCGGGGGATCGCCTCTTCTTGAACGACGGCCTGATCCAACTGGTGGTGGAAAGGGCGGAGGGCCGCGACGTCCGATGCCGCGTCGCGGTCGGTGGTGAACTGCGATCAAGGAAGGGGCTGAATCTCCCGGGGATCGACCTGGGGATCGGGGCGTTCACGGACGACGACCGGGCGTGCCTGGAGTTCGCGCTTCGGGAGGGTGTCGACGCGGTGAGCCAGTCGTTCGTCGAGACGGCAGCCGACCTTCACGCCGTGCGGAAGGCGGCGCGCGAAAGGGGCGGCAGCCCGTTTCTCATCGCGAAGATCGAACGCCGGGGCGCGCTGGACCATTACGAGGAGATCCTGGACGCCGCCGACGGCGTGATGATCGCGCGGGGGGACCTGGGGGTGGAGGTTCCGATCGAGGAGATGGCCGTGATCCAGAAGCGCCTGATCGCGCACGCCAACCTCGCGGGAAAGCCGGTCATCACCGCCACCCAGATGCTCGAATCCATGGTGGCGAGCCGTCTGCCCACCCGGGCCGAGGCCACCGATGTCGCCAATGCCATCCTGGATGGCACCGACGCCATCATGCTCTCCGCGGAATCCGCCATGGGCAGGTATCCGGTGGAATCGGTGGAAATGCTGGCGCGGATCGCGGGCGCGACCGAGCCGAGGAGGGCGACCGCGCGGTTGGAGGATCTCAAGGCCGCGTGCAGTCAGCGATCGGGGTGGAACGTGGTCGACGCCGTGGCGTCGGTGGTCGAGCACGCGTTGCGGAATGTTCCCTGCGCGGCGGTGATGGCGCCGACCCGCACCGGAACCACGGCCCGCCTGATTTCGCGCTTCAAACCGGGCGTCTGGATCGTCGCGCTGACCGAGTCGCACGCGGTCGGCCAAGGGCTCGCGTTTTCATGCGGAGTGCATCCTGTGGAGATGCCCGACGAACCCGAGGACTGGCGCGGGTTCGCCCGTGACTGGCTCCAGCGCGAGGGCCTGGTCGGTGAGATCGCGATGCTCGTGGCGGGGCCTTCCGCCCGCCGGCCCGAGGCGAATCATCGGCTGGAGTTTCTTCGCCTGACGTCGAGCGATCAGCATCCCTTTCACGCGATCAACACATGAACATCACCATCCATGGAGCCGGGGGCGGCGAGGTCACCGGTTCGGCGTATCTGGTCCGGACCCCCTCGGCGCGAGTCCTGGTTGATTTCGGCCTGTTCCAGGGAGGGGACAGGGAGGAGGGGAAAAACAGCCTCCCGGACGGGCTCGACGTGTCGGCGTTGGATGCGGTCGTTCTCACCCACGCCCACCTGGATCACACGGGGCGCCTGCCGCTCCTGGCGCGGGCCGGCTACACCGGACCTGTCTACGGGACTCCGGCGACGAATGATCTCACGGCGTTGATTCTTCGGGACTCGGCCAAGATCCAGATGCACGACATCGAACGTCGCAATCGCAAACGGGAGCGGGCGGGCGAGGAGCCGGAGGAACCCCTCTACCGCCCGGAGGACGCCGAGACGCTCATCCGCCGTCTCCAGCCGGTGCCCTATCAGGAGCCGGTGACCGTGGCTCCAGGGATCCAGGCCACATGGACCGAGGCGGGACACATTCTCGGATCGGGGAGCATTCAGATCCAGTCCACCGAGGAGGGCCGGACCCGGCGGGTTGTTTTCTCCGGCGATCTCGGTCCCCGAGGCGCGCCGATCCTGCGCGATTTCGAACCTTTCCACGCCGCCGACCTGGTGTTCCTCGAGTCGACCTACGGAAATCGGGACCACCGACCGTTCCGCGAGACGGTCGATGAATTCGTCCAGATCATTCAAGAGGCGGTGGCGGCCGGCGGAAAGATCCTGGTTCCCACGTTCGCCGTGGGCCGGGCGCAGCTGCTGACCGTCCTCTTGAGCTGGATGTTCCGGACGGGCAAGGTGAAGCCGTTCCCCGTCTTCCTGGACAGCCCGATGGCGATCGAGGCCGGCAAGATCTACGTCGCGCACCCCGAGTTGTTCGACGAGGAAATGGTGAAGTTTCTGGAGGAGCGGCCGATCTGGGACGATCTCAAGACGCTCAGCTACTCGGTGACCGCGGACGATTCGCGCCGGATCAACGACCAGCCGGGTCCCTGCCTGGTGTTGGCGGGCTCCGGAATGTGCACCGGCGGCCGGATCCTCCATCATTTCAAGCACGCCCTCTGGCGGAAGGGGACCCACGTCCTGATCGTCGGCTATCAGAGCCACGGTTCCCTCGGTCGGCGCCTCGTGGACGGGGAGAACCAGGTGTCGATCCACGGCGAAAAAATCGCGGTTCGCGCCGAGATTCATACCATGGGCGGGTTCAGCGCCCACGCCGGGCGGAAGGACCTGATCGCCTGGTTCGAAGCGTTGGCCGGTTCCCGGCCCCGGTTGGTGTTGACCCACGGCGAGGATCGCGCCCGGGAGGCGCTGGCGACGTCGATCGACCAGCGCTTCGGAATCCGCGCCTCCCTGCCCGATCTGGGCGATGAGATTGAAGTGTGACGGGAGGGAAGGATCGACGAATGGCTTCGGGCCGGCGTGGATGACGGAAGGTCCGGGACGGACGGCGCTATCCACGCCAGGGCGGGCGACCGAAACATCGAACCCAAGTGAAAACGCAACGTGATTGAAAAGAATATCGTGAAGTCTTGCAGGCACCTGACGAAACCCTTCCGGGTCACGCGGGGTCGCGGGTTCCGGCTGAAAGACTTCGACCCGGACGACACCCTGCGGTTCAAGAGCGAGGACAAGGCGCGGGCCAAGGAAGGCCTCGCCACCGGGGTTGAAGCCCTGGCCGAAATGCAGGAACGGCTCTACGCCCAGAACCGCTGGGCGGTTCTCCTGATCTTTCAGGCGATGGACGCCGCGGGGAAGGACAGCGCCATCAAGCACGTCATGTCGGGGGTGAATCCGCAGGGTTGCCAGGTGCACTCGTTCAAGGCTCCCACCAGCGAGGACCTCGATCATGACTTCCTGTGGCGATGCCAGAAGCGGCTTCCGGAACGGGGGCGCATCGGGATCTTCAATCGGTCGTACTACGAGGAGACCCTGGTGGTCCGCGTGCATCCGGAGTTGCTCGCGAAACAGAGGCTTCCCAAGCCATGCGTCACGTCCCATGTCTGGAAGGAACGTTTCGAGGACATCCGGAACATGGAGACTTACTTGGGCCGGAACGGCGTCGTCGTCCGGAAGTTCTTCCTGCACGTCTCAAAGAAGGAACAGAAGAAGCGATTCCTGGAGCGCATCGACAACCCCGCCAAGAACTGGAAATTCGATGAGGGCGATATCCGCGAACGGGCGCACTGGGACGAGTACCAGGAGGCGTACGAATCCGTCATCCGCAACACCGCCACCGAAGAGGCCCCCTGGTTCGTGGTCCCCGCCGACAACAAGTGGTTCACCCGGATCGTCGTCGCCGCCGCCGTGATCGAAAACCCCCTGGCCGAGCTGGACCTGGAATCCCGAAGGTGGGAAAGTCGGCGAAGGCCGCGGCGAAGACGCGCGCAGGTTCTGACGGTGTCGTGGAGTCAGTTCACTCCAATCAACCCATGTCCCGGTCTTTGAGCGCCCACAGGGGTCGTTTCTCACCGACGACAATCGCCCGCTCTTCGGGGCGTGGCGGGGGGCGTGGCTGATGATCCCGGCGTTCGTCGACGCTCTAGGGTTCCTTTGTCAGCGGATGTGGGAGGTGACGGATGCTGCTGGGAACCGCAAGCGCAATGGAACGGGCGGCGAGTCGATGGACGGCATCCAAGTTGGTGGTCATTGTCGATTAGTAGAACTGACCCCTTGCCGGATTTTTCGACTGCTTTCCGGGGAAGCAACGGCTAGTAACCCCGGCAAATGGATCGGGCTGCTCTCGCGGGATTCTTTGCGCTGCTACTTTTTATGGGGGTTCTGGGGCTCATGGAAGTTGGGCGCCGCTTCGGGAAGCGCCGGTTTTCCAAGGAAGCCGAAGGCGGTCGGGCCGGCCTCGGCGTGGTCGATGGCGCGGTGTTCAGTCTTCTGGGACTGCTCCTGGCCTTTTCGTTCTCGGGTGCGGCTTCCCGCTTCGAGGGGCGCCGTTCCCTGATCCTGGCCGAAGCCAATTCGGTGGGCACGGCCTGGATGCGGATCGGACTTCTTCCGGAAGAGTCCCAACCGCGCCTCCGAGAACTCTTCCGAGAGTATCTGGATGCGCGATTGAGGGTGTACCGGGACCTGACCAACATGGAGGAGGCCCTGGTGGATTTGAAGCGCGCGGCCAGGGTCCAAAACTCCATCTGGACGGAGACCCTGCCCGCGTTCCGCACGGAGGCCGGCCAGCGAGCCATCGTTCCAGTGGTGACCGCATTGAACGAGATGTTCGACGTGGCTTCGGCCCGAACCGCCGCGTTCTGGGAGCATCCGCCGACGATCATCTTCGTCATGATCGGTGCCCTTTCGCTGGTGAGCGCCTTGCTCGCCGGTTACGGCATGGCGGGATCGAAGAAGAGGAGCTGGCTTCACATGCTCGGCTTCTCGCTGGTCCTCGCCCTGACGGTCTACCTTATCCTCGACCTCGAATACCCACGGATCGGGGTGATCCGGATCGACGCGGCGGATCGGATCCTTGAGGACATTCGGGCCGGCATGCAATGAGCACGGCATCGCTTTGGCGGGAGTTGGGGCGCTGGCGCGATCCGATCCGTCAGCGGACGCTGCTGGGGGTTCTGGTGCTGGTGCTGGGCGTCCTGGCGCTGGCGGTTCCCCTGTGGCCCGAGTTGGCGCCGGAACGGCGATTGGGCCTGCTCCTGGCCGGAACCGCCCTGGCGGAGAGCTTTCACGGTTTCCGGCGGAGCGACCGGGGAGGCCGGCGCGCGGCGTGGTTCGGGGGAGCCATCACCTTCGCCATGGCGCTGCTTCTATGGAACGCGCCGGCGCTGGCGGGAAAGTCGGTGGCCGTCCTCGTGGCCGGCTGGTTTTTTCTGGACGCGGTCCGGCACGGCATCGCGGCGGCCCGCGACCGGCGCCGGAAACTGGATGTGAAGGATTCGCTTCTGGCGTGCGGCGGCAATCTCGCGGTCGTGGCGTTGATCGTTCTTTCGGGTGATCGCGGGATGCTCTGGACGCTCGCGATCGCCTCCGCTCTGCGGATGTTCGGCGTTTCCGCCCAGATCGCCAGGGCGCCGGTTTTCGCCGCCAGCGACGCCGGCGACGCCGCGGTTCGGGATCTGGGTCTCGCGGATATCCCCGAGCTTCGGGCGCTCGGGGATCGGATCGAGGACGACGAGGCGGGTCGCAAGGCGGTGGACTGGTTCTGGGTCGGCACGTTTATCCTGACGTTGTTCGCCATTCATATCGGGCGGATGGGTTTGGACCGGTCCACCTTGGGGATCGTGTCGCCGGGATTCGCCGTTTTGGGTGACCTGACGGTGGCGTTGGTGATCGGGTTGGGCGTCGTGATTCCGCTCCGGGTCCTGATTCGCGCCGTGTCCCGGCCTTTGGAACGGCGGGCATGGGTCTGGTGTCTCGCGAAGCCATCGCCCGACGTCGCGACCTTGCGCGGCACGGTGGGCCGGCGGTGTGTGCGATTCTGGCTCGTCGACCGCCTTCGGTTCGCCGTTCGGATCCAGCAGGCGCGCTACTCGATGCGCGTCGCCCTGGCGCGGGGCCTGCAAATCGGGCTGCCGGTGTCGGCGATCCTCGCGGCGACCACCCCGATGTGGGGGATGAGTTGGTACTTCGACACGGAGAACTACGCCGCGGGCATCTGGAACTCGTGGGCCGAGGCGCGGACGGATGTCTGGCGGGAGGCGATGGTCCGGGCGCTGGAACGGACGGAGGCCGACGCTGGGCGGCCGGCCCCCACGTTCTCGCTGGCGCCGCCCGAGGTTGTTCCCGGCGAGGATTTCGGGTTCCTGGTGATCGGCGATCCGGGCGAGGGCGACGCGTCGCAGCATGTGCTCCGGGACTCGCTGATCGCCGCGGCGGGACAATCGGAGACGAAGTTCGTGGTGATCTCCTCCGACGTGGTCTACCCGACCGGTGAAATGAAGGATTACGAGGCGAATTTCTGGCTTCCATTCAAGGGGGTGACGAAGCCGGTCTACGCGATTCCCGGGAACCACGATTGGTATGACGCCCTCGAAGGATTCGCCGCCACGTTTCTGGAACCGGGGGCGGCCCTCACGATGATGCGCGGACGGGCGGAAGCGGACGGCGGACTCGGTAGGCGTCCGGAGAGGCGCATCGAACGTTCCCTGCGCGAGGCGACGCGTTTGCGGGGGGAGTACGGTGTTCCCACGGGTTTCCAGCAGGGACCGTTCTTCCAGATCCAGACCGATCGATTCGCGCTGATCGCCGTGGATACCGGAGTTCGGAAGATGGTCGATCCCGCCCAGGAGGCATGGCTCGGAAAGGCGCTGGAGGCCGCGCGCGAGAAATTCACGATGGTCATCCTGGGGCACCCCCTGTACGCGGTCGGGGAGTACCGCGCGGAGGGTCGCGAGGAGTTTCAGGCGATCCACGACTTGCTGCGGCGGCACGGAGTCCGGGTCGTGATGGCTGGCGACACCCATGACTTTGAGTACTACGCCGAGATTCGGGATGCAGTGGGCAGGGATTCACGCCGGACCTTGCATCATTTCGTGAACGGCGGAGGCGGCGCGTTCCTCACGATGGGGGTCCAGTTGGCCAAGCCGGGGACCATGCCGGTGGAGGATTGGGCCTTCTACCCGGCGACCGCTCCGCTGGTGGCGAAGGTCGAGGCCAGGAACTCGTTTTGGAAGGCGCCGCTCTGGTGGTGGACCCGGAAACACCAGGCCTGGCCGTCCGCGCCCGAATGGTTGTCCGCGGCCTTCGACTACAACGTCGCCCCGTTCTTCCAGAGCTTCGTCGAGGTCCGGGTGGAGGTTTCGGCGAACCGGGTCCGGCTGCTTCCCTGGAGTGTCCACGGGCGATTGCGATGGCGCGATCTCCAGGCGTCGGAAGGGCTCCGTCCGCCGGGAGTCGGCCTGGACGATCCGGTGGAATGGGTGTTCGGCATTTGAACGCCGTCCTTGGCCGTCTCTCGAAGTACCGCCGGCTTTCCAGCCGGCTCTGGGTTGGTGGTTGAACCGGTGCCGGAAAAAAGCCGGCGGCACACCCATCGCCTTCCCGAATTCCGGCCCGTTTTCCAGGTTGCAGGCTGATTCCTTCCTGCCATGGTCGCGATACACCACAAGCCAGTTCGTAAGCGCCGCGCATTCCCAGCGCCCAGCGCGGAACCAACTCGGGGTCGTCTGAATTCAAGTGGTAAAGCAAACTTTAGACCGCGGCCGGAAGTCCCCGAGCAAACGTAGCGAGGACCAGCAGGATGATTCCCGTCAGCCGTCGAACTCGATCAATGCGAACTGGGTTCAACTGGCGCTGAGCGACACGACCCGATCAGTCGGCGACCACGAGGCCGAAGCCAGGCGGATCGCGCAGCTTCAACGCGGCGGGATTTCGAGCGCCGCCGGCTCCGGCGACGAGCGAGTTCACCGTGACAGGAAGGCCGGGGTGGCGGCGCGGGCGTTGGGCGCGCGGGCGTTCACTCGCAAGGGCGAGATTTATTTTGGCGCCGGGCAGCCCGATGCGCGAACGAGGTCCGGTGCCGAGCTTCTGACGCATGAGCGGGTGCATGTCGCGCAGCAGCGGCGAGCCGGAGCTCCGGTGATTCTGCGCGATCCCGACCCTACGGAGGTCAGCCTGAGTCCCCTGTGGGTTCAGGGTCTCTCGGACGATGAATTGTGGTTCTCCATCACACTTCTCCAGGAATTCCTCCGCGATCGGGAGGAGTGTAGCGTCGAGATCGAGGTCGCGACTCAAAACCTTCGCCTGCTCGAGGGCGAAGTCGTCGGGCGGGGTCTCGAGAGTTCGGACGGGTCCGCGGACGAGTTTTCGTGTTTCCAGGAGGAGGAACCCGAGGCGGAGGGCAACGTCTGGCCCTTTGTTGGCGCGAGCGCGCCGGTTGTCGAGCGGTACATCGACAACCACGTAACCTCGCTGGCGGTGAATCTGATGCTGGGTCAACTGGTGCTCGGCATCGAGGGCAGGGAAGAGCGCATCAACGCATTGCTGACGGATGTGGACGACTCCGGCGGCGAAGTGCTTCCAATCTGGCCTGTTGTGGAAAACCGGGCGGCGGCGATGGCTATCGTCACCGAGTGGGAGCCACACACACGTCCGAGAAACTTGAAACCCGTGGTCGTGTTCGAGGGGACGGCTGGTCTGTTGTGGCCGACTCATATTGGTCCGCGAACGACTCCACGCATTTGGTCCGTCTATCCGGCCGCGATGGAGGAGGCGTTGCAAGGGATCGAGGCGACGCGCGACGCCTTCGTGCAACTCGCCTTTTGGTATGTGGGCGCCCGCTACCCCGTCCGAACACGCACATCTCCGGCGACGGCGCCAGCGCGGACAACCGCGCCGGCAGCGGCTGCTGCGGACATCGTGGAGGGCTTCTCGGCTGCCGAGACGGTGGTCATTCGAGAAGCGCAGGGCATCCTGGGATCGTCCGAGTTCGCGACCATCCGAGCCGCGCACGCCGCTGGTGAAACCACGTCGGTGACCGTTGGTGGCAGGCTTATCCAGTATCAGGCCGATTTCACCTATGCGGAAGCGATGACTCTTGGACGCGAGGGTTTCGTCATGGGGCCGCGTGCCTTCGTGAGCGAAGCCGAGGCCACTCGAACCGTGCTCCACGAGCTCCATCGCCTCAACTTCAGCTCAGTGGTGGCGACCGGCGAGGCGAGCGCCGCCGCCGCCGGTCAAACCACGCGCGCCGCATGGACGTTCGCTGAGGAGGCTTGGCAGGCGGTATTCGCGGGAGCCCCATGACTCGGAATTGGAAAGCCTGGATCGAGGCGGGAGACCTTTTGGCGCGAGATCCCGCCCGCGACGTGGTCTGCCCGATTTGCGGCCAAGCGAGTCTTAGCGTGCTTGATGCGCCGCTCGCGGATGGGGCTGGGATCGAGCGACATCTTCGTTGTCCGCTCTGCGGAGCGACCAACAGCCTTCTGATTCGTGAAGGCCCGGGTGGCGGTCAGCCCACCTGACTCGCGGCGGCTGGCGCCGGGAACGGAAGAACACATCAAATCACCGCGGCCACGTGCGGGGGTAGGAAATGGGAAATGATGGTGAAATGATGGGGTCAAACATTGACATTGGACAATTGCGGTGGGTTTCGGCGGAACTTCGGAGTAGATGTCCAAAGTCGATGTTGGACCCCATCTGCTTCCGTACCGCCGGCTTTCCAGCCGGCTCCGGATCAAACACCAACCCGGTGCCGGCTGGAAAGCCGGCGGGACACCAAGACGGATTCGCGTGCATGGGAGCACGCGCCGGCGCAGCCTCCCCGGACTTCCATGATGAGCTTTCCCCCGCGGTCGTCCGCGCCCGTGCGATGCAACTCAGCCGAACCTTCGAGGCGGAGCT
>CALNYA010000051.1:0-10534 GCA_942490575.1 uncultured Verrucomicrobiota bacterium
TCCTCGAAGTGGTCGAGGCCGCGGCCCTGAGGCTTGGTTGGCGGATGGAGATGGCGCTGGCACCCCCCGTTCAGTCCCCGGGCGGATGGAGGGAACTGACGGGGTACCAGGCCATCCTCCAGCTCACGCCGGCCAGCGCGACCGCTCCGGCCGCGTTTCCTTCGCTGGTTCAGTGGATCGAGGAGGTTTCCCGCATGCCCAAACACGTCGAGGTCGTCGAGCTGACCTACGGACGGGATCAGGAACGGCGATGGTTCGCCCGCGCGACGATTGAAATGCTGGGTCCGAACAACGATGGCCAAACTTCTTCAGAGTAGGCTTCCCTTCGCCTGCATGCTCCTGGCGGCGGGGCTCTTGTGGCTCGGGGATTTCCTGAGCCCCAGCGGCACGGCCGCGGTTCGCGACCTGGCCGCGGCCGCCGAACGGGATGAGGACGCGGACGAGGAACTTGAAGGCTTCCTGAATCACAAACTCTCGGTCAGCGATGCGTTGCGTGAATGGATGGGGAACCTGGGCACGGTCGAAGACGGACCGCGGGACGATCCCTTTCTCGACGTGGCTTCGACCGCGAAGCCGTCCGGCACGGCGCCGGCGATGTCGGGGGGCGCCGACCTGGTTCCACCTCCCCTCCGCGCCATCAGCCTGGGCGCCAGCCAGCCGCTCGCCGTCCTGGGGAACTCCGTGGTGGGCGTCGGCGATTCCATCGGGCCATGGCGCGTCGACGGAATCGAGATGGACACGGTGTGGGTGCTGGGACCTGGAGGAAGGGTGGGCCTTCAGATTTCGCGGGACCCAAGTCGGCCACCGGACAAGTCCAAGACGGGCGGAACCCAGGACACCGCGATGACCCAAGCCGCCCCGACGCGAAAACTTCCGGACCCGACCGAGCGAGCGCGCCCTTGATTTCCCGATTTCCATGAACCCAAACCAACGAGAACGAGCCCGCGGCCGGGTTCGTATCCTGCCTCTCGTATCTTTCGCGGTGCTGCTGGCGGGCGCTGGATGCGAAACCGAAGTCGCCAAGGATAGGGCCAACCGGGGTTGGCTGGTGGCGACCAACCAGACGGAAGCGACAGCCGCTCCGCCGCGCATGTCCAGCACCGTCGCTCCGGCCGCGGCGTCCGGGTATCAGCCTCCGGTGGTCCCGGAGGAAACGCCTGAAAAATCCTTCGCGGAACGCGCCGCGGAGGCGCGCGCGACGCCGCCGGGCGACGGCCGTCTCTACTCGTTCTCGGCCCGGGACCTCGACATCCGGGATGCCCTGGCCCTTTTCGCGCGCAGCAACGAACTCAACATCGTGCCCGATCCGGACGTCACCGGCACGGTGTCCGTCGAGTTCAGGAACCTCCCGATCGAGTTGTCCTTGGAGGCTCTCCTCAGCTCTTTCGGCTACTACGCCGAGGCTTCGGGCGGATTGATCCGGGTTCGCAACACGCGAACCGAGTTCTTCACCGTCGATTACCTGCGCCTGGTTCGATCCGGCAACGGCAGCAGCTCGGCCAACATCAGTTCGTCGTCGTCGTCGTCCTCGGGCGAATTCGGCGGTGGTGGGAATGGCGGGGGCGCCGGCGCGAACGTCGGAGGTGGCTCGGGCCAGGACGATTCCACCAGCGTCTCGATCAGCAAGACGGACAGTCTGGATTTCTGGGCCGAGGTCGAGACCCAGCTCAAGGAGCTCCTTTCCGAGAAGGGCAAGATCGCCATCAACCGGGTGTCCGGCACCATCATGGTGACGGATCAGAAGAGCAGCGTGGACCGGATCGCCACCTACCTGAAGCACATCAAAAAGACGCTGCATCGCCAGGTGGATCTCGAGGCGCAGATCTACGAACTCGTGCTCAATGACGAGTTCCATTTCGGGATCGATTGGCAAAACGTCATGATCAAGGCCGGTGACTGGGCGATGTCCAGCGGCGGTCTGCCGGCCGGGATCCCGTCGTCCGATCTGATCGTCAACAATCCGATCGGAGGCAACACGCCGGGCCAGCCGGCCTTGTCGCTCGCGATCACCAAGGACGAAACCAAGATCGTCATCGATGCCCTCAAGCAGATGGGCAACCTGGAGGTGGTGTCCCAGCCGCGGATTCGAACGCTCAACAACCAGGCCGCCATGATCAAGGTCGGCACCGACAAGCCGTTCTTCCGGCGCACTTCCAACGTCATCACCGCCAACGGCGGCACCCAGACCCAGTCCAACGTCGAAGTCACCAGCATCACGATCGGAACGATCCTCGCCCTCACACCCCAGATCTCCGACGACGGCTGGATCACGATGGACATCTCACCCGTCATCACCCGGCTCGTGAACGTCGCCGAAGGGCCGGATGGAAGCACCGCCCCCGAGGTCGACATCAAACAGGCGTCGTCCCTGGTGCGCGTCCCGCAGGGAGCCACGGTCGTGATCGGAGGCCTGATTCAGAACGAACGCTACAAGACCACCCGCAAGGTCCCCATCCTCGGCGACATCCCGGGCATCGGCTACGCGTTCCGCGGCGTCTACGACGACACCCGGAAGTCCGAACTGGTCATCTTCATCACACCGACCATCGTGCCGTAGGACCCGGTCCGGCGAAGCCCGGAGGGCCGGCGGAGATTGGGCGGTTTTTGGAGAATGATGAAGGCCGGCGCCGCGGGCGATGCATTGCGGAGGCTTGAATGATGCCCCTTCGGTCTCCGAATCCCCTCCCTGAGCCAAGGTCCGTAGGACCGGCCTGTTTATAGCCCGCGCCCCGGAATGATTTCCGAGCTCCGTAGGAGCGGCCGTTCCCCGTGCCCCATTTCAATCTCAGACCGAACCCCGGCAAATACCCGCCGCCACCGCCATCCGAGGGCCGCTCCTACGGAGCTTGAATTCGTTTGAGACCGATCGTTGCTATAGACAGGCCGGTCCTACGGACCTTGGTCTGGCACGCAAAAGAGCCACACAAAAGACCTGTCCCTTTATCGGGCCCATGCCTTCGGCGCCCCTTCCCGGATCCGATAGGCCCGGTCCATGTCGAGTTCGAACACCCTCTGGGTCCGTCCCGTGGCGGGCCATTGGATCTCCAGCGAACGGATCGAACGGGCGTCGCCCAGCCCCACTTCCTGGCGAAGGGGTGACGCGCCGAAGCTGCCCCCGGTCCCGACGACGCGGTGGATCGCCCGTTCGCCCGCCTCCGTCTCGACAATCACTTTCAGGCGCGCCCCGATCGCCGCTCGGTTGGAGGTTTGGCCTTCCAACGTCAGATGGAGCCAGCGGTTGCCGTGGCCGGGATTCCTGAAGAGCGCATGACGGTAGGGGTCGCCTTCCATCGCGCCTCCCAATCCGTGGTACACGTCCTGATCCCCGTCGTCGTCGAGGTCGGCGAAGGCGATTCCATGACCCTTCTGGAGATGGCCGAACCCGCCGGATGTGGTGACGTCTTGAAAACGCCGGCCCTCCGCATTCCGGAACATCCGATTGGGCACGAGCGTGCCCACGTCCGGGTCGCCCGTTCCCACGTAGAAATCCAGCCATCCGTCGTTGTCGAGGTCGCCGAAGTTCGCGCCCATCGCCAGGAGCAGCCGGTGGAGGCCCGCCGTCTGGGTCACGTCCTCGAACCGCCCATCGCCCCGATTTCGGTGGAGCCGCGGGCGCTCCCCCGCGTGCGGCAGGCCGAGATAGTCGGCCGCCACGTCGCCGACACTCGTGATCCGATAGCCGCTCACGAAGAGATCGAGCCAGCCGTCGTTGTCGTAGTCCCAAAACCACGCGGGAAAACTGTGCCGCGGTTCCGCCACGCCGGCGGTCGCGGTCACGTCGGAGAAGCGCCACGCCTCCGGCCGCGCCGCGTCGGCATCCATCGGACCGACGTTCCGGAAGAGCTGGTTCGGTCCCTCGAGGTTGGAGAGGTAGAGGTCGGGTCGACCGTCGTTGTCGAAATCCCCGCTGGCCACCGCCTTGATGAAACCTTGGACCGCCAGGCCGCGCGCCGCGGCGCATTCGGTGAACGTCCCGTCACGGTTGTTGCGGAAGAGTTCGCAGGGATGCGGGTCGTCGGGCCGCGACTCGTTGCCCACGAAAAGATCGAGCCAACCGTCCCCGTCGTAGTCGAACCAGACCGCCGTCTGCGTGGGATGAAAGGAGAGCAGGCCCGCCGCGTCGGTGACGTCCTCGAACGCGCCATCGCCGAGGTTGCGCAAAAGGGAATTCGGGTGATGCCCGGCTCTCCCCAGCCACGCCCCGCGGAGCACCAGGACGTCGGGCCGGCCGTCGTTGTCGTAGTCGGTCTGAAGCAGGTTGAGCCCGCCCGTGAGTCCGGTCAGGCCCGCTTCCACCGTGCGTTCCGCGAACCGGCCGTCCCCGGTGTTGATGAACAGGCGCAGCGGCCCGTCGAGTCGAGAACTCGACACCATCACGTCGAGCAGACCGTCCCCGTCGAAATCCTCGGTGATGACTCCGCCCGCGAGGTCGCTGACGACGATGCCGGCCGGTTCCGCGACGTCCGGGAAGCGCCCGATGTCGTGTTCCGACGCGAACACCCCGGGAGGGATGAGTTGATCGGCGGGGACGTTCGCGGGGTATCCGCCCGTCGCCATGAAGGCGAGATTGAGCAGCCAGCGGGCGCGCAGGTCGTGGGGATCCCGCGCGAGAAACGCCGTGAGCACGCGGATCGCGCCTTCGGCTCCGCGAGGGTCGCGGTGGATGCCGCCGCCTTCGAGCGGGACGAGACAGGACTGGGGATGGTGGGCGTCGAGGCAGTTGGCCTGTTCCCCCAGCCGGAGGTGGCAGAGAGCGGTCTGAAGGGCGAGATCGGCGGACTGCGGGAGGTCGAGGCGCCAGCTCGCGCGATCCACCATCGCCTGGAACAGCTCGTAGTGTCCCAGGGCGGCGTGGGTCGCGCCGGCGTTCAGGAGTTGGCGGGCCAGTTGGGGACGGAGCGCCAGAATTCGCGGGTTGTTCCCGGCGGCGACGGCTTCGTCCAGCCGGGCTTGAAGACGAGCGGCCTGGAACGCGCTGAGGAAAACGTTCTGTTCAGGCGCCTGTTCCGTCGCGAGTCGGATGGCTTCGAGACGTTCGATCATGCGCCGGGTTCCGGGCCGGGGGGGAGGCGCGGGTCCGGCTTTCGTGGGAACCCGGAGGCAGAACGGGTCGTCGACGGTAGGAAGCGCGGCTCCGCTTGGAGTTGGGGGCGCCGGATCTCCGGGTGCGGCGAGGGACTGGACCAGGGAGAGGGCCGCGATCATCAGGAGTCGCTGGATCGGGAACGATTCGGATGATGCGAACGGAAAGCGGGGCATGGCGAGCGGAGTCCCGAGGAAGGAGGCCGCGCTTCCAAGCGGGAGTCGAACCGAAACATGGTGTTCCCACGGACGCCAAGAAGCGGTGGGCGGGTGCCGCAGGAGGGGCCAAGAGGGGGGGGAAGGGGGAAAAGGGGGGGGGGGCGGCTCGGCAAGAGTAGCCGGCGCGACATGCGCAACAAAAGGAGAAGCCACAAGAAAAAAAGACGCGCACAAAGGGGAGGGGCGAGAGCGAACCAAGGAGAAGGAGCGAGAGGAGAGACCCACAGGGAGAAAGAGACCCGAGGAACGAGGAGCCCGAAAGGAAGAGAGAGGCGGGGCGGAAGGGGGAGACCGGGAGACAGGCGGGGGGACGGGAGAGGAGAGGGGGAAAGGGCCGGGGGGGAGGGAAGGAGGCGGGAGAGAAAGACGGGAGGAGGCCGGGGGAGGGAGAGGAGCCACCCGCCCCGACCCCGCGACCAGACCGGGGGAGGAACAGGGACCCAGGCGGCGGCCCGCGAGGCGGACACCCCGCACCCCCCCCCCCCCCCCCCCCACAAGACCGTTGCGTCGGGGAGGAGTGGCTGGAAGGGTATCCCACCATGAGCGGCCGTCCCCTTCATGCGAGCGCCGGCGCGGCGTTGGCGGGTTGGATTGTCTGGAGCCTTTGCGCGACCCAGGCTTTCGCCTTGGACCCCGGTTCGCCAGGGATCCCGTCGGCGCCATTCCAAGACGCGAACGCCGCGCGGATGGTGACCGTTTCGGACATCCAGGGGCGACCGGTGAGTCCACTCGTTTTCGACGCGGAAAAGTTCGGGGTCTACGTGTTTCTCAGCAACGACTGTCCGGTGGCGAACCGGTACGCTCCCGAGATTCGTCGGATCGCGCGGAAGTTCGAGGGCAAGGGCGTGCGCTTCTGGATGGTTCACCCATTGGAGGGCGAAACCCTCGCGTCGATCCGGGAGCACGCCGAATTGTACGAGCTCCCGGGAACGGTGGTCCGCGACGACGGCGGGACCCTTGCTCGCCACATGGGAATCACCGTGACTCCCGAGGTGGCGGTGGTGGATCAGGAATCGAGGATTCTGTACAGGGGCCGAATCGACGACCGGTACCCGGCGTTGGGCCAGAAGCGGAATCGCCCCACTCGCCGGGATTTGAACGACGCCTTGGCGGCGGTCCTCGCTGGCGAACCCGTCGCGGTGCCCCGCACCAAGGCGGTGGGCTGTGTCCTTCCCGTGATCGAACCGACCGCCGCCCCGTCGCGTCCATGAGACGATTTCACGATTCGCGGGGGGCGGTGGGTCGTGTGATGCCCAGGGTCCTCGCCGTGTCGGCGGCGGCGCTGGTGGGCATGGTCGCCGTGGCCGTTCTGATGCGGGCGCGGCGTCCGTCCGAGTCGGCGATTTCGGACCCTGCGCGGGGCGCCGAGGTCCGGCGCGGTGGCGCCTCCTTGGGTCCAGGGATTTCGGATGAACCGTCCGAGGCGCCGGGAGTGGTGACCTTCAATCGCGACGTGGCGCCCATCGTGTTCGGTCGGTGTTCGGATTGTCATCGACCCGGCGAAGCGGCGCCGTTCGACCTCCTGACCTTCGACGATGTCCGGAAGCGGTCGGGGACCATCCTGGAGGTGACTCGGAGCGGCCTCATGCCGCCGTGGCTGCCGGAGGCGGGGCACGAACCGCTGCTGCACGAACGACGTCTGTCGGCGCGGGAACTCGCGACGCTGGAACGATGGGTGGCGACGGGGATGCCGGAAGGGGACGCAGCCGAACTGCCGGAACTCCCCCAATGGACGGAGGGATGGGCGCTGGGTCCGCCGGACTTGGAGGTGAAACTGTCGGAGCCCTACCTGCTGCCGGCGGAAGGCGAGGACGTCTACCGCAACTTCATCCTGCCGGTGCCCACCCGGGGCCGACGGTATGTGCGGGCGTTCGAATTCCGCCCGTCGAGCCGGGCGGTGCATCATGCGTTTTTGCGGATTGATGGGACCGGGCAGTCGCGTCGCATCGACGAAAAGGATCCCGGGCTGGGATTCGGGGGCATGGACACGCCCCCGGCGGCCGAGACACCGGGCGGCTATTTTCTGAGCTGGCAACCTGGGCGGCGGCCCATGGCCCTTCCTCCCGGGCTCGGGTGGTCGCTGCCCGGGGGCTCCGACATCGTTCTCCTGATGCACATGCAACTCCTCGGTTTGGCGGAGGCGGTGCGGCCGAGCATCGGTTTCTATTTCACGGACGTTCCTCCGACGAACACCCCGGTGAAGATCGGTTTGCGTTCGTACGCGATCGACATTCCGGCCGGGGCGCGGGACTACGCCGTGGAGGAGCGGGTGACGCTGCCGGTGGAGGCGGACCTCCTGGCGGTCCTGCCGCACGCGCACTACCTGGCGCGGCGTGTGGAAGCCTACGCCGAAGAGCCCGGCAAACCCCGGCGGATGCTGCTGGTGATCCCGGCCTGGGATTTCAATTGGCAGAGCGATTTCCGGTTCGCGCGGCCCGTGACGCTGCCCGCGGGCACGACCGTCGGGATGCGGTTCGTTTTCGACAACTCGACCAACAACGTCCGCAATCCGAATCACCCTCCGGAACGGGTGAAGTTCGGTTTGCGGACACGCGACGAGATGGCGGAGCTGTGGCTTCAGTTGCTGGCCCGGGATTCCGCGGGCGGCGACGCGCTTGAGCGGACGGCGCAGTTGAGAAACCTGAAGGCGATCTCGGAACTCAGTCAGTTCAAGCTCCGCGAGAATCCGGAGGACGCGGAAGCCATGGCCGAGATGGCGAAGGTCTCGCTGTCCTTCGGCGAGGTCGCCCAGGCGGAAGCCGTTCTGCGTCGGGCGCTGCAACTCCGACCCGACCTCGACGACGCCCATTATCACCTTGGACTGGCGCTGATGGCGCGATCGCAGTTCACCGCCGCCGAGCGGGAGTTCGTGGAGACCGTCCGTTTGAATCCCGGCCACTATCAGGCGCGGAACAACGCGGGATTGGCTTGCTTGCGGACAGGTCGATTGGGGGAGGCCGAGGCGCATTTCCGGGAAGTGCTGAGACGCCGGCCCGAGGACGCGCTGGCCCGTCAGAACCTCGACCTGGCGATCCGGGCGCGGAGCCGGAGCTCGGCGCCGCGCTGAAGCGGGCGGGCTGGGCTGACGGAGCGTCGGGTGAGCCGAGACCGCGGCGGCGGCGATCTTCGCGGGCGGAACGCGTCACGGAAACCCGGGCGGCTGAGGTTGCCGGAGTCGCGATTGGACACAAATGCCCGGTCTGGATCAGGATTCGATCCATCAGAATGACTCACATGAGCGGCTTGATGGATTCCACCCGGCCCGGATTCATCGGACGAAGTCCCGGACTGGCGATCGGAGTGATGATCGTCATCGGCGTGTCGATGGTGGCGTCCGGCGGGGAACTGACACGCACCTTTCGGGCGCCTCGGTCGGTCCCCGATGTCGCCTACCTTCAGGAAACCGGGCGGAGGATTCCGCTGACGTCCCCCGCCACATCGGTGGCCGTTCACGCGGGTGACGCCTTTGTCGGCACGCGGGAAGGGATTCTCCGCTGGACTGGAACCGCGTTCGTCGCCGAACCGGAGGTGGCCTCGCCGGTGCGACGCCTGGTGACCGCCGGCGACTCCCTGTGGGCGATGACCCAGGACGGCCTCCACCGGCGCGGTGTCGGGAGTGGCTGGAGCCGGGTGTCGACGCAACCGGTGGGCGATGTCGCGGAATTCCGGGGCGCGATCGTTGTGGCGTCGGGGAACCAACTCTTCCGGGTCCGGGACGGCGCGATCGTGGCGTGGTCGACGAACGCCTCGAAGTTCCCGGTCACGCGGTTGGTGGCGCACAACGAGACCCTCTACGTTCATGGCGCGGGGAGGCTGACGACGTTCGATTTCGGGAAGTTCGGTGGTCTCGACGCGTACGGATTTCAAGCGGACCAAGCCTGGGATTGGGGGGCGTTGCCTTCGACGACGACGCGGGATGTGGTGAGCCTGGGTTCGGCGCTGGTCCTGGGGACCGATCGCGGGTTGGCGGTGCTTCGGGGCATGTCGCTGACGGAAGTCCGGGGCGCGGACGGGCTTCCGTTCGAGGACACGACCTGTCTCGCGCGAGGGTTCACGAATGACCTGTGGGTGGGGACGACGCGGGGGGTGATTCGCTGGGTGGACGGGGATTTCCGGTACTTCGCGGGTCGACGTTGGCTTCCCCACGACAACGTCCGTGGAATCGCGGTGGACGGCCGGCGGGTCTGGGTCGCCACCGACCTGGGCGTGGGGATCATCGATCACGAGCCGTACACGCTTCTGAAGAAGGCGGCGTACTACGAACGGCACCTTGAGGAATGGGGGCAGAAGCGGCTGGGGTTCGTGCACAAACTCGAGTGGGACGCGGGTCGGAAGGAGTACGTCCGGGAGGTCAGCGACAACGACGGCGGTTACACGGGGAACTTCCTGGCCGCGCAGGCGTACCGGTTCGCGGTGACGCGTGATCCCGTGGCGCGGCGCGAGGCGACCAACACCTTTCATGCGCTTCGCTGGCTGGAGCGGATGACCGGCATCCGAGGGCTTCCCGCGCGGTCGGTGTGGGCGAAGGGCGAGACGGGGCACCAGGCGGGCCATGGGTCGGGAGGGTACGCGGCGGAGTGGCACGACACCGCCGACGGGCGGTTCGAGTGGAAAGGGGACACCTCCAGCGACGAACTGTGTTCGCACTTCTACGCGATCGGGTTGTTCATCGACCTCGTGGCGACGCCGGACGAAGCGTCCATGGCCCGCGCTCATTTGGCGCGCATGGCGGATCATCTGATCGACAACGGCTGGCAACTGATCGACCGGGACGGAAAACCGACGCGGTGGGGTCGATGGGATCCGGAGTACTTCACGACGGACGAAGGCAAGTACGACCGGGGGCTGCAGGCCGTCGAGCTGCTTTCGTTCATCAAGACGGCGGAAGTTCTGACGGGCGAGGCGAGGTTCGCGGAGGCTTACCGCCGGTTGGTGGAACTGGGGTACCCGGATTTCACGCTTCGGGCCCGGAACACCTTCCCGCCGGAAAGCGTTCTCCATTTCCTCGACGAACTGGGGTTCTGGTGCTGGTGGCACCTGCTGAGGCACGAGGAGGACGAACAACTCCGCGCGCTTTACCGGCGCGGCTACGAGAGGAGCTACGAGGTCGTCCGCGTGGAGGAGAATCCGTGGTTCAACTTCATGTACGGCGCCCTGACCGGAAACGAGGCGGAAGCGTCGGCGTCGGTGGAACATCTCGAGGTTGGACTCTGGATCTGCGCGTGTAGTCGTA
>CALNYA010000052.1:0-35508 GCA_942490575.1 uncultured Verrucomicrobiota bacterium
GGAACGTGAGTGTCGCGGGCCGAACCGGCCGAAACGGAAATGGATTCCGGTCGCGGGCCTTGGGGTTGTCCAGGAATAGCTCGCGCGGGCGGATCGCCGCAAGGGGCAATTCCCTGCGCTTTTTGGTGGGTCCCTGGGTGGGCTCCACGGTTCGCGAACCCCGAGTTGAGACCTTGAACCCGTTGGGTCGGCGGTCGGACCATGGCCGCCGACGTCAGTCGGCGCTGACTTCCGGTCCGGAGCTGGCGCGGACTGACGTCCGCGGCTACGGGTGGGTGTTTCGTGGAGGGCAGGGAAGGCGCCCGCCGCCAAGATCGCGCTGGCGTGGACGGATGGTCTCCCGTTCAATCACTGGAGCCATTCCATCGCGATGAAAACGAAACCGTTGTCTTCCCCCAGGGCCGCTTCCCGGGCGGCGCTCCTATTTCTCACGGTCGGTCTCGCCGGGACGCTGGCCGTCTCGGCCGCTCCCAAAAAAGTCCTCGTGGTCACCGTGACCAAGGGATTCCGACACAGCTCGATCCCGACCGCGGAACGGGTCCTCGCGGAATTGGGGAAGGCCGACGGTTCGTTCGACGTGGACTACGTCCGCACGGACGACGACATGAGCCGGAAGATGACGACGGCGGCGCTGGCGGGAGTGGACGCCGTGATTTTCGCGAACACCACGGGCAACCTTCCGATTCCGGACGTCGGCGCGTTCCTGAATTGGGTGGAAAGCGGCAAGGGGTTCGTGGGGATGCACTCCGCGACCGACACTTTCGGGGGTCACAAGCCGCTGCACCCGTACACGGTGATGATCAACGGCCAATTCCTGACCCACAAGGAACAGGCGGCCGTGGAGGCGTTCAACGGCGACCCGGAATTCCCCTCGAACCAGCATCTCGGGAGTTCGTTCAAGGTTTTCGACGAGATCTACATCCTGAGCGGGTACCAACGGAAGGCGGTGAAGGCGCTGCTCGATCTGGACCAGCACCCCAACACCCGGCTGCCGGGGCATTACCCGATCAGTTGGGCGCGCCTCTACGGCAAGGGCCGGGTCTGGTACACGTCGCTCGGTCACCGCGAGGACGTCTGGGACGCGGACCCGGCGCTCACGGGGCGTCGGAACGACGTGTCGGTGAGCCAGGCGTACCAGAAACACATTCTGGGCGGGATCCGGTGGGCGCTGGGCCTGGAGACCGGCGACGCGACGCCGCAGGACCTGACGGCCCGCGTGTCCAAGGCCGAGGCGGACGAGGGATTCCGACCGCTGTTCAACGGCCGCGATTTGGGCGGCTGGAAACTTCGCAATTCGGACGGGCTCGCCTCGTGGAGCGCCCAGAACGGGATGCTGGTGAATGAGATTCCCGCGGGCCAGCACGGCACGGACCTGGTGTCCGAGGCGAAGTACGGCGATTTCGTGGTGCGCTACGAGTACCTCGTTCCGAAGGGATCCAACTCCGGCTTCTACCTCCGTGGCCGATACGAGATCCAGATTCTCGGCGACGGCGGCGAGTCGGCCACGCCCGGCGGGAACGGCGGGCTCTACAGCGTGAAGGCTCCTTCCGGAAACGCCTCGCGGCCGGTGGGTCAGTGGCAGGAGGTGGAGGCCACGATCCGGGGCAACCGGATCACGGTGACGCTCAACGGAACCACGATCCATGACGGGGTCGAAGTGACCCGGGCCACGGGCGGGCAACTGGACAACAACCTCGATCAGCCGGGGCCGATCCTCCTGCAAGGCGACCACGGCGCCGTCGCGTTCCGGAACGTCCGCATCAAATCGCTCTAGTCCGGACGGCGGGCGGGATTCATTTCCCGCGCCACGCCTTCCATTCCCGCCGAAGGCGATCGACGAATTCCGGGGTGCGCTCCGAAAAAAGGCGCCGCCCCCGGGACAGGGCCGCCTTGCGGCGGCGTTCCTGTTCGGCTTTCAAAATGGCGAGCGTTTGAGCCATCGCGGCTTTTTTCCCGAATCGTCGCGGACTCGTCGCCAGTTGCTTCGACAGGACGGCGAGATCGTTCAACTCGCCCAGGTCCGCTTGCAGTTGGTTCAGGTCCGCGATCCAGTGTTCGGTTCGTCGACTGGCCGAGGCTCGAAGGATCTGAGTCTGGTGGAGCAGTGTTTTGGAGGCTGTGCGCCACGCGTGGAACGTCGAGGCTTCGGTCGAGTCGCGCGCCGCGCGCAGACGCCTGCGAGCGCGGCGATGGCTCTTCCGAATCCCCGCGCCAAGGATCGACCACCCTCGTTTCCTCCACGACGCCTTCGTCAGGGCGACGGCGGTCGACCGAAGGCTGGATTCCGCGTGCGAGAGAGACTGATTGGCCCCGGCCGGTTGAAGCTTCGGGTCGCGGACCACCTGGGCGAACCGGGCCTGGACCTGGGCGAGCGCGGCGCTCTCGGCGGCGGGATGTCGCCGCGCAAGCCGCTTGAGCACCTCCAGTGACACGGTGGCATCGCGCGCGCCGGCCAAGCGCCGACCCGCCGCGCGAAGGCGTTGGCCCAGGCGATCCGATACTCGGGGTTCGAGGGAGGGGCGGAGAAGGCGGACCAGCGCGCGCGCGCGCTTCAACGCGAGCCGGGTTCGGTGGATGGCCTTGGGAAGGTCGGCGCGGGTGGAATCGTCGCGACGCGGAGGTTCGGCGAGCGACGACGCGATGCGCGCGAGACCCTCGCGGACGGACTCGCGTCGCCGGAGTTGGAATGGAGCGGGTCGTCGGGAATGCATGGGTGTGGCAAACGGTCGGCGGCTGGAAGTGGGACGTCCCGCGCGGGCTGGAGCCTAGCGAAGGCGCGACCGGGAGGGTGTTACGAAGGCGTGAAAATTGGAATGGCGATGGCGCCCCCGGGAATTGGCCTCGCCCACGGTTTGTCCCGTCCGCACCATCGCCGCGGTGCATGCGATCCAGGCATGGGATGAAGCCGTCTTCCGTTGGTTCAACCAGCAGGCCGCGGCGCCGTGGCTGGATCCGGTGGCCCGGGTTTTGAGCGGGCATCCGGCGTTCGTTCCGGTTCTGGTGCTGGTCGGTGTGGGACTCCTGTGGCGGGGCGGGCCGCGCGGCCTGGTCTTCGTCCTCGGCCTGGGGGCGACCCTTGGCCTGGCCAACGAGTTCCTCGCCGAACCGATCAAGGACTGGGTGGGGCGGGCCCGCCCGTACGCGGGCCTCCCCGATGCGATCCTGAGGGTCGGCAAGGGCAACCCGCTGGGAAGCATGCCGTCCGCCCACGCCATGAACATGGCGGTCATCGCGACCTGGACCTGCTGGTACTACCCCAGGATCGGCGTGGGCGTCGCCGTCCTGGCTTTGGGGGTCGGATGGTCGCGGATTTACAACGGGGTGCATTACCCGGCGGATGTTCTCACTGGATTCGTGCTGGGATCGGGTTTCGCGCTGCTTGTCATCGCCGCGGCGGAACGAATCTGGCGCGTCGGCGTCCTTCCGAGGCGGCCCGGTTGGAAGGAGCGTTTGCCGTCGGTCGCGCGGCCCCCGACCCGATGGCGGAAGGAAGGGGCTCCGGCTCCAGAGTCCGAATGACCGCGTCGACCGCGACCAGCGTGGCCCGGCACCGGGCGGAGTTTGCGATCCAGAATTACGACCTGGCGGCGACGCTGGATTCGGGGCAGGCGTTTCGCTGGACCGAACGGGAAGGGACCTGGGAGGGGGTTGTGGGGGGGCGTTGGGTCTCCTTGCGCCAGCAGGCGGGATGCATCGTCGCCGAGGTCGTGGAAGATCCGGAGGATTGGCGCTGGCTGCGCGAATACCTCCGGGTCGACGAGGACCTCGGGGCGGTGCTCGCTTCGTTTCCCGGCGATGGCCCCATGACGGCCGCCGTCTCGGCATGCCGGGGATTGCGGTTGCTCCGGCAAGAACCTTGGGAATGCCTGGCCTCGTTCCTTCTGTCGTCGACCAAGCAGATACCGCAAATCCGGATGGGGATCCGGCATCTCAGCGAACGCTTCGGCGAACGTATTGACGGGCCATCGCGAAGCGCGGGGTGTTTCTCATTTCCGACGGCGCGGGTCCTGGCCGGCGTGCCCGAAGAGGCGCTTCGTGAATGCAAGATTGGATTCAGGGCGCGGTACCTCAAGGCCACGGCTGAAGCGGTCGCCGACGGCGGGTTTTCGCTGGAGGACGTCGGCCGCCTGCGATTGGACGAAGCGCGGGATCGGCTCGTGACCCTGCCGGGCGTGGGGCCGAAGATCGCGGATTGCGTGCTGCTTTTCGCCTATGGCTTTCCCCGGGCGTTTCCGGTGGATGTGTGGGTGATGCGGGCGTTGCGCGAACTGTACTTCTCGGGGCGCCGTCCTTCGGAGGCGCGGCTGAAGGCATTCTCGGAAACGCATTTCGGGCCGAACGCGGGCTACGCCCAGCAGTACCTGTTTCACCACGCCCGGATGCGGGCGGGGCGGGTGGCGGATCGCCGACACGCGGGAGAGGAGGAAGCGGATGACGATTGATGTGGGAATGGGGCCGGCTGATTTTGATCGCTGGGCGGGGCGGGTGATGCCCGGGGTGGTGTGCGTGGTGTTCGACGTGCTGCGGGCGACTTCGACCGCGGCCACGGCGCTGGCGAATGGCGCGGAGGGAATCCTGCCGGTCTCGACCGTGGACGAGGCCCTGGAGGCGGGGCGGCGGGACGCGCGACTTCTCCTGGCGGGCGAGCGGGAAGGGCTGCGGATCGGCGCCGATATCACGGGCGGAAGGGTCTTTGACTTTGGGAATTCACCCCGTGAATTCGGGCGGGAGCGCGTCGAGGGACGGAGGATCGCCATGACGACGACGAACGGGACCCGGGCGATCCGGGCGTGCGCGGGAGCGGATCAGGTGTTGGCCGGGTCGTTTCTGAATCTGACCGCGGTGGCCGCGGCGGCCGCGGCGTCGGTTCGGCGAACCGGCGCGGAGAGAATTCTCCTGGTGTGCAGCGGGACGGGTGAGGGGATGGCGTTGGAGGATGTTTTGGCGGCGGGGGCGTGCTGCGAGCGGCTGAGCGGGTTGGGTGAACTCGAGGACGCGGCGTGGGTGGCTCTCGACACCTGGGATCGCGCGAAGGCGGATCCGCCGGCGGCGATGGCGCGCGCCCGGAACGCCCGACGCCTCCGGACGATGCCGGAGTTGGCGCCCGACGTGGACTGGTGTTTGAAAGTGGACGCCCTGGATGTGGTGCCGGCGTTGGGAGGGGATGGGTGGCTGAGGCGGTGAATGAGGGAGGGAGGCGGAGGGAATGGGACACATGAGACCTATGGGACAGATGATTGCCATTCGTCCCATAGGTCTCATGTGTCCCATCTGTCCCATTCCCAGTCCCATTCCCCAATCCCTCCCCGTCTGTTTCCTCGCCAGACCCGGAACTCCCTGAATACTCTCGCGCTCGTTTGACGACTTGCCATCGAAAGGAATGATGCCTCGGGAAGGTACTATCGCGTTCTGTTGCAGCGTGGGCGGCTTGATTCTGCTGCTCGCGGGGCTTTTCGTGCCCGCGCACTATCGGGCTGTGGATTGGGAGGTTCTTCAGGTGGCGGGCGAGGGGACGCCGAACCGGTTGGATCTCGCGAACGAGGCCCTGAACGGGGGATTGGAGGGGCCGGCGGCGGTGCTGTTCCGGGCGGTCCTGGAGTCGGGCGCGGATGGCGAGGCGAAGCGTGCCGCGGAAGCCGGGTTGGAACGGGTCGCGGCGCTCCGGTCCGAGACCCCGGGGGTTGGTTGGTGGGGGCGCGCAAATACCTGGTTGGACGCCTGTTGTGGGCAGGTCGTCCGGGGAATCCGCCGGGGTGAAGAGGGTCTTTTCGATGTGGGAATCCCGGTCTTGAGCTGGCTGCTGCCCGCGGAAGCCCGCCAAGCGGTTCTGGGGAGGATCCAGGGAAGCACCGAGGCGCAGGTGATGGCGTTGCTCGCGGCGCGGCGCCTGGAACATACGGTGGTTCTGCCGCCCGTGGCGTCGGCGTCCGGGCAGCCCCTGGATGCGGGGCTTCTGCTGGCGTCCGCCCTGGTGGACCAGCAGCGGGGACGGGCGGGTGTGGCTCTGGAATGGGAGCGGGGCGCCATGGCGGCGACGCAGGGCCGGGGGAGTGAAGCCCTGGAACTCGCGGTGCTGGATCTGCTGGCGGCGGCGCGGATCTTCGATTGGGAACAACTCGCGACGCTGGTGGATCGATGCGAAGACGCATCGAGCCTGCACCGGTTGGTGGAAATTTCGGCGGGCGACCCTCGGCGGTGGGCGGGTTTGTACGCCCTGGTGGCGGCGAACGAGGGCGCCAAGAAGGTCACCGACTACCTGACGCGCCATGGGGAAACCGGGTTGAGCGATCTGCAACGGGCGCTGGGCCAGGGGACCGGCGCCGTGAAAGCCCTGCTCCGCGACGGCAACAGGATCCACGTGGGTCGTGTGCGGGGAGGCTTGGTGCGTCTGACCGGCGCGGACTCCGCCTCGCGCTGGGTGGTGTTGGCGACTCAACGGTCGCCGAACCTGGCGCTGGCGGTCCGGTACATTCTCTGGCTGGACGGATTTTTCCTGCTGATCCTGGGGCTGTGGTGGGGCCGGCGGATATTTCTCGCGGACACCAACCGCAAGTTTCAGCCGCGACCGGACTTCATATCGGTGGGTGTTGTTGCGGCGACGGCGGCGCTGGGCTTGTTTCTGGCGAGCGAACGGTTTCTGGGAGTTCCACCCGGAGCCGCGGCGGGGCGCGCGGCTTCGGTCATCCCGGTGCTCAAGGCCCGGGTGCGTTTCGAAATGCCCCCGGCAAAGAATTCTCTCATGAACGAAAAAGTCATCGGCATGCTGGTCCTCTTCTTTGTGACCCAGTTTGCCATCTATCTGATCGGCCTCAGCCGGCTGCGGCACATCCGCGGGCAGGGGGTGAAGGAGGGCGTGAAACTGAAGCTGCTGGACAACGAGGAGAGCATGTTCGACGCGCCGCTGTACCTGGGTATCGCCGGAAGCGTGCTGGCGTTGGTTCTGCGCCTGACGGGTTTCGGGGACGTGAGCCTGATGGCGTCGTACTCGTCGACGCTGTTCGGGATCCTGTTCTGTTTCATGTTGAAGGTGATGCATGTGCGGCCGTACCGGCAGCAGCTGATCCTGGAATCCTCGGAGCAAGCGGACTCATGAATCGCTCGGTCCTGTTGGTCATTTGCGACTTCCTGATCCTCACCCTCCTGTCGTTCGTGCAGTTCGATGCGACGACGACGGAGGGTGTGGCGGAGCCGGCCCCGACGCCGGCGGCGGGCGTCTCGGCGCCCGCGATGAGCAACATGCTCGCGACGCTGCAATCGGCGCTGGAACTGGAGCGGATGCAGCGGGACGCCCTGACGAACGCGCTGGCGGCCAGTTCGGCGGAACTCGCCGAACGCCTGCGCTTGTTGTCGGAACGGGAATCAGCCCTCACGAACGCCCAGGTGAAACTGGAGAAGTCGGAACTGGACGCGCAACGCCTGGCCGAGGAGCGGGCCCGGTTGGATCGGGCGCGCGCGGAGGCCGCGGCGGCGGTGCGCGAACTCCAGGTGGCGTTCGAGACGACGCGACGGAGCGCGGACTCGCTTCAAGACCGGCTGTCGGACACGACCCGGGAGGCGGCGGCGGCGAAGGCCCGTTTGCAGACCATGGAGGAGGAGATGGTGCACAAGCGGGAGGAGGCGCAGGCCATGCAGCAGCAGATCCGCCAACTCGACGCCACGCGCGAAAATCTCAACGCGGAGAAGTACAAGCTCACGACCGAATTGCGGCTCACCGAAGCCGAAGCCACCGTGGCGCGCCGGGACGTGACCAATCTCACCCAGCAACTGGTGACGACCGGCGTGGAGAAGCGGGAATTGATCCAGACCGCGGCGAGGTTGGCGACCAACGTGACGACGTTGACCCAGGAATCCACCGCGATCCGCGAACAATCCACCGCGATCCGTGAACAGATCGAGCGGCAGATCCGATTGCCGGCGAACCAGATTTACGCGGATTACCTGACCAACCGGGTGCGGACGGAGATGTCCGGAACCACCCGGGGCGCCCTCGGACAGGAAGTGGTCCGTCGACGGGAGGCCTTGAGCGTCCTCGTGCGGATCGGAGGCCGGGTGTACGCCGTCCTCCACCTCGAACAGACGCCTCTCCGGCTTTGGCCCACGGACGCGCCGTGGACGGCGTTTTCCGGAGTTCTGCTCCACGGCGACCAGCGGGTTGCCGCCCGCGAGTTCGCGCTGCTCAACCGCGATCCGAGGGTCGCCCTGATCCCGGTGGATGCGGCCACGGTCTCGACCCTGGGCGCGCGGGTGTACGACGTGGCCAAGGATCCCGCCCAGTTCTCCGACGCGGTCGTGATCGGGGGCGAGGAGAGCTATTACGGCGAGAGCAATTTCCGTCTGAATCCGGAAAACCTCGGCTACGTGCAGATGGAGCGATCCACTTTCCGGCGTTGGATGGGCGATTTCTCGCCACGCCGTGGCGATCTCGCGTTCACGAAGACCGGGGAGTTGCTGGGAATCCTGGTGAACGGCGATCAATGCCTGGTTCTGGAATCGGCGGTCATGCTCCCCGCGTTTCCGTGCGGGGACCCGCTCAATCCGGCGCCGAACACCGCGGTCGTGCGTTCGGCCCAGGCGATCCTGGATCGGATGCCTTCGGGGCTTCGCTGAAGGACGGCGGCGGCCGGGCGACGCCTGTCAAGGGAGTGCCTGGGCTTTTCGGCGGAAGGCTCGAATCGGCGTGGACGCTCGCGCGCGGCTTCCCCAACTTGGCGCTGTGTCCTCGACGCCCCTGTCCCAACTCCCCCTCGACGCGCCGGTCACGGTGCTGTGGGGGGTGGGGTCGGAGCGCTCCCTGCAACTGGACCGTCTGGGGATCCGGACCCTCCTCGATTTCCTTCTGCACCGCCCGCGGCGCTACGAGGACCGACGGGAATTCCGCGCGATCCGGGATGTGGCGGACAAGGGGTGGGTGACGGTCCGGGGGCGGGTGGTGGCCCAGGGTGTGAAGCTTTTCCGCCAGCGCACCCGGTCGGTGTTCGAACTGATTCTCGATGACGGGACCGGGCGGATGCATTGCCGCTGGTGGAACATGCCGTACATGGAGGATCGAACCGCGGTGGGTCAGGAGCTCCTGGTGGTGGGGCGGGTCGTCGGTTTGAAGCCGCGCACGATCGATCATCCGGAGACGGAGATCGTGGAGGAAGGGGAGGAGCCTTCGGTTCACATGGGGCGGATCGTTCCCGTGTATCCCCTGACCGACGGCGTTTCCCAGCGATGGATGCGGGGTCGGATGTGGAGCCTCGTGGAACATGTGGCCTCGCGGGTGACTGAACCTTTTCCCGAAGTGAAAGCGGGAGGGTTGCCGACTCGGGCCGAGGCGATCCGGGCGCTTCATTTTCCCAGGGACCCCGCGGAAGCCGAAGTGGGCCGACGCCGTTTGGCGTTCGATGAATTCGTGGGGCTGCAACGCGAGATTCAGGGTCGGCGGCGACGACTTCAGGCGGTGGCCCGGGGGTTGCCGTGTGGCGGGGACAACCGGTTGATACGCCCTTTCCTGGGCCGGATTGGTTTTCGCCTGACCGAGGCGCAGACCGGTGTCCTGCGGGAGATCCGCCACGATCTGGCGGGACCCTGGCCCATGCGGCGTCTGGTGCAGGGCGACGTGGGTTCGGGCAAGACGGTGGTGGCGGCCGCGGCGGCGCTGATGGCGATCGAAAGCGGGTTCCGCGTGGCGCTCATGGCGCCGACGGAGATCCTGGCGGTCCAGCACGCCGGGCGCTTGCGCGAATGGTTCGGACCTCTGGGAATCGGCGTGGCCTGTCGGACCGGTTCCGGGGAAAGCGCGGAGGGGGGAAGGACGGGAGAGGGCGATGCCGATTTGACCGTGGGAACCCACGCGCTGTTGGAAGGCGGTTTCGATCCCGACAACCTGGGGCTCGTGATCATCGACGAGCAGCACAAGTTCGGCGTGACGCAGCGGGAAGCTCTCGTGCGCAAGGGCCGTTACCCCCACCTCCTCGTCATGACGGCGACGCCGATTCCGCGCACGCTGGCGCTCACCCTCTACGGCGATCTGGACGTTTCGGTCGTCGACCAGGCCCCTCCCGGGCGGGGTCGCGTCCGGACTTTCGTGCGGGGACGGGACAAGCTTCCGAAGGTCTGGGAATTCGTGAGGGATGAATTGGGGAAAGGGCGGCAGGGCTACGTGGTCTGTTCCAGGGTGGACGACGACGGCGGGGGGGAAGTGAAGGCGGTGACCCGGGAACTGGCGGGCTTGCGCCAAGCGCTCGAACCCCACGCCGTGGAGATGCTGCACGGCCGGATGGACGGGGACGACAAGGCGCGGGTGATGGAGGACTTCCGATCCCGGCGGACGGCTGTGTTGCTGGCCACGTCGGTCATCGAGGTCGGAGTGGACGTTCCGAACGCGACGGTGATGGTGATCGAGAACGCGGAACAATTCGGCATGGCCCAGTTGCATCAACTCCGGGGGCGGATCGGGCGCGGGGGGCTTCCCTCCACCTGCGTCCTTGTGATGGGTAAGGAGTCCGAGGAGATCCGGCGGCGCCTCAAAGTGCTGGAGGAGAGCACCGACGGATTCGCCATCGCGGAGGCGGACCTTCGGATGCGCGGCCCCGGGGAGATGCTGGGGCAGGCGCAGAGCGGTCTTCCGCCGTTCCGGTTCGCCGACCTGGCGGGTGATCGCGAGTTGCTGGAAGCCGCGCGGGGGGCGGTTTCGGCGGCCTGGAAGAAGTCCGAACCCGATGTCTGAACGCTCGCGTGACGGTTGGACCGTCGCTAGGATCGCCGGCATGACGATGGAAGCCCACGACGGGCAGCAGAAGCCGAAGAAGATCAATCTCCGGCGACCCGATATCATGGAAGCGGTTCAAGCCCAGGTGCTTTCCCATTACCGGAGCAATCTGGTGGAGAGGATCCGGGCGAACGGACACGTGCTGTCGGTGCCCGGCGTCTTGACCGTCAAGCTGGCGAAGGAATTCGGCTTTTGCTACGGGGTCGAACGGGCGATCGACTTGGCGTACGCCGCGCGGAAGGCCTTTCCGGAACGGCGGATCTTTCTTCTCGGCGAGATCATCCACAACCCGGAGGTGAACGATCAGATCAAGAGGATGGGCATCGTGACCATCGCCAGCCGGCCCGACGACGCCGAGATCGAGGCGGTCACCCCCGAGGACATCGTGATCATTCCAGCGTTCGGGACGGAGGTGGCGACCCGTCAGAAACTCGAAGCGCGCGGCTGCACCTTCGTCGACACCACCTGCGGCGACGTGATGAGCGTGTGGAAGCGGGTTCGCCAGTACTCCAAGGAATCGGTCACGAGCATCATTCACGGCAAGGCCTGGCACGAGGAGACGCTGGCGACGAGTTCCCAGGCGCGGGCGAATGGGAGCGGTCATTACCTCGTGGTCTTCAATCTCGCGGAGACCGATTACGTCTGTGACTACATCCTTCGCGGGGGCGACAAGTCGGTGTTCCTGGAGAAGTTCAAGGGAGCCTATTCCGAAGGGTTCGATCCGGACCTGCACTTGAAAGCGGTGGGGGTGGCCAACCAGACGACGATGCTCCGCGGGGAGACCGAGGAGGTTCAGCGGCGCCTGCGGGCGGCGATGGAGAAAAAGCACGGGACGGAAAAGGGGAACGAATTCTTCCGGTTCTTCGACACGATCTGTGGGGCGACCCAGGACCGGCAGGACGCGCTCGAGAAGTTGCTCAAGATGCCGCCGGACCTGCTCCTCGTCATCGGCGGATACAACTCGTCCAACACCTCGCACCTCGCGGAGATGGGGGAATCCATCCTTCCGACCTACTTCATCAAGAACGGCAGCAAGATGGTGTCGGCGGGTCTGATCCAGCATTGGGACCAGCACAAGCGGCTGGAAGTGGAGACCCGCGACTGGCTGCCCTGGGGTCCATTGACCGTGGGTGTGACCGCCGGCGCGAGCTGCCCGAACAACCTCATCGAGGAGGTCATCGAGCGCCTGTTCGAACTCAAAGGCGTCGAGATTCCTGGCCTGCCGTCGACGGTCGCGTAGCGGCGCGCGGCCGGCTGCGACTTCGACTCGACTTCGAGTTTCCCATGCCGGTTTCCCGGATCGAACTGGAGGCGCGCGAGGATGCCTGGCTGGCCCCGTACGCGCAGCGGAGTTCGGCGACTCGCGGACGCCTGCGCCCCGAGGCGGCCCCCGACTGGCGGACTCATTACCAAAGGGACCGCGACCGGGTGATCCACAGCCGGGCCTTCCGTCGCCTGGAGTACAAGACCCAGGTCTTCCTGAACGGAACCGGCGACCATCTCCGCACCCGATTGACCCACACGATGGAGGTCGCCGGGATCTCGCGGAACATCGCGCGGGCCCTGCGTCTCAATGAGGATCTGGCCGAGACCATCGCGCTGGCCCACGACCTGGGACACTCTCCGTTCGGGCATTCGGGCGAGCGGGTGCTCGATCGGATGATGCGGGGACGGGGAGGGTTCGAGCACAACCGGCAGAGCCTCCGGGTGGTCGACGAACTGGAAAGGAAGTACCCGGATTTCCAGGGATTGAACCTGAGCTGGGAGACGCGCGAGGGCCTGATGAAACACGCCACCGCGAGCGAACTGCCAGGACCCAATCTCGGGTTCGACCCGCGATCGCCGTCCCTGGAGGCCCAGGTCGCCAACCTGGCGGATGAAGTCACCTACTACAGTCACGACCTCGACGACGGCATCGACTGCGGGTTGCTGTCCGAAAAGGCCTTGGCGCGGGATGTGGACGTCTGGCGTCAGGCGGCCCAGTTGGTCCGCCGAAAATACGGTCGCCTACCCGACGAAACCCGACGGCTCTTCACGATCCGGGTCATCATCGACGAACAGGTGAAGGACGTCGTGGGAACCACCGAGGCGGCGATCGGGTCGGCGAGGGTCGCGTCGCCCGATGATGTTCGCCGGTTGGCCCGGCCCCTGGTCCGGTACAGTCCGGAATGCCGGAAGCGGAACCTTCAACTTCGGAAGTACCTGTACCGCCAGCTCTATTACAACCCGGTCGTGCACGTCCCCAACCAGCGCGCGGTCCGGATGCTCGAGGAACTCTTCCACCATTATCTGGAGCATCCGACCGAACTGGGCGAGGGCGCGCGTCGCAGGCTTCAGCGGGACGATTTGCACCTCGCGGTGTGCGATTACCTCGCCGGCATGACGGACCGGTTCGCCGTGCTGGAGCACCAACGGTTGTTCGGTCAAGGCGTCCGGGTGGCCGCCAGAAACTCCGGGTAAAGGCCCACGCTCGAACCGAGAACCGAGTAGTCCCGCTGCAGTTCGGCTTCCGTCCGGTGAAGCACGATCGGCTGGCCCTGGGGATCCGTCATCTTCCCGCCCGCCTCGGGCAGGATCAGGCAAACCGGCGCGATGTCCCAGATCTTCGCCTTCAAGTTGACGCACCCTCCGAACCGGCCGTCCGCCGTGTAGCAGAAGTCCAGAAGGCAGTTCGTCGTCCGGATGTTGCGGACCCGCGTCAGGACCCGTCGGAGCATGTCGACGTTGGCGTGGTTGGCGGCATCGTTGGCGTCGGGATCGAGGCCGAACGCGCAAAGGACGTTCTTGATCCGGGTCTCGCCCGTGACGCGAAGGGGTTCGCCGTCGCGGAAGGCGCCCTTGCCCAGCTCCGCCGAATACAGGGTGCGCGTGAGAGGCAGGTACATGGCCGCCACCACGGGTTGGTCGTGTCGGAGAACCGCGATCTGAACGCCGAACCAGGGGAGGCCCGCCACGTAGTTCGAGGTGCCGTCGAGGGGGTCGACGACCCAGGTGTATTCCGCTTGGCGCAGGGTTCCGCCGCTTTCCTCGGCGATGATGTCGTGGTCGGGGAACTCGGAACGGATGTGCGACAGGATGCGGGCTTCCGCCGCGTGATCGGCCTCGCTCACGACGCTTGACTGCTCGCCCTTCTGTCGGATGTCCCGGACCCGCCCGAAATGGTCGACGAGGACCTCGCCGGCGGCGTGGACGCAGTGAAGGACGCCTTCGCGGATTCGGTCGAGGGGCGCTGTCATGGCTTGGCGCGCAGGTGGGCGGCGAGCGCTTCGAGGTGATCGGTGTTGATGAGATCGACTCCCGCTTCGGCGTGGGCTCGCCAGACTTCGGGGCGATCGGCGGCCGCCCAGAAGCGGATGCGGCGGCCCTGGGCATGGGCGCGCCGAACGAGTTCATGAAGCTTGGCCTTCTCAGGGGCGGGCAGAGGTCCCTCGCCATTCCATTGGAAGTGGGAACGCCAGTTGTCGCTGACCAGTGGGACGAGGTGGGGACTGGGTCCGGTGTCGAGGTCGGGAAGGCGTCCGTCCAGTCCGGCGAGCCGTTCGGGTTCGCCGGCCAGGGTTTTCCAGGGGCGATTCCCCGAGATCACGATCGTCACCGCGTTGGTCACGGTTCGGTCGTCGCCGAACACGGTGAGCATGGGGCGGTAGGCGGTCAGGACTTCCCGGAGCCGGGCGTAGGTCGCGTCGGCGTCGCCTTTGAAGTCGATCAGGAGGGTCACGGAGGGACCGCCGGGATAGACGCGGCCGCCGTTCGTCCGCACCCGGGCCATCAGGGGGTCGAGGTAAAGCGCCTGGAGGGTGCGTTCCGGCCGGACCTTGGGCAGGTCATGAGCGACGAGGAGTTGGCCGTCCACCAGATAAATGTCGGCTTCAACCGAGCAGAATCCCTGGTCCAGCGCGTCCTGAAGGGGGCGGGTGTGCTCGTAGTCGTTGTGGGAATGGGCGTTGGGAAGCGGGGCGGGGCTTGGCGGCGATGCGGCGGAGACCAGGCCAAGCCTGGCGAAGAATGCGAGCGCGAGGGCGAATGCCAGTGAGCAGGTCGGATTCCGATTCGAAAGGGTCACGGGATGGGAAACTGGCCGCAATGGAGCGTGATCGCCAGTGCGAAGGAGGGTGGGACGAATGGGACGAATGGGACGAATGGGACGGATGGGACGGATGGGATTTGCGCTTCGCGGGGTGGAAAGTCCCGGCCACCCTTCCCGGCCATGAGCAAGCCGACGGATATCCGCGTGGTGGGCGCCCGGTTCTATCTGCTCCCGATTCCGACGCGGGTGCCGCTGAAGTTTGGGACGGAGACGCTGAGTCACGTCACCTGCGTCCGTGTGTGGGTTCGGGTGGAGGATCGTTCCGGTCGAACGGCGGAAGGCTGGGGCGAGACGCCCCTGAGCGTGCAGTGGGGGTGGCCTTCGAAACTGGGTTATGAGACGCGGCTTTCCGCGATGGTGGCGTTGGTGGAGCGACTCGGCCGGGCTTGGGTCGCGAACGGGGAATTCGGGCACCCGATGGAGATCGGTTGGGACTTCGTGGAACAGGTGCTTCCGGGGCTGTTGAAGGGGCTGAACCGGGAGCGTGGCGGCGAATCGATGCCGTGGCTGGCGGCATTGATCAGCGCCTCGGCCCACGACGTGGCGATTCACGACGCGTTCGGGATGCTGGTCGGGCGCTCGGTGTACGAGACCTACGGACCCGAGTATTTGAACCGTGATCTCGCGGGTTTCCTCGGAGCGGGCGAAGGGTTCGACGGGAAATATCCGGAGACCTACCTGTGTCGTCCGCGCCGGAACCGGATGCCGGCCTGGCACCTCGTGGGAGGGGTGGACCCGATTTCGAAGGAGGAACTGACGGGGAACGAACCGGACGACGGGTACCCCGTTCTTCTGGAGGATTGGATTCTGCGGGACGGGTTGACCTGTCTGAAGGTGAAACTTCGCGGGACCGACGCCGCCTGGGACTACGCGCGGTTGGTCGGGGTGGGAACCATCGCCGTGGAGCGGGGCGTGATCTGGCTGACGGCGGACTTCAACTGCACGGTGGGCGAGGCGGAGTACGTCAACGGAATCCTGGACCGGCTGCGGGACGAGCACCCGCGTCTGTACGGGATGCTCCTGTATGTGGAACAGCCGTTCCCGTACGACCTGGAGGCGGCGAGGATCGACGCGCACAGCGTGGCCGCGCGGAAGCCATTGTTCCTGGACGAAAGCGCGCACGACTGGCGGCACGTCCGGCTGGGGCGCGAACTCGGTTGGACGGGGGTGGCGCTGAAGACCTGCAAGACCCAGAGCGGCGCCCTGCTGAGCCTTTGCTGGGCGCGGGAGCGCGGGATGACGCTGATGGTGCAGGACCTGACCAACCCGATGCTGGCCCAGTTGCCCCATCTCCAACTGGCCGCGCACGCGGGCACCATCATGGGCGTCGAGACGAACGCGATGCAGTTCTACCCGGACGCGTCGGCGCCGGAGGCGCGGGTCCATCCCGGGTGCTACCTGCGTCGGGACGGCTGCGTGGATTTGTCGACGATTCAGGGGCCGGGAATGGGCTATCGATCGGAGGAGATTCACCGGGCCCTGCCGGAACCCGCCGCGGCCGAAGGACGGGCGGAGTAGGGGGCCGTGAAGCAAAAAAAGGGCCCGGGGTTGCCCCCGGGCCCGTTCGTTTTCGTTGTCAGTTGGGGTGCTGTTGTCAGCACGGACCTGTGACGGCGCGGTCGAATCACTCCGACAGGCTGAGCCACCCGGGGGAGGATTCGTGCACTTCGGCTTGCCGGATGGCATAGAGCCGAGCGTGACGAACCTTCTCCTCGAGCAACCCCGGAAGGACGAGCAACGGGAACGGTGTAAGCCACGCAAGTGACTCCGCCTCCGTCGCAGCCCTCCTGAAGCCCGCCTGCAGCCTTGGGTTGTTTGTTCCGGCCAACAAAGGCCGGAGTAGACGCCCCCGAAGCCGCATAAGTGCCCGGTCCTGGGGGCCCCGGTCGAACCGGAAAACCCTGGGCGGGCGACGACCGAGCCGGCGCAGCGCCTTAGCTTGGATCGCCTTCATGGCCGGGCAGTGGTAGCACGGTCCGGCGATTAAGCAAGCCGCCGGCGGCCTTTCAACGGAACCATTATTTCTTTAAACGCTTGACCCGAAGGGTTTTGTGAAGGTCCGCGAGGGACAATGTGTTGATGACGTCGCCCGGTCCCAGCCAGCCCTTTCGGGCCAATCCGGCGCCAAGGCGCAGGAAGCCGGCGTGTTCGAGGCGATGGGCGTCGCAGTTCACCACGCACTTCACGCCCTTCTGTCGGGCCTGATTCCAAAGCCTCCAATCGAGGTCGAGCCGGTATGGGCTGGCATTGAGTTCGATCCAGGTTCCCGTTTCGGCGCACGCGTCGATGACGGCATGGAGATCCACCGGGTACGCGTTCCTCTCCAGGAGGAGGCGCCCGGTGGGGTGTCCCAGCATGTGAACGAACGGGTTCCGAGCGGCCTCGATCAGGCGCCGCGTGTTCTCGGCCTCGTTGTTGGCGGGGACATGCAGGCTGGCGACGACGACTTCCAGTTCGGCCAGGACTTCGTCCGGGTAGTCGAGGCCTTCCTTGAGGATGTCGACTTCGGTCCCGGCGAGGAGTCGAAAGTCGGAGCCCTGATCGGCGAACTGGCGGTTCAAGGCGTCGATGTCGGAGCGCTGCTGGCGCAGGCGCGCGACGTCGAGACCGTTGGCCTGGAAGGAGGCGCGGGAATGGTCGGTGATGGCCCAATACGCGCATCCGAGTTCCTGCGCGTGCGCCGCGACGGCTTCGAGGGTGTTGCGCCCGTCGCTCCAGTTCGAGTGGTTGTGCAGCGAACCCTTCAACTGGGTCCATTCGAGGAGACGCGGAAGCGTGTGGTTCTCGGCGGCGTCGAATTCGCCCTGGTCCTCGCGCAGTTCGGGCGGGATGTAGTCGAGGCCCAGTTCTCCGAACAGATCCTCCTCCGACGCGCACTCGATCCGCAGGGCCGGATCTCGGGTCTCCTCCGAGGACCGGAACAACCCGTACTCGTTGAGGCGGAGTCCGCGGGCGATGGCGCGCTGGCGCATCACGATGTTGTGCTCCTTGCTCCCGGTGAAGTAGGCGAGGGCGGTGGTGAATTCGGAATCGGCGACGACGCGAAGATCGGCCTGGATGCCGCCCGCGAGGATCACGGAGGCCTTGGTGGGGCCCTGGGCGAGGACGCTCTGGATGCCGGGTTGCGCGACGAAGAATTCAAGGACCGACGCGGGATCGCGGGACGACACGACGAAATCGATGTCGCCGATCAGCTCCTTCCATCGGCGCAAGCTTCCGGCGGTGCCGCATTGGACCACGTCGGGGTGGGCGCGAAGATTCTCCAGGATGGGCTCGGCGGCGGTCATGGCGTCGGAGAGCCGATGGCGCGACGCGAACTGACGGCGGAAGGCGATGCCTTCGAGGATCTTTTGCTGGGATTTTTCGCCGAACCCCTCGAGGACCGCGACTTTCCCGGTCTGACAGGCGTTTTCGAGCTGTTCAACCGTGGTGACGCCCAATTCGTCGTGGATTTTTTTGACCTTCTTGGGACCGAGCCCGGGGAGGTCGAGCATGGCGACGAGGCCCTCGGGGACGGAGGCCCGGAGTTCCACGTGGTAGGGCAGGGTGCCGGTGGTGACGAGGGTGGCGACCTTCGCCTGGAGGGCTTCGCCGAAGCCCTTGAGATCGCCGAGGCGCTTTTCGGCGACGATCGTTTCCAGGGGCTCGTCGAGACCCTCGAGCGTTCGCGCGGCGTTGTGGTAGGCGCGCGTCTTGAACGGGTTTTCGCCCTTGAGTTCGAGGAGCACCCCGATTTCAGAGAGGATGGCGGCGACCTGATCCTTGTTCATCCGGGGCGCGAGGGTAGGCGGTAACCGCGCCGGAGGCTACTCCCGCGGCGTATCGGCAACCACGGAGCACACGGAGCACACGGAAAAACGAAGAGGGACGATGGAAAACGGGCTTGTGGTTCGAGGGCCTTGAGGTCCGGCAAACCAAGGGCCCAGGTCGCGACTCCTCTCCTCCCCACCGTCTCTTCCGTGTGGTCGGTGTGGTCCGTGGTTGTCTTCGTAAGGACCCGGGCTGGAAAAATGCCAATGGCCAATCGGGCGTCGGAGCGGCAGTATCCCGCCCCTTTCGAATGAAGCGGACGCATCATTGCAACGAACTTCGCCCGACCCATGTCGGGCGGGACGTGATTCTCGAGGGCTGGGTTCATTCCCGGCGCGACCTGGGCGGGGTGATTTTCATCGACGTGCGCGACCGCGAAGGGCGCACACAGACGGTGTTCGATCCCTCGGACCTTCCGAAGGAGCTCTTCGACCAGGCGGCGGGCCTGCGAAGCGAAAGCGTGATCCGGGTGGAGGGCCGGGTCCGGGCGCGCCCTGAAGGCACGGCGAACGCGAAGATCGTGACCGGCGGCGTCGAGGTGATGGCGCGCGGTCTGGAGGTGTTGAATCTGGCGGAGCCGCTGCCGTTCCAGATCGACGAACCCGAGGCGGCCGCGCGCGTGAGCGAGGAAATCCGGCTGCAGTACCGGTACCTGGACCTGCGCCGGCCCGAGATGACGCGCAACCTGCGCCTCAGGCACAAGGTGGCGAAGTCCGTCCGCGACTACATGGACGAGGAGGGGTTCCTCGAGGTCGAGACCCCGACGCTGTTCAAGTCCACGCCCGAGGGAGCCCGGGAATTCCTGGTGCCGAACCGGCGCGAGGCCGGGACGTTTTACGCGCTGCCGCAGTCGCCCCAGCAGTTCAAGCAGATCCTGATGGTGGCGGGTGTCGAACGCTACTTTCAGCTCGCGCGGTGTTACCGGGATGAGGACCTGCGGGCGGATCGCCAGCCGGAGTTCACCCAGGTGGACATCGAGATGAGTTTCATCGACCGGGAGGACATCCACCGCCTGATCGAGGGGATGCTGGCGAGAGTCTGGAAGACCGCTCTGGGACGGGAAATCACGACGCCCTTCCCGCGGATGCGGTTCGAGGACGCGCTGAACCGGTACGGGATCGACAAACCCGACACCCGTTTCGGGATCGAACTCGTGGATCTGACCGACGATTTCCGGGCGAGCACGTTCAAGGTCTTCAGCGGCGCGATCGCGTCCGGCGGCGTGGTGAAGGCGATCAACGCCAAGGGGCTCGCCTGCGCGACCCAGGGCCAGATCGAGACGATGACCGAGTACGCCAAGAGTTTCGGGGCGAAGGGGCTCGCGTTCATCAAGGTCGAGGGCGGCGAATGGAAATCGCCCATCGTGAAGTTCTTCTCCGAGGCCGAGAAGTCGGCCCTGAAGACCAAGCTGGCGATCGAGGAAGGCGACCTGATCCTGTTCGCCGCCGACCAGTGGCTCAACGCGTGCGAGATCCTGGGCAAGATCCGGCTCTACTGCGCCGAGGTCCTCAAGACCCAGGGAAAGCTCACCGTGGACCCCGACCGGTACGATTTCCTCTGGGTGGTCGACTTCCCCCTGCTGAGCTACGACAAGGAAATGAACCGGTGGTATTCGAGCCACCACCCGTTCACGGCGCCGGTGGCCGAGGATGTCCCCCTGCTGAAGAGCGATCCCAAGAAGGTCCGCGGCCAGCACTACGACATCGTGGTCAATGGGGTCGAACTCGGGGGCGGCTCGATCCGTATCCATCAGCCGGACGTTCAGAGGACCATCTTCGAGGAACTTCTCGCGATCCCACCGGAGGAAACCAAACTCCGTTTCGGCTACATGCTGGAGGCGTTTCAGTACGGCGCGCCGCCCCACGGCGGGATCGCGCTCGGGTTCGACCGTCTCTGCGCGATGCTGTGCGGGACCCCGAGCATCCGGGATGTGATCGCCTTTCCGAAGACCGCCAAGGGCGTGTGCCTGATGACGGAGTCGCCCACCGCCGTTTCCGGGCGCCAATTGCGGGATCTCTACCTCGAGGTCAAGGCCGCCAAGAAAGAGGTCTAGGCTCTCGCGAACCGGAAACCCGGGCGGAGAAGTTCGCGACCTTCGGCGCGGTCCTCGGGGTCGTGATCAATCGCCCCGGTGGGGAACGGGATCGGGGAGTTCTCCCGCGCGCCGTGGGTCGTGGGGGTCGCTGGAATCTGGGATTCGAGCAGCTTGAACGTCTCCAGCAGGTTCAGGAACCCGGCTTCCATCGACTCCCGCGGGGAATCCACCGACATCGCGGTCACGAGGACCCACTGTCCCTGGTCCTCGAAGAGGGCGAGTCTCACGGTCATCGGTCCCCTCGGTCCCGCCTGCGTCGCGCGACAGGCCGCCAGCATCCGCTGATCGGAGAGCCGGACCGGACCCGATTCCAGGACCTCGAATCCCAACTCGCTGGCCAGGTAGGCCAGCCAGCGCGCCGGGGATCCGGTGTCGTGGGCGGGGCGGGCGGCGACGGTCGCGATCACCGATCCGGCGTCCTCCATGAACGCACCCAGCAGCGCGAAGGCGGTGGGATCCGAGAAGTCCGGTTCCTCTGAAAGCACGGGGAGCCGCTCCCAGGTTGGCGGAACGACGCACCGGAAGGCGGAATCGGAGGCGGGCGGCAGCAACTGAACGACCCGAAGGTTGGCGTTATTCGAAGGATTCCCTTGGCTCATGTTGCCAAACTACACCGGATCGACCTTGGCGAGGAATAGGACCTCAGGCTCAGGGACTTTGGTAGTAGTGCGGAAGCCGGGAAACGTCCCCCTGACACGCGACTCGCGCCGTCCGCGGCCGTCGTCCGGACCGGGCTCCGGAGAGCTTCAGAAACGCGCAGCGTCCGCCGGATCCGGCGCCAGCCAGGTCGCGGGGCGCGGTTCGAGGCTGGACGCGTCGCGTGAGGACCAGACGAGCAGAAGGTCGCCCTGGCATCGGATCGAGGCGAAGTCGCGGGTCTCGTTTCGGGGGCCGGCCCAGGCCGAATCGGCGGTGGGCGGAATTTCCGCCATTCCGAAGAAGTCGCGGTAACCCCGCGCGGCCGAAAGGGCGGCGTCCCTGGTCGCGAACCGCGCCGCGAGGAACGTGGTCCCCGAGGGAAAGATCGCCATGCGCGCTTTTCGCGCGGGATACAGGAATTCGGGAAAGGTGATGCGGGCGTCGAGCACCTCGGCGGAGGCTTTCCAGGATTGAAAGGCCGTGTCGATCGGATCGGTGCCGGAGGGTTTCGGTTCGGCCGGCGCGGTGAATCGGTCGATCGCCGCGACGCGGGCCCATCCGAGGCCGAAGAGCGCCAGGGTGAGCGCGATCACGCCGATCCAGACCGCGGGCGCCACCTGAAGACCGACCCGTGTGGAAGCGGAGACGCCCAGTTCCAGGGCGAGCACCCCCACGACCAGGAAGGCGATCAGGACTCTCAGGCTGGGCGCCGTGGGTGCCGGAAACGCTCGCAGGATCTTCACGGCCTCAAGGTCTACCCGATCCGGGTGTCCCGAAGGAATAGGACCTTGGGATTAACCCTAGGGATTTATCCGTGCCGCTCGGGGTCGAGGAGCCCGATTTCCACGTCGGGAGTTTCCCCGGTCATCAACTGGGCCACGAGATGGCCGGTGATCGGCGCCAGGCTGAGTCCCAGCATGGCGTGGCCGGTCGCGAGAGTCAGATTCGTGTGGCGCCCGCTCCGGCCCAGGTAGGGCAGGCCATCCGGTGAAACGGGTCGAAGGCCGCACCAGGGCTGGATGCCGTCGAAATCGGAGGGTTGAAACGCGGGATAATAGCGGGCGGCCGCCTCCACGATGCCCTGGACCCGGAGTGGACGGATGGTTTCGTCGAGCCCCGCGATTTCCATGGTGCCGCCGAAGCGCAGGGCCTGGCCCATGGGGGTCACGGCGACGCGGGCTTCGGTGAGGATCGAACAGATGCGGGGGAGTTGGCGGGGCTTCGGAAGCGTGAGGCTGTAGCCTTTGCCGGCCTGCATCGGCACGGACAACCCGAGATCGCGGGCGACGAGCGCCGACCAGACGCCACCGCAGAGGACGAATTCGTCGCCTTCGATTTCCCCCGCGGGAGTGCGGAGGGCGCGGAGGGTTCCCCCCTCGCTTCGCCAGCCCGTGACTTCTTTGTTCCACAGGAACGTCGCTCCCGCCCGGGTGGCGTCGGCGAGGAGCCACTCCATGAACCGCCGGGGGACGAGGTGGCAGTCCTGGGGGAAATGAACCGCGCCGGCGATGTCCATGGTCACGTCCGGGTCCAGTCGCGCCGCCTGGTCCGCGTCGAGCACCTCCGCGGGGATCCCCAGGGTCCGGGCCTTCTCGGCCAACCGGGTCTCCTCGTCGAAGGTGTGCCGGGACTTGCAGAGCATCAGCAGTCCGCGCTGGACCAGTCCGAAATCGGCCCCGTGGGTTCGGGCCATCTCGAGGAAGATCGCGCGACTGGCGAGTCCGAGGTCCCGGAGAACCGGCGACGCGCGCTCGACGTGTCGCGCGTTCGCGGACTTCCAGAACTTGAAGGCCCAGGCGAAGAGATCGGCGTCCAGACGGGGGCGGAGGGTGAACGGCGACTTCGGGTCCGCCATCCACTTCAGGCCGAGCGCCACCATGCCGGGCGCCGCGAGCGGAACGAAATGGCTGGGACAGATCATCCCGGCATTGCCGAACGAGCAGCCGTCCCGGGATTCGGGATGGCGCTCGACGACGGTGACGCGATGTCCTCGGAGGGCGCAGGCGCGGGCGACCGAGAGTCCGATGACGCCGCCGCCGACGATGACGATCCGCTTCACTTCAAGGAATCACTTCTTGAAGGCGGGATGGTCGGGATCGCCGGCCGATTGGATGTACGCGAGGAGGTTGAGGACCTCGTCGGAGTTCATCGAGTTGAGAAGCCCGTTGGGCATGAGCGAGACCGGGTAGGGGCGGCGCGACTTCACCTTCGACAGGTCCGCGCTTTCCTTCTCATCCGGGTTGCGCGGATCGTAGACGACGTGGATCCGGCCGTTCTCCTCGTAGGCGCGGCCGATCAGATTGGAGCCGTCCGTGAGTTCGACCTGTTCGCTGCCGTACTGGTCGGAGATGACTTTGGACGGATCGACGATGTTCTCGAGGAGGTCGCGGAGCGAGTAGCGCGCGGCCGACCCGGTCAGGTCGGGGCCGACCCCGCCGCCGGTTCCCGCGAAGAGGTGGCACGAGAAACAGGCGGCCGCGTGGAACAGGCTCCTGCCGTTCTGAAAATCCCTGCCCTTGAGGCCGTTGTCGGCGAGTTCGAGGATTTCGTCGACGGAGTAGTCCTGGCCAGGTCCGGTGGGCGGCGGGAAATCCTCGGCGACGACCTCGATCTTCTTGCTGGAGAGGGCGTCGAGGGAGGCGCGTTCGTCGGCGTCGGGGACGAGGGCGAGGGCCTCCTTGCGGAAGTTTTCGATGAAACCCCGGAAGCTGTTGCCGCCCTGCCAGGGCGCGGTGCGGGGGAACCAGGCGAAGAACGTGCGGCGGAGAGCCGGGGTCCAGCCCGTCTTGGCGGTGCGGAGGAGGTACGCGTAGGCGATCTGCTGCTGGTTGGGGCGGGTGTTCGCCGCGATGTTGAAGGCGTTCGCGTACCCCGAATTGCGGTTGAGGAGCGCGTCGCTGGCGTAACGGATCTCCTCGTCGCGGGCGGTCGACATCAGGCTCATGGTCTTGGCGACCGCGGTGGGGGCGTCGAGCGTGATGAGGATGGCGGCGATCTCGCGGTTCAAATCGAAGCTCCGGGACGGGAACTCGGCGTCCAGGCGGGCGACGACCCGCGAGCGGACCGCGCCCTCGGGGATGCCCTGGCGGATGGCGAAGAGTTGGTAGGCGCGGACCGCGGCGAGGCGGGCGGCCTCGTCGAGGCTGGCGAAGTTGAGGCGATTCAGTTGGTCCAGCATCGCGTCGCGATGGGGTTCGGCCTCCTTGCCGGCCCGGGCGAGGGCGACGCCGAGTTCGATGACGGCCCAAGGCCGCCTTTCCTGGACGGCCCGCGCGCCCCAGGCGGAGACGGGCTGGCGCTCGACCGCGATTCGGGCGGCGTAGCGCACCCACCGATCCGGGTGGGCGAGGTGGGGCCAGGCGATGGCGATGGCTTCCACCCCGGTGTCGCGCTGATGCAGTTGTTCCAGGCGCTGGCGAAGAAGCATTTCGGGTGTGCGCGTCGGCGGCGCGGCCGGTCCCGTGGCCTCGGTCCCGACGTAACTCACCCGGTACACCGCGGACTGCGTCCGGCGTCCGCCGATGGCGAAGTAGAGGGCGCCGTCGTGCGGATTGACCACGAGGTCGGTGAGGGGAAGGGGCTTGCCGGTGATGAACTCCTCCGTTTCCGCGCGGTAGCCACCGCCATCGGGCGTGAGGTGGATGGCGTACATCGTGCCGTAGGTCCAGTCGTTGGCGTAGATCGCATGCTGGTAACGGGCCGGGAACTTGGCGCCGCGGCCAGCCTCCACCCCGGTGGGGCTGCCGGGGCCGATGTCGACCAGGCCGGGAAGACTGTCGGGATAGTAGGACGGCCATTTGCCGGAACCGGAACGCCAGCCGAACTCGCTGCCGCTCGTGGCCAGGCAGATCCGCGTGGGCCGGTACCAGGGGGAGCCGGCATCCCATTCCATGTCCGAATCGTAGGTGATGATGTCGCCGAGCGCGTTGAAGGCGATGTCGTAGGCGTTGCGGTAACCGTGGCTCACGAGCTCGAAGGCGTTGCCGTCGGGGTCGGTCCTGCAAATGTAACCGCCGGGAGCGAGGATGCCGCGCGCATGGCCGTTGGCGTCCCACATCCTCGGCACGATCTGGTCCTCATCCCAGTGGCGCGGGATGCGGGAGTACTCCATGCCCTCGGGGAGTTTGGTGTGGTTGCCGGAGACGATGTGGAGCGAGTTCCCGTCGGGGGAGAGGACGATGGCATGGGGCCCGTGTTCGCCGCCGCCCTCGATCTTTCGCAGATGGCGTTCCTCGTCGAACTGGCCGTCGCCGTTGGTGTCGCGAAGGCGCCAGAGTCCCTGCCGGCCGCCCTGCTCGTTGATCATCACGTAGAGGCTGTCGAAGGCGTACAGAAGCCCGTGGGCGCCGCCGGCCTTGGCCGCCAATTTTTCGACCGGCGCGGTCTGGCCGGATCCAACCGGCGTCGGCTTCATCCGGTAGAGCCCGCCGTACTGGTCGCACGCGATGATGCGGCCCTGGGGGTCAACCGTCATGCTGACCCAGGACCCTTCCTCCGCCTTCGGGACGGTGTGCAGCAATTCCACGCGAAAGCCGGAGGGAACCCCGATGTCGGCGGGCTGGATCACCGACGGCGGAGCTTCCGCCCTGGCGGCGCCGCCGGGGACGCCCGCCGACGCGAGCGCGTTGCCCCACGGTTCGTCGCCGTACCGACCGATGATTTTGGCGGGCTTCCAATCGGAGTCGCCCTGGGCGCGGGCCTGCCAGGAGGCGTCGGATTCCAGAACGACCGTCTTGCCGCCCGCTTCCCGGTAGCTGAGCCGCGCGATGAACCCCGCCGGACCGCCCTCGTTCTCGGCTTCGGCGCGGATCCAGTTCGACCCGGGTTTCAGGAGGGAGGTGACGTTGGCCCGGACCCCCTCGTTCCAGTCGGAACTCACCAGCGCGGCGGTGTCGTTGACGAACACCTGGGCCTTGTTGTCGCAGGTGACCACGAGCGTCGCCCGTCCGAATTGGTCGGGCAGGGTGACCTCGCGGCGCAGGCTGACGCGGTCGGCGTCGACCTTGGACGACCAGATCCAGGACAATTCGGCGTGGGCCGAGGGCGGGAGCAGGGAAGCAGCGCCCAGGGACAATAAGGCGAAGGCATGGGGGACCGATGGCATGACGCCCGATAGGACACCGGGTCGGTTCGGCGGATTCAAGCTTGGGATTTGTCGCCGGGGACTCGTCCGCGCGAACCGTGGGCCTGGAAGTCTTCGCCGCGCTCCGACGCGCCGCAACAATCCCTCTCGTGCCGGACGCCGTCCTGCGCTTCATTCGCGGCGACACTTATGGTCGATCCCATCCTTCTCACGGGAGTTCGTGTTTGCACGTTCCAGCAGCAACTGCCGCTGACCAACGCGAGCGGCTTTTTCTTTCAACGCGACGAACGCCTGTACCTGGTGACGAGCGGCCACGTGCTCCACGCGGAATCCAGCGGGCATTTCCCGGACCGCCTGGAGATCGAGTTGCACACCGACCCGACGAACCTCGCCCTCTCGACCGGGTTCTCCATTCCACTCTACCAGGATGGAGTCGGGCTCTGGCGCCGGGCCGCGGACGCCGCGGGCGCGGTCGACGTGGCCGTGATCGAGATCGTCCGGTCGGCCCTCCCGTCCAGCACCCTGTTCCGCGTCTTCACGCCGCAACATCTCCCGGACCCCTCCGAACCGATCGAAGTCGGAAGTTCCCTCCTGGTGGTGGGATTCCCCCTCGGATTCCACGACACCCTGCACCACATGCCCGTGGTCCGTCGCGCCGTGCTGGCGTCCGCGTTCGGCCTGCGATTCCAGGGCGAGGGCTTTTTCCTGACCGACGCCCGAACCCACCGGGGAACGAGCGGCGCCCCCGTGGTCATGCGGATCCCGAATCCCCAAGGGGCGCTCCAAGACCTTCCGTGGCTGCTCCTCGGGATTCACTCCAGCCGCATCGACGTGGGCTCGAGGGACGGAAACGTGGACGAAGTCCTCGGGCTGAACTGCGCGTGGTACGCCGACATCCTGATGTCCCTCACCGACAACCCGGGTTGACATCACCCCGGGGGATGTACTATGCCTTGCAAGGTAGTTGGCTTCGCAGTGCAGTGTTCTGGGCCGGATGATCTGAATCGGAGCGGCGGCGGGCCGACGGGCGGGACGTGACCTGGCATGGGCGATTTCTTCGACAACTGGACGGTGCAGGTGCGCAAGGGGCTGATCGAGCTCTGCGTGCTGAACGCTTTGGCGGAACGTGAACGCTACGGCTACGAGCTGGTCAAAACGCTCGTGGAAATCCCCGGCCTCGGCATCACCGAAGGGACTTTGTACCCGCTCCTTTCCCGGTTGCGCCTCCAGGGCCTGGTCGACACGCGTCTGGTGGAATCGCCGGAGGGCCCCGCCCGGAAATACTACACCCTGTCGGAGGAGGGCCGGGCGCTGCGCGCGCAAATGTTGGAATACCTGGATCAGTTGAACCGCGGCGCGGGAATCCTGCGCCGTCGAGGAGGCGACACATGATGACATGGACGGCGACGGCGCAACGTGAACTCGAGGATCATCTGGCGGGACTCCGGCTTTCCTTGGCGGGATCCGGCGCCGACCCCGACGAGGTGGTCGACGACCTGCGGCGGCACGTGGCGGAGGAGGCGACGGCGGCGCGGTTGCCGATCGTGACGGAAGCCGACGTGCGACGGTATCTGGAGCGTGTGACGCCCTCGAATCCGTGGCGGACCGGGCGGAGGCATGATGGCGCGGGCGGCGCCGCGCCCGTGTCGAAGCGTCGTCACGATGCCGTGGGGGGAGGGCCCCGTGAGCTGCTCCCGCCGATGGCGTGGTGGCGGCGGGCGTTGATGCTGTTTTTCGGGGTCCTGGTTCCCTTGGGAACGCTGGTCTTCGAGATCACGACGCGATGGTGCGCCCAGGAACTGTTCGATCCTTTGCCGACGTTGTGGCACGTGCTGTTGGTGGCGTTGGTGCCCGTGGCGAATTTCGTGGGTCTGTTGTCGGCCCGAGGTTGGAGCGCCCCGGCCCGGCGAGCCCGGCGGATCCTGAACAGCGCGGCGATCGCGGTTGGCATCTGTTACACGCTGCCGTTGATACCCCTGGCGCCATTCGCGTTGGTCGCCGTCGTGATCGGCGTGGGATTGCTGCCCTTGGCTCCGATTCTTGGCCTGGTCTGTTCCCTCATCTTGCGACGCCGCTTGGCTCCGGAGGAGGCCGAGATCTCCCGGACCGAACGCAGGCAAGGGTGGGTCGCGTTGGGATTGCCCGCCGTATTTCTGACCGGATACCTCGTGCCGGGATGGGTCACGCTGCATCAGGCGGGTATGGCCGTCACGGACGAGTCGGGCCGTTCGGAAGCCGCGGTGCAGTGGCTGCGGCGCTGGGGCGATCGCGAAACCCTCCTCCAGGAATGTTACGGTCGCCGGCGGGGACTCTGGGACGGTCTCCTTCCGTCGCACCTTCCTTCGGCGCCGGCCCAGGAGGTCTACTTCCGGGTGACCGGGCAGCCTTTCAACGCGGTTCCGCCGCCGCGGTCCGCGTGGAGTCGCCGGAATGTCGGCATGATCAACGAGATGGAGGCCGGGGGCGCGGAGTGGGATTCGGCCCTTGGCTCGGAAGCGGTGGCCGGACGTGTTCGCGGCTTGTCGCTGGTGTCGTCGAGGCTCGACGGAATGGCGGACGCGGATGCGGCATGGTCGTATGTCGAGTGGACCTTGGAATTCCAGAACGACCACGAGCGATCCCAGCGCGAGGCGCGGGCGCGGATCCAGCTGCCGCCGGGCGGGGTGGTGTCGCGGTTGACCCTCTGGGTGAACGGCGAGGAAAGGGAAGCGGCTTTCGCCGGGCGGAGCCAAGTGAGGGAGGCCTACCAGAAAGTGGCCGTCCAGGAGCGGCGGGATCCGGTGCTCGTCACGACGTCGGGACCGGACCGGGTCCTGATGCAGTGCTTTCCCGTTCCGCCCAACGGGGGAACGATGAAAGTCCGCCTGGGCATCACGTCGCCCTTGGCGCTTCGGGACAAGGGTGAGGCGGCGATGGTCTGGCCGACCTTCCTGGAACGGAATTTCGGGCAAAGCCGATCGATGACCCATGGGGTCTGGCTCGACGCCGCGCAGGGAGTCCTCGGCAATCCCGAGGAACTCACGGTGTTACGGGACGAACACGGCCGGACCGGGCTTCACGGAGCATGGCCGGACACGGCTCTGGGCGATCCTTCGCATGCGGTCGTCTTGAAGCGGGATCCCGCGTCGTCGGAACACTGGGCGCCGGATCGCCGGAGCGAGAACGCCGGCCGGGTCCGGCAACGGATTGTTCCGGCGACGTCGCGATCCGCCGGACGGGTGGCGTGGGTCATCGACGGTTCCGAAGGAATGCGGGGTGCGCTGCCCGACATCGCGGAGGTTCTCGAACGCCTTCCGGCGGGACCTGAACTCCGGGTGTTCGTCGCCCGGGACGGGGTGGTCCTGTTGGCCGGGGAAGGGCGCGCCGGGGAATCGCAAGCCGCCGCGTTGCGCGGGTTCCAATGCGAAGGCGGGCACGACCCGATTCCGGCGCTCGAAGCGGCCTGGGATTGGGCCGCCCAGGTTTCGGATGGCGCCGTGATCTGGATTCACGGACCGAACCCCGTGCTCCTGCGCCCGGCGGAGACGTTGCGCCAGCGATTCGAGAGGCAGCGGGGAGGGCGCGCCCCTCGATTGTGGGATCTGTCGGTCCGTCCCGGACCGAACCGGGTCCTCGAGAAACTGGACGGCCTGGCCGGAATCGGCACGGTGCCGCGAGTCGGAGCCCTCGGCGCCGATCTGGCGCGCTGGATGGCGGTCGTCGAAGGCCGGGAGCCTCGATGGGAATTCGCGCGGGAATGGATCGAAGGGGATCCGGACCGAACGCCCTCGGAACCCCTGGCCTCGTCCCACGTGACGCGGTTGTGGGCTTTGGACCAGGTGAAGCGGCTGGGAAGGGGCGGAAACTCGGCGGGCGCCGCGAAGTTGGCCGCGCGCCATCAGCTCGTGACGCCCTACAGTGGCGCCGTGGTCCTTGAAACCCAGGAGCAGTACGAGCGTTCGGGCCTGCAACCCGTGGATCCCACGACGGTACCCGTGGTGCCGGAACCGGGTGGTGGGTGGTTGTTGGTGGCGGGGTTGGTGACGGTCTCGGCACACTCCCGCGCCCGACGCAGGGTTTGAGGGGGGCGGATGGGACCTATGGGACCTATGGGACAGATGAGACATATGAGTGTCCCAGAGGTCCCATAGGTCCCATCAGTAAGTAGCCCGCCCCCCGAGAGGTCATACACCGCCCCCGTGCTGAACGAGCAATCCTCCGAACACAACCACGCGACCAGAGCCGCCGCCTCCTCCTTCCGGCCGAAGCGATCCATCGGGATCTTGGACCGCATGTAGTCGACGTGCCGGGTCGACATCTGGCCCAGCATCTCGGTCTCGATGACGGCGGGAGCGATGGCGTTCACGAGGATCCCGGACGTGGCGAGTTCCTTGCCGAGGGACTTGGTCAGGGCCAGGACGCCCGCCTTGGCCGCGCTGTAGTGGGAGGCGTTCGGGTTGCCTTCCTTGCCGGCGATCGAGGCGATGTTGACGATGCGCCCCGACGCCTGTTTCAACATGTGCGGAACGACGGCCCGGCAGCAGAGGAACACCCCGATCAGATCGATCCGCACCACCTCCAGCCACTCCTCGGGCGACAGTTCCCAGGTGGGTTTGGAGGCGCCCGCGATGCCGGCGTTGTTGACGAGAATGTCGATCCCGCCGAAGCGCCCCAGGGTGGCGCGGGTGGCTTCCTGAACGGAGGGGTCCTCCGTGACATCCACGACGACCGGTTGGACCTGGGAGCCGGTGGGGAAGGTGGCGATCGCCTTGGCCAGGGTGTCGCCGTCGCGGTCCCAGAGGCTGCACGCCGCGCCGGACGACGCGAGACGATGCGCGATGGCGAGACCGATGCCGCGGGCGCCACCGGTGACGACCGCGGTCCTGGATTGAAGATTGATCTGGTTCACGGGAGGGGAGTGAGGACCGGACGCTGTCACCGTCGACACCCGCCGCGCAAGGCGCGCTCCGCTCCGCTCCGTCCCCACCCGGATTCCAATTTGACAGGCCACGGGTGTCTTCGGGAATCATGCGAACCAGATCCCCCCCGTGAAAACCCATCCCTCCCTTTTTGCCGTTCTCGCCTTCGCCTGGCTTACCGGCTGCGGTCCCCAGAAGGACACAGGCTCTTCGAGTGCTTCTCCTTCGAGTGCTCCCCGGAAGGCGAGCTCGGGCACGATCGGCGTCTCGCTGCTCACGCTCGACAACCCGTTCTTCAAGGTCATCGGCGACAACATCCAGGCCGAGGGCCTGAAGCGCGGGTACCAGTCGATCGTGGTGAGTGGCGACAAGGACGTCGCGAAGCAGGGCAATCAGATCAAGGATTTCATCGTCAAGAAGGTCAGCGCGATCGTGCTGAGCCCGTGCGATTCCAAGTCCATCGTGCCGGTGATCCAGGAGGCGAATGCCGCGGGTATCCCCGTGTTCACGGTCGACATCCCGTGCAATGAACCCGGGGTGAAGATCGTGACCCAGGTGGCCACCGACAACTTCGGCGGCGGCAAGGAGGCGGGGCGCGCGATGATCGAGGCGCTGGGCGAGGCGGGTGGAAAGGTCGCGATCCTCCACTTCAAACAGGCGGAATCGTGCCTGCTCCGCGTGAAGGGATTCCGCGAGGTCATCGACGCCCACAACGCCTCGGGCAAGGCCCGCATCGACCTGGCCGTGGAACTCGAAAGCGGCGGCGCGAAGGACATCGGGTACAAGGCCGCCGAGGACGCCCTCCAGGCGCACCCGGATCTTCGCGGCATCTTCGCGATCAACGACCCCGCCGCCCTCGGCGCCCGCGCCGCCCTGGAGAAGGCCGGCAAGGCGCAACAGGTCCTCATCGTCGGGTTCGACGGCCAGCCCGAAGGCAAGCAGGCCATCAAGGATTCCAAGATCTACGCCGATCCGATCCAGTTTCCGGATCGCATGGGCGTTCAGATCGTCGACGCCATCGTGCGGCATTCGAAGGGCGAGGTCCTTCCGGCCCAGATGCTGATTCCGACACGGTTGTACCGGAGGGCGGACGCGCTGGCCGACCCGGAACTCAAGTAAAGAGAAAGGCGGAGAACGTTCCCATGAGCACGAGCAACGAACCCGGGTTTCTCCATGAACTCGTCGGCTCCATGTCCCAAGGGGCGGCGGGCAATCCGACCGTCGCGATGATCGAGGCCGCGTTCGCCCATCACGGGTTGAACTGGCGCTACGTCAACATGGAGGTCGCCCCCGCGGAGCTCGAGGTGGCGGTGCGGGGCGCGCGCGCGATGGGATTCCGGGGCTTCAATTGCAGCCTCCCCCACAAGGTGGCGGTCATCCCGCATCTCGACGGGCTCGGTGAATCCGCGGCGGTCATGGGCGCGGTGAACTGCGTGGTGAGACATGACGGTCGGTGGATCGGCGAGAACACCGACGGCAAGGGCTTCCTCCGCTCGCTCCGCACGGTCGAGGATCCCCGTGGTAAGTCCGTGGTCTTGTTCGGCGCGGGCGGCGCCGCGCGGGCCTTGGCCGTGGAACTGGCGCTCGCCGGCGTCCGCCGGATCACGGTCGTGAACCGCTCCGAGAAGCGTGGATCCGAACTGGCGGCTCTGTTGCGCGCGAAACTGCGAGCCGACGCCGAATTCATTCCGTGGCGGGGCCAATTCGCGGTGCCGGAAGGAACCGATCTCGCGGTCAACGCCACGTCGATCGGGCTTTACGATGCCGAGGCGCGCCTGGACCTCGATCCGGCGACCCTCCGGTCCGGCATGGTCGTGGCGGACGTCATCGGAAACCCGCCTCGGACGCGGTTGATCCGCGACGCCGAGGAGCGGGGTTGCCGAGTGCTCGATGGCCTGGGGATGTTGGTGAACCAGGGCGTCATCGGGGTTCAGTACTGGACGGGGATCGAACCCGACGCGGGGGTGATGCGGTCCGCGCTGGTCAAGGCGCTGGGGTTGTGACGGGGACGGCCCCATTTCAATTTCGGGGCGCGCCTCTCCTCGAGATGCGCGGTGTGGAGAAGGCATTCCCGGGAGTCCAGGCGCTGCGCGGCGTCGACCTCGAACTCCGGGCGGGCGAGGTCCTCGCGTTGCTGGGTGAGAACGGCGCCGGCAAGAGCACCCTCATCCGCGTGCTGGGCGGCGCGCACGCGGCCGACGCCGGGATTCTCCGGATCGGCGGTCGGGAGGTGAAGTTCCGGTCCCCGCACGACTCCCGCCTGGCCGGCGTCGCGGTGATCCACCAGGAATTCAACCTCGTTCCCGGCCTGGGCGCCTGCGAGAACATCTTCCTCGGACAGGAGATGACGTGCGCGGGTTTCACGACTCGATCGGCGGAGCGGCGGCGCGCCGGGGAATTGTTCCGCCGCCTGGGTGTCTCCATCGACCTCGACGTGCCATGCCGACGCCTCACCACGGCCCAGCAGCAGTTGGTCGAGATCGCCAAGGCCCTCGCGTTCGAGGCTCGGATCCTCGTCATGGACGAACCCAGCGCCACGCTCACCGCCCACGAGGTCGCCCGGTTGTTTGAGATCATCGCCGACCTGAAACGCCAGGGACTCGGCATCGTCTATGTCAGCCATCGGCTCGACGAAATCCTCACCATCGCCGATCGCGTCACCGTCCTGCGGGACGGTCGCAACGTCGGCGAACGGCCCATCGGACGAATGACGCGTGAATCGATGATCGAAATGATGGTCGGGCGCGAACTCCGCGACGAATTCCCGTGGCGTTCGGTGGCGATCGGAGAACCGCGCCTGAAGGTGACCGGATTGCGGCGGGGCGGCGCGGTGCGCGACGTTTCGTTCACGGTGAACCGCGGTGAAATCCTGGCGATCACCGGACTCGTCGGGGCGGGACGGACCGAGACGCTCCGCCTACTCTTTGGCGCCGATTCCCGCGACGCCGGCGAGATCCGGCTCGATGGCAGGCTCCTCGACGTGCGGAGTCCGGCCCAGGCGATCGCCGCGGGGATCGGGTTCCTGACCGAGGATCGGAAACTCCAGGGACTGGTCCTTCGGCACTCGGTCAGCGACAACTTCGCGTTGCCCAACCTGGATTGGCTCGCGCGGGGTGGGTTCGTTCGGCGCGACCTCGAGCGGAAGTCGCTCGGCCGTTACGTCGCCAGCCTGAAGATCCGGGTTTCGGGACCGGAACAGCGGGCGGGCAACCTGTCGGGCGGCAACCAGCAGAAGGTCGTGCTGGCCAAGTGGCTCGCGAGGAACTGCGAGGTGCTACTTTTCGACGAACCCACCCGTGGCATCGATGTCGGCGGGAAGTTCGAAATCTACCAGCTCATGAACGAACTCGTGGCCCAGGGGAAGTCCATCATCATGGTGAGTTCCGAATTGCCCGAAGTGCTCGGCATGGCGGATCGCATCCTCGTCATGCGCGAGGGCCGGGTGACCGGCGAGATCCGCGACGTCGGCGAAACCACCCAGGAGGAGATCCTCCGGCTCGCCATGGCCTGACGCATGAAGGCGACCCTCGCGCGATTCGTTTCCGACCACGGGATGGTCGGGGTCCTCCTTTTGTTGTGCGTCTTCTTCAGCGTCGTGACCCGGACGGAACAGACTCCCACCGGGGAGGCCGCCGCGTGGCAGGTGCTGGCGGAGATCACCCGGCAACCGGGCCCGGGCGGGAAACCCGCCGTGCTGATCGCCGGCGGCGACCAACCCGACGACGCCGCGTTCGTGGCGGCCCTGGAGCGTGACCTCTCCGCGGCCGGGGCGCGGGTCCTCGCGGTGGTCCGGGGTGATCCACGCGACGCCCGGGAGGCCTTGGCGCGCCTGTCCGAGGCGGGCGAGCCGTTGAACTGGATCGCCTGCACCCAGGTCTCGGGGTCGTGGCTTGTCTTCAAGGATCTGAAGACGGATTTCCCGGCCCTGGGCGACCCGCGGCTAGTGACGCCGGAAACCTACCTGTGGCCCAATTTCCTGAAGACCGGGAACCTGCTGAACATCGCGAACCAGATCGCCGTCATCGCCATCGTCGCGATCGGGATGACGATGGTGATCATCACGGCGGGGATCGATCTTTCGGTCGGCAGTCTGCTCGCGTTTTCGGCCGTCCTGGCGTCGAAGATCATCCGGGATTACGCGGG
>CALNYA010000053.1:0-54502 GCA_942490575.1 uncultured Verrucomicrobiota bacterium
ATCAAACAGCAGGCCCAGATCATTCACGATGCCGGTTTCGCGGTCTGTTGCCGGAACGGCCCGGCGATATGGATTTCATCAACGGCATCTCCCGGGCAAGAGGCATGGAGAAGTACTGATGGATCTCATCACCGACAACCCGGTGTTCCTTGAGATTATGGAAGCGCAGTTCACCTTCTACTACGAAATGCGCGAGGCGGTGCTCGAAGCCGCCAGCGGTCTGATCAACTTTGATCACGACTGGAAGAGACCTCGGAGCAGACCGGCAGATGATCGGGTTCAATATCTTTGACACACTTCGCACGAAACTCGAGAAGTACTTGAATGGTCCACAGTCACGGCAGCCGCACGATGAAACACATGTACGCTGCGATTCCAACTTCCTTCCCAGGCTGATCAAACTCGGCCTGGATGTGTACGACGTGGTTCGGCCCACAACACCGAGAATCATGTCGAATCTCGCAGGAGAGTGAGGACCGCCAAGCTCCTCTTCCAGGGCGGCATGGACGTGCAGCAGGAACTGGCGTTTGGTACCGTGGCGGATGTGGAACGCGAGAATCAGCAACGGCTTGAACTCTTTCAAAAGGTGGACTGATTCTGGGACCATCCCACGCAGTGCAGGCTGGCTCTCCGATTGAAAACACGCTGGCGATGTACCGGCAGGCCGGATCGCTGATGAACGATATTCCACAATGGGTGTACGACATTGAGGGAGCAGTGGATACCACGATCAACATGTCCAAGCTCTTCGAAAACCGCGCAATTCCAGAGCGCGCTGATTGCAGAGAGACGGAGAGAACGATATGGCCTACACGATCGCGAGCAACATGAGCGAGTCGGAGAAACGCGACGCGCATTTTCTGAGAACATTGATGAAGATGTTCTCAGGTTGAGGGAGCTGGCCAGGCAATGGATGAAATTGCATCGCTTGATGTTATGGCAGAGCGAAAGCTCGGCTGGAATCACTCCACGGGCTGAAGCCAATGCGGCCAATGATTCTTTGAGACCTATGCCGTTTCGGGGTTCGTGAACGATGACGAGGAGTTGAGTTGTCAAAACGAGCTCCTCAGGAATATCGAAAAGACGCTGGTATACGGCATCAAACAGTTCAACGATCTGGGAGATGACATCCTTGAGCCCTACTTTCGCCTGTCGTGGAAGGTCGAGAAAACCGACCACGGCGTGGTCGTGGAACACCACGCCGGTGCTCGCCTATCTCTCCAGCATACAGACCGTGGCTGACATCGACAAACTCAGGGAACGGGTGTTCACCGTGGATAAGGAGACCACGCTAAAGATCAAGGAGCAGGTCGAGGCAATCTTTGAGGACATTCTGCCGGTGGTAGTTGGCAACTACGACAACTTCTTCCCCGACCTTGGTTTCACCCCATTCACGGGAACCAACTTCGTTGGACTGACAATGGATCTCTTCAAGCTCATCGGGCCGGAGAACATGATGCTCTGGGCGTATGACTGTCCGGATCAGATCCACGGGATCATGCGCTACCTCTTGTTTGATGATTCGATTCTTCAACTGGATGAGCCAGGAAGGTCTGGTGGACTTCAACTCGGACAACCGGTGTTCGTGCCCGTCGAGCTACGGCTACGCCCTGGACCTGCAGAAGGATCCCAACGAGAAGGCCGATCTGAAGGACTGCTGGGTGTGGCCCGAATCTCAGAGCCTCGACGGTGTCGCCGGACGTATTCGATGAGTTCTATCTCCCGTACATCGCTGAGGTAGCAACATGTTCGGCCTGAGCTACTACGGTTGCTGTGAGCCGGTAGACGATCGGATTGGCAAGATCAGGAAGGCCATCCCGAACCTGAGGACAGTCTCCATCTCCGGATGGAACAATTTCCAGAAAATCAGTGAAGAGCTGGCTAAGGATTTTATCCCTCCGAAGCCGAATCCCGCCTTCATCAGCGGGCCGTCAACTGGGAAGCGCAAGGAAGGACCTTCAGGACAGTTTTTCCGCCTGCCCGAACGGCAACATGGAGCTGATTGTGCGCGACATCTACGACATAGTAACGACATGAGCCGCCTTCCCAGATAGGTGAAGATGGCAAGGTCGGTTGTTGGATGACAAACGAACCGATAGCGCCAGAGGCCGCATTCGCGATTGACTTCAATCTCCACTGGGTACCCGCTGCCCTTGGACTGGAAGTACAGCCGGCATCGGCGGCGCAGATGATTGGCGTCACCGAACAGCAGTTCGTTGCCTATGCCGGGCAGGTGCAGGCGGAGGTGGAGCGGTACCCGCGTGTTGCTTGCCAAACCGGAAATCGCTGAGGGGAGTGGAGAGACTGGTTCTGCCTGAGGGCGGAACATTCATGAGCATTGGCGACTCCATTACGACCTACCGGCAGAGTTATGCCAGGTTGCTCGAGTCAATGATAGCCAGTCTGCCCGGCAAGGTGCAACGTGGCGCAATCGGGCTGCGTCAGCACGGATTGGAGAACGTCTTCACCCAGTTCCTGGCTCACCAGCCTGACTGGGTCTCCATCATGTTCGGGGCGAATGATTGCAAGCGCTTTGGGGAACCACACGCCGAAGACGCTGATTTCCCCAGAGAGTATCGGCAATATGGCTGCCATGCTGGAGGCGTTCCTGCGCCACGGTGATGCTCGCCCCATCTTCAGCTCGGCTCCGGTTATGGAGGATGTGGTAAACGGCAATCCCCGGTTTCAGGCGATGCGGATGAGCTGGAACAACACGAATGTGGTACGGGGGCGGAGGCGGTGAAGGAATTGGGGGTTCGGCACGGGGTGCCGGTTGGCGAACCTGGTGGAGGTGTTCGGTGACGCTCCGGATCCCGCGCTCTACCTGGACGGGCTTCATCCCGGACCGGCTGGACACCACCCTGATCTGCAGCCCTGTTGCGTGCCTGTGACGTGCACGACGACCAGGAACGGATGAAAGGAGAGATGAATGTTCGTAGGCGCTTCGATGAGGTGGTGAACTTCGCCCCGAGTCACCCTCCCAAGTGGGAGTTTGGGTACTGGGGGTGAACTACGAGAACTGGGTACAGAAGGCTCCCCCGGATTGGCTACCCGACCATCCCGGCCCGTCAGGCACGCACGTGGATCTCTGCAGCCCCGTGCTGGCGCTCGGCCAAAGACGGTCGGCTTCCGGCAGGCATCGCGTTGCGCACCGGCGGTGGCCTCTACTACACCAGCTTTGTCCTGGACCGCGATGGCTTCGCAGCGCTGGGATGGACAAACCGCGAACGTAGGTAGATGTAGAATCACTCTTCTCACCGCAATTTGATGTTGTGCATGAGGAGATGATTTCAGAAACTGATCTACACAGACATTGACGAAGTCAAACGCGCCTACATGAAGGAGACCGGCGTGATCCCCATGGCCCTGGAGAACGTGATCAGCGGCTAGGCCGGCTGGAACAAACTCAAGGACGAACGGCTGAATATTCAGAACATCAAAGACCGATTTCCATCCAACTGGAACCGCGCTTGCCGGATACAAGAAACAGAGACTACGTCCTGGTTCTCGGAGGCTATCACGCCGGCTACTTTGGCACTCTCGCTCATCTGATGTTCGATCACCTCTTCTACAACTATACCGACGCCCCCGACCTCATCCATGACGTTCAGAAGACCTTCATGATCTCTGGATCACTCTACGAAGAGGTCCTTGCCCAGACGGACGTGGACTTGTTCATCTTCTGGGAAGACATCTCGGCGGGGTCTGGATCAATGGTGTCACCGGCGATGATCAGAGAGTTCATGATTCCGTACTACAAACGAATGACCGGCTTCCTCAAGGAACACGGCATCGAGACGATATTTGTGGATACCGACGGCGAGTGCCTGAGCATCGTGCCGCTCTTCATTGACGGGGGCATGTGGAATCCCCTGCAATTGAAGTCAGCTGTGGGATGGACATCGTTGAAACCCGCAGGCGCTACCCGGACCTCCAACTTCCAGTGGGTGGCATCCCAAATCAGAACTGCCAAATGGAAGGCCTCGCCCACACCGTGCAGGGCGCGCACCGGGAGCGGCCGAAGAATCGCCACCTTCTCCCGTTCGCGGATCACCGTCAGGCCGTCGGGCTTCTCCAGGTCGCTCGCCAGTTTCGCCAAAAGCTTGTTCGAGGCCACACCCACGCTCGTCGTCAGGCCCCGGCGTGAGCGAACCGTCTCCTTGATCGACCGGGCCACCGGCATCGCGCGTTCCAGGCTCGCGTCCGCGTCGTCGCCCTGGCACGCCTCTGAAACATCCAGGTAAGCCTCGTCGATGGACACCTGCTGGACCCGGTCCCCGGCGAATTCCTGCACGATCGCCATGATCTCCCTGGATTCCGCCTGGTAGGCCGTCATGCGCGGCCTCAGGAATACCCCGTCGGGACACAGCCGCCCGGCGGTCACGCTCGGCATGGCCGACCGGACGCCGAACTTCCGCGCCTCGTAGCTCGCGGCGCAGACCACGCCCCGCTGGGTCGGTGGCGAACCCACGATCACCGGTCGACCGCGCAATTCGGGGCGGTCGCGCTGCTCCACCGACGCGTAGAACGCGTCCATGTCCATGTGGAGGATCACCCGATGCATCGCCGCCGGAGCGTGGCATCGCGCCGACGCGGGGAAAAGCCGGAGTCCAGGCGCCCCGCTCTTTCCAACCCCTGTGATCTCGTTACCCTCCCGCGCCATGACCTGCGTCGCCCGTCCACGGGGATTCCCGCCCGCCGCCCTGGCTGCCATTCCCCCGCTCCTGTTCGCGGCCATGTTCGCCGCCATGTTCGCCTTGCGCGCGGACGCCGCCGAGGAGGATCCGTTCGCGGCCAATGTCCGCCCCACCGACCCAAGGACGCCGGTCGAACAGAGGGCGATGTTCCGCGTCCCGGAGGGATTCGAGGTCCAGCTCGTGGCCCACGAACCCGACGTCCACAAGCCGATGAACCTCGCGTTCGACGCCGCCGGGAGACTCTGGGTGACGACGTCCCGGGAATACCCTTCGGCCCTGCCCGTGGGCCAGGCGGGACGCGACCGCGTCATGATCTTCGATGACTTCGGACCCGACGGCCGGGCGCGCAAAGTCACCACATTCGCGGACGGCTTGAACATCCCCATCGGGGTCTACCCCTTTCGCACCGACACCCGGGGCTGGAAGGCCGTGGTCTGGTCGATCCCCAACATCTGGCTCCTGGAGGACACCGACGGCGACGGAAAGGCGGACTCGCGCCAACCGCTCTATGGGCCGTTCGATCACACCCGGGACACCCATGGGAACCAGGCGAGTTTCCGGAGGGGCTTCGACGGATGGCTCTACGCCACGCACGGCTACAACAACGATTCGCATGTCGCCGGCCGGGACGGCTCGCGCGTCGACATGAATTCCGGCAACACCTACCGCATCCGCCTCGACGGCTCCCGCGTCGAACCCTTCACCCGGGGCCAGGTGAATCCCTTCGGCCTCGCGTTCGATCCCCGGGGAGACCTCTACTCCAGCGACTGCCACAGCGACCCCATTTACCTGCTCCTCCCGGGAGGCAACTACCCCAGTTTCGGCAAGCCTCATGACGGCCTCGGTTTCGCGCCCCCCATGATGGACAAGGTCCGGGGCTCGACCGCCATCGACGGCATCAGCTACTACGCGGATGACCTCTGGCCGGCCGAGTACCGCGACTGCGTCTTCATCGGCGACGTCATGACCTCGCGCGTGTATCGCGATCATGCCGAGGAGCGGGGTTCGGGCCGCGTCACCCGTGCCAGGCCCGATTTCGTAATCAGCGACGACCCGTGGTTCCGACCGGTCGACACCACCTTTGGGCCGGACGGCGCCCTTTACGTCGCTGATTTCTACAACCGGATCATCGGCCACTACGAAGTGCCCCTCAATCATCCCGGGCGGGACCGCGAGCGCGGCCGCATCTGGCGCGTCATCCACAAGGGGCAACCGCTCCGACAACCCGCCCTCGCGCCCTCACTCGACGGACTCATCCAGGAACTCGCGTCGCCCAGCCTGCCGCGCCGACTCCTCGCGACCCAGGAGATCGCCGATCGTTTCGCCGCGGCCTCCGTGGATTCCCTCCGCCGGGTGAACGCCCGCCCGGCGAATCCGGAACAGCACGTCCACGCGCTTTGGCTGCTTCGACGCCTCGACGCGCTGGATTCCGCCGCCTTGGCCGAAGCCGGCGGGGCGGTTTCCCCCCTCGTCCGAATCCATGCGCGGCGCCTGGCCTCCGACCTCCTCGCGGAGGCCAAGCGTGGACGCAGGGTCGCGCCGGAACTCCAACGGACCGCCACGGACCTCGCCTTGGGAGGGTTGACCGATCCCATTCCAGCCGTCCGACGAGCCGCCGTCGAAGCCCTCGCGGAAGACGCTTCCCCCAGCCTGTTCCGGCCCCTGCTCAACTTCGTCGAAGGACTCGCGGACACGGATCCCCACCTTCGCTACAGCGCCCGGCGCGCGCTCCGAAACCTCCTGGATCGCAACCCGGCCCTCCTCGCCACCGTACCGGGGCGCTCCGACCTTTCGGAGGCCGACATTCGCGCGATCGTGGATGTCGCTCTTGCGGTGAAGTCCGAGGCGTCCGCCCGATTCCTCCTGCGACATCGCGCCGCCTACGCGTCCGACGCGACCTTCACGCAGGCCGCGCTATCCCACGCCGCCCGCCACGCCACCCCCGACGACATGGATGGGCTGGTCGAGGCGCTGACTTCGAACCCAACCGCCGATCTCGATTTCCAATGGCGACTCTTCCGTTCGATCGGCCAGGGCTACGCCCAACGTGGCGCTCCCCTCTCGGCGTCGATGACACGGTGGGGCGGCGGACTCGCCCGCGATCTCCTCGCTTCCGTTCAAGGTTCCTCGGCGTGGTTGAACGAACCCTTCGACGACCAGCGCAACAAGGCGAACCCCTGGGACTTCGAGGACCGGCGGTGTTCCGATGGCTTATCGGCGCGACTCCTTTCGTCGTTGCCCCGGGGCGAAGGTCTCACGGGCACCTTGCGTTCCCGTTCGTTTCCAGCTCCCGCGAAGCTTTCCTTCTACCTGGCGGGGCACGACGGGTTTCCGGAACGGCCCGCCCAGAATCGCAATGCCGTTCGCCTCCGGGATTCCATGACCCAGGAGGTCCTTTTCGAAGCCTTCCCCCCGCGGCACGACAGCGCACGACCCGTCATCTGGGAACTTGGGGTGTTGGAGGGAAGATCCGTGGTGTTCGAGGCGACCGATGGGGACACCGGTTCGGCCTACGCCTGGCTCGCGTTCGGACGTCTGGAGCCGGCGATCGTCCCGTTCCCTTCCGTCGCTCCCGCCACGGTGACCGCCCGCCGGATGGCGGCCGCCGAGATCGCGGCGCTGACCGGCGTTGCGGAGCTGAAACCCGCCCTGCTGGCGCTTTCGAGGGATTCGGCCGGAGCCCCGGGGGCTCGCGCGGCGGCGTTTCGGGTCGTGAACGACACGGCGCTGGGGCGCGCCGCCGCGGAACTGGTCGGCGACGAAACCCTTCCCCACGGGTGGCGGGTCCGCGCCGCGGACGTGCTATTCAGCGAGGAACATGCCGGGGCGGAAACGCTCATCGCCGACACGTGGAGGAACGCCCCGACCCGGTTTCAGCTTCGGTTCGCGGGCTTGGCGGCCACTTCGCCCGAACTCGTCGCGGACCTGGTCACCCGCATGGCGGACGGGGTCGCCCCCGCGGGTCTGCTCCAGGATCGCGGGCTGCGCGAACGTCTGCTGAAAGCGGCTTCCGACCCGGCCCGGGCCACGATTGAGCGCCTTGCGGCCGACCTCCCGTCCGAGGACGAGGCGATCCAAAAACTCCTGGCCCAGCGAAGGGCGGAATACCCGGGGACCCCGCCCGATCCCGTGCGCGGCCGCGAGGTGTTTGTCGCCGCCTGCGCCGCCTGCCACCAGATCCAGGGCGAGGGCGGACTTGTGGGTCCCCAGCTCACCGGGATCGGGTCACGGGGCGAGGAACGCCTCCTGGAAGATGTCCTGGCCCCCAACCGGAACGTGGACCGCGCGTTCTGGACCACCACCCTCACGCTCAAGGACGGCGACACGACCTCGGGCCTGTTCCGCCGCGAGGAAGGCGAGCTCCTGATCCTGGCCAATGCCGCTGGAACCGAGTTCCCGGTTCGCAAATCGGACATCGCCGGGCGGCGGGAGGCCGGCGTTTCGGTGATGCCCTCCAATTTCGGGGAAGCCATTCCCCCCGCGGACTTTGCCCATCTGCTTGGCTACCTCCTCTCCCAGCGGGGATCCCCCTGAGACCGGTGGAAAATGCGGGGGTTGCGAACAGCGGCAAGAGGGTTAAGGTCCCCTTCTGTCCGGAGAGCTATGTCGGAACGTCCGTCCCGACCGCGCTGAGGAGCCGGGCGCACCATGCCGCCAACCAACGAATCCTGGGTTGTCCGTTCGAGACAAGGATCGACCGTGCCCACGAGGCGCGGGAATCTGTTGAAATTGGGTTTCCGCCGGTGGGGTTGGGTGGGAACGTTCCATGCCATCGTGTTGGCGACGTTCCTCGGGCCCGCGGCGGTGGCGGCTGATGGGGATCTCACCGTGAAACTGGCATGGAACGCCACCGAGGATCCGTCCGTCGCGGGCTATCGCGTCCACCTCGGCGTCCACCCGGGCAGGTACTTCAAGACCTTCGATACGGGACTCGAAACCACTTGGACTTTGGACCTGCCGGTCCCTTCCACGACCTACTACATCAACGCGACGACCTACACCGAGGAAGGTACCGAAAGTGAATTCACGGAGGAGATCCGCCACGAGGCGCCTTGGGCGGACTTTCCGTTCGAGACCGAGACGCGCATCGTCACGGGCTTGGAGGATTCATCGATCCTCCTCGAATCCCGCGCGACCGCGGGCTCCGCGGCCGTCGAGTGGGTCGTGACCCAACCGCCCGCGCACGGCGAACTCACGTTCCAGGGCGACGACGTTTTCTACGTTCCCGAGGTCGACTTCGATCAGACCGACGTCTTCGAGGTGATCTCGGGTCTCGAAACGGGGACGCTCGTGAAAACTATCTGGAACCTCGTCATGATTCCCGTCGAAGACCCTCCTCGGGTGGGGGACCTCTGGGTCACGACCGAGAGTGATGCGTCTCTGGATTTGGAACTTCCGGGCACCGATCCCGAGGGACTTCCCCTGTCCTTCGTCTTCACCACCCAACCGGCCCAGGGAAGGCTCGAAGGAACGCCCCCCAGCGTCACCTACATTCCCAAGGAGGGTTTCGTCGGATTGGATTCCTTCGAGTACCTCGTCCTCGACGGCATCCTCGCTTCCCGGGTCGCCACGGTCCACGTGGACGTCACAACGCCCGTCACAGCCGATCGAATTCGCGACCAGATGCTGAACTCGCTCGAGAACGAGCCGTTGGAGTTCGATCTCGATGCCGTCAAGCCTTCCGAGCTCAAGTTCGTCATCACCTCCCCGCCCCGGATAGGCCGGCTCGAAGGCGATCCACCCCATCTGACCTACATTCCGCCGCCAGGATTTTCGGGAACCGACACGTTCACGGTCGAGACCACCGACCTGAGGGGCCAGATCGACACCGCGACCATCTCCATCAATGTCGAACCGATCAACGACCCTCCCTTGGCGATTCCGGCCTTCTACCAGACGGCGCCGGGAACTCCCGTCACGATCATCCTCGAAGGCATGGACCCGGAGAATGACCCGTTGATCTTCGAGATCGTGGACGATCCGACGAAGGGCACGTTGTCCGGGGATCCACCCGTCGTTCAGTACATCCCCAATCCCGATGAAACCGGCGCGGATTCCATCTCCTACCGGACCTTCGACGGCAACAGCTTTTCCAGCATCGAATGGATCACGATCACCGTGGCCCACTCCTCGACGCCGCCGGTCCTTCAGGCCGATGTTTTGGCGAACGGCCTGTTCCGTCTCCGCTGGAACGCCATCGTGGGGCGGAGCTACCAAGTGGTGTTCCGCGAAAGCATGGAGGCGACGATCTGGACCCCCACGGGACCGCCTGTGTCGGCGTCGTCCGAGTCCGTCGAATGGATCGTCGAATCCCTCGCCCCGACCGCCGCGGCATTCTACGCTGTCGAGCTTCTCCCGCCTTGACCCCGACGTGGCGGAAGGACTCGGAAACCGGGACCGCCGGTTCCTGGAGTTCGATTCGAATTCCGCTGTGCGGCGAAACGGGTGATGGACGTCCCGAGGGGGTCGTGTAGGGTCGACGCGTTCATTCAACCTTGGTTTCATGAATTCCTCCCACCGCACGCCTCCGGCGAAACTCGCCGGGGCCTTCACCCTGATCGAACTGCTCGTCGTCATCGCCATCATCGCGATTCTCGCCAGCATGCTGCTGCCCGCGCTTGGCAAGGCCAAGGAACAGGGGCAACGCACCCTGTGCACCAACAATCAGAAGCAGATGATGTTGGCCACCCAGCTTTACACCAACGACAACGAGGAATGGCTTCCGCACAACAACTGGGACTTCCAAAACTGGCCGGGCTGGCTTTGCCTGCCCCCGTTCACCAAGCCGGAGACCAATGTCCAAACCGGCTTGTTCTGGACCTACCTCAACACTCCCAAGATCTACCGCTGCCCCCTTGACCGGACCAACACCGTCCAGTTCAGGCAGCGCGGGCAGAAGTATTCGAGCTACATCATGAGCGGCTCGCTCACCGCGTTCCAGATCCGGCGTCCCACGTTCAAGATCACGCAATTCAATCCGAACGACATCATCACCTGGCAGGCCGATGAGCGGAACGCCGGCGATTTCAACGACGGATCCAGCACTCCCAACGAAGGCATCACCCGTATTCACGCCATCGGAACCACCGTCGGCGTCATCGACAGCCACGTTGAGTACATCAAGATCCGTGAATTCAACCGCGAAGCCACCCTGTATCCGGGCCGCCTCTGGAATGTCCCTGGCAGCAAGCGCGGCGATGGACCCTGAACCACGGACATATCCGCCCGACATTCGTGTCCCACATCACTGACTGACTCATGAAACCCGTTCTGCTTCCCGCCCTGATCGTCTTGATTGCCGGCCTCGTGGGCTGTGGATCCGATCCCCAGGCGGAGTTGGATCCCGCGGCGCTCGAATCCGCCTTCAAGGATGCCGGTGACGCCGTGATCGAGAATCCCGAACCCGCCGAGGAAAGCACCACCGACAGCGTCGTCATTCCCGTGGGTCCGGCCGGCGAGGTTCCCATCAAGGAAGTCGCCACCCGGGCCGCCGCCGCCATGCGCAAGGACGATGTCACGGAGGCCATGGTTCTCCTCCAGACCCTCCGCCGCGCCCGGAACATCTCCCCGGACCAACTCACCGCCGTCCAGGATCAGATGGCCGCCCTCCAGTCCGACCTCGCGTCCAAGGCGCAGAACGGAGATCTCAAGGCCAAACAGGCGCTTCAGTTGATCCAGCAAAGCACACGCTGGTAGGGATGGCCCGGCCGCCCACCGCGCGAGGCCCCTCCCGTCGCCGACTTGGGAATCAGCCCCGTCGCGACGAAAGCTTCGGCAGGTCCATTTCCCGCCGTTCCGCCACACTTGACTGGCCGGGCTGAGCCCTCCGTGCTATCCCGATTCGTCCCATCCGCCATGGCCGATTCCCCGCCCTCCAGCCTCCGAAATCAGATCGCGGAACTCCGCCGTCGCCGCCGCTGGTTGCCCTCCATCGCCGCGCTAGGTTCCACCTTCGCCTTCCTGGCCTTCGCCGTCTGGATCCTGGCCAACCACCTGGATGTCGCTTCCGGGATCCTCGCCTTTCTCCTGATCGGCGCGATGCAATATCGTCTGGTCCTCGCTTCGCATGAGGCGACCCACAAGACGCTCATGCCTCTCGTCGGGCTGAATGAGGCGGTCGGCCTTTTCTGCGCGTCGCTCGTCGGTGTCTCCCTTTTCAATTACCGCCGGGCCCACCTCGAACATCACAAGTATCCCCAGAGCATCCAGGACGATATCGACGGATACATCTACCGCCCACTGATCGCCGCTCGACCCGGTTGGCCGAGGTTCCGCCTCCTGTTCACCGGCAACTACGTCGACATAGCGATCAAGATAAGGCGAAAATTCCGCGGCGACGGTGACTTGGAGGGAACCCACGCCCTGGTCGGCTCGGAGAAGCCTGGCCGCGCGCAACTCCTACTCCAGATTCTACCCCTTGTCGGAATTCAAATCGGCGTCCTCCTCGTCTTCACGTTCCTGGTGTCCTGGTGGGCCTACCCTGTTTTCTGGCTCGCTCCTATATTTCTCATCGCCCTTCAATTGGACCGAATCCGGACCTTTCTCGAGCATGGCTACAACTACTTCTACCCAGGGCCGCCCCTCGGGGATCTGAGCCTGGCTCCCCAAAGCACCATCGACGTCCAAACAAACTTCGTGGAACGCTACTTGTTCGCCCCGTTCGGCTTCGCGGATCATCAGGCGCACCACGCCCAACTCACCGTGCCTTTCTACAACCTGCCCGAATTGCGGCGGATTCTGGAGCAGGCGCAACCGGGCTATGTCCGGCGAATCCACGCCTCCTACTTCACCCTATTGGCCCGCATGATCCACGCGCCGGTCGCCCCGGAATTCACCGGCGGAATCTAAGCGAACGGAGGTCGTCGATCGAATGATTGGGGTTTCGCGCAGGCGCTTCGACCATCGGGAATTGTCGCTTGCGTTTGCCCCAGGGGCTGCTTTCTTAACGGAGCCACACCGCCGGTGGCGCCGATGATAGCCGAGGATACCGAAGTCGTTGGGGGACAAGGAAGATGCCGGTTTGATGCGCCAAACCCTATCCTCTTCGTCCATGGCATGTGGCATGCCGCGTGGTGCTGGGACGAATATTTCTTCGAGTATTTCGAGCGCCGCGACTTCGCCCCCCATGCGGTGAACCTGCGCGGCCACGGTGGACGACTCTCCGGCCCCCGCAGTTTGCGATGGGCATCCCTCACGGACTATGTCGACGACCTTTGTGACGCGGTTGCTCTTTTCAAGAACAAGCCGATCCTCGTGGGTCACTCACTCGGCTGTCTACTCGTCGAGATCTGTCTGGAACGTATCCGACCGCCGGCCGCCGTCCTTCTCGCCCCCACGCGTCACTCGATATTCCGGGAATCCACGGTGGGGTTTCTCCAAAGGCATCCCTGGCGCTGTGTCGAACTCGTTCTCAAGGGAAGCATGCGGCCCGTCGTGGCGACCCCGACTCTCGGCCACGAAATGCTCTTCGCCCCTTCCCACCCCGCCGAACAGGTTCAGGCCTATTGCTCGCGCCTCCAGGATGAATCGTTCCGTGTCGCGACCGAATTGCTCCTGGGAATCGGCCCCCGCCCCACCACGTCCCCGTCCACCCGCATGTTGGTCCTCGGCGGAGGCGCCGACCGTGCCGTCTCGCGGACCGCGGTGGAATCGGTCGCCGCCGCCCACGCTTGCAAGGCCGAGTTCTTCGACGGCATGGGCCACGACATGATGCTCGACCCCAATTGGGAGTCGGTCGCGGACCGCATCTGGCGGTGGCTTTGACTTCCGTCGGGCGCCCGGCCTGAATCCAGACCGCCCCGCCTAGACGAGGCCCTGGTGCGCCAGCCAAAGGGCCCGGTAATAGCGCATCACCCGGATCGGATCCCGGCTCTCGGGAATCTCGGCGAGGCAGAACCCGGTGTACCCCGAGTCCACCAGCCCGGTCAGCAACCGGCGCCACGGGTAGTCCTCGACGAAAAGATCCCGCATGTGGACTTCGACGATGCGGCCCTTCATGAGGCCGAAGTTGTGATCGAAGCCTTCCCCTTCGAGATCGGTGGAATTGGAATTCCAGCAGGCGCCCACGTTCTTGTGATCGGCGACGTCCAGGATGCGGCGGACATGGGGAAGCAGGCTGGTTCCCGCTCCATGGACCTCCAATCGGATGACCTGGCCGTGGTCGGCTCCGAATCGAGCGAGTTCGCGCAGGGACAGTCCGATCTGTTCGATGGTCTTTTCGACGGGGACCTCATTGGGAAGTCCGTTTGGCCGGACCTTGATGCCCGTCGCGCCGACGTCCCGGGCCAGCAGGATGTACTCCTTGGTGGCCTCGATGTCCTTGCGCAGTTTGGCCTGGTCCGGCGTGTGATAGTCGAACGCGCTTCCCAACCCGTACAAACGGACCCGTGAATCGGCGAACCGCCGTCGAACCGTCCGTCGCGCCTCGGGACCGAGGTCCACCTCCACCTTGTGCCCGTGGGTGGTCCTCAGTTCCACCCCCTCGAACCCCGTCGCCTCGCAGTTCTTGATCAGCGTCTCGATGTCCCATTCCTTCGCCAGGTTGTAGGTCACAAGACCCAATTTCATCGGCGAGGGCTTGGGTGGCGCCACCCGCTCCGCCGCTTGTGATCCGGGCGCTGTGGCCCAACCCAACGTGGCCACTCCCGCGGCCGCCAGGAATTCTCGTCGCGTTGTTTTCATGGGAACGCCGCTATTCAAGCGACCCCGGGCCGCCGTTGTCACCTTCGCAGTGGAATCTTCCCAATGGAGCGATGGAGCCTGTTCACGGCCCCAATCGACCCAGGAGTTCGCGCGCCAATCCCTGTTCCGGTCGGACCGCCACCAACCGCTCCAGGACTCGTCGCGCCAATTCCGGGTCCTCGTGGAAGTACGCCGACGCCACCACCACCGCTTGGGCGTAGCCAGCCGTGTAATCGGCGCTGAACTCGGCGCTCGCGACGTAGTCGTCGAGCGCTTCCCGAAGTCGACCCTCCGATTCCTTCCCAAGTCCCCCCAGGTGCCGATCCCGGGCGGAGCGGAAGTCGATCAATCGCTTCAGCCATGTTTCCTGGTCCGCCGGGGCAAGGCATTCCTCGAACCCTGGATCGGCGGTGGCGAGCAGCCCCAGCAAACGCTCATGCGGCGGACCCAATTCCCGGTACACCGCGCGGGCCGCGCCGTGGAGGACCCTGGGCAGATCGTCCGTCGCCACCCTCCCGCCCCGCGCCAGGAGCCGCAGGCTCGGCGTGTCCGCGATACGGCACCCCAGTAGACGGACGGGATCCCCGAGCCCCACGGCCTTCAGAGCCGGCGCCAGATCCCCGGCGGCCTGCCTTTGGGCCGTGTCCCGGGGTCGCGCAAGCCACGGTCCATCGCCCCCGATCAAACCCACCACGGGAACGTCGACATTGAATCGCAACAACCAGAGCGACGCCTCCGGAAAGACTTCCAGAAACGTCACCCCCACATCCCGGAATCCCTCCTCGTCCAATTGGTGAAGCGGCAGCCATTGGCAGAACAGCCCCCCCGGATTCAGCCGATCCCGGATCGCCCGAAAATGCTCGCGCGTGTACAGCATCCCGGCGCCGTCCTCCGCGGGGTGAAACAGGTCGGCGACGATCACATCGTAGTTGCGGTCCACCGTCCGGACATGACGACGGGCGTCACCCGTCACCACTTGGAAGCCGGGACGGCTTTGCGGGGAACGGTTCTCGGGTCCGAACTCCGGTAGGGCCCGGATGACCTCGGGCAGCAGTTCCACGCCTTCGGCCTGCAAACCCGGGTGATCGGCGGCCGCCCCCAGGGTGATTCCTGTGCCAATCCCCAGGAACAGCGCCGTCCTCGGGCGGGGATGCAGCAGCAACGGCAGGTGCGCATGGCGCCTCGCGGCGAGCGCGGTGGCGGTGCCGCCCTGTTGAAAATGGTTGTTCACCCTCAACACCCGCTCTCCATCCCCCGTCCGGATCACCGCCACCGAGGCCATCCGGCCGTCCCACGATCGCACGATCGAGGCTCCGGCCGGCAATTCCAGGAATCGCACTCCCCACGGTGCTCCCGCCGCCAGGCACCCCATCGCCACGGGCAACCCCCATGCCCCGCGGATCCACGACCGCCATGGAACCAGCGCCAAATAGCCTCCCGCCGTCAGAAACAGGCAGGTCTTCAGTCCAAGAACCGGGACCGCCGCGCCCACGAGAGCCGGACCCGCCAAAGCGGCCCCCAGGCAATTCCAGGCCACCGCCCGCGCCACCCCGCCCTTCCCTCCCGACGCCCGCTGAACCCAGTGGCTGAACACCATCCCCATGCCCGCCGACGGAGGAACGAACACCGCCGCCGACACGATCAGTTCCCCGACCCATCCCCACCCCATCCCGCGCAGCGCGTTCAGGGCGGCCCCACTCCAACCCATCGCCCAGATCGACATGCCGCAGGCCACCGAAGTTCCACCCAGCAGCACGACCGGGTTCCATTCCCGTCCGCGCAAGATCTGGCGCCGATTCCATGCCGCGCCCGCCACCGTCCCCGCCAGCACGCTGGCCAGCACGACGGCGTAGGTTCGCACCGTGTTCTCGGTGGTCTGGGCCAATGCGCGAACCCCGAGCAATTCGAATCCCAATCCGAGGAAGCCAAAGGCCGCCACGACGGCCATTTCCCTCCGCGGATTCCGGGCGCCGGGCCAGGGCTCCTTCGCCGGCGGCCGCGCGGGACCGCGAACTGAATCGCCTTGCCGCGAGATGAAGAGGGCCACGCCTCCGCAGGCCAGTTGAACAAGGGCCGCCGCTCCAAGCGTCGCGCGAAACCCGAGGGTTGGCATCAGCACCCCGATCGCCGCGCCGATTCCCAGGATCGCTCCCGCCGTGTTCAGAGCGTACAGGCCGGGGACGGCGCGTCCGTCCCTTTCCAACGGAGCCATCGCCCTTTCCATGGCGGGAAAGGTCGCCCCCATCGCCGCGGCGGCCGGTCCGATCACCAGAGCCGGGAATCCGAATTCCACGAGGAACTCACGCCAACCCGCCGCTCCAGGTCCAAGCCAGTGCCGCGCCAATTCCAGGGCGGGGGTCAGGAGGGGTGTCGTCGCGAGGATCCACAACCCGCTGCCGATCTCCAATCCGGCATAGATGCGCTCGGGCCGGATGCCGCGCGCCCCCCAGCGGGCGAATCCGACGGCGCCCGCGGCCAGGCCCAGGAAATACGCCGCGACGACGCCGGCCAGCGCGGGAAACTCGTGCCCCAGCCCCGCACCCAGAACGCGAACCCAGGCCAACTGGGCCATCAGGCCGGGCGCCCCGGAAACGAAGAAGAGCCACCCGAGCCACCACCGCCGAGCCCCGTGATTCATCGACCCACGGCGGCCCCTCCCCGGTCACCGGCCCAGAGCTTCTCGCGGGCGACCAGCCAGAGGACGACCACCAGCACGAGGTAGGGCAACAACGACAGGACATCGGGAACCCCGGGCGAAAAAAGCCCGAGGCGTTGGAGCATGTCGCCGGCCGCGAAAAAGGGACGTCCCTCTTCGAAGGCCTCCAGGCTGTAGAAGGGGTTGTTGCGCGTGGCCCAGGCCTCCACCTGGGCCGAAAACCGGCTCATCATCCCCGCCATGAAGGCGATCAAGATCCCTGCGATCGCCCCACCCGCGATGTAGCCCGATGCCAGGAGCACCCCCGGACTCTTGTCGCCCTCGGCCACGAGTTCCTCCTCCGTCATCGAGCGCCCGGCGAATCGCTTCCGCAGGTGCCGGTCCGCCAACCAACGAATCGAACCGCCAACGAAGATGGGAGCCGACGCCGACAGCGGCAGGTAGACGCCCACGGCGAAAGCCAAGGACGGGATCCCGGACATCTCGAGGACGATCGCGATCATCACGCCCAGGAGTACGAGGTGCCAGGGAAGCTCCCGATTGAGGATTCCCTTGATGATGTAGCTCATCAGGGTCGCCTTCGGCGCCTCGAATTTCTGAACCTCCGAACCATCCGGACGCGCGCGGAATGCCCCGTTGATTCCCGGATCGACCAGCCAGACCGCGCGACCCGTGTCGTCGACGAGGTACTTGCCCGCGGGCCCGCCGGCGGTGTCCGTCTTGTGCCAGATCCTGTACGAACCCGTGTCCGTGCCCGCCTGGGGACCGCGGAGGCTCTCGCGCACCGTCAGTCCCGACGGGTCCGTCGCCAATCCCGGCGCCACCTGGCTGGCGGGAACGTACACGGTCGCCGCCTGGTTCAGCTGCAGGAGGATCGGTCCCAGGACGAGCGCCGACGCCAGGGCTCCCACGAGAATCGCGATCTGCTGCAGTCGGGGTGTCGCCCCAACCAGGAAGCCCGCCTTTAAATCCTGCGACGTCGTTCCGCCGTTGGACGAGGCGATGCACACGATGCCGCCGATCGAGAGGGCGGTGACGAAATACGTGGGACCGGTCCAGCCCAGGACAAGAAAGATCAGGCACGTCAGCAGCAGGGTCGCCACCGTCATTCCCGAGATCGGGTTGGACGACGACCCGATCTCGCCGGTGAGCCGCGACGAGACGGTGACGAACAGAAATCCGAAAAGGACGATCAACGAGGCTCCCATGAATCCCACATTGAGCGGGCGGGCGAGCATGATCAGCCCGATCAGGGCCACGACGCCTCCCATGACCAGCTTGGAGGGCAGATCCCGGTCCGTCCGGGGAATCCCCTCGTCCGATGATCTTCCGCCCGCTCCGCCGGGGTTCCGGTTCGCCGAGAAATCCTTCAGACCGCTCCGGATCCCATGCCAGATCAGGGGGAGTGAACGAAACACACTAATGATTCCGCCGGCCGCGACGGCGCCGGCGCCGATGTACAGGACGTAGGCATTGCGGATCTGGCCGGGGCTCATCGACGAGATGGTTGTTCCGCCCGGCGCCAGAGGCTGCGCCAGTCCATCGCCGAAGAAGGTGATCGCCGGAATCAGCACCATGTAGGCGAGCACGCCTCCCGCGCACATGATCGAAGCGATCCTCGGTCCGATGATGTAACCGACCCCCAACAATTCGGGGGTGATTTCGATTCCCATCGAAGCGCCCTTGAACGGGGGGCCGAACACCTTTTCCGGCGTGTCGCGCCAACCCTTCAGGGCCTTCATGAGGACGTTGTAGGCGAGTCCCATCCCGAACCCGGCGAAGATCACGCGCGCGCCGGAACCGAGTTTGGAGGCCACCACCGCGGTCTGCCCGGACCGTGTCGCGTTCCCGGCCGATGCCGCCTTCGACACTTCGTCCGCGCCCGCCTTCAAGACCTCGGCGCAGGCGGTGCCTTCCGGATACTTCAGTCGGCCATGCTGCTGGACGATCAGGGCCCGTCGAAGGGGGATCATCATCAGGATGCCCAACAGGCCGCCCAGGACGGCGACCAGCATCACCCGGGTGATCTCGAGGTCGAACCCGAGAATCATGATCGCCGGCATCGTCACCCCCACGCCGAAGGCGATCGATTCGCCGGCCGATCCCGCCGTCTGGACGATGTTGTTCTCGAGGACGTTCGCCGGGCGCATTCCGAAGAACTTGGAACCCAGTCGAAACAGGGTGATGGAGATCACCGCCACGGGAATCGACGCGCTGACCGTCAGGCCCACCTTGAGGACGAGATAGAGCGATGACGCGCCGAAAACCATGCCCAGGACCGTTCCCATGACCAGCGCCCGGACCGTGAACTCGGGGAGATTCGCGTCGTCGGGAATGAACGGCCGGAACTTGGGCGCGGGTGGGGCGGCGGGCGAGACGGACATTGCGCGGCGAGGCTATCCTCCGGCCGCCCGGACGTTCAACGCGCAACTCGGCGCGCGGGTTTTGTCGCGCCGGCTTCGTCGCGCCGGCTTTCAGCCGGCCTGGAGATTGGCCATTTTCAAGCGAACCCTATGGCTCTGGATTTCTTGTTCCCAAAAAATGGCCAATCTCCAGAGCGGGTTCTCCGCCGGCACGCTCAGCTCACCGACATCAGGCTCACCCGCTCGTTCCGGTCACTGGTGGCGATCCCCTGGGCCCGCGGGTCGAGCTTCGGTTGGCCGTCGACCAGGAACAGGTACTGATGATGTCCATGATGCAGCTGCACCTGGGCGTGCCACGTTCGATCCGGGCCCTGGCGCATCGGATTCGCGCTCGCGTCCCAGTCGTTGAAATCGCCCACGACGGAAACCGTTTCCGCGCCGGGGGCGGAACAGAAAAAGTTGATCGGCTTCAACATTTGTTTCGCCGAGTAAAGATTGGCCGAAGGTAGAGTGTCCGATTTCTTTCTTTGCATGACCCTGTGTTCGAATTCGTTCGTTCAACCCGCGCTGGGCCCGGCGCATCCGCCCCCGGCCCTGGGCGCGGCTACAGAGAGCAGAGGTCACGGGGCGCGGCAAGGGGGTTTTCAACCGCGCACCCCTCGCGGAGCCGCATCCCGCGCGCCGCCGGGTCCGGCCCGGTTTCCCCGTTGAATCGCGGGCCGCTCATGACAGTCTCACTCCCATCAGCCCGATGCCTCCCCCATCCGACAGCCCCCACCCGCCCGCGCCGCTGTCATCCGGACAGCGCGAGGCGCTTTTCCGGCTGCTGGATGACGACGACCCGGGCGTTTCGGGCATCGCCAAACAACGCCTCATCACGGAGGGCCACGGCCTGATTCCCTGGCTCAAGCCGCATACCCTCAGCAACAACCCGGTTCTCCGTCGGCGCGCGCGGGAGATCCTCCTGCATTTCGAGGCGCAGGATGCCGACGAACGCATGCGCACGTTCTGCCGGCGCGCGGGAGAGGACCTGGACCTGGAGGAAGGCTGCCTGCGACTGGCGCAGACACGGTTTCCCGAGCTCAACATCGAGGCCTACCGGGCGCTCCTGGACGATTGGGCGGCAAAGATTGCCGAGTGGCTTCCGGACGATCGGCACGCGGCGGAAGGCGTGTTGAGCGCGATGCACACCGTGCTCTTCCAGCAACTCGGCTTGCGCGGGAATGAACGCAACTACTACGAACCCGAGAACAGCTATCTCAATCGGGTCATGGACAGGCGGCTCGGGAATCCGATCACGCTCTGCGCAATCGCCCTGCTCGTGGGCCGACGCCTCTCCCTCCCACTCGTCGGTATCGGCCTTCCGGCCCATTTTCTCTGCCGTTTCCAGTCGCCCACAAGCCAGGTGTACCTGGACGCGTTCCATGGGGGCCGCCTCCTCAACCGCACCGACTGCGTCGCTTTCGTCAACAAGCTGGGCCGCCCGTTCGAGGAATCGTTCCTCCAGCCCGTCAGCCCCCGCCGCATGCTCCAGCGCATGTGCATCAACCTCGAACACGCCTACGAGAACCTCGAAATGCGCCACGACCTCATCCGAATCCGCACCTACCACGGTCTGCTCAACGGCGGTTAATCCCGAATCCCGGGGCATTTTGTCTTGGCAGCCGGTCCGCGCGTTCGCCTAGCTTTTGCGTCACCGGATGGAAACCAACCCGGTCATCGAAGTTTCACGACTCACCAAGCGCTACGGCCGCGTCACGGCCGTGGACGGATTGTCGTTCACGGTCGGACCCCGTGAGATCGTCGGCTTCCTCGGCCCAAACGGCGCGGGGAAAAGCACGACCATGCGCATTCTCGCCGGGTTTCTGCCCGCGTCCTCGGGATCCGCCAGCATCGCCGGGTTCGACGTGTTCCGCCAATCGGCCGAGGTTCGCCGCCGGATCGGCTACATGCCGGAGAACAACCCGCTACCCCCGGACATGCGGGTGCGCGAGTACCTCAAGTTCCGCGCCCGCCTCAAGGGGCTCTACGGGACCGACTGCCGGCTGCGCGTCGATCTCGTCCAGGAACTCTGCGGACTCCGCGACATGGGACGCCGCATCATCGGGACCCTGTCGAAGGGGTATCGGCAGCGGGTCGGACTCGCCGACGCCCTGGTCCATGATCCGCCGCTCCTCATCCTGGACGAGCCCACCATCGGGCTCGATCCCAACCAGATTCGGAGCCTTCGGCAGCTCATCAAGGACCTCGGACAGCGGCATTCGGTGCTGCTCTCCTCCCACATCCTCCCCGAGGTCGAGATGACCTGCACCCGCCTCCTGATCATGCACCGGGGCCGCGTGCGCGCCGCCGGCACGACCGCCGACCTCCAGGAGGCCATGACCGGGAGCCACCAGGTCGTCGCCGAGATCGAGGCCCCGGAATCCGAACTGCGCGAGTGCTGGGAGACCATGCCGGAGATCGCTTCGTTCAACCTGGCGCCCTCCAGCGGCAACTACATCCGCTGCGCGCTCACTCCCGTCAACGGAAGCGACCTGCGCGACCGCGTCTACGAGGAGACCCGCACCCACGGCTGGCGGCTCCGCGAACTCACGTTCTCCCGTCATTCGCTGGAGGATATTTTTGTGCACCTCACCCGGGCGGAGCGCACCGAGGAATGAATATCCGTGTCCTCCTGACGTTGTGGCGCCGCGAGGTATCCGCCACCTTCGCGTCCCTCATCGGCTACGTCGTCATGGCCGCGGTCCTGCTCCTCCTCGGCGTCAGCTTCGTCCTCATCGTGGACGCGCTCCGGGAGCCCAGCGACATCCCCATCACGGAGCTGTTCTACGGGTCCCTCTTTTTCTGGGTCATTCTCCTCCTGTCGACCCCGATCATCACCATGCGGACCTTCGCCCAGGAGCGCGCCACCGGCACCTACGAGACCCTGATGACGACGCCGGTCAGCGATCCCGAGGTCGTCCTGGCGAAATTCGCGGGCAGCCTCACTTTTTTCGCCTGCCTCTGGGCTCCACTCCTCCCCTGCATCCTGATCGTCCGCCACTACACGTCGGATCCCACGGCGCTCGACTGGGGCGCCGTCGCGAGCACGTACGTGGGAATCCTGTCCCTCGGCAATCTCTACGTCGCCATCGGCCTCTTCGCGTCGGCGCTCACCCGCAACCAGATCATCGCGGCCATCGTGGGCCTCGCGCTGGGGGTCTCGCTCTTCCTCCTGAGCTTCGCGGCGCCCGCCCTGGCGGGCCGGGCTCCCTGGACCACGTCCATTCTTCGCGAGTTCTCCCTCGTGGAGCAGATGTGGGAATTCGCCCGCGGTGTCATCGACGTCCGCCACATCGTCTTCCATTCCAGCCTCGCCGCCGTCTTCCTCTTCCTCACGTTCAAGGCGGTCGAAGCCAGACGCTGGAAGTGACCCCATGCCCGCCCAACGCGAATCATCCCCCAGCTTTTCCCGCGCCCGGCGGCTCTCCATCGCCGCCAGTGTCCTGTTGTCGCTGGTCTCGGTCCTCGCCCTGGCGTTCATGGCCAATTACCTCGCCGCTCATCACGCCCCGCGCTTTTATTGGGGCGCGTCGCGGGACTACCAGCTCTCGCCGCTCACCCGGACCGCCCTGCAGACCCTCACGAACCAGGTCCATATCACGGTCTTCTTCGACCGCGACCATCCGATCTACCCCAGTGTCCGCGCCCTCCTTCGCGAGTACCGCGCCGTCTCCCCCAATCTCCTCATCGAGACGATCGACTACACCCTCCATCCCACCGCGGCCCAGGAGTTCCGGCGCCGCTCGCCCGTCACCCTCCGCAACGAGGATCCCGATCTGGTGCTCTTCGAGTTCGCCGGACGCTTCAAGGCCGTCCCCGCGCGGGATCTGCGCGACTACGACACACGGGCGATCCTCCGCGGCCGGGACGCGCCGCCGATCGCCTTCAACGGCGAACAGCTCTTCACGTCCGCCATCAACGCCGTCTGCGAGGGTCGCCCCCGCAAGGTCTTCTTCCTCCAGGGCCACGGGGAACACGACCTTCGCAGCGACGCCCCGCAAACCGGCTATCGCAAACTCGCGGAACTGCTCGGCGAGGACAACATCGAGATCGTGGCGCTCAGCCTCAACGGCATGGACGACGTCCCCAGGGATTGCGAGTTGCTCGTCGTCGCGGGAGCCCAGGAGCGCCTCAGCACCGGGGAACGCCAGGTCGTCGACCGGTATCTTCGCCGTGGCGGACGGCTCTTCGTCCTGTTCGCCCATCGGGCTCTCTCGGGAATCGAAACCCTCCTCGCCGACTGGGGCATGACCGTCGGTGACAGCCTCGTGCTGGATACCGAAAACACCGACAACGGCGTTCTCATCGTCTCCCGGTTCGGCAGCCACCCGGCGACCCGGCCCCTCGCCAATTCCCGCATCTACCTTTTCCTTCCCCGCGCCGTCGACGCCCAACCCGTCGCGAACATCCTCGGAGCCCCGGCCCAGATCAAACCACTCCTCCTGACCGGCACCAATGGGGTCGCCGTCACGGCTTTCACTCCGGGCTCGCCGACCGGGTACCGCCTCGGTCCGGAAGACCGCAGGGGCTCCATCCCGATCGCGGTGGCCGTCGAACGGGGATCGGTTCCCGGAGTCGCCGCATCCCTGGGCACCACCCGGATCGTGGCCGTGGGGGAATCGACGTTCCTGGCGAATTCCTTCGTCGAACTCGCCGGCAACCGGCACTTCGCCGTCACCGCCGTGAACTGGCTCCTCGACCGATCCCAGTTCCTCGGCGGGATCCAATCCGCGCCCATCCACACCTACCAGGTCACCATGACGCCGTTCCAGGAGAGCATGCTGCGCTGGTTCCTGCTCGTCATCCTCCCGGGCGGCATCCTCGCGATCGGGGCCGCCGTCTGGTGGAGGCGCCATTGAACCTCCCACGGCGACACACCCCTTCCGCATGAACTGGCGTTCCACAGTTTGGTTGACCGGCGCGGCCGTCGCCCTCGCGCTGTTCATCCGTTTCATCGAGCAACCCGCACGACTCGCCCGACACCGCACCACGGTGGCCCCCCGCGTCGTTCCCCAGTTCGATCCCGCCACCGTCTCCGCCATCGAGGTCCAGGCGCCGGGCGAGCCCGGCGTCCGCCTCGTCAAAACCAACGGCCTGTGGCGGATCGCCTCCCTGGAATTCCAGCCGGCCCAGCAACACCTCGCGGAAGGACTCCTCCAGCGCATCACCGCGCTCCGCGGCCAGTCCATCCTCTCCACCGCGGAACTCCGGGCCCGGCCCCAGGCCACCACCGAGTTCGGACTCAACCCCGCCGTCGCTTCGGTCACGCTGGCCGCGCCTTCCGGTCCCACGGAACTGCTCCTCGGCGTCCGAAGCATCCAGGGGACCCACGTCTACTGCCAGGTCGTCGGAATCCCGGGAATCTTCGCGGCCGACGCCGACCTCGCCGACCTCCTGCCCACGCGCCCCGACGGCTGGCGGGAAACAACCCTCATACCGCTCGATCGCCTGGTGTTTGATCGGATCCGAGTCGATCCCCAGGGCGCCCCGTTCACCCTGGCGAGGAATTCGAGCAACGGACTCTGGAACCTCATCGAACCGCGCGCCGCCCGGGCCGATCCCAACCGGGTGGGCATCCTGATCCGGCGCCTCGGGTTCATGCAGATCCAGGAGTTCGTCGCCCCGACCTCCGCCCCGCCGCCCGAACTCACCGGCCTCAAGCCACCCCGCCTCACCGTCAGCCTGGCCCGTGGCAGCAACGAGGTCTTCGGGGTTTCCATCGGCGGCCCCGTCACCAACGCCCCGACCTTCTACGCCCAACGCCCGGGCGAACGCGAACTGCTGACCGTTCCCGCCGAGACCACCGACTTGCTGCGAGTCTCCTACAAGGATCTCCTGGACCGCCGGATCCTCCGCTTCGACCCGGCCGCCCTCCGGGAAATCGAATTCGCCGGCTCGGAATCGTTCCGACTCTCCCGCCTCCCGTCCGGCTGGCGCATTCTCCCCGACGACTTCCCCGCGGACGCCTCGCTGGTCGAACGGCTGCTCTCGACTCTCGCCGCCCTTGAGATCATCGACATCGCCAAGGAGGTCGTCACCGACCTTGATCTGGCCACCTACGGGCTCGCCCCACCCGCTGGCCGGCTCACCCTGCGGTCGGCGACCGGCGACACCAACGCCGTGGTCGCCGTGCTGGAAATTGGCGGATTGCTGGACAACCGGCGCTTCGCGCGCGTCCAGGGCGAGCCCCCGGTCTACCTCCTCAACCCCGCCGACCTCGATGTCGTCCCGGGCGCGGCGTGGCAACTGCGCGACCGCACGGTCTGGCGGTTCGATTCGGAGCAGGTGTCATCGATCACCATCCGAAACGCCGACCTCGAGTGGACCCTTCGCAGGCAGGGCACGAACGACTGGACGGTTCCTCCCGGCTTGCGCAACGACATCAACCCGTTCGCCCTCGACGAGGCGCTGCACATCGCCGGGTCCTCCCGGGCTCTTTCCTGGATCGCCTTCGGCGACTCGCGGAATCAGGCGTTCGGAATCGGTCGAGGCCCGGAACTCACGCTGGAACTTCGCGGGAATGGCTCGACGAACCAGCTCCGCGTGTCTTTCGGGAAACACAGCCCCGGCGGAAACCGGTACGTGGCCACCACGCTCTCCGACGGGTCCCAACTCACATTCGAGCTGCCCGGCCACGCCTGCGACGATCTCCTCCGCGAACTCGGCGTCACCGCGGATCCCGCGTCCCAGCCCTAGCCCCAGCCCTAGCCCTAGCCCTAGCCCTGAAGCCATGGCGAAGCCGGATCCCATCCACCGAAAACCCTGGCGGTGGTGCCGGTACTCCTTCCGGGCCCTCCGAATCGCCCTCCTCAGCGGAATCTTCCTCCTCCTGGCGTGCCTGACCTGGCTCCGGTTCGTCGGACTCCCGGATTACCTCCGCCTGCAAGTCGTCGATGAACTCGCTCGCCGCGGCATCGTCGCCAATTTTCGGTCGCTCCATTTCCATTGGTTCCGCGGTCTGGTGGCCGAGGACCTTCGCGTCGCGTGGGGAGGCACCAACAACCCGGGCGTCGCGATCCAACTCGCCGAAGCGGACCTCGACGTCTCCCCGCCCCTCGCCTGGCTCCGCCAATCGCGCCTGGTCCGGGGTTTCAGCGTCCGCCGCGGGAGCGCCTCGATCCCCCTCCTCGTCTCCAACGAACCACCCCTCCAACTCCGAATCGACGACATCACGGCCCAGGTTCGATTCCAAGAGGGCGACCACTGGGAGATTCCGCGGTTGGCCGCGCGCCTTGAGGGGCTTCAATTTGAGTTGAGTGCTCAAATCACCAACACCGCCGCCCTGCGTCGGCCAGGGGTGGGGTCCGCCCAGGATCCCGGCGCCCGCGAACGCACGCTTCGTCTCATTCGCGGGTTCGTTCGGGAACTCCAATCTTTCACCAATGCCCACGCGGGCCGGATCGCGGTGCATCTGAATCTCGACGGCGAACGGATTCCCGCGACCCACGGCGATCTCTTTGTCGAGGTCCCCTCGGCGAAAACGGTCCACGGAAACCTCCTGAACCTCCGGTTCTCCACCCGGGTCCACCCGCCGTCCGGGCCGGACCTGCCGTCCCAGGCCTCGGTCGTCCTCGAACTGGACGAGGTGCAGACCGGACACGGCGGCCTCAGTCAGCTCGCGATCCGCGCCCAACTGACCAGCACGTCGCTCCCTTTCGTCTTCACCAACGCGACCTGGGAGGCCCGGGCCGATCATATCTTCCTCCGGGGTCTCCGCGCCCGAAGCGTCGCCCTCTCGGGAACCACCCGCATTCCCGAAGTCCCCAATCTGCGCGAAGCCCTGTTCGATTCCCTGCTCCAGGGTCACGCCGGACGCCTGGAGATCGCCTCCGGGAACCCCGATCCCCTCACCATCGGAGCCCCGAGTTTCGCCTTCCATCTCCTCGCAACTCCCGGTTGGACCCTTCCCGCCAAGCTGGATGGAACCCTCTCCGCCGGCTCCGTGACCGATCCCCGCGGCCAAACCGGTCCCGCCCGCGTTCAATTCGACCTCGTTGGCGTGCCGTCCTCCGACGCCAAGCCTCCGCCCCCCGACGTCGCCTTCTGGTCCAAAGCCTGGCCCCTGGCGGGTCGCGTCGACGTCGAACTGGACGGAATCCGCTCCGATCGCGTCTCGATCGACCATGTCCATGCGGTCGTCGACTGGAACGCCCCAAAACTCGCCGTTCGGGAAATCGACGCCGAACTCTACGGAGGCCGCCTGCGGGTCCGTGGCGATCTGGACGTCGCTTCGCGCGTCGCGACGGTCGGCGCGGAATCCAGCTTCGATCCCCATGGCTTTGATTCGCTCCTCGGTCCGCGGAGTCTTGAAAACATCCTCCGCTACCAGTGGTCCTCTCCCCCACGGATCGAAGCTCAAGCCCGGATCACCCTCCCGCCGTGGGGCGCGAAAGACGTCGATTGGGAGCAGTCCGTCAGGCCCACCGTCCGCGTCGACGGAACGGTTCAAGTGGGCGCGGGCAGTTTCAAGGGCATCCCGTTCGATGAGGCCGTCACGTCCGTCTCCTACGACGGAGCCGCCTGGCGGTTGCCCGATCTGCGGACGTCGCGCCCGGAGGGGCGGCAGGAAATCTCGATCGAATTCAGCGAAGCCACCCGCGAATACCGCATCGAGGGCCGGGGCCGGGTGATGCCTCCGGTCCTCAAACCCGTCCTCGGCGAGCAAAGCGGCGAAATCGTCGACCTCTTCGAATTTCTCAATCCCGTCGACGCCGTGGTCTCCGTCTGGGGTCCGTGGACCGAAGGAACCCGGCAGGCGATTCTTGGAACGATCGTCGCCACGAATTTCAACTTTCGCTCGCAACATTTCGACCGTTTGGAGGCCCGGGTCGGCTACACCAACCGGTTTCTCGTGGCGTCCCCGGTCCGTTTGACCCGGGGTGCCGGCGAAGCGGTGGCCGAAGGTGTCGGCTATGATTTCGCCGACGGCCGCCTCTGGCTCACCAACGCCGTCAACACCATCGACCCGCTCGTCGCGGCGGCGGCCATCAGCCCGTCGTTCCCAGAGAAGATCGTTCCTTACCAGTTCGCCACTCCACCCCGCGTCCGAGCCAACGGAACCCTTCGTCCGAAGGACTCCGAGTCCGCCGATCTCACCCTCTCCATCCAGGGAGGTCCGTTCGAATTCTGGCGCCTGAAGGCGGAAGCCATCGAGACCGACCTCCTCTGGAAAGGTTCCACGCTCACCTTGACCAACCTCAGTGGCCGGTTCTTCGATGGCACCCTCGCTGGAAACGCCTTCTTCGACCTCGCCAATCCGGACGACGGCCTCTACCGGTTCGAGGCGCGGATCCGGCAGGCGGAACTCGGAAAGCTGCTCCACCACGCCACCGAGGGGCGGACCAACATCGCGAGCGGACTGCTCGACCTCGACCTCCATGTCCACTCCGCCCGGACCTCCGACATCCATTCCTGGAATGGCGCCGGCCGCGCATCCCTCGCCGACGGTCTCCTCTGGGACGCGCCCATCTTCGGTTTCGTCAGCCCCGTCCTCAACGCCGTGTCGCCCGGTCTGGGCAACAACCGCGCCCGGGCCGCCGACGCGACCTTCACGCTCGAGGACAGCGTCATCCACACACGCGACTTCACCATCGATTGTCCCCCGGCGAAACTGTTCTACCGGGGCCAACTCGATTTCAACCAGAACGTCAGCGCCAAGGTGGAGGCCCAGATCCTCGGCAATTTCACCCCCATGGGCCCCCTCTTCGGCCTGATCCTCCGTCCACTCACCAAGCTCTTCGAGTTCCGCATCTCGGGAACCTTGTCCGACGTGGCGGCCGAGCCCCTCTACATCCCCAAATTTTTGCTGCTCCCGCTTCAACCCCTCCGCCTTCTCTTCGGCCTTTTCGGCCCCGGCCACGGCTCATCCCACGGCGACCCGATTCATTCCCAACCGGAGATCCCAGTCCCGCCGGAACCGTCGCCGACCGACCCCGCGCCGGCCCTGGAGCCTCGAGCCCCGTCGGCGTCTCCAACACCCGCGCCCGTCGGCGAAACCGGGATTGAATCCCCCACACCACCCAAGAACGGGTCGCGCCCCGCGCCTTGACATGATTCCATTTGAGACGAACCATCGCCTCATATGAGACAGCCCTCCTCGCGGTCCGCGATCCGTTCGGTGGCCCGGGCGGGCGGCGTGGTCGGATTCCATCTGCGGGCGCCCGAGAATCCCCCCGAGGATCTGACTCCCGCCCGGATCGTTCATGCCATCGAATTGGGCCTCCCCATCGTGGAATTGGAGGCGTTGAGGGAGAGTCTTGGGATTCCCCTCGACCGACTCGCCGCCCTCCTTGGGATTTCGAAGGCCACGCTGCATCGCCGGAGGACCCAGGGACGGCTCGATCGGGCGGAATCCGATCGGGTCGTGCGATTCGCGCGGTTGGCCGGTCGCGCCGCCGAGGTCCTGGAAGGACAGGAGAACGCGCGTCGCTGGCTGGACTCCGTCCAGCACGGACTGGGCGGGGTCACTCCGCTCGACTTCGCCGTGACCGAGGCGGGAGCGCGTGAAGTGGAGGATCTCCTGGGGCGCATCGAGTTCGGCGTCTATTCCTGATCGTTGGAACCCCGAATGCGCTGATGCGGACGGTCTGGCGGATCATCAAGGAGCGTCACGCCGAGGGCGCCTTTTCGGGCGACGGGGCGGCCCGGAACGGAGGACGCTGGAACCTGCGCGGCACGCGGGTGGTCTACACCAGCGCCACCCAGTCCCTGGCCGCCCTGGAACTTCTGGTCCACCTCAACCCTCCGGTGCTTTTCCGGTGGGTCGTCTTCCCAATCACCTGCGAATCGGATCTCGTCGAAACGTACCCGGCGTCCCGTCTCCCGACCGCCTGGCGATCCCAGCCTCCGCCCCGGTTGACCCAACAGATCGGCAGTGAATGGGTCCGGCAGGCGAGATCCGCCGTGCTCGCCGTGCCGAGCGTGCTCGTCCCCGACGAACACAACTACCTTCTCAACCCGGCCCACCCCGACTTCCCCCGGATCCGGGTGGGGCCCTCGCGACCGTTCCTCCTGGATCCTCGTTTGATTCGATTCCCGGAGACCTCCGGCCCCACGGAATAAGTCGCGCGAAGGGGTGACGGCGGGAAGTGGCCGGAAAACCCGTCCGAAGCCTCGACCGCGCGGGTCGATCCGCCGGTCAGTCCGTCAGTTGAGCGCCGCCTTTCGCGGCATCAGATCTTCCGTATCCCCGGAGCCGTGGACCAATTCGACGCACGCCAGCCGCGCATACGGGATCCGGTAGATTCGGACCGCCTTTCGGACCTGAAGGGAAAGGACCAGCAGATCCGGATCATTGAAATTCACCACCAGGTTCGCGCGGTGACCAACGACCTTCGGCCCGCCGTCGACCCAGAACACGAGACGCAGATCCTTGCGCGGGACGTACACTTCCTCCTCCTTGGGCTGCTCCATCGATTCCAAATCGAGAAACGCCTCGAGCTTCGCTTTCCAGGTCTGTTTGGTCATGCAGCCACCACCGGGAGGATCCGGCCATCGACGGGGGCGATCGTTGATCCGAGCGTCGCGAAATGTCCATCCGCGTTCTTGATCAAAATTCGTGATCGGCGCGCCCTGCCCGCTCCCGTACCGTGGCCGCATGCGTGCCGCATTGCGCGTCGCCGTCATCGGCACCGGATCGCTCGGGAAGGAACATTCCCGGATCTATTCCAGTCTGGCCGCCTCGGGTGAAATCCAGTTCGCCGGTGTCTACGACGCGTCCCCTGAAGTGGCACGGTCCGTGGCCGAACGCCACCGTGTCCCGGTTCTCGCCAGTCTCGAACAGGCGGCCGAAGTCGCGGACGCCCTCAGCATCGTCACACCGACGTCGTCCCATTTTTCGATCGCGCGCGACCTGCTCCTTCGCGGGCGCCACGTCCTCGTCGAAAAACCGATGACCGACAACTCCGAGGACGCCGCGGCGTTGGTCGCCCTGGCGCAGGCCCACGGATGCGTCCTCCAGGTGGGCCACGTGGAACGGTTCAATCCGGTCTTCCAGCGCCTTCAGGAAGTGGCTCCCGAACCCCGCTTCATCGAAGCCCACCGACTGTCCCCCTTCCCCGCCCGGAGCACCGACGTCGGAGTCGTCCTGGATCTCATGATCCACGACCTCGACATCGTCCTCGCGTTCGTCAAATCGCCGGTGGTGAGTGTCGACGGCGTGGGGATCGCCGTCCTCAGCCGGGGCGAGGACATCGCCAACGCCCGCCTGCGGTTCGCCAACGGCTGCGTCGCCAACCTCACGGCGAGCCGAGTCAGTTCGGAACGGATGCGCAAGATCCGGGTGTTCTCGGGAGGGGCGCAACCCGCCTATGTCTCCCTCGATTACCGGGCCCAGTCGGGGTACACGCTTCGCCTCGCCCGGGCGGACGAGAAGGAAAGTTCCCTCCTGAAGAAACTGCTTCACTCGCGGGACGCCTCCATCGTGGTCGAGTTCGCGGGACGCCGAATCGTCCGGGAACCGGTGCCGATCACCCAGGAGGAACCGCTGATGCTCGAACTCACCCACTTCATCGATTGCGTCCGGAAACACCAGACGCCCCTGGTGAGCGGTGAATCCGCCAAACTGGCTCTGGACCTCGCCTTCGAGATCACCCGGCAGATCGCCACGCAGAAAGACCAACTCGACGTTCCCAGGGAAACCTGACGCCCCCGTGCCGCTCCGTCGTTCCAGGCTCATTCATTGACGCCACGCGATCCTCCGCCATCCTTTCGCCTGTTCCTATGATCAACCGCCGCACCGCACTCAAGGCCGTCGCACTCGCTCCCACCGCCGCCGCGCTCTCCACCCCGAGCCTTCTGGCCCAAGCCGCCGCCCCGGCGGCGGCCCCCGCGCCCACGGGTCCCCACAGCCTGCCGCCCTTGGGTTACGCGGTGGATTCCCTGGAACCGTTCATCGACGCCCGAACGATGGAAATCCATCACGACCGGCACCACGCCTCCTACGTGATGTCCCTCAATCGGGCCCTCGTGGGCCACGCCGATCTCGCCGCCAAATCCGCCGAGGACCTGATCTCCAATCTCGGCGAAGTGCCCGAGGCGATCCGAACCGCGGTCCGCAACCACGGGGGCGGACACGTCAACCACTCGCTCTTCTGGCGGGTCCTCAAGCGCAACGGTGGCGCCACCCCCTCGGGTCCGCTCATGGAGGCGATCGTCAAACGGTTCGGAACCTTCGACGCGTTCAAGGCCGAGTTCTCCCGGGCCGCGCTTTCCGTGTTCGGTTCGGGATGGGCCTGGCTCAGTCGGGAGAAATCCGGCGATTTGCTGATCGAAGCCACCCCCAATCAGGATTCCCCGTACATGGCCGGCCGGGTTCCGCTCCTTGGCATCGACGTCTGGGAACACGCTTATTACCTCAAGTACCAGAACAAGCGGGCCGACTACGTGGGCGCTTTCCTCCAGGTGATCGACTGGTCGGTCGTCGCCTCCCGCCACGCCAAGGGCGCCTGATCGACATCGATCGATCGGTCTCCGGGACGCTTGCAGGACCCTCCCGGGGGCCCTCTAGAGTCGCCCATGCGCTGGTGGCGTTCTCCTCATTCCCGTCGAGCGGCCCTGGCCGCCCTCGGTTCGTTCGTCGTCGCGGGTTGCAACACCCCGCCCAAACGGGCGATCCCCGCCCGTGAATACCGGGGCCGCACCCGCGTCGCCTGCGTCGGGGACAGCATCACCGCCGGCTCCGGTCTCTCCCATCCCGAGTCGTCCGCCTACCCCGCCGTCCTGGGTCAACTACTCGGGAACGCCTACGAGGTGCGCAACTTCGGCGTCAGCGGCGCCACTCTCCTCAAAGGCGGGGACCATCCCTACACGGCGACCGGGCAGTTCCAGGAAGCGTTGGCGTTTCTTCCCAGGGTCGTGGTCATCGCCCTCGGGACCAATGATTCCAAGCCACAGAACTGGCGGTTCCAGAACACGTTCGAACGCGACCTCTACGGACTCGTCCGCGCCTTTCTGACACTTCCCAGCGAGCCCATCGTCTACCTCTGCACGCCGCCCACCGTCTTCCAGGATCGCTGGGGCATCACCGCGGAAATCACCTCCGGCCCGATCGCGGCCACCATCCGGCGCGCTTCCATCCGTGAAGGTTGGCCCCTCATCGATTTCGAACTCGCCACCCGGAATTCAATGGACGCCTTCCCCGACGGTATCCATCCCGATGCCGTCGGCGCCGCCCACCTGGCCGTGACGGTCGAGGCGGCCCTCCGGGGACGCTGAATTCCCCTGGTCGGGGGGCGGGCCCTTGCCCCAACTACAGCACCCGCTCGAAGACCCTGTAGGCGGTCTGTCGCATTCCACGCCGTCGGTAGACTTCCTGCGCGGTCCGGTTGTCTTCCTCCACGTAAAGACGGAGCCCGACCACCCCCTGGCTCACGGCCGCCTGATGCACGTGGTCGAAGAGCCCGCGAAATACCCCTCGGGCCCGCCAGTCGGCTTGCACGTACACGCTCTGGAACCACCACATGTTGCCGTTCCTCCAATCACTCCACTCGTAGGTCACGCAACACTGCCCGATGACCCCGGACACGGAATTCCCGGTCGCTTCGGCGACGAAATACTCGCCCTTGGAGGGATCGCGAATCAGGGCTTCCACTCCGCGCAGGACCACCGCCGGATCCAGTTGAAGATGTTCGGTCTCCCAGGCCAGCCGTCGGTTGTACTCCGCGATGGTCTCCGCGTCCCCCACGACCGCGCCCCGAATCCCGAATGTTCCGTTCATGAGGGCTGGATCCTGCCATCCCGCCTCGCATGGGGTCCACGGCGGAAGCCTCAGGGGCCATTCGAATTCTACCCAAGCGCCTATCGCATCACTAAATCCCCCCTGCGCCACTCCAAGACCAAACGGCCCCCGCGCATCACAAACAAAATCCGGGATTGACTGCGTTCAGGTCCCCAAAAGCGCCCCACGTCACGGAGCGGCGGAAAGCCCTTAAGCTGTTGGCGGCTATCGGTTGACCTCGGTATAAAACTCCGGAGTACATGCCGGATAACGCCTACAACTGGAAACGATATTGGGTGCCACGCGAGGTGGCTTTAGTTTGGATTCCCAGGGATTTCTGTTACCCCCGCTTCTGACGCTGAATGGGCCAGGTGCTGGAAAACCGACGTCGTTCGGATTGATGACCTGTCGTCCAAACCCTGCTTGGTGCTGTTGGGCGAACCTGGAATCGGGAAAAGCTTCGCTATCCGTGACGCGGAAAGCCGCTTGAAGAAGCGGCTCCCTGAAGGGCAAGAATCCTGTACCGGAATTGAGTTGCTACACCGCTGAACACCTTCCTCGTTGAGGACGTATTCAAAAGCCCTGAGTTCCTGGCTTGGCAGCGCAATGGCAGTGAACTTCACATCTTCCTCGACAGCTTCGATGAGTGCCTTTTGCGAGTCGACGCCGTCGCGGGTTACTGACCGCGCACTTCGGCGCGTTGCACCCGTCCAGAACATGCATCTGGCGATCGCATCCCGCACAGCTGAATGGCAGATATCCCTTGGGGATACCTTGCGCGATCTTTGGGGTAAGGATGCTCTCGGGGTTCACGAATTGGCGCCACTGACCCGCGACCAAGTCCTGGAAGCCGCCAAGGTTCGGTTGACTGAGCCAGAGCGATTTCAGGAAACGGTGACAAGCGAAGTCGTTTCCTTCGCCGTCAAGCCCCTCACCCTCGATCTGCTCATGCGCCTCTGGGAAGCGCGCGGTGGCTCCTTTGCCGCCGACGCAGCGCAAGGTTATGGCGACAGGTTGTCGCGAACTTTGCGGACTAGAAGCGCCAGACGCAAGCCGTTCCGAGCTTTCGCCAAGGAAGTACGAATAGCCGTCATAAAGCATATTGCCGCCACGGCGTTCTTCTGCAATCGAACTAGCGGTCTGGACGCCCCCAGTCAGGCCCAAATGCCCCCATCCGATATATCATTGTCCGATTTGGCGACAGGCTTCGTAACGTGGAAACAACAGCGCTTGCAAGTCACGCAATCCGTCGTCCAAGAAACCCTCAACACAGGACTCTTCACCTCCGAGGTAGGCATCGGCTGGGTTGGGCGCATCCAGACGTACGGTGAGGTTTCTGGCTGCTAGCTTCCTTGCGCAGGAAGGTCTTAACCGACGCCAAATTCTTGATCTACTGACTCATCCGAACGATTCGGATCATGAGTGATTCCGCAACTACGGGAAGTTGCTGCCTGAGCAGCCAATCCTGGTTCCAACATATTTCTTCATCTTTCCAAGGTTAAGCCAGAAGTGCTCCTCCGGAGCGATGTCGCAACCGCTGATCCCAAGGAAAAGTTCGCGCTGGTCGAAGCACTACTTGATGCGTTCGCCCAGGATTCAGTTCACGCTGGCTGGCGGGGAATGAGAGGTCGGTATCGCAAGTTGTGCTATCCCGGACTTGCGGCCCAGTTGCGGAAACACCTGATGAACCGAAAGTTGGCGGCGGAAGCTCGAGTTGAAGTCATCTCGATGACGGAGGCCTGCGATCTCAAAGAACTCTTTCCCTGACACGACACGACTGGCGCTCGACACCGGACAAGAGCAGGAAATCCGGGAGTGGGCAGCGGCAGTTGTTGCACGGTCGGGGGACGCCAAGCTGAAAAAGCAATTGCGTCCCCTCGCGCTGGCTCAATGCGGGTTTGACCCGAATCATGAGCTTCGGGGCGCTGGACTCTCCGCCTGTTGGCCAGAATACATTTCCGCCGATGAACTCTTTGCATCGCTCCCAATCCCAGACGATAGACTCCACGGTCTGTACCAATCGTTTCTCTGTGGAAAATTGGTGCAGAAGCTCAACGTGGCCGACCTACCGACGGCCCTAGGATGGGTCCAGGCGCAACCGGAGTGCCACGATTCACTTGACGGAGCATATTCCGGACTCGTCTACCGAATTCTCGAACATGCCGTCAAACACCTAGATGACGACTCGGTCATGATTCCCTTTGCTCAAGCGTTGTTCGCGAGGTTGAAGAAGCACGAGTTATCGAATAGACGGCATGAATCGAGTCTGATCACCGCCCTTGAGGGCGGTTTCGATCTGAGGCATAGGCTGATTGAGACGATGGTGCCACTCTTTGACGATGCAGATAGGGATGCTTTAGTGGTCGCCGGATCGGGGTTGCGACTGGTGGCGCCAGGCGATTTGCCGTGGCTATTGGAAAAGCTGGAGTCCGCAGACTCGACCGAACTTCAGAGAGGCTTTGCCTACCTTGTCAACTGGGTATTTTCTCCGGACGACGCGGAACGGATCGATGCAGTACTTTGTGCGGCAGAACGCTTGCCGATTCTGATCGAGGCCATGCCCCGTTGGCTCAGACCAGTAATGCTCAATTCCGACGAGGCGAAGAATGCGCGCGCGTATTCTCAGGACGAACGCCGTCGCGTTCAAACGAAATGGCAACGTAATTCGAAGGTGCTCTCGCCGTTGCCTGCGGAACGATTGCTCTCCGCTCCTCGTCCAGGCCGAAACCGGTGATATGGACGCCTGGTGGAACGTCTGCTTCTGGCTGGAGATTGAGGATAACGGCCACTACTGCCGGAAGAGGCATCACATGGATATTCGGGAACTTGTCGGATGGAAGAGCGCTGATGATCCGACGAAATCGCGGATGATAACCGCAGCGGAACGCTATCTGAGCGGACGTGGACCTTGTCCAGGGGAATGGTTTTCGCGGCGGAACATTCTCTACCATCCAGCCGTCGCCGGGTTTCGAGCGTTGGTGTTGCTCTTCAATGAGAATCAGCATGTATTCCGGACCTTGCCTTGCGAAGTCTGGCGACGCTGGATGCCGGCCGTCATACGGCTGCGCTACTATGACGGGTTGCAGGTGCATCAGATGCTGACAGCCGAAGCATTGAATCGAGTCCCAGAGGAAGCCACACATTGGATCGTAAAAACAGCCTCGCAGGAGAACAGGGAGGGCGAGCACCTCTGGGTACTCCAGAAGCTTCCTGAGAATTGGGATGACGTGCTCGGAGCCGCGTTGTTGAAGCGATTGAAACAGGGGAAGACTCAAACCACAATGCCACGCTCAACTCATGGCTGAGCTGCTCAAGCATAATGTTCCAGGCACTTTAGAGTTCGTGCGGCTGAGGATTCCCGACAAAGTTCCGGTTCGAAAAGAGTACCGGGATGTTGCCCTGAGCTCCGCGCGTTGCTCATGGTTCACGGCGAGAGGAGGCGATCGGCCTCCGGGTCAGAAAGCTCGCGGAAAGTTGCGTCCACTTTTAGCCGCGCGGTGATCGAAGGGTTTGCCTACGACTATCACCGTTCTCCGGCTGGAATGCTGAAAACGATGTCGGAAGGAGAAATTGGTGAGCTTTGGGAGTGGCTGCTTGCGCAATATCCGCTGGCGGAGGACCCCGATCGCGAGCGCGGTGGAACAGTGACCACTCGATGGGCGATGGCGAACTTGCGGGACAGCCTTGTCTCTCACCTAGCCGATATTGGGACGGTAGCCGGGTGTCATGAGCTCCAACGTTTGATCAGGATGTATCCAAGATTCTCCCTGCTTCCCAGGGTTCTCTCCCGTGCCCAGGAGCAGACCCGTCGCCACACTTGGCAACCGACCACGCCGAACGATCTATTCCAACTCGCAGCATGCCGACGATCCCGATTGGTGCAGTGCGGCGACCAACTGATCGAGGTGATCATTGACTCATTGGACGGAATGCAGAGGCGTTTGCGAGGCGAGACACCAATGGCGCAGTTCCTCTGGAACGGCGAGAAGCACAGATCCGAGGAATCAATTTCCGAGTGGATCAAAGTTCATTTGGAAGATGACCTGAAACAGCGTGGTGTCGTCCTGAACCGCGAAGTCCAGATTCACCGCTTCGACCGTACAGACATCCATGTAACGGCCCTGACCCAGACAGACAATGAGGTGTTTGGAAACGTGAAGGTAATCATTGAAGTCAAAAGGGTCATGGAATACCCAACTGAAGACTTCGATGAAAGCCCAGTTGGCAGAGCGATACCTCACGGACAACGACTGCCGTCACGGCTTGTACCTGGTTGCCTGGTTTCAAAGACAGCCGGACTGGCGCCCGGAAACATCGAAACCAGTGTGACCTTCCAGAGTTCGGCGAATTGGAGGCCTTCCTTACCAAACAGGCAACGGCGCTTTCTCCAAAGGTGGCCCGACAATCCGGCTGAAGTTGATCGATTTTTTTCACTTCGCCGTTCGGCGACCAAACGGAAAATGCCTCGGGACCAGCGATAGCCCCCGCGTCGAAATGCGCGCTGACTAACGCGGCGACCGAACCGCGAATCGGAACCGCCTGGTCTGGTCAGGGGCCGACCCCAGGCTCTCTCGGGTTGAGGGACGGGGGCGAAGTCTGAAGCGCTCCCCATGTTGCACCAAGTCCGTTCTCTCCCTGATCAACTCAGCAGCGGCCGCGCCATTCGGCGACGACGGCGGCGACCTCGTTTTCGGGAACGACGACCGGGCTCGGGAGGGTGTATTCGTCGGCCACCTCCTGGGGGCGCCCGAACACCTGGCCGCAATCGGCCGGCAGGTCCTTCCGGCCAAAGGTCTTCGACAGATATTTCTCGATGAAGACCCGTTCCTCGGCGACCAGGCATTGTTTGGCGTGGGCCTTGAGGAATGGGTACTCCAAGGCTCGCGCCACGATGGTCTTCAGGGGTTCGTCGTGGAGGTTTCCAAAGCTGACATGGATGAACGGGCAGCAGAGGACGTCGCCGTAGGGTGTGATGTAGATCGCTTCCTTCATCGCCGGGCATCCCCGCCCGAGCACGATGGAATCCATGTCCTGGCGCACGTACGCCGAGGATTGAATGATGGCCCGCACGACCCGCATGTCGGCGGCGTCCAGCGTGGCTTCCAGGTTGGCGTCCCAGTTCCCGGACGGCGCCGCGAGGACGATGTTGAGCAGGATGCGGTTCGCGACGCAGTAGTCGACCAGTCGCCGGAAGCCGGGACTGTAAAGGCTCCACTTCGAGACCGTCGTGTTCACCTGGACGTGGAGTCCGGTACGCCGCGCGGTCTGGAGTCCGTTGAAAGTCTTCTCCCACGAACCGGGGACGCCCCGGAACTTGTCGTGCTCCTCGGGGATGAAGGAGTCGATGCTGATGTTCAGTTGGTCCACCCCGTAGCTCCTGAGGCGCCGGGCCAGGTCGGGTGTGATGGTGGTCCCGTTGGTGGTGATGGAGATGAGGGCTTTCCGCGGGGACAGACTGCGGATGAGTTCCTCGAGGTTCTTCACCAAGGTCGCCTCACCTCCTTGGACGGACAGGTGGATGGCGCCGAGTTCCAGGCATTCGGTCGCGATCCTCCGGTAATCCTCCACCTGAAGTCGCGGACGCGGACTTTTCTCCAGCGAGGTGGCGAAGCAATGAGCGCATTTGAGGTTGCAGGCGTAGTCGACCGCGAAATCGACATAGCGCAGCGGTTGGCGTTCGCGCACCACGAAGCTTCGGAGATAGAAGCCCGCCATGCGGGCGAGGAAAGTCGGTTTGCGCCAGACCAGCCCATAGCGGATGGCGGCCCATTGGCGGTTGAGATGAAGGTTCATGGGTTCAGGATTTGAAGCTTCGAGTCGCCGCCATAAACCAATGAGCGCGCGAGCGTTGGCGGTTGCGCCATCCCATGCCGCGGGAAGAGGAAGCGTTTCGCAGCCCACCACGCTCCAGAGGGGCGCGTGTCAGGAGGTCCATGGGAGGAATTGTGCCCAAGCCGCGGAATGCCTGAAGCGAAATGTGGCGTCCGGAGGGGATCGAACCGGGTGGACGCAAGACCGGGGCGAACACGACGAAGTTTCGGCCGTTACACAACTCCCCCACCTCTTCCGTACCAGGACCTTGCGCCGGCCGTTTCGCTGGGATGTGGCCGCCGTTTTCGGTTTCTCCCTGAGGCAACCCACCGACGCCGGGCCGGAGGCCCTCGGTGAGCAGTCTCCACCCCGGAGAACTCGTGATTAAGGCACAGCGTGACGGCGCCGATAACTTTGTAGGAAGACCGGATCCAGAGTCCGGAAAGCCTTGAAGTTTGTCGGGCACGCAAGGAACGAAAGCCCTCTCCGCTTCCATCCCGTTCCCGAGTGCTCCAACAGCCGCCCGCGTGATGAGCACCCTACTGATAGTCGACGATGATCAGAAACCTCGGCACGCGGCGAAGGCGGAGTGGGCGTTGAAGGAGAGCGAAGCCCTCTTCCGGGCGATCGCCTCCGTCGCGCTGGATGGCATCGTCCTGATGGCTCCCGACGGGGCGATCAGTTTCTGGAATGCCTCGGCGGAACTCATCTTCGGCTACAGCGAATCCGAGACGCTGGGAAGGAAACTGGATGAATTCCTGGTGCCCAACCATCCTTCGGGAGCGGAGCACGCTTTCCCGGATTGGCAGGCGATGGGCCAGCAGGGGAAACCGGTCCGGAGGGTCGTCGAATTGCTTGGGTTGCGCAAGGACGGCACCACGTTCGCCGCCGAACTTTCGCTGGCCTCCGTGTGTCTCCACGACCGCTGGCACGCGGGGGCCATCGTGCGCGATCTGACCTACTTGCACTTGGCCGAAGAGCGGTTGCGAACCCTTTCCAGGGCTGTCGAACAAAGCCCTGCCAGCATTGTCATCACCGACACCAAGGGCCGGATCGAATATGTGAACCCGGAATTCACCTCCGTCACGGGATACGAGGTGGCCGAGGTCCTGGGCAAGAACCCCCGCGTATTGAAGTCCGGAAAGATGCCGACCGAGGTGTACGAGGTCCTGTGGGGACGCCTCACCAGCGGCCAGGAATGGCGCGGCGAGATGCACAATCGCCGAAAAAACGGAGAACTCTACTGGGAGGCGGCCGTGATCTCGCCCATCAAGGGTGAGAACGGGGAAACCACTCACTTTCTCGCCGTCAAGGAGGACATCACCGAGCGAAAACAGGCCGAGGCGGAACGGGTTCAGAATGAAATCCATTCCCGGCAGGCCCAGAAGCTCGAATCCATCGGGCAACTCGCCGCCGGCATCGCCCACGAGATCAACACCCCGATGCAGTACATCGGGGACAACACCCGATTCCTCCAGGACGCTTTCAAGGATCTGTGCCGCGTCGTGGCCGCGGTCAAGGAACTGACGGACCATCCCGAGTCCCAACCGGGCTTGAAGAATAAGCTGGCCCCGGTCGAAGACCTGCTGCGCGAGACCGATGTCGAGTATCTCCTGGCGGAAATTCCGAAGGCGATCGGCCAAAGTCTGGAGGGGACCGGGCACATCACCAAGATCGTCCAGGCCATGAAGGAGTTTTCCCATCCCGGCAGCAGGCAAAAAGCGGCCGTCGACCTCAACCACGCCATCGAATGCACCCTCACCGTCGCCCGCAACGAGTACAAATACGTCGCCGAGGTGGAGACGGACTTCGACCCGGGACTGCCATTCGTGCCCTGCCTGCCCGGCGAGTTCAATCAGGTCATTCTCAACCTCGTCGTCAACGCGGCACACGCCATCGCTGACGTCGTCGGCGCGAACTCGGGCCGCATGGGCCGCATCGTCGTCTCGACCCGCCGGGATCGGGACTGGGTGGAGGTTCGCATCACGGACACGGGCACCGGCATCCCCGAGGCCATCCGGACCCGGCTTTTCGACCCTTTCTTCACCACCAAGGCGCCCGGCAAGGGCACGGGCCAAGGCTTGCCCATCGCGCGCTCGGTGGTGGTCGACAAGCATGGCGGCACTCTCACATTCGAGACCGAGATTGGTCGGGGCACGACATTCATCATCCGTCTGCCCCTCCGGCAGTCCACCACCCGATCCGCGGGCAAGAGCCAGGATCCCGAGGACGAGTCCCGGGTCGACCCGCACCCATGAGACACAAGATCCTCTTCGTGGACGACGAGCCATTGGTGCTGCAAGGGCTCCAACGGATGCTCCGCGGCATTCGAAAGGACTGGGACATGGAGTTCTTGACCAGCGGCGCTCTGGCCCTGGAGCGCATGGAGAAACAAACGTTCGACGCGGTCGTCACGGACATGCGCATGCCCGGCATGAACGGGGCCGATTTGCTCCGCCAAGTCATGAAGCGCTCTCCTCTGACGGTGCGATTGATCCTCTCCGGCCAAACCGACGCGATGTTCGTCGCGGAATGCGTGGGTGTGTCCCACCAACATCTCGCCAAACCCTGCGCCCCTAAAACCCTCACCGCGGTCCTGAACCGTGCCTTCGCCGCCGGAAAATCACTGGACAACCCGCGCCTCCGGGAACTCGTCGGCCAGGTTGATCAGCTTCCCTGCCTGCCGTCGGTCCGCGTCAAACTCGTCCAACTGCTTCAGGCGCCCGAAGTGGATCTCGCGGAGGTGGCCGACATCGTCTCCGGCGACATCGCGATGTCCGCGACGGTCCTCAAGATGGTCAACTCCGCCTACTTCGGAGAATCCCGCGAAATCGCCAGCATCACGGAGGCGGTCCACTTCGCAGGCGTCGACACGCTCCGATCCCTGGTGCTGATGACCACCCATGCCTTCAACGGGATCGAAGGCCAGCAGTTCGGCAGCCTCCGACTGGATCGACTCTGGTCTCACAGCCTCGCCGTCGCTTGCACGGCGAAGCGGATCGCCGAAACCGAGGACGCCTCTCCCGCCATCATCGAGCAGTCCTTCGTCGCGGGGATGTTGCACGACGCGGGTCGCCTGATCTTCGCGGCGGCCTCCCCCGCCGGGTATGACGACATGGCTCGGATGGCCATGGATCAGTCCTCGACGTTGAGGGAGGCGGAGACGGAGGTTTTTGGCGCCACCCACGCCCAAGTCGGTGGCTATCTGTTCGGGATGTGGGGTTTGCCTGGGCCCGTGGTCGAGACTGTCACCCTCCACCATCAGCCCAGCCTTACCCCGACCCGCGAGTTCAGCGCGCTCACCACCGTCCATGTCGCGGAGGCTCTCTCCCGTCCGCCCGCCCAATCCCAACGCACCCCAACCGAGGCGCCCGTCGACCTGGACTACCTCTCCTCCCTGGGCCTCGCGGACCGCCTGGAGGAATGGACCGCGCTCAGCCGCGAATGCGCCGACGTCCTAGACTGATCATGAACAAACGCATCCTCTTCGTTGACGACGACGCCAATCTCATCTCCGGCGTCCAACGCGGGTTGCGCAACCGCTTCCCACTCGACACCGCGACAAGCGGCGCCGAGGCCATCGCGAAGGTTAGGTCCTCGGAACCCTACGCCGTTGTGGTGGTTGACATGCAAATGCCGGGCATGACCGGTCTGGATCTCCTCGTCAAAATCGGGGGCCTCGCGCCGGACACGGTGAGAATGATGCTGACCGGGAACGCCGACCAGCGCACCGCCGTCGAAGCGGTCAACCGCGGCCAGGTCTTCCGTTTCCTGAACAAGCCGTGCAATTCGGACACGCTCGCCGGCGCCCTCGATGCCGGGCTGAAACAGTTCGCCCTGGTCACAGCGGAACGCGAACTGCTCGAACGTACTCTCAACGGAACGATCCACCTTCTGACCGAAGTTCTGGCCAGCCTGTACCCGGAGGCCTTCGGCCGCGCTGAACGGGTCCGCGATTCCGTGCGGGAGTACGCCCGTTTCTTTCGTCTCGAGCACTCATGGGAACTCGAAGCCGCCGCGCTGCTGGCCCCCATTGGCTACCTCACCCTGCCTGCCACGGTGATCGAGAAATCCAGGGCAGGCCATCCCCTGAACCCCGCCGAGCACGGCCTTTTGCAAAAGCTGCCCGAAATTGGCGCGAATGTCCTACGTCACATCCCTCGCCTCGAAACGGTCGCCGCCATCGTCCGCTATCAGGCCAAGGGATATGATGGTCAAGGATTCCCCGCCGACAACGTGGCCGGTGAGAGCCTTCCGATTGGCGCCCGTATCCTGAACGTGCTCCAGAACCTCGCTCGGCTCGAGTCGCAAAAAGGCGACAAGGCGGAAGCCCTGGAAGCCCTGCGGAAATCAACCGGCGAGTACGACCCCGCGGTCGTCGATAACGCCTGCGCCTGCTTCAATCTCGGTTGCGAGATCTCCGACGCCGACGCCCCCGTCATCCGACCGCGGGCCCTTCAAGACCTTACCGTCGGCCAGGTTCTCGCCGCCAACGTGGAAACCGTGGGCGGAACTCTCGTCGCATCCGCGGGGACCGAGCTCACCAGCATGGTCCTCTATCGCCTTCGGAACTTTGGCGAACTCAACCCCCTCAAGGAACCGGTCTACGTCCGGTACTCCCGGACAACAGGAGCGAAAGACCCGGCTCGCTCGGCCGCACGAGGCCTACAACCGCCCGCCACTTCCACGGCCGACACTTCCCGGGGACTCAACTTCCCCGGGGCCGTCGCACAAGGGGCCCGCTAACGCGCCAAGAGCTGTCCACCCGAGTCGGTTCAGGGTGCGATCTTCGGCTGTCCCGGGTTGAGGGACGGGGGCGAAGTGGCTAGCGTTCCGCCATGTTCCACCCAGTCCTCCGCACCGTGACGTTGTGCCTTCTCGCCGGGACGTGCCCGCCTTACTCCCTTTCCTCCCGGGCGGCGGACCAGCCGGCCAAGACGGTCGAGTGGACCGACGTCCGGGAGTTGGGCGTCGAAGGACAGGGATGGCGCGAAACCGCCGCGCCTTTCGATCGGTTGCCGGCCCGCGCGGAGGGCGTGGTCCGGGCACCTGTCTGGAACCTGAGCCGGCATTCGGCCGGCCTGCATGTCCGCTTCGTCACCGACGCCACCGAAATCCACGCGCGCTGGTCGGTCACGTCGCCGAATCTCGCGATGGTTCACATGCCTGCCACCGGGGTCAGCGGGCTCGATCTCTACGCCAAGACCGATCAGGGCGAATGGCGCTGGCTCGCCGTGGGTCGGCCCGACAAACAAACCAATTCCGTTGTCCTGGCTCGAGGCCTTCGACCTGGGACGCGCGAATATCTTCTGTACCTCCCCCTCTACAATGGAACCCAGTCCGCGGAGGTCGGCGTTCCGTCCGGGGATTCGCTGTCAGCCGCCGGTCCATGGGGTGAGGGCACCCGGCGTCCGATCCTGTTCTACGGCACTTCGATCCTCCACGGGGCCTGCGCCTCCCGACCCGGCATGACCCACGCCGCCATCCTCGGTCGGCGGTTTCACCTGCCCCACATCAATTTGGGATTCTCCGGCAATGGCAGGATGGAACCCGAATTGGCGAACCTCCTCGCGGAACTCGATCCCGTGGTCTACGTCCTGGACTGCCTTCCCAACATGAACGCCGCCGAAGTCACCGAACGGGTCGAACCCTTCGTCCGCGGACTCCGCGCGAGCCACCCGCGCACCCCGATCGTCCTGGTCGAGGACCGGTCCTACGCGGACGCTTTCCTGGTGTCCACCAAGCTGGAACGCAACGAGACCAGCCGCGCCGCGCTTCGGGCCGCGTACGAGCGGCTTCGAAAGGCCGGGGTCAGGAATCTCCACTATCTCCCGGGAGAACACCTGCTTGGGGACGACGGCGAGGGGACCGTCGACAGTTCGCACCCGAACGATCTGGGTTTCATGCGCCAGGCCGACGCCCAGGCGAAGGTTCTCGGCCCCCTGCTCCGCCGCGCCGCGCGCCAATGAACTCGGCGGCGCAAGGCGACCGCCCGGCGGTTGACCGATCCTGGCGGGACGGCTCCCTCCAGATTCCGGACATCGAACTGCCCACCCGTAGCCGCGGACGTCAGTCCGCGCCATCTCCGGACTGGAAGTCAGCGCCGACTGACGTCGGCGGCTACGGTTCACGGACCTCCGCTGCCGACTTGCCCAGCGGCACCTGGGAGGGGTACCACGGCGCGTGCACCGATTTGCGAGAATGACGTGGGAACCAGTCGTGGCGTTGGCGCTGTTGCTTTCGGTCCCGAACCTTTCCGCCGGCGAGATCTTCGAGGTTCCAGGCCACGACAAGGAAATGGCCCACCTCGAGGATCTCCTTCGCAAGCATCGCGTCGTCGGACCCGACACGACCCTTTGGGACCCGTGGCTTCCGATGTCCCTGCTGTGGCTTGACCGGGCGGACACGCCCTCCACGCGGACCTTGCGCGAGACGTACCGCGACCGATACCTCCAGCGTCGCATCGATCCCGCGGGCTATGTCTCCTCCCAGCAACACGAGGGATTGGCGCACAGCCAGGGCTGGCCGTTTCCGCTCTGGACCCAGGCGGGCGGCGTCGGATGGCACTTCACCGTGGCCGGGGTGCCGTACGGAACCGGGTTCGGCATTCATCCCACCACCCAAGTCGACGACTGGACGCTCAGGGGCGCCGTCACTCTGGCCCTCGATTCCAAGCAGGGTTGGACTGTCCAACTCGGCCAACCCGGCGCGGAATACGCCCGCGAATCCGCGATCACCTCACCCGAAATCCGCCTCGACGCCGGCGTGTCACCCTTCTTCCGTTTGAAATGGTCGGGGCGCCGGTGGGGGACGGAATCCAGGGTCCGGATCGACTGGCAAACCGAGGGGTCCACCTCCTTTCTCCCCGGGCAATCGCTCTTTCTGAACCCGCCCAATCCCAACGGGAGCGTCGAGGACGTCGACTTACCCCTCTCCCGGCATCCCGCCTGGAAAGGTCGGATCACGAGGCTTCGCCTGACATTCCAAGGCATGCCGCCCGACGCGGAAGTCACGCTTTTGCGCTGCTTCTCCGCCATCGACAGTCGGCACAACATCAACAACGCGGCCTACCTCCAGGGGTGCGACGACTACCTCCGCTGGTCGGGTGACCTCGATTTCCTGCGTCGCAACATTCAACGAATGCGCCTCGCGCTCGCCTGGGCGATCCGCGAATTCCAGATCGCCGAGAAACAGGTGGTCTTCACTCCATGGGTTGGGCATGACGGTCGGAGCGGCCACGTCGTCGAGGCCGGGGGCAAACGCACGCTTCGACCGGGAGTCGGCGTGGGGAACAATTACTGGGATCTACTGCCCTTCGGCGGCGAGGACGCCCTGGCCTCGATCTACTACTTCGACGCGATCCGGCGGATGGCGGCGCTGGAGCGGCACATCGAGCGGCACCCCGAATGGAACATCCCGGGGGGGCCGCTCGCCTTCGAACCCGCGGAACTTCTGGAGCTCGCCCAGGGACTTCAACTTCGGGGAAACGAGCGATTCTGGGACAAGTCGACGGGCCGGTTCGTCGGCTGGCGCGACATTTCGGGAAAACCCTACGACTACGGCTTCACTTTCGTGAACAACGAAGCCATCGCCTACGGGTTCGCATCCACGGAGCACGCGCTGACCATCCGGGATTGGATCGACGGAAGGCGCGTCGTGGCGGGCGACACCTCGACCGGCGCCGACATCTATCACTGGCGCTTCGGGCCGCGCGCGACGACGCGGCGCAATCTCGAGACCTATCTCTGGGCCTGGTCCGATCCCGGGGGCAATCCCTGGGGCGGACAGGTCCAGGATGGCGGCGCCGTTCTTGGCTTCTCGTACCACGACATCATGGCCCGGCTTGAGACGAATGGGCCTGATGACGCGTGGTCGCGCCTGCGCGAAGTGACCACCTGGTTCGCCGAGGTCGAGCAGGCCGGGGGGTACCGGACCTACTACGCGGACAAAAGCCGCGGGACGCTGCAGGGTGGCGGAACCGCCGGCGGACTCGGATTGGACTCGGAATTCTTCGAAAGCGCGCTGGTTCCGCAGACCCTCCTCTATGGATTCCTCGGCTTCCGGCCGCGCCTCGACGGCTGCCTCCTGGCTCCGAATCTGCCCGTGACCTGGACGGCGCTCACGATCCGTGGAATCCGGCTTCACGACGTCACACTCGACGTCACCGCCGAGCCCAATCGCGTCCGCGTCCTGGTCCGGGGGCGGCCGAGTCGGCCGTTGCGCCTTTTCACCCCGGGTTCCGAGGATTCCAAGGTCGAAATCAAGGACGGCCTGATCGAGATCACGCCGTCGCGCTGACCGCGGGTCCCGGTTCCCCGACTCCCGCCTTGCGTCCCCGGCCCGGAGTTCCTCATTTTGACGCATGGCAGCCACGCCACATCCCGTCGACTCCGATTTCTACCTGCCGTCCGACCAGTTCTTCCCGGCCCAGCGTCACGTTGGCCTGACCTACGACGACGTCACCCTCGCCACGCAATACTCGGAAATCCTGCCGCGCGACACCCAGTTGTCCACGTCGCTCGCCGAGGGGCTCACCCTCAACATCCCTGTCATTTCGGCGGACATGGACACGGTCACCGAAGCCCGCATGGCCATCGCCATGGCGCTCAACGGCGGCCTGGGTCTGATCCACTACAACATGCCGGAGAAGGAGCAGCTTCGGGAACTCAGCCGGGTCAAGAACCACGTCCACGGGCTCATCCAGGAACCGATCCAGGTGAAACCCGACCAGCGGATCGGCGACGTGCTGCACATGATCGAGGAGCGCAGATTCTCGTTCAGCACCTTCCCGGTGGTGGATGAAAGGAACCAGCTGGTCGGCCTCCTTCCGGGCCACGTGGTGAAACTGCGGTACGCTTCCAAGCTCGTGTCGGAAGCGCTCACGTCGCGGTCCCAGGTGCACACCCTCAACGTCCGCGAACTTGGCAACGACCCGATCGCGCGCGCCGACCGGTTCTTTTCCGACAACCCGGGAATCCACAAGATCCTCGTCGTGGACGACGACGACTGTCTCCACGGCCTCTTCACCTTGAGCGACATCGAGCGGATCAGCCTGGAACGTCGCGCCCAATTCAAGCCGGCCCGGGACCCCCAGTTCCGTCTCGTCTGCGGCGCCGCCGTTTCCGCGACCCGGAACCCGTTTGGGGAACTCGACCGCGAGCGACTGCTGAACCATGTCGGAGCCTTGGTCGATCGGGGAATGGACGTCGTCGCCGTCTCCACCGCCCACGGCTTCAGCAAGGGGGTCGGCGAGGCCGTCCGCATGATCCGGTCGGGATTCCCGGACCTGCCGATCCTCGCGGGGAACGTGACGAGCGCCGAGGGGGTCGAGTTCCTCGCGGCGGCCGGGGCCAACAGCATCAAGGTGGGCCAGGGACCTGGTTCCATTTGCACCACCCGCCTGGTCGCGGGGGTTGGCATCCCGCAACTGACGGCGTTGTACGTCTGCTCGCGCGCGTCCGAGCGTTGCGGCGTCTCCGTGATAGCGGACGGGGGCATCGCCAAGTCGGGCGACATCGTCAAAGCGCTGACCCTGTCCCAGGCGGTCATCTGCGGCGGCCTTTTGGCCGGCTGTTCCGAGGCGCCCGGCGAAACGCTCGAAATCAGCGGCAAGCTCTACAAGCAGTACCGGGGCATGGGCTCGGCCGCCGCCATGAAAGCCGGAGCCGCGGCCCGGTACGGCCACACCCGCGACGCCGCGCAAAAGGTCGCCGCGGAAGGCGTCGAAGCCCTGAAGGAACTTTCGGCCTCCCTCGATCAGGTGCTCGCCCAACTGATCGGCGGCATCCAGTCCGGCATGGGATACCTGGGCGCGACCGACCTCGCCCAACTCCAGGCCCGCGCGCGCTTCATCCGGGTCAGTTCGGCCGGCCAGCGCGAATCCGCGCCGCACGATGTGATCGAAGTGAAGACGACCAAGTGAACGTCCCGGGGTGGCGATCTCCTTTCGGATCAGTCCTCCACCGGCACCACCAGGTTCTCCATGATGTAAACTCGGCGCTCGGGCGTGTTGCGGCCCATGTAGAACCCGAGGATGTGCGTCGACTCCGGTTTGGGCGCGAACTCGACCTGGCTGAGCCGCATGTTGGGACCGATGAATTGCTTGAATTCCTTGGGCGAAATCTCGCCGAGCCCCTTGAACCGGGTGATCTCCACGCCCCGACCCAGGCGCTTGGCGGCCTGATCACGCTCCGGTTCCGAATAGCAGTAGGTGGTCTCCTCCTTGTTTCTCACCCGGAAAAGAGGTGTTTCGAGAACCCACAGGTGTCCGTCGTGGACGAGGTTTTCGAAGAACCGGAAGAAGTACGTGATCATCAGATTGCGGATGTGCAGGCCGTCGACGTCGGCGTCGGTCGCGAGGATCACGCGTTCGTAGCGGAGATTGTCGATCGAGTCCTCGATATCGAGGGCGCGCATGAGGTTGTACATCTCGTCGTTCTTGTACATCACGTCACGCTTCAGATCCCAGACGTTCAGCGGTTTGCCCCTCAAGGTGAAGATGGCCTGGGTCATCACGTCGCGGCACGAGGTGATCGAACCGGCCGCGCTGACGCCTTCGCAGAGAAAAACCATGGATCCCCCGCCCTTGCCCTTGGCCTTGTCCAGGTGCACCCGGCAATCCTTGAGCTGCGGAATGCGCAACGAGATGGCCTTGGACCGTTCGCGCGCCAGTTTCTTGACCTCCTGCAATTCCTTCCGGAGCTGCTGGGTGTCAAGGCACTTGCCCACGATCTTGTCCGCCATGGCCTTGTCCCGGTTGAGGAAGTGCAGGACCTCCTCGCGCACCCGGTTGACCAGCTCGGTCCGGATCTCGGTGTTGCCCAGTTTGTTCTTGGTCTGGGACTCGAAGACGGGGTCCTTCAGCCGGATGGCCACGGCGCCGACCATGCTTTCCCGCACGTCGTCCCCCTCGAGTTTCCCGCCGGCGATCTCGTTGATCGCCTTGAGGAGGCCTTCGCGGAAGGCGCTGAGGTGCGTCCCCCCGTCGCTCGTGAACTGCCCGTTCACGAACGACCAGAACGTCTCGCCGAATCGGCTGTTGCTGTGCGTGAAACAGAATTCCAGGGTCTTGGAACTGAAATAGAGCGGCGGATAGATCGCCTCCTCCTTCACTTCGTCGAGCACCAGCTCGAGCAATCCCCGCCGTGAGAGGAACTCCCGCCCGTTCCAGATCAGTTTCAACCCGCTGTTCAGGTAGGCGTAATGCCGCAGCCGATGTTCGATGTGCTCGGTTTGGAACCCGAACTCTTTGAAGATCTCCCGGTCCGGCGTGAAGCGAACCCACGTGCCGTCCGGCTCGGTGGTTTTCCCCTTCTTCTCCCCCACCAACCTTCCCCGTTTGAAGTTCGCCTCGACGAACTGTCCCTCCCGATGACTCCTCACCGTGAAGGCGTCCGAGAGCGCGTTCACCGCCTTGGTGCCGACTCCATTCAGACCCACCGAGAATTGGAACACCTCGTCGTTGTACTTGGCGCCCGTGTTGATCTGGCTGACGCACTCGACGACCTTGCCCAGCGGGATTCCCCGGCCGAAATCCCGGACGATCACCTGCCCGCTGGGTTCGGTCGCGATCTCCACCTGCCGACCGTGGCCCATGATGAATTCGTCCACGGCATTGTCCACGACCTCCTTGAGGAGGATGTAGATCCCGTCGTCGTAGTGGGAACCGTCCCCCAGTCGCCCGATGTACATCCCGGTGCGCTTCCGGATGTGCTATGTCAATGAACAGACCGACGAACAGCAGCAGTTGCTGTAAGGGGTCACGGGCCAACTGCTCGGCCTTTCTCATGGCCTCGTCGAAATGCTGCCGGTCCTCCTGTGCGTAGCGTTCGATCAAGGACGCCGCGAGATCGCTCTTGGTCTTGAAGTGGTAGAAGAAGGTTCCGCGGGTCACCTCAGCCCGATTGATGACCTTTTCGACCGAAGTGCCGCTCAAGCCGACCTTCAGGACCATGCTCTGCGCGACATCCATGATCTTGTTGCGCGTAATGCTGCCGTCACGGGGCATAGGAACCTCCTCTGGGCATTGAGGTGGGCTGGCCGTTCTTTTGCGCCGGGGTTTACCGAGATCCGAACGCGACGTTCTTGTACCGCCAGTCAGATACGGCCACCCTTATCTAGATCGCAGCCCTATCAAATCCTTAGTCTATGCCTGTCTCCTTTGGAAAAACAGTCGGTTAGCACAAGAGAAGAATCTTTCGTTGTTGCATTGCGAACCCAGAAAGCCGGCCGCTAGGATTAACGCACCAACCACCGGAATGTCTCGAGGATGACCGCCATGTGCAATGCCTGCAGCCTGAATGTAACCGAGTCTGAAGCCGTTGATCGATTCGCCGACCAGCTCCTGAACATGCTTAACCAAGGCGCGTTGTCGCTGATGGTCTCCATCGGCCACCGCACGGGGCTGTTCGACGCCATGGCGGAGCTGCCGCCGTCCAACGTCGATGACATAGCCACCCAGGCTGGGTTGACCCCGCGCTATGTCAAGGAATGGCTGGGCGCGATGGTCGCCGGAGGTATGGTGCGGTATGCGCCTGAGGAGAAGAATTACCACCTCCCCGCCGCCCATGCCGCCCTGCTGACGCGCACCGCGGTAGCGGACAACATGGCCGTTTTCGCCCAGTACATTGGCCTGCTCGGCCAAGTGGAAGATCGCATTATCGACTGCTTCCGCGAGGGAGGTGGCGTCGGTTACGAGCACTATCCGCGCTTTCACGAAGGGTGATGGCAGAGGACAGTGGCCAGACGGTGCCCTCGCAGGTCCTCGACGAGCACATCCTGCCGTTGCTCGACCAGGATGTACTGGAGGCGCTGAAAAGGGGCATCCGCGTACTCGACATCGGCTGTGGTCGCGGCAAGGCATTGTTGCACCTCGCCGCTCGATTCCCAGACAGCAAATTCATCGGCTACGAACTGTCAAACCAAGCGCTGGCCCAGGCCCGAGAAGATGCCGCTCAATCCGGTTTGGAAAATGTCCGTTTCGAACAGCGCGACTTGACCGGCTTCGATATGACGGCAGACCCAGAGGCCTTCGACCTGGTCACGGCGTTCGACGCCATCCACGACCAGGCGGCTCCCAGGGAGGTACTGACGGAATCCACCGCACCCTCGTGCCGGGAGGCACCTTCTCATGCAAGACATTCGCGCTTCCAGCCATTTGGAGAACAATCTGGAGCACCCCATCGCTCCGTTTCTCTACACGATATCAACGATGCACTGTATGACGGTATCGCTCGCCCAGGGAGGCGAAGGCCTGGGGACGATGTGGGGTGAAGAGCTGGCGTTGGAGATGCTGCGCGAAGCCGGCTTCGATCAGATTGCAGTCCGGCAACCGCCGCACGACTTTCAGAATAACTTCTACCTGATGCGCAAAGCTTAGCGTGGGACTGGCAGATGCCCCCCGTACGGGGGGCATCGAATCTCAGGTTCGTAGGACTCCTCGACAGGGACGTCGGGACCGTGGGCGTCCCCAGGTTCCGCGGAGTCGAGAGCGTAAAGCGTCCGTTGCCCGACCGTGAGCTGTGCTTCGCGATTCGGCGCTGTTACCCCGCGCGCGAAGCCCGAGGCCCAACTGGTCCCTCTGGCTCCAGCGCCCAATATCTCAGTTGTCGCCACCAGCGCCGCTGACGCGATGCCGCAGCCGCCGGAGGCGGTGCTCGCGCGCACGGTCAAAAAAAAAAAAAAAAAAAAAAAAAAAAAAAAAAAAAAAAAAAAAAAAAAAAAAAAAAAAAAAAAAAAAAAAAAAAAAAAAAAAAAAAAAAAAAAAAAAAAAAAAAAAAAAAAAAAAAAAAAAAAAAAAAAAAAAAAAAAAAAAAAAAAAAAAAAAAAAAAAAAAAAAAAAAAAAAAAAAAAAAAACAGGGCAGCCTAGCGGCGAGCTGCAGGGGCGCGGTGCAGGTCTCCTGCCCGGTGCTCCAGGTGCTTGGCGAGGGCCTCGACCGCCCGGGGCTCGTCCCGCTGAGCGAGCATCTCCCAGATCGCCAGCGCCTCGTCCCACGCACCCCGACGCCTGCACAGCCCCGCCAGATCCAGAAGGCCCCGCGCGCAGAGCCGCCCACGGTTGGCCGACAAGAGACCGAACGCCCGCTCCCTATCCCTGACCCTAAGACGATGCGCGGCGACCGAACGGATGTCCGCCCCTGTCGCCGCCGGGTCACGCAGGCTTTGCGCGAGGGCCGGCACCAGGGCCGGCAGGGACAGGAGATCCCGGCTGTTGTGCTCGAGGACGCCGGCGAGGGCATCGACCTCCCCCGCCGCAGCCATACGAGCCAGGCGCTCGGGGCCGCGGAGCCCGGCAGGTCTCCTCCACGCCCGACCCCGAGCAACCTCGCCTCGGTCGTCGCCAGTTTGCAGTCCGGCCAGACCGGGGCGAAGGCGCGGCGCACCAGTCCGAGCAAGTCTAGGTGAGCCATCGGCTCCAGCGGCGAGCGCATCCCTCGCCAGCCGGAAGCGAGTGGTCAGCAGCGGAACATCGAAGGTCTTGCCGCCGTAGCCAACCATGACCAGCCGAGCAGCAATACGCAACTGGAACGCTGGCCA
>CALNYA010000054.1:0-59320 GCA_942490575.1 uncultured Verrucomicrobiota bacterium
AATGTTTCCATGGGGTCAAACAATGACATTGGACATTTGCTTCCCGACACCGCGAATGTCCTACATTCGATGTTGAATGTTTGTGTGACCTCTTTCGCTTGCCGCGAACCGCAGTTTAGCCGGAATTCCAGGACTGAGTTTGTCCCCGCCGTAGCAGACCCGCCCGTTGGGGGAAGAAGCACGCTCGACTTTCCATCGCGTGGATCTAGATTGCCCGATCATGAGCACTGCCATGGAAGACGTGGCGCGAGCTGCCGCGCAATTACCTAAACATCAAAGACTTGCGCTTGCCCGATATCTGTTGGATCTAGATTCCACCTCCGACACGGAAAATGTCGATGCAGCCTGGGACGCCGAGATCTGCGAACGGATCCGCAGTGTGGAGGAGGGACGCTCCGAGGCATTGCCCTACGAAGGCGTTCTCGCTCGTGTCGACCGGCGCCTCGGTTCATGAAGCTGTTGGTTTTGCCCGAGGCCGGCGAGGAATTCAAAGATGCCGCGGCCTACTACGAGCGCCAGCAAGCGGGTTTGGGTCGCCGATTTCGAGACGATGTTGATCGTCATATCCGTTGGATAAGCGAAAACGCCGGGGTTCCCCGGTTGCGTCGGGGTCGATATCGAAGGGTAAATCTCAGGACATTTCCCTACTATGTTGCCTACCTGGTCCACGAAGACTCAATCTGGGTTCTCGCGATCGCACACGGATATCGAAGGCCCGAGTACTGGATCAGCAGAAGGCCAAAGTCAGGCCAGCCATTGCCTCCCGCGAGCCGCGGTTGAGCCGGGTATTCAGTACAACAAGGCCCTGGGGTCAAACATTGATCTTTTACATTTCCTTCCTGGTGCATCGGGCTCAGCCGCATTTTTTTCGATTCTGGTGTCCTTGGCGCGTTCCTCGTCGACGGTCACCTTTACGTTCGATGAAGCAGAATTGCTCTCACGGAGGCACAAAGACACGGAGCAGCTCGAGAATTCGATAAGTGGGATTGCCGGCTAAATCTCGGTGATGCGCGGATGCGCGACGGGTTCACCCGGATCATCCTCGGGAATCCGGATCCTCCGTGCCTCGGTGCATCCGTGAGGGAGAAATTCATCGGACCGTAAAGGGGTCGGTCCGGTATCGATGCAGTTACGTTTCGAGTTGCCGGGGACATCGGACGTGAGCGGGCGCGAACCGAACCGATCTCGTGTCCGCCGTCGTTCGCAACCTTGGCCTCCCCGGCAACCCGATTCCGTTGATGGGGTTTTCTACTCGCCGCCCGGGAGTCTACCCTCCTCGTCACTGGACAAGGTCGCTTCCGGCGCCTTCCTGAAATCCGATCCTTCCGAGGCGTTCTCGACTGCTTTTGGCTGGGTGTCGACAGCTTCGTCTCTTTCGCCACCGCCGAAAAGAGGGTTCCTCGATGATTTCAATGGGATGGAAACGGAGCCGATTCACCTGATTCACATCGAAGAGTGTTTCTAGGGAAGTCTCGAAACATCGGCTTGGCGGAGAGAATCGCATCCCGCAGGGATGCCAGAAGGTAGCCGGAGGTCGCAGACTTCCGGGGGGTCACGCCCTGGGGTCAAACATTGACATTTGATGCCCTACGCTGCGGCGGCCCAGGGGCCTTGTTGAATGTTTCGTGTTTGATAGCCATCCGCTTGATTCCGTCGTCGGGCAGGATGAGCGTGCGCGGCCGTTGCCATGTCGAGGGTGATCCGATAAGGTCTCGGATCATGAAGGCGGAATTCACGGCCATTATTGAACCTGCGCCTGAGGGGGGATTCTGGGCAATATGCGCCGAGGTTCCCGGTGCAAATGGCCAAGGTGAGACGGTGGAGAAGGCGAAGGAAAGCCTGCGCGATGCCATTCGCCTCATGTTTGAGGATCGAATTGAGGACCTGAAGCGCGGGCTATCGGAGGATGCGATTCAGTCGACGATTATCGTCGGATGAAGCGACGCGATTTGGAACGTCGTCTCCGTCGGTCCGGATGCTATCTCAAACGCGAAGGCGCGTCACATGCGCTATGGATTAATCCGGCGACCGGTGTCGTGGAAGCCGTTCCGCGTCATGATGAAGTCAAAGAACCACTCGCTCGCAAGATACTGAAGGCGCTCGGAGCAGAGTAGATCGTCCAACCCTTGCGTCCCGCGAGCAGCGGTTGAGCCGGGCATTCAGTACTGACGGCCTACCTGCTGTCGTAGGCTGGGACGTTGGAAATGGATATGAAGCACCCTGCAGCCCGCACACCATCCTCTTCGCGATCGCGACTAGGGGCATGGTTGATTACCTTGCCCATTCTTTTGTTGTGCTCCAGATCCGAGGGACAATCGACCAACAATCCCAGCGAGCGCTACGCGGACGCGTACAAACAGCATGCGGATGCGAAGTGTCCTCTGATCGAAGACGGGATCAGGCATTTCGTGTACTTCGCCCGGGACCGGGACGCGATTCACGATCACGCCTTCTTGGACCATGCGAGATTCAAGGGCGCGCAGATCATGTACCCGTGGTCCGCGTTGGAGCCGTCGAGGGGGAGCTATGATTTCTCCACCATCCAAAACGACCTCGATTACCTCAAGTCGAAGGGAAAGAGGCTTTTCGTCCAACTGCAGGACGCGACCTTCAATCCGGAGTTCCGGGGCGTTCCCGAGTATCTGGGTGCGGCGGAGTTTGACGGCGGATCGATCCTGCAACGGGACGACAACGGCAAACCGGAAGGGTGGACTGCGAAGCGTTGGAACACGAAGGTGCGGGAGCGCTTTTCCTCGCTGCTCCAGGCCCTGGGCGGGGCATTCGATGGAGAGATCGAGGGGATCAACCTTCAGGAGACGGCGGTTGGTGTGAGCACCGAATTCGACAAGTCATTCTCTCCCTCCGTTTATGCGGATTCCATCAGGGCGAATATGTTGGCTTTGAAGAAGGCATTTCCCAACTCAACCAAGTTGCAGTATGCCAATTTCATGCCTGGCGAATGGCTCCCGTGGGATGACAAGGGATTCCTGCGGTCGATTTATCAATACGGCGAGGAGATTGGAGTTGGACTGGGCGCCCCCGATTTGATGGTCCGGAGAAAGGGGCAACTGAACCATGCGCTGGCGATGATGCATGAACATGAGTACAGCGTGCCCCTGGGAATCGCCGTTCAGGACGGGAATTACATTGGACAAACCGGCTCCGATATCGTGGAGGAAGGCCGTAAGAACATCGTTCCCTTGCTTCATTCCTTCGCAAAAGACTTCTTGAAGGTCCACTACATGTTTTGGGTGAATCAGAAGCCCTATTTCGAAGAGGATGTGTTGCCGTGTTTCAGGGGCGCTGGTGAACAATAGGGATCGCGTGAAGGGGTCGGTCCCGAGTATCGTGCGGTTGCGTTTCGAGTTGCCGGGGGCATCGGTCTTGATTCCCGGGGCTGTGAGGATCCGCCGCGCGGATTGCTTCAACGACATCGGACACGGATCGTTACACACATCGTGGAGGATCCGCCGCCCGATACACCTCGATCCCCACCCTCTGGATGTGGGCCAGAAGGGACGGATGCTCGACGTGCTCCAAGGCTTGGACGTCAAAGCGGTAAGGGAGCGGCAGTTCGTCCAATTCGGCGGCAATCGCTTCGGCTTCGATGGGGCTGATCCGACCTGCGAGAACCAGGTCGACGTCCGACCGTGGCGTGTGGGTGCCCTTGGCTCGGGACCCGTATACGTTGGCTGACTCGATTTCGGGATGGCGACCGAGAACCGATCGCAGCATTTCCAGTTCCCGGGCCTCGAGGGGTGGCGCCTTCATTCCGCCATCTCCTCCTGAAGGAGTTCGTGGAGTTGACTGAAACCCGCCAGATACCTTGTGTGAATCGCATCCACCGCCTTCTCGAAGCTCGCGAGACTGTAGGTGTGCGAAAGCAGGTTGCGGTGATCCAACATCTCGATCCAAAGCTGTCCGTCGGCGACGATCCGGGCCGCGAAGGCCTCCTTCAACACTTTGCGGGGCGTCAGAGTGGTGAACACGAACCCACCGTGCTCCAGGAAGTCCTTCATGGTCTTCCAGGCCAATTCGAAGCAGTACTCGAACCTTTGGACGACCCCTTCCTTCTCCAAGGCGTTGAGGCTTCCGGGACCGTTTTCCATAGCCGACCGCAAAAGCACGAAGGCCCGATCGAAGTTCTGGAATCGTTGCCTCCAGCGGACGTCGGGATTGGGTTTCATACTCGAAGACCGCAACGGACGGCTTCCTCCGCCCACCGCCTGATCGGCCCCGAGACTTCCACGATTTCCCCGATTCCGACAATCGAGAAGCGTCCCGCGGGTTCGACTGATTCGCCTTCAGGAAGACGGTCCACGATCCAAGACGACGGCGCGCTTCCCGCACTTTCCAGCGACGCTACCTCGATCTTCCGGCGTCCCCATTGGATTGCCGCTTCACAACCTCCTGCCAGTCGATCGTCAACAGACGCACGTCCGCCTCCGCTTGAAGTTGTTCGTCGGCGCTCGCCTTGCCGTTCGCCAACCGTCGAGAGACACCGTCCAATTTCATTTGGGCGAACTTCAACCGATGGGCGGCGGCTCCGACCAAATCCCCCGCGAGCAGGCAACGCCCGACGTCCACGTCCCGCTGGGATTCGGCCAACTCAATGGGGCTGATCACGCCCACTTCGTGACGCTTCAGGTTTTCCGCCAGCTGCTTCTCGGCAAGATCGAGCCGGACCTGGAGCCGTTCGCGGTCGGCCCCGGGCGGGGGCGGGTGGATGGCTCCCCGGGTCGCGTCCGATCGACTCGCGGGCGCCTCCGACTCGACCAAGGCCTCCCCCGAGACGACGCGTCCTATGCGCGGGAAAACGCGGTCCGGTTCGCCTGTGGAAAGCCAGAAATACCCCATCACCGGAAACAGAATGCCAGCCACCACGATCACCATTCCGACCAAGGCCAGGATGATCCACGACACAACCTTCACGGTGGAACGGCGATCCGGCGTGGTCGTGGAACGTTTGTCGGCCCCGGGAGGGACCGGTACCGGGGCTGGACCGTGAGCCACACCCTCCACCTGGGTTCGGACCTCCTCGGCGCTCTGTTGTCGTAGTTCCCGTTCCTTCTTCAACGCCCGCATCACGATCGCGTCGATCCGGCCGTCCATGGCCAGTTTCTCCGAGGGCGGGGCGAACTGGCCCCGCGGGAGCTCCCCGGTGAGCATTTCGTAGAACACGACTCCGAGAGAGTAGATGTCGGCGCGGTGATCCACTTCCGTCGGGTGCTCGAATTGTTCCGGGGCCATGTAAGCTGGCGTCCCGACGGCCGCGCCGCTCTCGGTCAACGCGACGTCGACCGGTTCGTTCCCGAGCAGCTTCGCCACTCCAAAATCCGCGATCTTCACACGACCACGATCATCGAGCAGCAGGTTGGCGGGTTTGATGTCGCGGTGGAGGACCCCCAGTTCGTGGGCGTATTGGAGCGCCTCGCAAATTCTTGGGACCACCGCCAGCGCCTGCGCGGGCGTGAACCGGCCCGCGCGCATCGCCTGGGCGAGGTTCACGCCGTCCACATATTCCATCAGGAGGTAGCAGAACCCGCCCGCCTGACCGAAATCGTGGAGCGTGACGATGTTCGGGTGGTTCAGCTTGGCCAGGACGCGAGCCTCGCGCTCGAAGCGCTCCACGAAAGCCGGCTTGGCCGCCAGGGATTCCGACATCACCTTCAACGCCACCAACCGGTCCAGATGCTTCTGGCGGGCCTTGTACACCACCCCCATCCCTCCAGTTCCCAGCGTCCCTATAATCTCCAATTGGGGAAAAGCGGCCGCCACCTCCTCGATCGGCGGAACCACGGCCGATCCCGCCACTCCCTCGGTTGCCGTCCGGGCGGACGCCCCCGCCAGAAGGCACTTCGGACACAACCCTTGGGGCGCTCCGTCCGGGATTTGAACCCCGCACGAGGGACAATTCCGGGCCGGGAGGGGAGCGGGTATCGGTTCCATACACCTTTTCCCTGATCAATCCGCGGCGGAAGGTTACCGGAAATCGAAAGCGAGTTCTTCGCGATCCCCAAAACCAATCAGGCATTCGTCGCTCTCACCAACGCGTCGCGGCCGCTGTGGCCCACGACCGTGACCCGGGTCCCGCGGTCGACCATCTCGCCCTCGGCGATCACGTCCAGGATCTCGTCGCCGAATTGAGCTTTGCCTCCCGGCCTCAGCACGGAGAGCGCGACGCCCTCGCGGCCGACCTGTCCGGACCGTTCCCGGGTCTGGAGCGCGTCGCTGACCGTGCCGCTCGTCGCCAGGGAGACGAGCACGTTGTAGGCGGGAGTCTTCGGCAAAACCCAGCCCAAGGCCCAGATACCGGCGGCGGACAGCAGCGCCGCCAGGGAGAGATTGCGCACCGGTAGTTCCAACGCGGGCAGCGATGGCATCATCGGCCCCCCCGGATACAGGTCCGTCGCCGCCATGAAAATCGAGACCAACACCAGGAATGCCCCCGTGAGCCCCAGGGCCAGGGTTCCCGGAAAAAGAAACAGCTCGAGCGCAATCAAGATCAGTCCCAGCGCGAACACGGCCACCCATTCGATCCCGGACAATCCCGCGATGTAGCCCCCCGCGAAGTAGAGGAGCAGCGCCGCCACCGCGATCGATCCCGGCACACCGAAGCCCGGCGTCTTGAATTCCATGTAGATCCCGATCAGCCCCAGGGCGAGCAACACGGGACTGATCGCGTTGAGCCAGAAACCAATCTGCTCCACTCCGGTCCGCTCGATCACCACCCTCCGCGCTCCGCCGTACCCCAGCGCATCGAGCAGGACGTCCAGGGAGGCGTAGGTGCCCGCCGACAACAAAGGCTTCGGCGGGGTGCCATACTCGCGCGCCGCCTCCAGGCTGGTCAGCGTCAGGATCTGGCCTTTCGGATTGATGATGTTTCCGTCGATCACCAACTCCTTGTTGCGATCGATCATGGCCTCCATGACGTCCACGTTGTGGCCGTTGCGCTCCGCCTTCGTCCGGATCAACGCCTTGATGCCCGAGGTCATCTTGGCTTCCACCGTCTCCGGCAACTGGGTCGCGCCACCTCCGGGAGCCAGCATGATCGGAGCCGCCGCGCCGATGACCGCCTCCTCCGCCATGAAGATCCGCTGCGTCCCCACCGCGATGAAGGCGCCCGCCGAGAACGCCTTGCGATTCACGTAGGTCAGCGTTTCCCCGGGGAACTTCCCCACGATCTCGATGATCTCCTCCGTCACGTCCACCCGCCCTCCGTTGGTGTCCATGTCGAGCACCAGCAGGTCGGCCTTCGCCTCCATCGCCTCCTTCACACCTCGCCGCACGACATAGGTCAACGGCGGCATGATGTCGTCCCGGATCCCCAGCACGTAGACCGTGCGAGGCGGCGCCGTCACCTCCGCATCGTCCGCGATCGCGGCTCCCCGACCCAGCGAGCCCAGGAGGAATATCGCCATCAGCCACGTCTTCATGGAGGCATCATGGTCCCCGCCCCGGCGGGCCGCAAGGGGCCAGCCAGATTCCGGGCCAGCTCCGCCCACTCCTCGTCCGTCGCCCGAATCCTTCCCCTCGCCGCTTCCAGATCCTCCACGCGAACCGGGTACCACGGACGCCGTCCAGGATCCCCCAACCCACCCAGATCAAACCGCGCCAACACCGAGTCCACCCGCCCGCGCAGGTCCCCCGCCGCCATCCCCGCCCTCGCCCCCGCGCAGATCTCAACCGCCATCCGTCCCAGCTCCCCGTGGTCCTTCGCCAGGAATCCTCCCTCCTCCCCGGACCGACCCAACCGACGGGCCGTCTCCGCATAGATCACTGCGCAAAAATAGAGACGGGCCACCTCGGTGAACCCCTCGAAATCACCCTCCTCCAGCCGCGCGTAGAGCGCCGACACGAACTCCTCCAGCGCCAGCAACTCCGACGCCGTCGCCCTCGCGTGTTCCTCGAGCGCGGCTTCGAACCGCGCCGGGTCGTCCCACGCCGTCCCGATCGCGTGCGCCAGGCGCTCGATCCCAAGCAGTGTCAGGGTGAACCCCGACGACAGCATCGGGTCGACGAAGCCGGCCGCCGAAGGCAATAGCGCCCAATTCTTCCCCGCCGCCGGCCCGGTCCGGAATCCGACACTTCGGGCATGCACGAACGGATGGGCCAGTTCCGATTCCTGGAACAGCCGCTTCATCGTCGGCAGCGCATCCATTAGCCGTTGCCAGGCGGGCGCTCCCTCCTCGAACCGGAACCTTCGCGCCACCGATTCCACCGCGACGACCCCCGCGCTCGTGATGCCGTTGCCGAAGCGCAACACCCAGATCCAGCCCCCTTCGAACACGTGATGAACCGCGGCGTCGTCGATCGGGAACGGCGCGGATTCCAGGCCCTCGTGCAGGGGCGGCCCGGCCAGGCGACGGACGCCGCGAAAGTGGGCGTACAAGGCCTCGGTGACCGGGTGATTCGGAAGCGGCGCCTCAACCAAGCCCAGGGAACGGGCGAGGGGCCCGCCTCGATTGCCAGCATCCACCACAAACCGCGCCGAGATCGCCACCTCCGCGCCGTGCCGTTTTCCATCAATCCGCGACAATCCGTCTCCAATCTCCACCCGGTCACATCGCATTCATCCAGATACTCGGCCCCCTGGCGCTCCGCCTCGCGGACCAGGAATTGATCGAAATCCGGACGGTACCAGTGGGTGTCGGCGATTTCGTCCCGTGGACTCGCCGCGACGAGCAGTTGGTCGGAACGATCGGGACGGGCTTCAAATGGCTTGCCGAACCGGTGGTGGTAGAACGCGAAACCCCGCTTCAATCCGCAGGCCACGTCAGGCCGAGCCTGCCGCCAGGTGCCCCACTTGGCGAAGGGGACCAGCGCGTCGAGTCCGTGGCGCCGGGTGAGGTCGAGCCACAAGAGGTCCGCGAGCGGGGTCGATGATTCACCGATCGCGAAGCGCGGATGCCGCCCGCGTTCGATCAGGACAACCGACCGGCCGAGGCGCCGTGCGATGCAGGCCAGCAAGGACCCCCCGAACCCCGACCCGAGGATGGCGACGTCGAACATTTCCAGCGCGGGCTACTTCTTCGATCCGCGCAGGTGCTCGTCGAACCAATCCGCGAAGACGACCAGATCCTTGTCGATCCCGGGCCAACCGTGTTCCCCGCCGGGATGAACGATCACCTTGCAGGTGGCACCGACTTCCTTCGCCTTCTTCTCGAACAACCGCGCCTGGTACAGCGGCACCAACGCGTCGGCATCCCCGTGGATGATCAGCGACGGCGCCGTCTTCGCCGAAATGAAATACCAGGGCGAAATCTCGCGGCTGTACTCAGCGCGGCTCTCGGCGGTGTCGGAGCGCGGGCCGAACGCCGCCTTGAACCCGGCCAGACGTCCGACCCCGCAGGCGTCCTCGCCGGGCGCGCCCCAATTGGCGAAGTCGACGGGCGGAAAAAAGCAGGCGATCGCCTTCACAGCGCTGCTCTCGCGGTCCACGGGATCCTTGGCTTCGGCGGAGCCCGGCCCACCCTGGGTGGCGAGTGTCAATGAAAGGTGCCCGCCCGCGCTCGCGCCAAAAGCGCCCAGCGCGTCCGGCTTCACACCCCAACGCGCCGCCTCGCGTCGGATCCAGCGGACCGACCGATGCAGGTCCTGGGTGATCTCCGGAATGATGAACCTCGGCTGGGAACCGTGAACGACGGCGAACACCGTGTAACCGCGCGCCAGGAACGGCTGGGCGAACCCCGGGCTGATCGCTTCTTTCGACGAGAAGAAGCCGCCGCTGACGATCAGGATCACGCCGTACCCGTTCTTCTCCCGTGGTTCGAAGACGTCCAGGGTGAGCGCCGTCCCGAACTTGCGTCCGTAGACAAGATCCTCGGTGCGCGTGTAGCCCGGCTTTTCCTGCGCCAGCGCCGGCGTCACGAAACCGTCCAAACCGCCGAACCACGCGGCCATGGCCAGGGCGAGAGCCGTGGTCGAACGGAGGAAAGCGCGCCGACGCCAGGGATGGAATGGATTCGCCAAGGGCATGGCCGGGATCTAACTCCCCGCCACGAACCGTTGCAAGACGCCGGCCGCCCTGTCCGACGCCGCAGGGGGTCAGTCCCGCGTATTGTGCTATTTGAAGGTCGGTCCCACGGATCGCGCCAATCGAGGTCCCGTCCCTTCGTCGGCGGTTCCGTCCCTCCGAGGAACAACCACGGAACACACCGAACACACGGAGAATCAATCCGCCCCTCGCAGGGTCGCGGACCTTGATTTCCGGCAAGCCCAACAACCCGCAGGCGGCGCCATCTCCCGCACCACCCCTTCCTTCCGAGTGCTCGGTGTGCTCCGTGGTGGTCCTCCTAAGGAAGCCGGAGTCGCCTTTTCCATGGTTCCAGCCTGGAATTCCCGCTTCACTCCCCTCTTTCGATGAGAAAAACCGCACTGCTTTTCGCCGGGCAGGGAGCGCAGGTGGTCGGGATGGGACGCGATCTCGCCGTCCAGCACCCGGCCGCCCAGGCCCTCTTCGACCGCGCCAACGAGATCCTCGGCTGCGACCTCGCGCGCATCGCGTTCGAGGGCCCCGAAGTCGAATTGACCAAGACCGAGAACGCCCAACCAGCGATCTACCTGGTGAGTTGGGTGGCGCTCGAACTCCTCCGCTCCCAGGTTCCGGACCTTCGCTTTGGGGCGACCGCGGGACTTTCCCTGGGGGAATTCACCGCCCTGGCCGCGGCCGGTGCGCTGTCGTTCGAGGACGGTCTCCGGGTCACCCGGTCGCGCGGTCGTTTCATGCAGGAAGCCTGCGATGCGACGCGAGGCGGCATGGCCGCGGTCATCGGTCTCGACGAGGAACCCACACGCCGGGTCTGCGACGAAGCCGAAGTCGAACTCGCCAACCTCAATTGTCCGGGTCAGCTCGTCATCTCCGGCGAATTCGAGCGGATCCAGAAGGCCTGCGAACTGGCGAAGAATCTCGGCGCCAAACGCGCCCTGCCCCTGACCGTGGCCGGGGCCTACCACTCCCGACTGATGGCCAGCGCCCAGCCCAAACTGGCGGCCGAACTCGCCCGAATGACAGTTCTCGCTCCGCCCATTCCGGTCATCGCCAACGTGACGGCAAGCCCCCACGACGGCCCGCCCGCCCTCCAGGATCTCCTCGTCCAACAAGTCTGCGCGCCGGTCCGCTGGGAGGCGTCGATCCGATTCCTGCTCGCCCAGGGCTTCACCCGCTTCATCGAACTCGGTCCCGGCAAGGCGCTCTCCGGCTTCATGAAGCGCATCGCCCCGGAAGCCCAGACGCTGAACGTCGCCGACGCCCCCTCCCTCGCCGCGACCGTCGCCGTGCTGCGGAATTCAGGAACCTGACTCACCAAAACGCCGGAGGATCCGGGGCGAGGCGAAGCGAGGCGAACCGATCCGATCCGAACCGAACCGACCGGAAACCACACGGACACCCATGTATGTGCTCATCACCTGCGGCCCGGCTTGGGAGCCTCTTGATGGCATGCGCCGGATCACCAACGCCTCCACGGGCCGACTCGGCGCGGTTCTCGCGGACGCCTTCGCCGAGGCGGGCCATCGGGTCGAGGTGTTGCGGGGCGAATTGGCCACGGCGCCCATGCCCAAGGCCCCGGTGGAAGTCGTGCCCTTCGGGACCAACGACGACCTCGCCGGAATGTTGTCGGGTTGGCCGGAAAATTCCCGCGTCGACGCCGTCTTTCACGCCGCCGCGTTGTGCGACTTCAAAGCCGCCTCGGTCCGGGCCGCCGATGGTTCGGAGCTTTCGGCCCGCAAGCTTCCCACCCGCTCGGGGAAGCTCACGGTGGAACTGGAACCGGCGACCAAGGTCCTGCCCAGGCTGAAGGAATGGTTCCCGTTCGCGCGAATCGCCGGTTGGAAGTACGAACTCGACGGCGGGCGCGACCAAGCCCTGGCCGCCGCCTGGCGTCAATTGAAGGAGGCGGGAACGGACGCCTGCGTCCTGAACGGCGGCGCCTGGGGCGAAGGCTTCGCGCTTTGCGAAATGCCGGGCCGGATCCAACCGTGCGCCGGCAGTTCGGAACTCGCCGCGGCGCTGCTGGCCTGGTTGAAGCCCGGCTGGAACGGAGGCGTGGGCGGCTACCGCGCCTCGGTCTCTCCGTGAGAGTCCTTCGCCTTCGTCGGACGCGACCGTCACGTCAGCCGACCGTGATCCATTTCCCGGCTTTGGCGGACTTGTACATCGCCTCCATCGCCGTCACGCGGGCCGCCGCTTCGGTGGGTGTCACGAGGGGCTGCCCGGGCATGCCACGCACCGCGTTCACGAATTGATGCAGCGGGGCCTGCGGGGCGGGAGGCAGATCGGTCCACGGCGCATTGCCCTTCGCGCCGGGGACGAGGTCGCTCTTGAAGGTGAGCTTGCCGTCGACGATCGACGCGAATCCCTTGGTGCCGCTGATCATGAACGTGACGGGATTGGCGACGTCGAGCCATCCGGCGGTGAGCGAACCCATCGCGCCGTTGCTGAACTTGAGCATCGCCTGTCCCGCCTCGTCGGTCTTCGGGCCGTAGCGCTTCGTGACCACCCGGATGTCGGCCGACACGGAGTCGATGCCGCCCAGGATCCACATCAGGATGTCCAGCGAGTGCGTTCCGAGGTCGCCGAACCCGCCAACGCCCGCCTGGTCCACATCCGCCATCCAACGCCAGGAATTGGCGGGGTCGTTGGGCTTTTCATCGAACCACCCGCCCAGGGAGCCGCTGTGGCAATTCCACGCCGAGGCGCGGGTGATCGTGCCGAAGGTCCCCTTCTCCACCTGTTCCCGGAGGAAGAGATGCTTGGGATCCGTCCGCATGAAGTAGCCGGTGGTGAAATGGAGTTTGGCCGATTCGATCGCCCGAGCCATCGCGACGCTCTCCGTGGCGGTGATTCCGAGTGGTTTCTCGACGAACAGATGTTTGCCGGCGCGGGCCGCCGCGCGGACCAGGGCGGGGTGGCGGTCGGTCTCGGAACAGATGACCACGGCCTCGACCCGAGGATCGCCCCAGACGACGTCCAGGTCCTGGACGACTTGGGCACCCAATTCCTCCGCCCGTTTCTCGGCGCGCGGAGCCTGGTGGTCCCAGACGTATTTCACGGTCACGTCGGGCCGGCCCTTCAAGAGATTGACGAATCCAGGCGTGTGGATGTGGGCGCAACCAACGAAAGCCATCGTGGACTTGTCGCCGGCGGCCATCAGGCGATGACCCGCTCCCAGGGCGAGGCCGGCGGCGGCGGTTTGAAGGAAGGCTCGGCGGGACGGTGCGGCGTTCATGGATGAGGATGAGGATGAGGATGGGACAGGGAATCTGAAGTGTCGGGAATAGTGCGCTGTGTTGCGGGAATCGTAGTCGGAACCGCGGGACGGGCGAGCGCTTTGTTGAAGCGAGCCCGGCTTCCCGGCTCCCAAGTACCGCCGGCTTTCAGCCGGCTTCCCGCGGGGAAGTGTCCAGCCAAGGAGCCGACTGGAAAGTCGGCGCTACAGATCAGACCCATCTTCAACCGGCTCCCATGTACCGCCGGCTTTCAGCCGGCTTCCCGCGGGGAAGTGTCCGGCCACGGAGCCGACTGGAAAGTGGCGGCGCATTTCAGATCGGCCATCACCGGTCCCATGTACGCCGGCTTTCGCCGGCCGGGGAAGTGTCCGGCCACGGAGCCGACTGGAAAGTCGGCGCTACAGATCAGACCCATCTTCAACCGGCTCCCATGTACCGCCGGCTTTCAGCCGGCTTCCCACGGGGAAGTGTCCGGCCACGGAGCCGACTGGAAAGTCGGCGCTACAGATCGGCCCCATCTTCAACCGGCTCCCCGTCACCACACGACCGGCACGCTCAGGGTCTGCCCGTTGCGGGAGTTGTAAAACACCTGGCGCCGGTCCCGGCCGAATTCGTGGACCATTTTGGTGATCTTGACGTCGTAGCAGCAGTACTCGGCGATCTCGAGCATCCGACCTTCCTTGTACCACTTCAGGGCCTGCAATCCGTCGGCGGTCTTCTCCGTGCCGAGCGTCGCCGAGGCCACCGAATCGAGGGTCAGGCGGTGGTTGAGGATCTTCTGGAGATCGACGAGCAGATCGAGGGTGGGCACCTGGCCCATGTCGAGGACCGTGTACCCGTGGAGCACCTCGTAGTCGAAGCGTTGCTGGTTGAAGCCCACGACGAGATCCGCCCTGCGAAGCTCCTCGATCAGCTGGTCCACCTCCGACTCCGGGTAGATCCGGTAGCCACCGCGCGCGGTGCTGTAGGTGACGCCGAGGCTCATCCGCATGTCGCGAATCCGGTGCCAGCCACCCACCTCCTCGGCGGACTTCTGCGTTTCGAGATCGAAGTAGACGATGTTCTTCACGGTGCGGCGACCGGGGCATGGTGGGAACGGGACACCCGTCATCACAAACCGAAAAACGGTCGATGATTTCGCGCAAGACCTTTGCGGTTCGCCGCGATAGCTTGCGCCGGCAGTCACCGCGAGAGCCCCATGGCGTCCGTCGAACCCACCAACCGCACGTCGGAGGAGGACAGCAGGCTCAAGATCTACCTGCTGCCGAACCTCCTGACCGCCGGCAACCTTTTCTGCGGATTCCTCGCCCTCACCCGCATCGTCGAGGCCGACCTGGGCGCGCCGGGGTTCGAGGCGGTCATCCGCCAGGCCCTCTTCTTCATCCTGCTCGCCTGTGTTTTCGACCTTCTCGACGGGCGGGTGGCCCGGATGGGCGGTTTCGAGAGCCCGTTCGGCCAGGAGTTCGATTCCCTCGCCGACGTCGTGTCCTTCGGCGTCGCGCCCGCCTTCCTGGTCCATCGGATCGTCCTGGCCGATGTGTTCGTGAACCATCCGGAGTTCGGCTGGTTCGTCGCGTCGATCTATCTTCTGTGCGGCGCGTTCCGTCTGGCCCGATTCAACGTCCTTTCCACCTACGCCCCCTCGGGAGGCTCCAAGGAATTCATCGGATTCCCGATACCAGCGGCCGCGGCGATGGTCGCGTCGCTCACCTTGTTCATCCTCTGGCTGGAGGAGAAGGCGTTCACCCAAGGCTGGTGGCGCTATCTCCTGCCCGTGATCCTCGTCCTCCTGTCCTTCATGATGGTCAGCCGGGTGCGCTACCCCACCTTCAAGAACATCAACTGGCGGACCCAGACCCCGTTCATCAAGGCGGTCCTGATGATCGGCTTGGTCGGCGTGTTCCTCATCCTCTGGAAGCGGGTCCTCCCGGTCGTCCTGCCCCTGATCTTCACCGCCTATTTGCTGTACGGCTTCATCCGACCTCACATCTCGCGGCGCATGCGCAAGGAACTGGAATACGAGCACGAGGACGATGACGAGGAGGAGGAACAGGACGGCGACGCGGGCGAAGGCCGAGGCGGATCGGGCCTCCCGGGCGCCACCGGCGACGGCCGCGGGCCCGCCGCGTCATGAGGGAACTCACCGCGACGCTGGTCCCGTGGTTGGCGGGTTTCATGGCGGGCTATCTCGCCTGCATCCCCGTCGGCCCCGTCAATGTCTCCGTCATCAACGAGGGCGCCCGCCGCGGCTTCCGATACACGTTCTTCATCGGCCTCGGCGCCGTCCTCATGGAGGTGATCTACTCCGGCATCGCCTTCGCCGGATTCGCCCAGTTGTTCACCTCCCCCATGATCCGCGCCGTCATGGAACTGGTCAGCTTCGTCGTCGTGACCGCCATCGGCATCCGGTACCTGCGAACCCGCGAAATGCCGGCCACGTCCCACACCGTCGAAGTGGTCGAACAACGGCTCCATCCCCACACCGCGTTCATGACCGGCTTCGTCCGGGTCCTCGGCAACCCCGCCACGCTGCTCTTCTGGATCGCCTTCGCGGCGGCGTGCGTCGCCCATGAATGGGTCGAACAGACGTGGCCCGCCAAGATCGCCGTGGTCTCCGGAATCGGGATGGGCGCGCTGACCTGGTTCACCAAGCTCGGGTACGCGGTCTCCCTCGGGCACGGCCGGTTCTCACCGAAGGTCCTGCTCCGCACCGCCCACATCTCCGGCGCCCTCCTCCTCGCCGCCGGTCTGTTCATGGGCGGACGCCTGGTCCTCGCCCTGGCCAAACACCGCCAGAACCAAACCGACGAACAGAAATCCAGGGTCATCGACCCCGCCGCCGCGCCTCAAGCCGCGGCGCCGCGATACGATCACGGAAAGAGGCTCCCACGGAGGCACGGCGGCACGGATCCGAATTTGCCCTTCCACCCAACCCGTCGGTCGGGCCCTCAATTCGCCGCGGCGCCGTCCGGTTCCGCCAGCAACTTCTCCACCTTGCCCTCGAGATCGTCGCGCGCCGACAGGTCCCGCAGGTTGCCCTTCTTGTCGATCAGCCACATCGCCGGGATCGAGGTGATGCCGAATCGCTGACCCAGTTCGTTCTCCCATCCCTTGCCGTCGAAGTACTGAGGCCAGGTCATCTTCTCCCGCGCCACGAACGATTCCAGGGTCGCCTTCTTCTGGTCGAAGCTGATTCCCACGATCTCGAATCCCTTCGGGTGCAGCTTTTCGTAGGCCGCCTTCACGTTCGGGAGTTCCACCACGCACGGCTGGCACCAGGTCGCCCAGAAGTCGACGAGCACCACCTTCCCCTGCATCGCCGTGAGGTCGATTTTTTGGCCATCGACGCTGGTGAACTGGATGTCCACCGGCTTGCCCACCCGGTCCAGTCGCGCCAGCAGGCCCTGGGCCGCTTCGCGCACCGACTCGGGGACATTGGTATTGGTGCTGACCATGGATTGCGCCGTCGCCCGGGCGGCCTCGACGGGACCGTCCGACACGAGGCTCAGGAGCACCTGGTAGGGCTCTTCCCGCCCGGGGAATTCCCGGATCAGGTCGCGCACGGACTCGGCCATCGCGGCCTTCGCCTTCTCCTCGCCTTCCGTCTCGACCAGCATTTCCGCCGACCGCTGGGCCGCCATCATCCGCAGACCGAGCCGTTCGTCCTCGGGAAGGGAGGGATCGGACAACCTTTCCTTCTCGGCCTGCGCCAGTTTCACGAGGGCGTTGGTGTGCCCCATCTTCACCGCGGCATCCAGGAGCTGAAACTCCTGCATCCGCGCATCCCCGGCGCGCGGGTCCGACCCGAACTGGGTGTAAAACGCCTTCGCCACTTCGGCGACCTTCTCGGCCGCGGCGCCGCGGCTCTTCTGGAACTCGGCGATCTCGGCCTTCGACGGCTGCTGGGTCCCCCAGGATTCGGGCGGTTGGGGAGGCGTGCTGAAGGCCTTCTCCAACGCCGCCCAAGCCTCGTCGGCCGGGGTCGACGGCCCGGATGGGGTCGTCGGAGAAGCCGAATCCGGCATCACGAACGGCTTCTGATCGGCGCCCGAACCGATCGGCGCGGTGACGGCCGCCGACGGCTGGTCCCCGGAGCCCGCCGCGCTTTCCTTGCCCGAATCGCCGCATCCGGCGATCAGGAGTCCCATGCCGGCAAGAACGGCCGCCGCGGATCGTCCCGCCAGGCGCGGGAGGTTGGAGGAGGACGAGCGGACACGGGCGCGGACATCGGCCGCGGATTGGAGGAGCGGTTGGTTATTCATCGGACTTTGGAGATGGCGTTGCGACGGCGGACCTCAGTGCCGGGTAGCGGGCCAGCACGCGCGAAACCCTCCAGCGATGCAGGGGCGAAACCACGTCGCCCTCGCGCGAACCCCTGGGTGGGTGTTCGAGTGCGTGCCGGAGTGCCGCCGCGAGGGTCGCGAGGTCGTCAGGCGCGAATTCGACGGGCACAGTGGACTCTTCTTCGATCTCCACGCAAGCCCGGGCGAAGCCCAGGAAGAACGGGCACGGCTCCAGACAGGGGATCGCGCTCTTCCCCTCCGGTGCTTCCCGCCCAATCCCGGTCGCGGTCCAACACCGCCGTCTGACGCAAGCCCCCACGCCGCACCCGGCCTCCACCGCCGCGGACAATCCCTCCCCCCGCAGTCCGGTCAGTTTTTTCATCCGCCCCAACTGCCGATCCGCCACCGCCGCGAAATCCTCCGCCACCCCGGGCGCGCCGACCTCCCAGGCCCAGGCATCCGCCATCGAACCCGGGTAAAGATGGTGGACCGCTGCCGCGAGTTCCCCCTCATTCCGCGCGACGCATCCCCATCCCGCCGGGAGATTGGGCGCCCCCTTCAACGGTCGATAGGTTCCCTCCCCCGTCGATTCCGCCACGGACCTCAAGTCGTGGACGGGGATCCGCCGGAGCTGGCCGAACGGGACCGATTGGTCTCCGACGTGGCACAACTCGATGCCCGCATCCGACCCCGATCCCGGTCGGCGACGGAGTAAAACCTGCCCCCAGACCCGTTCGGTTTGGAAGGCGGCCAGGAAATGGTCGAGATGCGGGTGGGGAACGTCCGGCACGGGCGTTTCGCAGCGTGGCGCCACGGTCGGGCCACCGTCAACCCCGTGGAAAAGGGGCGGCATACCGCCGCCCTCGTCACCCGCTTTCCCCACCCGGCGGCTCGTAAGCCGCCGCTCCCGTGGAAATGGCGCGGAAATGCGATTGCACCGATCCGGCGCCCGACCGGATAAACCGCGGATGCGGTACCTGTACGCGGCGTTGATCGGCATGGTGGGCGGCGTGGCCAGCGGCCTCTTCGGCGTGGGCGGTGGCATCATCATGGTCCCGGGCATGACCTACCTCCTGAAATCCGACATGAAGATCGCGGTCGGCACCTCGCTCGCCGTCATCATCCCCACGGCGATCACCGGAGTCCTGAAACATCATCAGTTGCGCCAGGTCGACTGGGCCCTCGCCGCCACCCTCGTCCCCACCGCCATCCTCGGCGGCCTCATCGGCCCGTGGCTCACCACCCGGCTCGGATCGCCCGAACTCCAGCGCCTCTTCGGAGGGTTCCTCGTCCTGGTCGGGCTGCGCCTCCTGTTTTTGCCTCGTTGATCCGTCCACCCCCATCCGCTCTCCCCATCACCCATGCACTGGTTCGCCATCCTGGCCCTCGCCCTCCTCGGACTCCGCACCCTGGCCCAAGCCTGGCTCGAATGGCTGAATGAGCGCCACGTCGCCGCCCACGCCGACGAAGTCCCACCGGCGTTCAAGGACACCGTCGATCCCGACACGTACCGCAAGACGGTGGACTACACCCTCGCCAAGATCCGCTTCGGCAAAGTCGAACTGGCCTGGGGCACCCTCCTCACCGTGGTCGTTCTGTTCTCCGGAATCCTACCCGAGGCGTGGTCCCACTGGACCCGGATCGCCGGAACGGGTTCGTGGGCTTCCGCCGCCGGGCTGTTCCTCCTCGGGGTTCTCCTCGCCATTCCCAGCCTGCCGCTCGACGCATGGTCGCAGTTCCGACTCGAGGAGCGCTTCGGGTTCAACACCACGACGCCCGCCACCTGGTGCCTCGACCGCGTGAAATCCCTGGCGCTCGGCGCCCTCCTGGGAATTCCCCTGCTCGCCCTACTCCTGCAGTGGGTGAAGTGGACCGGCAACTCGTGGTGGCTCTGGGCTTGGGCCACTTTCCTCGGATTCCAGATCCTGATGCTCGTCCTGGCTCCCGTTCTCATCCTCCCGCGCTTCAATAAATTCACCCCGCTCCCCGATGGACCCTTGAAGGAGCGCCTCCTCGGACTCGCCCAAAGGACCCGGTTCCAGGCGCGAAGCATCGAGGTCATGGACGGCAGCAAACGGTCTCGCCACGCCAACGCGTTCTTCACCGGCATCGGACGGTTCCGGAAGATCGTCCTCTTCGACACCTTGATCTCCCAACTGGGCGAGGAGGAACTCGAAGCCGTCCTGGCGCACGAGATCGGGCACTTCCGCCTCCGCCACATCCCCAAGCTTTTCGCGGGTTCCGCCGTGATGACCCTGCTCGGGTTCGCGGCCATCGGCTGGCTCGCCGGGCAGCCGTGGTTCTTCCACGCGTTCGGCTTCGAATCACCCACCGTTCCCGTGGCCCTCCTCCTGTTCGCCCTCCTCGCCGACGTCGCCACCTTCTGGTTCACGCCCCTGAGCCACATTCTCTCCCGGAAGTTCGAGTACCAGGCCGACGCGTTCGCCGCCCAATCCATGGGATCCCGACAACCCCTCGTGGCGGCCCTGCGCAAGCTCTCCGAGAAGAACCTCTCCAACCTCACGCCCCACCCGGCCTACAGCGGTTTCTACTACTCGCATCCCACCCTGCTCGAGCGGGAGACGGCGCTGGAAGGGGTGGGTGGCATGCGGCCGGGATGAGATCGTGGGGGACGCTGATGGGACCTAGGCGACCTATCGGGCGCATAGGACATATAAGCTTTGCTTTTCCTTGGCTACGCCAACTTCCCGTGAATGCTCATTGATTCCGGCAAGCGCCTGCTCCACCATGCCCGTGTGGAATTAGAGAGTGTGTTCGAAACAGTCAATGCGGCGGAAGCGCAGCTCATTCGTTCCCGCCTCGCCGCGGCCGGCCTCAACCCGGAAGTCGATCCCGAGTTCGATCCCATGAGCATCGAAGGGTTCTCCCTCCCGGGGGGTGGCATTCAGATCAAGGTGCCGGCGAGTCAGGCCGAGGAGGCGCGGGCCATTTTGGCGGCGGGCGAGAAGGCCGAGTGATGAAGGTTGTGCCGGAACGGCTTTTCGACCGACTGGCTTCCGAACTGGCGGCGGGCGGGCTTCGCCGCGACGAAGCCACGCGGAAGGCGCATGCCGGCGACAAGTGGTTCGCCGCCCATCCGCCCGAGGCGGTCGCGTTTCCCGGCAGCACCGCCGAAGTCTCGAAGATCCTTCGCTTCGCCACCCGCCACGGCATACCCGTGACCCCCCGGGGCGCGGGCCAAGGTTATGTGGGCGGCTGCGTCCCCAACCGCGGCGGCCTCGTCCTCGCCCTCGAAGGCTTCCAGCGCATCAAGGAGATCAGTCGAACCGACTTCGTCGCCGTCGTGGAACCCGGCGTCCGGACCCAGGCCCTCCAGGAGGCCGCCGACAAGCTGGGGCTCTTCTACCCGCCCGACCCCGCGAGCCGCGCGGACTGCAGCCTCGGCGGCAACATCGCGACCAACGCCGGAGGCCCCCGTTGCCTCAAGTACGGTGTCACCCGGGATTACGTCCTTGGACTGGAAGTGGTGCTCCCCGACGGCACCGTCACCCGGCTTGGAAGCCGGACCCACAAGAACAAGACGGGCTTCGAACTGGCCCGCCTCTTCGTCGGCAGCGAAGGCCTCCTGGGGGTCGTCACGGAAGCCACCCTAAAACTGCTCCCCCGCCCTCCCTGGCGCGCGGCCGTCGCCGTCGGCCTGGCCTCCATGCGCGACGCGGCCCGGATGCTACGTGAAATCTTCGCCGCGGGATTCCTCCCGTGCGCGCTGGAGATCGCCGACCGGTTCACCCTGGCGGCGGCGCGGAAGCGGACCGGGGACGACCGACTGTCGGGGTGCGGCGCCCTGGTGATCACCGAGCTCGACGGGCACGAGGCGTCGGTCCGCGGCGAACTCAAAGCCCTGGTTAAGATCCTGGCGGCCGCGAAGCCACGGTTCATCCAACGGGCCCTCGGCCCGGAGGCCACGGAGAAGCTCTGGAAACTGCGGCGCGAATTCTCGTACGCCCTGAGGGACACCGGCCTGACCAAGATGAACGAGGACGTGGTCGTCCCCAGGGGACAGCTCGAAGCCCTGTTCCGGCTCGGGGCGCGGATCCAGAAGCGGCACAAGCTGCCGGTCGCCTGTTTCGGCCACGCCGGCGACGGCAACATCCACGTCAACATCATGGTCGACGAGACCGCGCCGGGCATCGCCGCGCGCCGGGACGCCGCCCTCGACGAACTGTTCGAGGGAGTTCTGGCCCTGAAGGGTGTTATCACCGGCGAACACGGCGTGGGCCTCGCCAAGAAGCGGTGGTGGCCCCAGGCCGTTCCGCCCGAAGTCCGCGATCTTCACGCGCGCATCAAGAACGCGCTGGACCCCCGGGGCATCCTCAACCCGGGCAAATTCGTTGGTTCCACCCCCTGATTTCCCCCCGACATGGAGACGTTATGAAAAAAGACGGTCGATCGAAGGCATCCAAGATCCCACGCGCCACACCCACCCCACCACCCCTGGAACCCAACCGCATCGCGGGCGCCGGCATCACCGACGCCGCCGTCCGCAAAGCCACCGGCCGCGGATGGGGCGACTGGTACTCCTACCTGGACGCCGAAGGCGCCCGGGAGAAGACCCACCCGCAGATTGTCACCGTCGTCGCCCTCCGCGAGAAAAGTGAATGGTGGCAGCAGATGATCACCGTCGCCTACGAACAGGCCCGGGGGCTCCGGGAAAAACACCAGAGGGACGACGGGTTCTCCGCCAACGCGGGCAAGACGATCCAGGCGGGGATCATGCGCCTCTTCGCCGCCTGGACCAACGACGAGATCCGTTCGACCTGGCTCGATTCGACCGGATGGAACCTCCGCAAGATCATCCCGTACAAGAGCCTGCGGATCACCTGGAAGGATGGCCACAGCCACGTGGAGGTCTTCTTCTGGCCCCGGACCGAATCCAAGACGCTGGTCCAGATCCAGCACAGCAAGCTGGGAAGCCCGGACGAGGTTCATCGGCTGAAGGCCTTTTGGGGAGTCGCCCTGGAACGTCTTCGGGAAACCGTCGAGAACACCAACCAACCCCACTCCCTCGCCGCCTAACCGGCCTCCGAAGGCCGGGAAGAACGAGAAGTCGCGACCGAAGGCTCGGGAGGATGCTCGGGCTGATGGGCGGGCGGGAACCGTCATCCGCACGCGGGGGACCACCCACCGAGGGGCCCGGGGCTTATACGAGAGAGCCCGCCGAAGCGGGGGCCCAAATGGGACACCGTCAGTGTGCCGCTAGCACGGTGGGAAAGAGGGGACGGTCAACCAGAGGAGAGAGGACGAATTGTTACCGGGGGGGGGACCGGAGGAGACCTGACCGGTTGGGCGAATGAGGGCCGGAGGGGGGGGGTGGGGAGGAGCCGGTTAGCTGGTTGGACCTTCGGGGGTTCGCGGAAACGAGGCCAGGGTTTGAGGGGCGCCGCAGATCAAGGGGGAGGGTCGACCAGGGAATCGAGGATCGGCGCGGGCGGAGAGATCGCGGGACCTAATGAAGACGGGGAGGGGGGGGGGGCAAAGCCTCACTTCGTCGTTGCACCAGCCGGACGGGCTCCTTTATGGGTGGGGCTCCGATAGCGAACGCATCATCCCAACCCGGACGACCAATGGCCAACCCCTGCTACCATGCCTCGATCGAGGGCGCCCAACACGGCGCCAAAAGCCTCCCCGATTTCCTCGATTACGCGAAGCGTGCCGGAGCGGCCGGAGCCCAGCCCAGCAACTACATGCTCCAGGGCGGCAAGCTCTTCCAGAGCGCCAAGGAGATCCGTGACGCCTTCGATTCGCGCGGCATGACCCTCGACGGGATCTCGGCCCACTGCCCGTTCTGGGTCCACACCAGCGCCTGGACCGGCACCAAATCCGGCCACGCCTTCATCCCCCCGGACGTCCAAGGCCTCTCCCCCGACAAGATCGAGAAATGGGCGGAGAACTACCTTCTCAAACTGTTCGATCTCGCGGCCGAGCTGAACATCCGCATCATCCCCATGTTCTGGGGCGTCGCCTACGGCTGGGAAGTCGCCACCGGCTACCCGTGGGGCTTCTGGCAGGGGCCGGGCTACGACCTGATCGAGGAAGGCAAGGAACGCTTCGTCACGAAGACCGCCAAACTCCGCAAGGCCGCCAACGAGCGCGGCATCAAGATCTGCCACGAAATCCACCCCGGCACCGCCGCCATGTGCGCGGCCGATTTTCATGTCCTCGTCCAGATCTGCGACGGCGACCCCTGCCTTGGCGTGAACGCCGACCCCTCGCACTGCTGGGAAGGTGAATCGTCCGAAACCCGTTTCCTCTCCGTCGCCTCCCGGATCTACGCGGCCCACGTCAAGAACCACGTCATTCGCCGCGACTTCCCCGTCCGCGCCATGCAACCCGACTGGCCCCGGCGCGCCATGCAGTTCACGGATCTCGCCAGCGGCGATCTCAACTTGTTCCGGTACGCCGAGATGCTCATCCTCGCCGGCTACCCGAAGCGCTACTGCGAGGTCATGGGCACCAAGACCGCGCCCCTGGTGGTCGAAGCCGAAAGCGCCCACCGGGACATCGACGCCACCAGCGCCAACGGCATCGCCTTCGTCCGCGACAACCTCTGCTTCCCAGTCGCCGGCGGTTCGTTCGAGGACGGAATGGGCGCCTAGCCGGCTGGCCGCCTTTTTCCGAAGTAATCTCCGTTCGGTGTGTTCCGAGTGCTCCGTGGTTGTCCTCTGAATTGAAGGTCACCCGGTCACGGTCACGGTCCCGTCGGCGGTTCGGCGATCGCCTCAAGATAGGCCTTGGTGAAGGGGATCGGGATGTCGCGGTCCGATCGGAAAAGGATCAGCCAACCCGGCAAGGCCCAAAGGTCCAGGCGCTCGGGCGGTTCGCTCACGGAAAACTGCCAGCGATCGCCGGAACTCAGAAACGTCTTGGCGCCCGTCTGCCGATCCAAACGACCTCTCAGACTCGCCACCACCGCCTCCCGGTCCTCCGCCACAGACTCCGGCCGCGTCCGAGCCGCCACCACCTCCACCGTCAGTCCCGCGGGGGCTGCGTAGACTCCCCGAACCGCGGCGAGGTCGACCCCGACATTCGTCCAACGCGCGATTTCCACGCGCGATGTCACGGAGAGTTGCCCCACGCGATCCGGCAGGAGCCGCGCCATCGTCAGTTCCCCGGGCGGACGCCACTTGGACACAAACTGCTGGCGAGCCGCCTCGCTCGTCACGGCGGACCGCATCGCCTGGGCCACCTTCCCGACCAGCACCACCCCCACAAACCCCAGCATCAACGCCACCGCCGTGGCGCCCACGATCAGGATCGATGCTCGGAGGTTCATGGAGCCGTTCCTTCAGGTCACCGACAGCTCCCGGCGGATGCCGAACTTGTCGATCCGCTTCCGCAGCGTCGCCCGCGTGATCCCCAGCAGGCGCGCCGCCTGCACCTGGTTGCCGTGGGTCTCTTTCAACGCTTCGATCACCAACTCCCGCTCCACCGCGGGAAGGAGTTTCGCGTCCGGCTGGGTCCGGGCCCACCGGAACAGCATCCTCGCCAGGCTCGCCACGTCGGGATCGATACCGGAAACGGCCGCTCCCACGGTCTCGCCGTCCGTACCCCCTTGCGCCTCAACCCTCGTCGCCGCCCCCGCCCCACCTCCAGCCGGGAAGCTGTCGGGCGCGACATCTCCCGTTCCCGGCGGCCGCGCCCCGGACTCGACCACCGGGCCGAGACGGTCGCCCGTGTTGCCGTTCGAAATCTCCGGAGGCAGGTCGCGGGTCAGGATCGTGTCGCCCGTCGCGACAACGCTCGCCCGACGGATCGCGTTCTCCAATTCCCGCACGTTGCCGGGCCAATGGTGCGCCTCGAGGGCCCCCAGCACGTCGGGAACCAACCCCTTCGGCGGGCGCCCCGCCTCCCGCCCGAACCGGCGCAGGAAATACTCCACCAGGAGCGGCACGTCCTCGCGGCGTTCGCGCAAGGGAGGCAGCGGCACTCGAACCACGTTCAACCGATAGAACAGGTCCTCCCGGAACGCCCGCGCCGCGACCGCCTGCTCCAACCCCCTGTTCGTCGCCGCGATCACCCGGACATCCACCTTCACCGTCTCGTTGCCACCCACCCGCTCGAACGTCCCCGATTGCAGGACCCGCAGGATCTTGGTCTGCGTCGACAACGGCATGTCGCCGATCTCGTCCAGGAAGATCGTGCCCTGGTTGCACTGCTCGAATTTCCCGATCCGCTGCTGCGACGCCCCCGTGAACGCGCCTTTTTCGTGACCGAACAGCTCGCTTTCCAGGAGCCCCTCCGGGATGGCCGCGCAATTGATCGCCATGAACGGCTGGCGCGCCCGCTCGCTGTGACTGTAGATCGCCCGCGCCACCAACTCCTTGCCCGTGCCGCTCTCCCCGGTGATCAGCGCCGTCGCATCGGATGACGCCAGCTGCCCGATCAGCTTGAACACGTTCTGCATCGCCAGGCTCTTGCCGACGATCCCCAGGTCGTAGTCGTCCGACTCGACCATCGGATGGATCGTGACCACCGCCTTCATCTGCCGGGCGGCCCGCAGCGCCCCCGCCACCAATTCCTTCAGCTTCGGGACGTCGAAAGGCTTCAGCAGGTAGTCGAACGCACCCAGCTTCATCGCCTCGATCGCCGTCTGCGTCGTCCCGTACGCCGTCATCATGATCACCGGCAACCGCGCATCCGATTTCCGCAGCCGCCGCAGCGTCTCCAACCCGCTCATCCCGCCCATCCGCACATCCATCAGGACCAGGTCCGGCCGGATCCGAGGAATGACTTCCAACGCCTCCTCGCCGCTGCCCGCGGTCGACACCTCCACGTCCGCCGACGCGAACAATCGCCGGAACGAACGAAGGATGTCCGCCTCGTCATCGATGATCAGCAATTTGTCCATGGGCCTCGATTCCGCCCGCAACCTACCGGACGCCTCCCCCGACGGGAATCCAGAGTTCGCGGGAGCCCGAAGAAACGCTTTACAGGCTTTGCGGGGGCCACTCATTTTATCCGGACAATGTCTGTTTTTCCCGGGGAACGGGAACGCATCCGCGAATCATCGGACCCCCTCCCCCCAACACGCGCGACCCCGTCCAGGACCCTCGAGGACGCCGTCACGCGATCCCAGAATTACCTCCTGAGCATCCAGCATGGGGAGGGCTATTGGGTGGGCGAACTCATCGTCGACGCGACCCTCGTCGCCGACATGATCTGTTTCCATCACTGGAACGGGAGCGTCGATCCCGAGTGGCAGCGCAAGGGCGCCAACCATCTCATCTCCAAACAGCTCCCCGATGGCGGCTGGAACATCTACCACGGCGGCCCCGCCGAGGTGAACGCCACCATCAAATGCTACCTCGCCCTCAAGCTGGCCGGTCTCCCCGACACCGACCCCCGCATGCTTCGCGCCCGCGAAATGGCCCTCCACCTCGGAGGAGTCCCGCGGATGAACACCTTCTCCAAGCTCTACCTCGCCCTCCTCGGCCTGGCCGAATGGCGCCACGTCCCCACCATCCCGTGCGAAGTCCTCCTCATCGGGAAGTGGTTCCACGTCAATTTCTGGGACATGAGCAACTGGTCGCGTTGCATGCTCGTCCCCCTCGCCATCATCAACCATTTCCGACCCACCCGGAACGTCGGCGCCACCCTCGACGAGCTGTACCCCAACGGGAAATGGGAGATGGATGAATACCTCCGGCCCCGCTACTTCGACTTCAGCCTTCGCAACTTCTTCCTCTGGCTGGATCGCCTCCACAAGTTCGCCGAATGGGTCCAGCGCCGCGGCCTGCACCCGTTCCGCGCCCACGCCCTCAAGCGCGCCGAAAAATGGATGATCGAGCGTTTCGAGGGCTCCGACGGCCTCGGCGCCATCTTCCCGGGGATGCTCTATTCCCTCATCGCCATGAAGGCCCTCGGTTACCAGGAGGACCACCCCGCCTTCGTCTCCCAGCTCACCGAACTCAAAAAACACGAACACGAGGAGGCCGAGACGGTCCGCATCGAACCCTGCCTCTCGCCCGTCTGGGATTCCGCCATCGTCGCCATCTGCCTCCGCGAATCCGGCGTCCCCGAGGATCACCCGGCCCTCGTCAAAGCCGGCCGCTGGATCATGGATCGCGAGATCCGGTTCCGCGGCGACTGGCACCACAAAAACCCCGTCGACGTGGAACCGTCCGGCTGGGTCTTCGAATTCAACAACAAGTGGAACCCCGACGTCGACGACACCGCCATGGTGCTCCTGGCCCTCCGCCAGATTCCCACCCTCGACCGCCGCGCCCGAGACGCCTGCTTCAAGCGCGGATACGACTGGATGCTCACCTTCCAGTGCCGTGACGGCGGCTGGGCGGCCTTCGACAAGGACTGCACCAACAGCATCCTCGAAAAGGTCCCCTTCGCCGACCACAACGCCATGCTCGATCCCGAGTGCGCCGACATCACCGCGCGCATCCTCGAGGTCATGGGTCTCGAAGGCGTCGGCCTCGATCATCCCCGGGTTCAGCGCGCCCTCGATTTCATCCGGCGATCCCAGGAACCCGACGGCTCCTTCTTCGGCCGCTGGGGGGTCAACTACATCTACGGAACGTGGCAGGTCCTCCGAGGCCTCCGCGCCCTCCGTTACGACATGACCGAACCCTGGCTGCTCCGCGCCCGGGACTGGCTCGAAAGCGTCCAGCACGCCGATGGCGGCTGGGGCGAACGTTGCAACACCTACGACGACCCCGTCTTCAAAGGCCAGGGCCCCAGCGCCGCCTCCCAAACCGCCTGGGCCACCATGGGGCTCTGCGCCTTCGACGACCCCGACCGTCCCAGCGTGCGGCGCGGCATCGAGTACCTCGTCACCACCCAGAACGAGGATGGCTCCTGGTCCGAGGACGAAACCACCGGCACCGGGTTCCCCAAGGTCTACTACCTGAAGTACGACATGTACCGGAACGCCTGGCCCCTGCTCGCCCTGGCCACCTACCGGCGGCTCCGCGAAACCCCTTCCTCGCGCCCGGACGGAGCGCCCGCTGCCTCGGCCGCGGCCCCGCCTCCCCGTCCGCCGTCCTCCAAGCCAACCCCGCGTGAATCTCCCCGGGGAAGCGCCCGTCCTCGTCTGCTTCGCCGTCCCCGAGGAAGCGGCGCCCTTCCGCGCGCTCGCCTCCCCGCGGGTCGAAATTCTCGTCACCGGAATGGGATCCCAAAACGCCCGCGCCGCGCTCCTCGAACGGCTCCACCCACCCCGCCCCGCGCCAGCCCTCGTCCTGACCTGCGGCTTCGCCGGCGGACTCGACCCGGCCCTCGCCCGCGGCACGGTGATCCATGAAGCCGATCCCGAAACAGGGACGGGCAACGACTCCGCCGCCAGCCCGGACTTCCCTACCCGGCTTCGGCAGGCCGGTTCCCAGCCGGCCCTCTTTCACTGCGCGCCCCGCGTCGCCACGTCGGCCCGTGAGAAGCGCGCCCTCCGCGACGCCACCCGCGCGGACGCCGTCGAAATGGAATCCGGCGTCATCCGCCAACTCTGCCGCGAACGCGGAATCCCCGCCGCCACGGTCCGCGTCATCTCCGACGCCGCCGGCGACGATTTGCCCATCGACTTCAACGCGCTCCTGTCCGCCAACATGAAGTTGGACTTCAAGAAGCTGGCCAGGCACCTCGTTCTTCATCCGGGCGCCATCCCAGGCCTGATCCGCCTCCGCCGCCACACCGTCGACGCCGCCCGAAAACTCGCCGCCGTTCTCGCGCAATTCCTGGCGCCAACCAACCGCCCGCCGACCGCTTGACAGGCCCGCCGCCACGCGGCCACGGTCCCGACTCATCCCAACCCACGCCATGAAAGCTCCCAAGATCCCTTCCTCGTCGCGACGCGAATTCCTCGCCGCCTCGGCCGCCGCCGGCTTCGCCCTTTCGGTTCAGCCCATCGTGGCCCAGACCATGGTCGTCACCCCGGCCGACGACCTCGAAACTGGGAGCACCCAGGTGAACGCCCAGGACGGCACGGCCCTTCCCGTCTACTACGCGGCGCCCAAGCAGCCCGGAAAACGCGCCACCGTGCTCGTCATCCCCGAAATCTGGGGCGCCCACGAACACATCAAGGACGTCGCCCGACGCCTCGCGAAAGCTGGGTACTTCGCGATCGTTCTGGAACCGTATGTCCGGATCGGCGATCTCACGAAACTCACCGAGATCCGGGAAGTGGTGGCGGGAGCCAACAAGCTTCCGGACGAACAATGCTTTTCGGACCTCGATGCCGTGGTGGCCTGGGCGGAAAAACACCCGAAAGCCGACGTCGGCCGCCTGGGAATCACCGGCTTCTGCCGTGGTGGGCGGACGACGTGGATGTACACGGCCCACAACCCGCGGATCAAGGCGGGTGTCGCTTGGTACGGCGGCCTGAACGCCAACCCGCCCACCCAACCCCTCACCCCCATCGACATCGCCTCGAAGCTCAACGCGCCGGTGCTCGGCCTCTACGGCGGCGCGGACCAGGGCATCCCGCGGACCGCGGTCGACAAACTCGTCGCGGCCCTCCGCGCTTCCGAAAAAGGGAAAGCGTCCGAGGTCCACGTGTATCCCGACATGCCCCACGCCTTCCACGCCGATTACCGGCCCAGCTATCGCAAGGAAGCGGCCGAGGACGGCTGGAAACGCATGCTGGCCTGGTTCGCCAGGCACGGCGTCGCCTGATTCATCATGCCGTCGGCCGATCCTACGGACCTTGGTTCGGGGAAGCGGATCGGCCAACGGAAGGGCGTTTTTCACGCCGAGGTGACGTCGGGCTCCATGGCTCCGGATTTCTTGTTCCCAAAAGACGGCCGATCTCGGTCCCACCGACCTTGGTTCGGCGGGAACCGCCGGCCCGGTGCTCCGGCTTGCGCCGCATCCCGTTCTCCCGTTCAATCCGACCGTTCACCCCATCCCATGATGAAAGCTCTCACCCGTCTCCTGGCAGGCGCGGCCGCCCTGCTCCTGGCCTCGTCCGCGTTCGCCGCGGATCTCTCGTCGCAGCTCGGGATCCAGACCTGGACCCTGCGCAACCTGAACTTCGATCAGGTCGTCGAGTTCGCGAAAAAGCACGGCATCAAAAACCTCCAGATCATCGGGAACCACATGGACCCGAACGCCCCGGTCGAGGAGACCCGGCGCAAGAAGGCCGTCCTCGATGCCGCCGGCTTGAAGGTCTACACGTTCGGCGTCGCGGGCACGTCGCTCGACAAGGAGGCGAACCGCAAGTTGTTCGAGTTCGCGAAACTCATGGGCATCCAGGTTATCGTCGTCGAACCCAACGATTACAAGATCCTCGATAACCTCGAGGAACTCGTGAAGGAGTACGACATCCGGATCGCCATCCACAACCACGGCATCCGCTCCCTCTACGGCAACCCCGCCGTGGTCCGGGCCCTCATCAAACACCGCGACCCCCGCGTCGGCGTGTGCATGGACGCCGGGTGGGTCACCTCCACGGGCATGGATCCCACCGACATCTTCAAGAAGTACGAGGGCCGCGTGTACGACATCCACCTCAAGGACAAGCGCGTCGAGAAGACGGTCGGCGAGGACGTCTCCTTCGACACCGCCATCGGCCAGGGCCAGGGTCGCATCGGAAATCTCCTGGCCGAACTGAAGCGGACCAACTGGCCCGGCATTCTCGCCATCGAAACCGACAGCCCGGAGTTCGCCAAGAACCCGGATGAGTTCGTCGCCGGCGCCAAGGCCTTCGTCGAACAGCACGGGAAGTAGGGCCCAAGCCAAGCGTCAACCTGGGCGCCCTGGCGCCCTTGAGCGGCTCATGGATCGGCCGCTTGGCCGACCGGGGCCGGGTTGTTCGCCGGCGGGAGGTTCCCCACCAGATCGCCCCCGAATGTCGCTGAATCTCCGCTGGCTCTATCCCACGGCGTTCTGGTGCCTGCTGCTCTCGGGCATCGCCGGCCTGGCCTACCAGGTGGCCTGGGCGCGGTATCTGTCCCTCCTGTTGGGCAGCACCAGCTACGGGGTGGTGGCCGTCCTGGTGGCGTTCATGGGCGGTCTGGCCCTGGGCAACGCCTGGCTCGGACGCTACGCCGACCGGTTTCAGCGCCCGCTCCAGCTCTACGGCTGGCTCGAAATCGGCATCGCCATCTACGGCATCCTGTTCCCGTCCTACTTCGAACTGTGCCAGCGGGGCTACGTCGCCATCGCCAGCTCGTTCGCTCCGGGTAATCCCGGACTCCTCGCGCTCAAGTTCCTCTTCAGCTTCGCCGCCATCCTGGTCCCCGCGACCTTGATGGGTGGAACACTCCCGATCCTGACCCGCCTCGTGACCCGATCCCTCGGGGAACTCCGCGGCCGCGTGGCCGGTCTCTATTTCGTCAACAGCCTCGGGGCCGTGATTGGGGTGATCGCGGCCGACTTCTGGTGGGTTCCGTCCCACGGACTCGAAGCCACGGTCCTGTTCGCCGCCGCCTTGAACGCGCTGGTCGGAATCATCGCGCTCCTGGTGCATTCCGGCCTCCGCGATTCCTGGAACCCGGGGACCTCCGTTCCCATCTCCGGCGCGGCATCAGTCGACGCCGCGACCAGCGCGGCCATCGCCGCCAGTCCCGACGAAACGTTCTCGCCGTTCGAACTCCGGCTCGCGATCGCCGCCGCCGGAGTCTCCGGCTTCGTCGCCATGCTCTACGAGGTGGTCTGGACCCGCCTGCTGGCCCTCGCCCTCGGTTCGTCGACCCACGCCTTCTCCATCATGCTCGTCACGTTCATCGCCGGCATCGCCGCCGGCGCCTGGATCGTGGGCCGTTGGCGCGCCCTGCGTCGGACCTTCGACGCCTTCGGCTGGGCGGAACTCGCGCTCGCCGGATTCCTGCTGGTGTCGATGTTCTTCTACCACCTGCTTCCCTACGGATTCTACCGCCTCGGCCTCGTGCTCGCCCGCACCCCGGAGAACCACGTCGTCTATCAATTCCTTCAGTTCCTCGTCTGCTTCGCCGTCATGTTCGTCCCGGCGCTCTGCCTCGGCATGACCCTCCCCCTCGCCAGCCGGGTCGCCACATCCGAACTGGCGCGCACCGGCCGCGGCGTGGGTGTCGTCTTCTCCGTGAACACGCTCGGCACCGTCCTCGGCGCCGCCCTTTCCGGATTGCTCCTCCTTCCCTGGCTCGGCCTCGCCTCGACGCTCGCCCTCGGAGTGGCCCTGAACCTGGCCATCGCCCTGGTGGTTCTCCTCCGCCGTTCCAAGGTCCTGCGGCGACTCAGCATCGCGGGCACTCCGGCATTGGTCCTCGGCCTCGTCGCGTTCGCCGGTTCCACCCTCGACCCCACATGGGACAGCGCCTTCGCCCAGGGCTTGTGGCGCGACCGCGACGCCTCCATCTCTCCGCGGGAATACCAAACAAGGATCCGAACCCTGGACCTCCGCTACCACCGCGATGGCGCCGGCTCAACCGTCGCCGTCGCCGCCACTCAGCGGGGTCCCGACGCCCCGGTGCACGTCAACCTCCGCGTCAATGGCAAGACCGACGCCACCAGCGAGGGCGATCTGCCCACCCAGTTGCTCTCGGGTCATATCCCGATGCTGCTGCACCACCTCGTCGAGGACGCCCTCGTCGTCGGCATCGGCAGCGGCATCACGTGCGGCGCGATTCTCACCCATCCCGAGGTCCAACGCCTCGACGTCGTCGAGATCTCGCCCGAGGTGTACCAGGCCGCGCGAATTCACTTCGCCCCCCACAACAACGGCGCGCTGGACCATCCGAAGGCGCGAGTGGTCGTCGACGACGCGAAGTCCTTCCTCAAAACCGCCAACCGGCGCTACGACGTCATCGTCACCGAGCCTTCCAATCCGTGGATGGCCGGAGTCTCCGGCGTCTTCAGTCTCGAGTACTACCAGTCCTGCCTCGCCAGTCTGAAGCCCGGAGGCATCATCGCCCAATGGGTCCAGGTCTACGAAACCAACGATGAGGCCATCCGGACCGTCCTCGCCACGTTCGGATCCGTGTTCCCCCATTTCTCGGTGTGGCAGACGCTCCCGGGCGATCTGCTCCTGGTTGGTTCGGCCCAGCCCACCGCGAAGGATCTCGACCGGATCCGTCGTCGCTTCCACCAACCCGCGGTGCTCCAGGATCTCCGACGGGCCGACGTCCTCAGTCTCCCCGCGCTCCTCGGACTCCAACTCGTTTCCGAGGAGAACGGGGCCTTTCTCGTCCCGCCCGACACGGTCCGGCACAGCGACTTCTTCCCGGTCCTGGAATACATCGCGGAGAAGGCGTTCTTCGCCCGGCGTCAGACATCGTTCCTGGATTCCTTCGACGAACGGTACCTTCGACATCCCGCGACTCTTCTGGGCATCCACCTCCGCGAAACCCCGCTCACGGTCCAGGACGCCAGAACCATCGTCCTCCTGCATGACACCGCGAAGGTCCCCCACCCCACTCTGGCGCGCTCCGTCCTGAGTCATTGGCAAGAGTTGGATCCCTCGGACCTCCTTCCCGTGGAGATGGCGTCGAAGATGGAATTCCCACCCTCGAATTCCGCCGTCTACGCCCAGGACATGGTCCACGCCCTGGACCTCATGATGGCGCGGTTCCAGACCGAACCCGAACCCCTGCGGATGTACTCCAGATACCTCCAGAGCGCCTACCGCCAGGCGCGATCGGCGTTCCATCAGCCCGCCACCGGGGAACTGACCACCGTTCTCGAATTCCTCGCGGAAAGGGACGCGGTGCATCGGCTTTCCCATCAGTTGCGCCTCGCCGAACTGGCTTGGGATCTGGGACAGCAGGATCGGTTCATCGAATTGACCTCCCAAACCCTTCTTCACGCCGGGGCGGCGGGAACCGAAGCGCGCTTCGATTTCGATTACTCGGCACCCGGCCGGGTTCTCCACCTCCTGATCGAGACCCTGTGGCGGAACGGTCGCCATGCCGATGCCCGGTGGTGGTCGGATGCCGCCCGGCAAAGCGGCTATCTCGACCCGGGGAGCCGGTACTTCAACCGCGGCCTCGACATGGTGGTCCGCAAGGTGACCACCCCGGGTCCGTAGAATCGCTCCTTGCCACACCCGCGGACCGTCGTTATCTAACGGACGTTATCCCAGCGAGCGTCCGCCACGCGACCCCACGTGGGCCTGCCTGTCATGGTTTCCATCGCCCCAGCACTCCAGAACCTCGCCATCGAAGCGGTGAATACCCAGCGACTCCTGAATGAGCACTGGGCCTCCGAGGTGCGCGAGCTTCGCGCGGGATTCGGCGACGCGGGCCTCCTGGACACCCCGCTGGGGCGCGACCTCGAGGAACGACTCCGCCCTCCGCGCCCGTCCGTCACCTCGTTCACCGTCACCTTCCAGTCGGACTTGGTTCGCAAGGCTTCGCGCACGGCGGCCCTTGAACTCCGGCCTCTCAATGCCGGATACCGCGCCGCCTTCGGAATCAGCGACCACGCCCACTGCCGGATCACTTGCGAGATCCGACAAAGACCCGCGGATCCAACGCCCGCCACGACTCCTTGAGCTTTCTTTCCATGAACCGCCCCTCACCCCCAGCCCCTCTCCCGTCGACGGGAGAGGGTGGCGACGCGACGCGGCGCCGGGTGAGGGTCTTCGGCTGGGGCGTTCAGGGTCCCAATGCGCGTCCGAACTTTGGAAAACGTCCCTCCCCACGAACCACGAGCAATCCTTAACCCGACCTTCCCGCCATGGCCTCCAAACTCATCCAAGACCTGAACACCGTCGCCAACATCGTCGGCGGCCTCGGACTCAGCATCGCCGCCGCCCAGCGCGCGATGAATCTCGACTATCTCGAAAGCCTGGAACGACTCGCCGCCCTCGCGATCTCGCTCCAGAACGGCGCGGATGCGGCCAAGCCCGTCTCCAAGGAACAACGCGACTTCGCCGTGGCACTCCTCGAAAAATTCGCGCCCACCCGCTACCAGTACACGAAGACCACCCTCAAGGTCCGGCTGGACCTCGCCCAGACCCGCGCCACCTCCATCGGCGCCGGCCTGGGCGTGGGCGTCGGCGCCATCGCCCTCAACGCCTCGTTCGCCTACGCCTCCGGCTCCGAATACCAGGCCGCCGCCGAATGCACGACCGTCATCGACGCCACCAGCCCGCAGCTCGACGCCGCCATGCTCACCGCCCTGACCACCCAGGCCGCCCAGGCCAGCGCCACTTCCCTCGCGGTTCCCGCCCGCGCCCAGTTGGACAAGGACACCATCGACGCCAGCTCGCGCATCATCGAAAAGCTCTTTGGCGTCACTCCCAAGGCCATCACCGAATCCTGAACCGGTTCAGCCTCCGCCACCCGGCCCGGTCCAAATCGATTCCGCACTCCCATCCGCCCCCTCTGAATTCCGCTCCGCGCCATGCCACCCAATCGGGAAACGCTCAAGGACTTGGCGAAGAAGCTCAAGGACCTCGCCGAGGATATCTCAACCCATACCCAGCGGGTTCACCGCGCCCTGGACAAGGGCGACACTTGGGGGGAAATCGAAAAGCACGCGCAAGCCGCCGCCGGATCCCTCGGGGAGTTTTCCGAAAACTTCTCTGATTTCAGCGCCCAACTGGGAGCCGATCCGCGGACCGGCGCCACTTCCACGTTCGCCGATTTCCTCGGCGAGGTCGGCCGGGCGGCCATCGACACCCAGGAGCGCCTTGATCTCGCCAACCGCGCCGCCGTCGCCGCCGGCGTCGCATCCGGGGGTATCCCCCTCGGCGTCTTCCAGATGCCGAAACTTCACGGGGAAATCCGCTTCGCCCTCGAAAAGACCCAGAGCGAAAAACTCGGCCTCGTCTTCCATTCCCATCGCAAGGCGGAACAGAGCCGCAACGAGCAGTCGCTCACGTTCGACATCCTCGCCGTCCCGCCACCCCCCGAACTGATCCAGGCCGTCCGCGAGGCCCATCCCAACCTGGCGCTCGTTCTCTCACGCTCACGGCGCAGCGAAGTCTTCGCCACGCTGAACAAGGTCCAGGAACTCCTCGGCAAGGACGAAACCCCGCAGTCATCCGCCCTCCTCGAAAAACACCGAGCCCTCCTCCAGAAGAGCCCGGAGGAACGCGACACCGTCCTCATCGTCCCTTGGAGGAGATCCGCCCAACCCGGAGGCGCGCCCGGGGGTTCCGAGGACGGTTTCATCCTCCTCTACGCGGCCCCGCCCTCCGACGGCTTGGATTGGTCGGTCGGCGTCTGGCAATTGGAACTTCACCCGGTTCCTTCGGGCAACCCCCGAACGAACCGCCACCCCCCAGGCTCCATATCCTGTGGCGCTTCGACGCCAAGGGCGCCGCGGCGGAAAACGTGCTGCGCTTCAAGGAATGGGTCCGCGGTCTGGGCGAACAGCAACGTTCCTTCCTCGCCTGACCTCCCACCCTTGGCGGGCCCACCCCACCGTCCGTGACGTGAGCTCGGAACCGCTTTCCTCCCTTTCCGAACTGCCGGACATCGCCACCCGTTGCGTGCGGGACTGCGATCGCGCCCGTCGGACCCTGCTCCGCGAATCGCTGCCCCGGATCGCCACAGCCACCGCGCCGATGACCTGGCTGGGGCCGGTCCAACTGACCTGGCGCTACTACCTCGCCTGGGAACACCAGCGCGCCCTGCTCTCGTTCGGGCGCCGCCGAAACCGGATCGAGGTCGCCCTGGACTCAACCTTGCGCTTCCGAGTCGTCCCGAGCCCCCCTCCGTCCTCCGAGGACGCCGACGCGGACGCCGGCCCCGAAACCCTCCCTCCGATGAGCCGCCTGCTCTGGCCCCGGTTCCTCGACAGCTCTTTCCCCGATCAGGCCGTTTTCAATCTCGAACCCGTCTCCGCATCCCGACGACTCGAAGTCCCCATCGCGAACAGCGCCCTGGATTTCCGGTCCGCCCGGTGGATGTCCGGCGCCGAAGAACTCCCCATCCGTCGCGGCAACCGCCTGCTTCTCGAACCGTTCGTGGATTGGATCCGAACCGTCGCGACCTGGATGCGCGCGCCGGAGGCCGTCTCCACCTGGCGAACGCTCCCCCCTCCGTCCGCGAACGAGGTACTCCCCGCCCGTCAAATCCTCGCGTGGATCGTCACAACCTACCGGGAAGCCAGCGAAGCCGCCCACTCGGGTATCCCTCCGGAAACCGTGGAAACCAGCCCGCCCTCGGATTTCCCGAGGGTTGACTCGGCTCTACCCGAGACTCCGGATCCCTTCGGCGAGCTGACCCGTCACCAGGAGATCCTGGAATTCTCGGGCCGAACCTGGCTTCGCCTCAAAGCCGACGGCACCGCCATCGCGGAAAGCCACGACGACGAACCGACGACGCTCGAGATGCGTTACACCCTCGGACACGACCGAGGCCGCGACTGGCTCGATGTCCGCCTGCGCCCCCCCGATTTCCTGCTCTCCGGCACGCTCCACCGGCGGATCCTCGACACGGTCGCCGAAGCGGCGATCGCCGCCGACTGGCACCAACGCGGGAGACCGCTCGGCCGCGAAACCGGGATAGGCGAAACGGACGCGCGCGAATTCTTCAACCGCGCCGAGGCGACCGTCATGCGCATCCGACGCAAGCGCGATCGTGACCTCGACCTGATCCTCCTCCGCGGAACGCTCCTCGGGAAAACCGTGTGGGTCGCCCTGACCGCCTGGCTCATCGTTGAACACTCCGAGAACCGCGACGACCCCGGGACCCGGACCCTTCGCGTCAGCGGACCGCCCAGAGTCCATTCCCAGCACGGCGCGGAGGCGCTCGCGCAGGCCGGCGACAGGGAGAACGACGCCTTGGACTGCTTCTTCGTGGGAGAAGATTTCGCGGGAGACCCCACCATCCCGGACACGATTCTGCCGTCCCTGGGTCGCCTCATGCTCGCCCTGCATCGCTGGGGCGGCATCTGGCCGATATCCGATCCCGGACTTCAACTCGGACCCGGACCCGGACCCGGACCATGAAACCGGTCGCCCACGTCCTCGGATGGATCGCCCGCGCCTGCTTCGAAGGTTGGGGCGTCCTGCGACGCGCGCTGCTATCGGTCCGACCCGGGAAGCCACTCGGCCGCGCACCCGATCCCATCCTGACCCCCGTGGCCGCCGGCGTCGTGGCGTGTGTCCGAATCGACCGGCGCGCGATCCCTTCCACACCTTCCGTTGGCTCCGGTTCGTCCGAGCTTCCAGGGAATCCCGCCGAGCGCCGATTCATGGAAGCCCGGGACATGGAGGATTCCGAAAGGGAACAAGCCTTGAAGGCCGGAAGCGCCCTTCCCGATCCCACCCTGCTCCAAGCCACCGGGGCCGTGTTCCAAGGCGCTGTGACCTCATCCGCCGAACCCGGTTTCCTGGCGTGGGTGGGCGCGACGCCGACAGCGCCACCTCCCCATGGAATCAGCGCGGCGCGATCCCTGGCGGTCGATCCACCGCTAAAGCCTGTACAAGAAGGACCCGGCCGGTAGCGTCGGGGCGCTCATTGTCGTCGCCCCCTCCTTTCCATGCCTCCTGCGAACTCCGGATCAACCGATCGCCATCCTTTCCCGAGTCTCCCTGATTCCCTCTCTCGCCCGCCCGGCGCGGGGTTCTCCCAGATCGAGGCGCGGCCCGACCTCGCCGCCCGGTGTGAACATCCGCGCGCTGGATAGGAATCTCCGAATCCAATCACGCCCCGACCAACTGCCTGGCACCCAAAACCCATCCGACTTCCGCACGTTGATGAAAAACCTATTCCTACTCCCCGCCGCCTTTCTCCTGGCACTCGCACCCACCACCCGCGCCGAGGAAGGCGGCAGCGCGCATTACCTGCCCGGCATGGTGGCGTCCTTCATGGACGCCTTTCCCGGCGAACCGGGCGGGTTCGCCGTGCTGAACGACTTCGTGCACTACAATGCCGACGTCCCGATGGGCCGACGCCTCCCGTTGGGCGGTCTGATCACCTCCGGCATGGATGCGTCGGTAACGGCCGACTCGATCGTGGGCATCTACCAACCTCGATGGGAGGTTTTGAAAGGAAACATGGCGTTCGGTCTGTCGATTCCCTTCGTCTATGTGGAAGTCGATGCCCATGCCCAGCGCATCCGTCCGGACGGCACCCCGGGTCCCGTGTTCTCGGCCAGCGACGACGCGGCGGGTCTCGGCGACATGCTCATCTACCCTTTCATGATCGGGTGGACGAACATCGCGCCCGACCTGAAGCTGGACGTCCGCCTCGGCGTCACCGCCCCAACCGGCCAGTACGAGGCCGGCCGGCTGGCGAACGTCGGGAAGAATTACTGGACCTTCGAGCCGGGTATCATGGCGAGCTGGTTGAGCAGCAAGATCGGCACCGAAGTCAGTTTGTACACCGGCATCGATGTCAACACGGAGAACGAGGATACGGACTACACCAGCGGAAGCTCGCTGCACTTCGACCTCACGATCGCCCAGCACCTCCCGCTCGCGGGTGGATTCGTCGGCATCGGCGCCAACGGGTTCTACTACCAGCAGATCACCGGAGACAGCGGCTCCGGCGCGTATCTCGGGGGTTTTGAGGGCATGACCCTTGGGATCGGCCCCGTGCTGTCCTATGTGCGGGAGTTCCGCGCCGGGAGGTTATTCACGGAGGTCAAATGGCTCCCCGAGTTGGATGTCGATAACCGCATGGAGGGCGACTATCTCTGGTTCAAGCTGGGATTCCTCTTCTGATCCCGGTTGGAGCTTCCCTCGCCCTCCATCCATGAACCACCCCTCACCCCCAGCCCCTCTCCCGTCGACGGGAGAGGGTGGCGACGCAACGCGGCGCCGGGTGAGGGTCCCCTGCCTAGCCGTTCATGGACCCAACGCGCGAGTCGCAACTCGTTGATGCCATCCAAGGACGGCTCCCCAGCAGGAAGGGTCGGCGGCCAAGATTTATGAAATCACCCAACAGTGTTCCCCAGCGAAGCTTCGCCGGGTTGGCCGTCGCCCTGGTGGGCATCGTCGCTTCGTTGGCGGCAGCCCATGGCGGGCAATCACCCCCACTGCATTCCCAGGTGGCGGAAACCGCCCTCGCGGAGGGCGACGCGGAAACGGCCAAACGCGAGCTGCGTCTCAGCCTTCAGGACAACCCGCTCGACGCCCGATCGCACCTTCTTCTCGCCTCGTTGCTCGGCCAGGAAGGGGACTTGGATCAGGCGATCGTCGGGTTTCAGCGCACTTCGGCCATCGAACCCAACAATCCCGTGGCGCTCTACAACCTGGGTACCGCCCTTCTGCTGCGGGGGGAGCCGGTCCTGGCGGCACGCCGGTTCGAGGACGCCATCGCGATCCGCCCCGACCATGTTCCGACCTACAACAATCTCGCCAAGGCCTACTTCCTGGCCGGCATCCCGGAACTCTCATTCGCCACGTACAACGAGGCGCTGCGCCGGGATCCGTCAAATCGCGTCGCCCGAGCGGCCATCGCTCTCCTGACAACGGCCGCCGCGGCCGCGGGCCAACCCGAACCCGGGTCGGGCGGTCGATCACCGCAACGGGCCGCCCCCCCCTCGCTCCCCCCCGGGGAAGAGAACCGAGGAGCCTCGGCCGACGACCCGATCGGGGCTCCCACGGAACCGGACTCCACGGAGGCGCCCGAAGTCCTGGCGCTCCGGGAGTTGATCCGAGATTTGCCACATGTCACCGCGGAACGGCGCGGCGACCAACTCGCCGTCAGTGGGTGGACCAGTGGGACTCGGGAACGCGCGTTGCTCGACCGAATCCTCGCGATACGGGCGGATGTCCTCGACCTGTCCACCACCGACGAAGGCGATCCCCACCGATTGCTGGAGGTTGACGCGACCATCTTCAAGGTGATCGGAATCGACTCGGAAAGCGCCGGGCACAACTTCCTCCGCCGGATCCAATTCAACGCCTCGCTCGCCGATGGAGCCATGGCGGCGTTCAACTGGATGTACACGGCGGTGGTGAGCTACGACGTCAACATCGCCAACGCGCTGAATCAGCGGATCGGATTCCTCGCCCGCCCCCACCTGACCACCCTGAGCGGCACACCCGCGACGTTCGTCGCCGGAGGCGACATCGTGTACAAGGTCACGGGCAACATCGGAGGCGACATCAAACCTTATCCATTCGGGACGACCCTCGATGTCACTCCCACGTTGTTGCGCAGCCGCGACGACAACGGCGGTCCCCGCATCCGCGTGGTGGTCAGGGCGGGACGCAGAACTCTCCTGCCCATCGCGGAAGTCGCGGGCGCCGATGAAGGCTCGACCGTCTTCGAAAACATCTCGGTCACCAGCGAGGCCGTCCTCAACCTGAACCAGACCCTGATCCTGACGGGCTTGAGCCAAAGGGAACAGCGCACCACCAAGTCCGGCGTTCCCGGCCTCAGATCCATTCCGATCATCAAGTACCTGTTCTCCGAAACCTCCACCTTCACCACGGACCTGGCCATCATCATCCTGCTGACACCCCGGGATCCGGCGTTCTGGGATGAGAAGAACAGGAAGGAAAACGCGGAATTCGTCGAAAAGCGGCAAGCCTATGTCCTGGCCACCCAGGGCACTCCCGACGACATGCTGCGGTTCAAGGAACGCCATCCGGACTGGGGTGAGCTCGCGCCCAACCGCTTCGCTTCCCACCTTTTCCTGATGGGAACCAGCGACACTTACCGCCGTGTGAACGGAGTGGACCTCGCCACCGACGAACTCGAGATGGAACTTCTGAGCACGAAATCGAAGTCGAAGTCGAAGTCCAAATCGAAAGCGAAGTAGTCCGGTTCCTCGACGTTTACAGTGGGTGATCGCCCACGCAAATCGCCCTCGGAACGAATCCCTGCGTGACCGGACGATGTAGCGCAGGCTGCCCAGCCCGCCGTATCGCCGGTTGCCAACCGGCGGGAACCCTGTTGCGGAGCAACGCCTGCGACTCGTTGATTCCAGTGTGGATCTTGTCGTCGCACCCGCCGACTGGCAGTCGGCGAAACAGCAGACAAGGCTGTCTGCGCTACGGGCGCCGGCGCCCCCCCTGCGGCGCGGTCAGGGGAGTTCGCGGAGGTGTTCGTGGAGGATGCGTCGCACTTCCTGGATCGTGGTCGGGAGAGTCAGGCAGGTGTGCTTGCCATTCACGAGAAACTCCGATTCCACCCAATCCACGTGGGCGCTCTGGTAGGCGACGACGCCGTCGCGGCTTTCCAGGTGATTGTCCATGTCCAGGACGGGGATGATGGAGTGGGCCTAGATCCGCGGCGACACCGGGATCTCAGCCATGGCGAGCAGCCCCGGGTTCTTCGGCGACATCCCGTCCAAGCTCGTCGGGATTTTGTGTTTCAAGAACCGGCCGACCTCGGACCCCTCGGTCGCATCCATCACGGTCGTGCTTCGGGTCATCATCGCTCCCGGCAGCGACACCATCCGATGGGCCAGGCTCCTCACGATACCGCTCGACAGATAACTGCCGCGGTGCGGCGTCGCGATGAACACGACGCGCTTCACGAACGGCAACGGCTCGTAATGGGTCAAAAGCCGCAGGTCCTCGCGCTCCTCGTCGCTGACCTCCAACTCCTCCAACGGTCGGGGACTCACCATGCGCCACAACCGATCCCCGGTATCCGTGGCGACGGCTTTCGTGAGCAGGCCGCCCTGGCTGTGGCCGATCACCACCATCTGGCGCAGCGCGTCATTCGTCCCAGCCGGGTCCATTCGCGCCACGTGGGCAACCAATGCCGCCCGCAGGTCCGCGGCCGAATACAGCATCGGATTGCCGCTGCCGTAGACAAAGCTCCACACCTGATAGCGTCGGCGAATTTCGGGATCCGCGGTCAGGGAATTGGCCATCTCAGCCCAGGTCACCGGGCTGGAGAAAGTGCCATGCACCAGGACGATAGGGATACGATCGGGTGAAAACGGCTGATTCGGGATCAACTGGCTCGGGATCCGTTCGGCCGGCGCCAGGAACCCGAGCTTTCCGAGTTTCCATATCCTGGATTGGCTCAGGGCGTAGGCGCGATACGTCGTGAGATCCATCTCCAGCGGCACGTCGTCTCCGCCAATCGCCACCGTCGCCGCGTCGGACACGGAATAGAGTTCCAGCGGGCAGACGACCCCGGAAGCACCGAGCTCGGCGAGCGAGGCGGGGCCCCGCAGGAGGGCGGTGACCGGGAAGCTCGGACGCACACCGAATTGAGGGTTCAGGGGCCGGACACCGATCAGGGACGCGCCAACGCCAGGTTGCCTGTTCCGCACGCTCAAACCCTTCACACGGTAATGGTCCGCCAACAAAACCCGTTCGACCTCCCCAAGGCCAAGTTGGGAGTGCGCCGCGCTGATCTGGATCTCGATTTCTCCAACCGGCAACCGGCGGCGTTCCTGCCGAAGTTCGACGATCCCATTCGTGCTCCGACGTTCCAGCAGCGACAGTCCGAGACCGTAGTTGTAGAAATCACAGGCCTCCCGAAATCGCCGGTCAAACGCGCTGGCTCGCTCGTCCTTTCCCTCTCCGAACAGAAACAGCCAGGCGTACACCGCCGAGCCGAGGTAGTAATCGCGCGCCTCGTGCGAATCGCGTGGCTTGACGCTCCGTTGGATGCGGTTCCCCGCGACGTGGCTGAGCTCGGCGAGCGCGAAAAGCAGGTCCCGTTCGCCGGCGGCCAGCGCCGTCTGATGCAATTGGCGCACGGCCTCGCCGGGATTCCGCGCCGCCAGGCGCTCCAGGTCGTACCGGTGCAGGATCGCCACCGTGCTCGCGCTGGGCTTGCCGGTGCGGATCGCGCTGGCATTCACCTGCTCGTAGGACTGCCGGATGCTGACACGCTCCGCTCCAATGGGCGCGGTGCAACTCGTGAGGAAAAGCGCGCCGGCAATCGACCCAAGACCGACAAGCAGGGCCGACCTCCACCCCCGCGAACCCGGGTCAACGGGAGGCGCCATGGTCGGGTGGATTTTTGATTTGGACAGGGTGTTCAAGTGTGGTTTTTGTGAACCGGCCCATTCAAAGCGAGTCGTCCTCAAACCCGAGGCTCATCGTCTTCCGCGCCCCGATCGGAACACTCCGATTGTCCAGGCCGACTCGAAAAAGGGCCCAATCACCAGCAAATCCTGCCGCCGAGGCCCTGATTGTCGATATCGATTTTGAAATCGGCCCGTCCTGGAACGATCCCCCTGTCCCACGTCGGTCCGGTTGATCCCACCCTTGCCGGAGCAATGCCTCCGGAGCCAAGGCGTCGAATGACTTCCAGGTTGCCCTGAGCCAGGAGGCGAACCACGGTGCCCCCAACACCGATCCATCCGACCCACCATGCGGATCCTCTCCCCTAGTCCCATCGGCGTCCTGGCGCGGACTCTCGCCGTCCTCTGCGTCGTCCTGTCCGGCCTCGACAGTCCGGCCGCCCCCGACCCCGCCCCAACCAATGTCGTCTTCTTCCTCGTCGACGACCTGGGGTACATGGACGTCGGCGCCAATCACCCGGAAACTTTCCACGAGACCCCCCACATCGACGCCCTCGCCAAGCAGGGCATGCGATTCACCAGCGGCTACGCGGCCTGCCCCGTCTGCTCCCCGACCCGCGCCAGCATCCTCACCGGGCGATACCCCCAACGCACCGGGGTCACCGACTACATCGGCGCCGCGCAACCCGCCGCCTGGAAACGCCCCACGCGGTTGCTTCCCGCGCCGTACACGGACCGCCTCGCCCTCGAGGAGGTCACGCTCGCCGAGTCCTTTCGCGCGCGGGGGTATGCGACATTCTTCGCCGGAAAGTGGCACCTGGGACCGACCACCCATTGGCCCGAACATCAGGGTTTCGACGTCAACAAGGGCGGCATCGACCGCGGCGGTCCGTATGGCGGCGACAAGTACTTCTCACCTTTCGGAAATCCGCGCCTTCCCGACGGGCCGCCCGGGGAACATCTTCCCGATCGGCTCGCCTCGGAAACCGTGGCCTTCATCGAGGAACACCGCGACCGCCCGTTCCTGGCCTACCTGAGTTTCTACTCGGTTCACACGCCGCTCATGTCGCGCGGCGATCTGCGCGCCAAGTACGAGGCGAAGGCGGCCGGGTTGGAAAGCCGCGGCTCCGAGTGGGGCGTCGAAGGCGAACGCAAGGTGCGGATGGTCCAGAACCACGCGGTGTACGCCGGCATGGTGCAGGCCATGGACGAGGCCGTCGGCAAGGTCTTGAACGCGTTGGATCGCACCGGCCTCGCCGACCGGACCGTGGTGGTCTTCATGTCCGACAACGGGGGGCTGTCGACTTCCGAGGGTCATCCCACCTCGAACCTGCCGTTGCGCGCGGGCAAAGGCTGGCTCTACGAAGGCGGCATTCGCGAACCCTGGATCGTTCGCGCTCCCGGTGTCACCCGGCCGGGAAGCATTTGCGACACGCCCGTGATCAGCACGGACTTCTTTCCGACCCTGCTCGACCTCGCCGGCCTCCCGCCCGAACCCGCGGCCCATCGCGATGGCGTGAGTCTCCTGCCCCTCCTGAAAGGCGGGCGACTCGCCCGCGGCCCCCTGTTCTGGCACTACCCGCACTACGGCAACCAAGGCGGCGCTCCCGGCGGCGCCGTGCGGGATGGCGATTGGAAACTCGTCGAGTGGTACGAGGACGGCCGACTCGAGTTGTTCAACCTGCGCGAGGACCTCGGCGAAGCCGCCAATCTAGCCGCGCGGGAACCCGAAAAGGTCCGGTCCCTGCACGCCAAACTCAAGGCGTGGCGCGCGGAAGTCGGCGCCCTGATGCCGACCCCCAATCCGGCCTTCCGCTGACCGATCCGCGTCCCCGAACCAAGGTCCGTAGGACCGGCCTGTCGATAGAACGTGTCCAAGAATGGATCTCAAGCCCCAGAGGGGCGGCCCAACGGATGCCCCTTCCGACCTCAATCCCGGGCGATGGAAGCCCGTGACCGCCGCTCCGAGAGCCGTTCCTACGGAGCTTGAATTCATTTGCGACCGATCGTTGCTATAGACCGGCCACCCCTACGGGGTTGTGCGGGGATTTCTCGCGACCGATTCGAGAGTGACGCCTTCGATGACCGGTCCATCTCCCTCCGGGGTTGGTGAAAAAATGGCCAGTCTCCAGGCCGTTTCCCGTCAAACGGGTGAGGGTCACTCCGGCGACACTTCTCCATCTACTTTCGCAATGATTGATACGCCCCGGCAAATCGGCGACCCAGTTCACGGTACGCGGCCGCGTTGAAATGGATCCGATCGCCGTTGTGATCCAGCCCGGTCGAAGGCACGAACGCCGTGAACTTCACGTGCTCTGGAAGGTCCCGATGCGCCTTGTCCACCCGCTCGTGGGCCGCATCCCAGGGATTGTCGGGAAAGCGGCCCATCTGCCCCGCGATGAAGGGCGCCCGGGGCGCGGCCAGTTCGTCCCGGAATCGCCGCGCCAGATCGTGAAGCTTCGCCTCGTAGGCTTCGGCCAGTTCCGGAGTCGCATCCGATTCACCCTGGTGCCATAGAATCCCCTTCAATTCCCCTGACTTCAGCGCGATCCGCGCCCGCCTCAGGGCGTCGTCCCAGGGATGGCTCTTCGTCGGTTCGTAGAATTCGCCCGGGCGCCATGCGTCGATCGGGGAACCGCCGACCGCGCAAGGAATGAGACCCACCGTCACCCGCGGATTCGCGTCGGCGATCACCTCCCCAAACGTCTTCCCAAGACCCACGCCCGCGATCGGCTTGTCGAAATGGATCGGATCCACAGCCGGCACCCACGCGCCCTCAGCGTTGAGGGTCAGCACCCGGGGATGAGGTTTCAGATCGACCTCCTCGATCCGACCGCGTCCCGCCATGTTCGACTGGCCTACAAGCAGGAAGAGTTGCATCGAGCTCTTCGGCGTCGGCGGAGCCGAATCAGCCGAGGTCGCCGCCCTCAGGTCCAGGCGACACTCCGGATCCCGCGCCACCGGATCGCCAGTCTCCTCGACCGGGTGGGTGAACAGGTGACGCCACACCGCTTCGTGGACATACCCGCCCGACGCGTCCTTCACCGCCGACCCGCCCGGCGTCACCAAGCCGTGCGCCCGCCTGGGATCGTTCCCAACATCGACGTCGGTGATGAGGCGTCGCGAACTGCCGTAAGGCGGGGACGCCTGATCAACGTTGACGATCGGGCCGTACTCGCGAAGCCCGAGCAACTCCCAGGAACGGCAGTAGTGGTCGCCCGTCCATCCCGTGTCGAGAACATGGCTGAAGCCGAAAAACCGGTTGGCCGGCGTCGCCGAAGGAAGTCCCTGCCAGGTCTCGTGCTGGTCCCGCGGTCCGCAGAACATCACCACACGGGCCACCTTCTGGTGCTTGGCCAGACGCGCCGCCGTGGTGGACCCGTGCGAACTGCCCGCCAGGATGACACGGTCCCAGCGCAGCGCGGATCCATCCTCGGTCAGGAAGTGATCCCAGCGTCCCTGCGGATTCGTCCGCGCCAGCCAGCGAACGAACCGCAGCGCCCGCTCCTGGATGCCGTCGGGCCCCGGAATCTCGACCACCTCGCTGAAATCCCCGCCGGTCGCCGCCTCGAGGCGGATCCGGCCAAGGAACCGGTCATCGTTCGCCGGCGCCGAGTTGCCAAACTTCCCGAACCACCCGTTCGCGTAATGCACCTGGATGGCGTGCAACCCGTACCCGGCGAGGCGCTCGAACAGCGCCCGGTTGTGCCCCATGAGCCAGATCACCAGTTCGCCCCGGGGCGCCACGCGCGTGTCCACCACCGCGTTCTCCACGTCCGCCGGCTTCCCCTCCTTCTCAAACACAAAGCCGATCTCCGGATGCGGACGGGCCCGGGGGTCCAGCTCGCTGGCCCTCGCCGAAAGTTCATGGCGCCGCGGATCGGCGTCGTCGTACACGAGAGCGAGAGCCGCGGACGCCGCATGGGAAGCCCCAACCGAAACCCACACAGCAGCCACCCAGCAAAGCGCCCACCGAACCTTGGGTATCATGCCGGCGAAACTGCCAAATCCCGCCCACCCCGCACCACACCGGAGTTGGCGCCCGCATCCAACTCGGGTCCTTTCATCTTCCCCTTCGCGTCTTCGCGCCTTCGCGTGGGAATCCGTCTCTCGAATCATCGGCTCCCGCGGTTCGGGGGACCCACGTGGGATAGGTTCACGCGAAGACGCGAAGGCGCGAAGAATGGATGGCCCAAGGACCAACAAACCCGTCCCAAGGTCGGTTCAGAACCTGTCCACCAGATGATGGAACCCGGCGACCTCCGAGCCGGGAAGGTCCAGCTCCGCACCGTTGGAAGGCGGCGTGAGCGTGACGATCGGTTTCCACCTGGATAGATCGGTCGATTCCTCCACCACGCAGGATCGCCCCCAAGGGGTGTGAATCCGCAGGCGCAAGACTCTGTCCGTCCATCCGACACTCGAAAACCAGGGCGGAGGCGGGTCCTCCCACTGCCGCCACTCCACACGAAGCGCACCCAACCCCACAGGCCGTCCCGGACCCGTGTTCGATGGCCCGGGCTCCAAACGGACGTGGATCTCCCGATTCGAATCAGGTTGAACCCCCGTCACCCAAACCGATCGATTGAGGTTCCCGCTAGGATCCAGCATCCCGCTCGCTTCGGCCCGACCCTTCACGACGTATCGAGTTTCCCGAGAATCGGTCAACCCGATCGCGGAGGCGTAGAAAGCGAGGGAATAGACCCGGTCCGGATCCAGATGAATCAAAGCGAACGCAGGCGGATCCCCCGCTGGATCGCCCGAACCCAACAGGGAATCCCTGGTCGCGCTCGATGGGTACACGGTCGAAGCGTCGGTTCCACTTCGGTCCACTCCCTCGAAAGCCGCCAGCATCCGCAGTCCCATCCCGGTCGACCCACCCGCCGTCGCCACCAAGGTCTCGATGGCGCCGTTCGGGTCGCTCCCGACTTCGCTCGTGAGGTCGTTCCAGTATTCCAACGGCTGGCCGACGGTCTCCGTGGGCGCGTCGGCGGAACCGAGGTCGAACAGGTAAACCCGTCCTCCTTCCCCGGCTTCCTCGACCTGAAGCACACCCAGGTAGACGAAATGATTCGCGTTGTTGTTGGCCGGCCCGGCCGACAGCGCGATCACCAGGGAGCCCTCCGGACCGGGCTCGATCCCCGTCACCCGCGCCACGCCCGTGACGTTGTTCGCGACGTTGAGGTCGGCCGTGGCGGTCGTCGAACCCGTCACCGTGTACCGGGTCTCGCGGTTGTCGGACACGCCCATCCGCGAGGCGTGGAACACAAGGTCGTGCGGGACGCCGGCGCGAAGCCCGGTGATCTCGAAGGCGGGCGTGAGGTTCGCCAGGCCGCTGAAGGTCTCCGTGTTGCCGAAGAGCGAATCCCGGGTCGCCGACACCGGAAAGGGCGCCGCCGAGGTCGTTCCGTTCTGGTTGGCGCCGTTGAAGCGCGAACGCATGACCCACGCGGCGTCGGTGCGGGTGCCGTCCGTGGTCCGCAGGTTGCCGATCCGCCCGGCTCCGCTGGCGCCGAGGGTGGACGTGACATTGTTCCAATACTCGGCGCCACCGCCCGGGATGCCGGAACCACTGGACAGAGCCGCGTCCCCGAAATCGATCCGCACGGCCCCGATTGGGGTCCGCGCCAATCGCTCCGGATGAGCGGCCGCCCAGGCCTCCAGATGCGGCGCGAGCACGCGTCGCCAGACCTCGTATCCCTCGGCATTCAGGTGGAGGCGATCGGAGACGAACAACTCGTCCCGCGGCAGACCCGCGTCGTCCACCATCGCCTCGGCCACGTCCACATACCGGTACCCCGCGCGCTTCCCGCAGTCGGCCGCGATTCGTCCGTTCAATTCGCCCTGGGCCGCCAGGTATCCCACGCGACTTGGACTCGGCTTGACCGAGACGAAGAGGACTCCGGCGCCCGGAAGTTCGGAGTCGATGCGCCGGGTGAGAACGTTCCAATCGTCGAACACTTGATCGACCGCGCGCCCACCCGCGAGGTCGTTGTCGCCCTCGTAGAGCACGATGAGGGATGGGGCGCTCGGAATCAGCAGACGATCGAAATGCAGCAGGACATCCGTGAATTGCGAACCGCCAAATCCACGATTCAACACGTTGTAACCTGAAAACGACTCCCCCAGGTCGGTCCACCGCGCCACCGTCGAGGATCCCACGAACAGGATCGGATCCGGCGACGGCGGTCTCGCCGCGTCCTCGGCTTCAAAAGCGCGGATCTCCGCCTCGAACGGGGGAACGGGCGATGCGACGGCGACGCTATGGCCATGAATCACCGGCGCACCGGCGAGCACGCACGCGGTCACGACCGCGCCGAGCCAGCCCATTCGCGTTTCCGAAGGAAGGGTGTTCCCGACGGAATCCCCATCCCCACGACGAATCGCCATCATGGCGACACGGCCTGGAAGTAGCGCCACCCGCCCGTGGCGGGGATCTCGACGGTCGCCGAACCCGTGTCGCCGAGGGGCACGGATCGCACATCCGTCCATAGGCGGAAGTCGTCGGAGCCCAGCACCCGGTAGGTGGCGCCAGCGGTGCCGCGCAATCGGAAGCTGAAAGTGCCCGACGTCACGACGGCCTGGTCGAGCGTCGCCGGAGTCGCCGGGTCCGGCGCGCTCCAGGACATCCGAAGGACTCCCAGGTACACAAAGTGATTCCCATTGTCGTTGTTCGGACCGGGCTCGAGCGCCACGGAGAACTCGCCCGCCGCGTCGGGTCGAAGATCCGTCAACGTCGCGATCTCGGTCTCGTTGTTCGCCACGTTGAGGTCGATGCTCGACTCAACGGCACCCGTCACGCGGTAGATCGTTTCACGGTTGTCTCCAACCCCCATTCGCGACGCGTAGAAATCGAGGGTGTACGCCGTCGCGGGATTGAGTCCGGTCAGTCTGAAAACCGGGGTCACGTTCTCCAGTTCACTGAACAACTCGGTGTTGCCGAACAGGGAATCGCGGGTCGCGGAGACGGGAAAAGGCGCCTCCGCCGTGGTGCCGTTCTCGTTGGCTCCGTTGAAACGCGAAACCATGCGGAAGGCCGCCTCGGTCACCGTTCCGTCCGTCCGGACCAGGTTGGTGACAACTCCATCGGACGCGGACGCGAGGGTGTTGGGGACATTGTTCCAAACCAATTCCACCCCTCCGGCCCCCTGCAGGGTGGGGGAACCCACCGCGCCAAAATCGATCAGGATCCCCGGCGGCACCACCGGCGTGAAATCCACCCGCATGACACCGAGGTAGGTGAATCGATTCCCATTGTTGTTGTTCGGACCCGCCGTCAAGGCCACCGAAATCTCGCCCGCCGCATCCGGCCGTAGGGCGGGAGTCGCCACGAAGCCGTCCACGTTGTTGGCCGCGTCCAGGTCGACGACAGCCTCCGAGGCGCCCCGCACCGTGTACCGTGTCTCCCGGTTGTCAGTCACGCCGGTCCGTGACGCGAAGAACGCGAAGCCGTACCGGTAGTTCGGATCCAGCCCGGTCAGCTTGAACACAGGCAGCACGTCCGATAGCCCGCTGAACGCCGCCGTGTTGCCGAACAGCGAATCCCGCGTGGCCGAAGCCGGAAACGCCGTGGACGCCGTCGTCCCATTGAGGTTCGCCCCGTTGAATCGCGACACCATCTGGAATCCCGCCGTCGTCGCCGTCCCGTTGGTGGACACCAATCCCGGGAGGCTCCCCGCATTGTCCGCTCCCACCGCCGTCAGCACATTGTTCCACCCCAACGGCGCCTCGGGCTCCTGCTCGAGCGTGGGCGATCCGCCCGCGCCAAAATCCAGCAGCAGACGCCGACCGTCCGCGGTCTCGATCTGGAGCACACCCAGGTAGGTGAAATGATTGGCATTGTCGTTGTTCGGCCCCGGGGCGAGTTCGATCACGATCTCCCCCGCGGGGTCCGCCGTGATCCCCGCGAGCCGGACCGTGTTGGTCACGTTGTTGGACGCATCCAGGTCCGCGAAGACCGTCGCCCCACCCCGCGCCGTGTAGCGCGTCTCCCGGTTGTCCGAGACGCCAAGGCGCGAAGCATAGAAGGTCAACGACAAGGTCGCCCCCGGGGTGAAGCCATACAGAATGAACGCCGGCGTCACGTTCTCGAGGCCGCCGAACACCTCCGTGTTGCCGTAGAGGGAATCGCGGGTCGCCGTCGCCGGATACGGACCGGACGAAGCGGCGCCGCTTTCGTTCGCCCCGTTGAATCGCGACTGCATCAGCAGAGTGATCTGCGTCTCCACCCCGTCCACATCGACCATGAAGAAGACTTCCGCGCCCTCGCTTCCCCCCTCCGCCGCGGTCACATTGTTCCAAAACTGCGTCACACCGGTCGACGCGCCGCCGCTCGGCGACTCAGGTCCCCCGAAATCGAAGAGCCATGCGTTCGCTCCGGCTTCGCGCACCGGCGCCAGACAGAAAGCCAACACCAGGCCGAACGCCCAAAGTGAAACCGGCCACACGCGACGGCCAACGGACGACCGCCCGGCTCGCGCTTCGATGGATTGGGTCCGACATGGACTCAGGGTTGTGAGATTTCGAATCACGCCCGGAACTAAACCCAGGCGACATCGGGAAGGCAATCGCGCAGCCGTGGTTCGCGGATTGCGACCTCCGAGGCGGATCCCTCACGCCGGTCCTGCATGGCGCACGGACGAATTCTTGCATTTCGCCATCCTTCAGGCCGGTGAGCACCGGCGGTGCCAGCCCTAAATCGTTGTCCTCCATACCCCTCGAATGCCAGGGCGGGCTGGTCCGAATCCTGCGATGCCACCGACGACGGAGATGGGCCGGATCCAACAAAAAACCTAGTGCCCAACCTCCGTCGACCTGATGAACGAAATCCAACCCAGAGCCAAGACTATGAAAACCATCCCCTATTCCCTGGTGTGCGCGTTGCTATTACCCACGGTCTCCGCGCATGCCGGCGGCGAGCCTCCCAAGGACGACCTCCAGACGCCGTCGCAAAAGGCCGCGGAATCTCGTCAAAGACACGAGGCGCCCAGCGTCCTGACGCGCCTTCGGGAAGTCGTCGGACTGGAAGTCCGCACTCTCCAGGAACAAAAGCTGGGCACGGTGGATGACGTGATTCTCGATCTGCGCGCCGGACGCGTGGTCGCCGTCGTCGTCGCCTCGGGTGGCGTGCTCGGCGTGGGCGCGACCCAACGAACCGTGCCGCCCGCCGCGTTTCACTATGACGAGGGGAAGAACGTGCTGCACGTCGACATCACGAAGGAATCCTTCGAGCTGAATCCGACGTTTGATCCCAGCCGGTGGGCCGAATATCGCCACCAGCCGGCCGGGTTGTCGGGGCCTATCGGAACCCAAGGTGACGCCCGATTCCCGCCAAGGATCCGGTCAACGCCGACAACTCAGCGGTGAACCGCCGCGACCGCGACGGCCGCACGCTAACGCCGCTGGACCAGGGCCGCAGCGAATCCGACACCAAGATGACTGCCCGCATCCGCAAGGAGGTCCTTGCACAGGACGGCCTGTCCGTCTCTGCCCAGAACGTGAAGATCATCACCGCCAACGGCCGGGTGACCTTGCGGGGTCCGGTTGAATCCGAAGAGGAACGGCGCTTGATCGCAGAAGTTGCCGAGGCCAGCGCCCCTGGCCTCGTGGACAACCAGCTCGAAGTGAAACGTCAGTGAAGCCAGGCCGGTCGCCTTGCTCAATTCGGTAACTCAACTCACATCCAATTCACAATCAACTCACTCATCACCATGTCCAACAAATCAGTATTCTGCCTCGTCACGACCAAGCTCCAGGCTGACCAAATCGTGAACCGCCTTCAGAGCAGCGGATACCCCTACGAAGACATCTCGGTGCACACCGACACGGCGGACGAAGTCCGTGTGGCCAAGGAGATCCTGGAGGCGGAGGGCGCCGAGGACATTGGCGTCAGTGGCGAAGCCAGCGTGCCGGAAGACGCGAAGCGGTCCTCTTCAGGAGCGAGCGGAGCCCGCTACCCCGAAGTCCGTTGATCCAAGGACGATCCGCTGAACGCACCCTCCTAGTTCGCTCACCCCCGTCCGGCCGGCCAGTCCGGCGACGGGGGTTCGCCCTTGAATCGGGAACTCCTTCCTTCGTCGTTCCCTATCGGGGCTTTCGGAGGTGAAGATGACGGGCTGTGCAATCTTCTCGTAACCCATGCCCTGCGTCAAACGGCGCGCCGCCTGTGCAATCTGTGGATGCGGGTCGTAGAGCGCCGTTTCGAATACATCGCGGTGCTCCTTGGGATCGAGCCGATCTAAATACTTTACGGCGCTCAAGCGCACGTGCGGTTCTGGGTCCGTCAGCCCCCTCAAAACCACTCGGGCGCAATTTCGCCGCCGTGCAGTTCCAAGACTTCAATGGCGGCGGCGCGCAGGCGCTTGTCCTCGCTGCGCGCAACATCCTCGACGACCTCAAATTCGATTTCGTCGCATTGGCGCATCGTCTTTAGCGCAATCACGTGGACATCCGAGATGCTCGTCTGTCAGCATCATGACGCACCATTCAAAGAGGTCGGGATCGCGCAGTTCGGCCAGTAGACTCAAGCTGCGCTGGCGACGCTGCGGCTTATTCGATTCCAAACATTCCAGCGCTTCGATCTCGCGCGGATCGGCTACCCGCCATCTTCCTCCGCGCCTCGTCTTCCCACGGCACCACTTCGGCCCGCCGCCAGGGCGCACAGATGCTCAAAATCCACTTCGCGATCGGCAAAGTATTCGGGCAGCCACTGGCGCGCGCGGCTCAAGAGTCTCCTTTTTGCCAATCTCAGTGTGCGGATTGCTCGCGAGCCGGTTTTCGACCCAGCGCGCGAATCTACGCACCCCTCGTCGCGCGGGCTGACCCCCTTGTGCGCCTTGACTTCGAGTATGCCGTTGACCCAACGTGCGATCTCGTCCGGCGTCTCTGGCATATCCGACCACCCCTGACGCGAGCGCAGTGCCGCCGAAGGCACTTCCCCTTTGATCGATATGACATTGCTACCGAAAATGACCTTGCGACTGCCATGGCGCTATCGCAAGCGCTCCAAATCGATATCGCACACGAGCACGATTTGGCGGTCGTGGACGCGGCGCGCTTGGCTGTGAGCCCGCTGTTTGGCGTAGCCATTATTGCGCGCGAACCAGACGCGGCGCGATGGCGGCTTGGGCAAAAAACCCTCCTGGGCGATGCGGCGAGCGCGCTGACGCGTGGTGCCGTGGTAGACGATCATAATGCCCTCGCTGGTAAAGTGGAAAAGATGTCCTCTCTCGATAATTCAACACCGCCTTGATAATGTCAAGCACTTATCCGCACTTAGCGGTAGCGCCCGTGCAAAGACCCTCAACCGCCGTGCGCACCGTCGTCAACGCCAGGTTCACCCGCTCGGCAAACGAGCCATACATGCCCATTTCGGTGCCAAATGCCAAGCCGTACTGGCGCGAGACAAAGTCCATCAGATTAAAGCCCTCACCGCGGATAGTCGCGTCCAACCAATAGACGCCGCGCTCAGATTTGCGAAACCACGTCTGCTCGAGCGGAATACCCTGCACGTCTATATCCTCTTCGGCAATCAGCGCACCGGAAGCGGCGATAGCGGCGACTACGGCGCTGGCCGCCCTTTCCTCCCAGTACCTCTGGTTTTCGGTATCGGCCTGGTGCCGCGCCGAAAGCCAGCGATTCTCCATGATCTGTGACTCGTGCAGATCAAAGCTCAAACCAGGCTTTATCTCGGCCAACAACAACGCGCGTAGCACGCGGTTCAATCGGAGCCCATGCCGTGTCGTGGAAGCGACTGATATGCAGTATCTCACCGTCGAGACCTATGATCAGCGTATAGGCGCGGCCAAAGAGCCCGGTGCCTTCGACCTTTTCCCGCCCCGGCGTCATATACACGCGCCGCCCGCGAAACGCGCCAGCCTCCGGTCGGTCGCGCGCGACCCGCTGCAAGGTGCGGTAGCCCATCCACTGGTGGGTGGACGCGCTGCTCAGTGGGCCGATCAAGCCGACATAGCCATAGTCACCAATCAGCGACAGCACAATGCCATCTTCGTCGTAGGCGACTTCTCCCTCGCGGCGCAAAATATCTTCGAGTTCGGCAAAGCTCGAGAAAGAGCAGCGCTTGCCCCATGCCCAGCCCCAACGCGTAGGCGTAGCCGTTCATGCCGATAGGATCGCGCGTCGGCAGCACGTATACGGCATGCCCGTCTCTATATTCTGCGCCAACTCGACGGCCGCACTAACGCCGGCCTGTTCAGTCGAATGGCTGCCAGCCGTTATAAAAATGGCGGGCAACTTGTCCCCGCCACAGCATACATACCAATGGCGAATATCGGGGCAATAGCCCAAAATGCGCGGATCTTTGCATTGGGCCAACAATTGCTACTGCAGAATAAATGGGCATTGCGCACTCCTATCAGTGAGACCAAAAAACTAAAAAACTATATGCGTTGCAAAAATTCACTTCTTTTAACTCTATTATAAAGCGATATCACCAACCAGTTCAATGAGGCAAATCCGTCAGTGAAAGCACTTTTTACCATCTCCCTATCGGGAGCTATTAGTCCTGGCCATCGCCACCCTTATAACTTATGCCAATGCACTATCTGGCCCCTTCGTCTTTGACGATATTCCCTCCATCGTCGAAAACGAAGATATCCGCCACATTACTCCGCTCTGGCAAAGCGCGGAAAACGCTCATTATCCCCCCGTAAACAGCCGCCCCATAACTGGCTGAGTTTGGCCATCAACTACGCACTCGACGGTTACCACATTCGCTATTACTGGCATGACACGCAATCCACCTACATGCGCGACCGTGCTCTTTGCCCTACTACAACGACTGTGGAGCGCCTGCGAGCACTGGCGGCGAGCCACTGCGTGCGCGGCGGCTTTGCTCTGGGCCGTCCACCCGCTCAACAGCCAATACGTGAACTATATTGCGCAGCGCAGCGAATCGCTGATGGCGCTATTTTATCTGCTCTACTCTACTTTCAGCATTGACATACAAGCCGCCGGGCGACGTTCGCGGCGATCCTGTACGTTGTGCACTCGGCACCATGAGCAAAGAAGTCATGATCATTGCGCCCTCGTTACCGCACTGCTCTACGACCGGGCATTTATAAGCGGCTCGCTGCACGCGGCACTCGCGCGACGCCCCTTGCTCTACGGCGACCTGCGCAGTTGCTTACTTTGCGCGGCCCTGCCGCATTGCACAACCCCACGCCGCATCGGCGGGATTTGGTTCAATCATTGGTCCTATTCAGTATTTGTTGAACCAATTTCTCATCATTCCCGACTATCTCGGCATGGATATTTTGGCCCAAACCACTTTGCTCGATTACGGCTACCCGCAACTACTTACTTGGTCGGATATCGCACCGCAAGCACTCTTTGTCTGCGCACCTACAGCCGCGTCGCTGGCGTCGTCTTGGCGATACCCGGCATCTGGTTTTGTCGGCCTATTTTTTCTTTGCCGTGCTGGCCCCCATCAGCATCATCCCCATCGCCAACGAAGTAGGGGCAGAACGCCGCATCTACCTGCCGATGGCAGCGCTTGTCGCGGCGATAGTATGGGGCGTCTATACCATGTTCACGGAGAAAAAAGAAAGCGAGCGAGAGTCCAGCAGAAGGCGACAACGCCCCGGGCATGGCAGTTGGCAATTGCCATCCTGGTCGCTATACTCGCCCTGCAAACCCGCGCGCGCAATCGCGTTTTTCCAGATGAGCGAGAAGCAGGCGGCTCAATATTACAGCCACGCCCACCAACGCGCGCGCCCACAACAACTTCTGGGACTGGCCCTGCTCGCCAGCGGCGACATGCAAATGGCCGCAGAACACTATCGCCGCGCGCTCGAGTTGGCACCCGACTTTGTTATGGCCCATAAACCTCGGGCTTGTCCTGCGCGGCGGCAAACAATATGAGCAGGCCATAAGCCACTACAAACGCGCGCTTAACCTGCAACCCAACGTAGATGTCGCCGACGCCGCCAGATGGTGAGGTCGATGCCGGCCAGCACTATGCTCGCCGAGACGCCTCGCAGGCCTTCGATGACGATCTCAGGGGCCCCGAGGCCAGGCCCAGGGCGGTGCGGTGACGGCGGGCTCAAAACCTGCTGACGCCGAGATTAGCCCAAAGCGGCGGGCCGGTCGACCTAAAAAGTCGCTTTTGGCGCGCGCGATGATGCTGGCGGGTGGCCGGCGCCGGCTCCTGCGGCTCGTGCTTTGGCAGGTAGTGCTCCAGGTACATCCTGGAAATGGTCGACCAAGGCGTTGGGATCGTCCGGGCCGCTTTCAGCGGCGCGGAAGAAGGCGAAGAGCCAGGTTCGCCGCCGCGTGGCGCATGCCGTCGGCGACCGCTTCGGGGGTCAGGCCGGCCTCCAGCGCCTTGTTGGCGAAGTCGATGATCTGGTTGGCGACGGCCACGGCGGGGTTTCGCCGTGGCTGTGGCCGCTGATCGTGCCCGTGGTCATGCCAGTGCCTGCCCATGGCTCCATGGGCGTCGTGGTCGTAGCTGCCGCCGTGGCAGCCGCAAGTGCCGTGTTCATGGTCGTGATCGTGGTCGTTGGACATGGTCGCCCCCGTGGGGAAGGAAAAAGGAGGCCCCGACGATACACGGTTCGCCGGCCGGGGCAAGGGGGCTGAACGAGACCGTGGCCTTTCGCGCCAAAACCGGATAGAAAACGGAGCCTGGGGCCAAGCCCCCCCAAGGGCACGGGCAATACGGTTTCTGACAATGAAAACAAGGCACATCCCATGAAGTCTCTCTGGTCGGACAAGGACGCCAAGGCGGCCGTCGCGCATTACCGCAAACAGGGCGTGAACGAGGACCTGGCGCTGCGCACCTACACCACGCGCCTGCTCGGCGGCGACCCGCGCCGGTTCTCCAACGGCGCGCAACACTGGGTCAAGACCGGCAGGTGTCGACGTCGCCGGTGAGACGGTCGACGTGCTGTGCGTCAAGGGCTCGGGCTGGGACATGGGCGCGATCGAGGCCGGGCGGCCTGCCGGCGAGGGCGGATGGCGCCGATCCTGAAAGCTGCTGGCGCTGAAGGCGGCTGTCCGACGAG
>CALNYA010000055.1:0-4474 GCA_942490575.1 uncultured Verrucomicrobiota bacterium
GAAACTTCGCCCTCCCGATTCCTCAACCGCGAACTCAGTTGGCTGGCGTTCAATCAGCGGGTTTTCGAGGAGGCCCTGGATCCCGCCAATCCTCTCCTCGAACGGGTCAAGTTCTTCTGCATCGTCAACTCCAACCTGGATGAGTTCTTCGAAGTCCGGGTCGCGGGCCTCAGGCAACAGGATGCCGTCGGGTCCACCGAACTGACTTCGGACGGACTGACGGCCCACCAGGCGCTCCCGGTGGTCCGCAAGCGCATCCGCCAGTTGGTGGACGACGTCTACGCCTGCTGGCGGGACAAGCTCGTCCCCGAACTCGCCAAACAGGACATCCGGTTCCTTCGAATCCATGAACTCGATGACAGCGACCTCGCCTGGCTCGATTCCGTGTACCGCGAACGCGTCCATCCCGTCCTCACCCCCCTCGCGATCGATCAGTCCCATCCCTTCCCAATCCTTCGCAACCGGTCGCTGAACGTGGTCGTCAAGCTCGTCGACCCGCGCGGCCCCAAGCCGGAACAGAAACTCAGCGTCATCCAGGTCCCCGACAATCTTTCCCGTCTCGTCAGGTTCCCGCGCTCGGACGGCCGGCAGGAGTACATCTTCCTTGGGCGCCTGATCGGACATTTCCTGGCCCGCCTGTTCGTCGGAATGGAGATTCTGGGTCACTGGAACATCCGGGTCACCCGGAACGGCGAGCTCTATTTCGAAACCGAGGAGGTCGAGTCCCTCCTCAAGACCGTCGAGAAGGAGATTCAGAACCGCCTCCGTGGCCAGGCCGTCCGTCTCGAGGTGAGCGATGACTGCCCCGACGACGTCTGCGGGAAGCTGCTCGAACACCTCGCGCTCGGCCCCGAGGACCTCTACCGCATCGACGGCCCGCTCCACGCCAGCCAGATCCTCAGCATCACCGAGGGCCCCCAGAAGCCGGAACTTCGCGACCCGCCCCACGTCGCGCCCGTCGCGATCACCCTCCACGACGAACAGGACATCTTCGCGGCCATCCGCCAGCGGGACCTCCTGCTCCATCACCCCTACCAGAGCTTCGAAACCGTCGTCGAATTCCTGGAGTCCGCCGCCGCCGACCGCGACGTCCTCGCCATCAAACAGACCCTGTACAGAACCGGGGGCGATTCGCGGATCATCAACGCGCTCAGCGACGCCGCCCGCAGCGGAAAACAAGTCACCGCCATCGTCGAACTCAAGGCCCGTTTCGACGAACACAACAACATCAAGTGGGCCCGCCGACTCGAACAGGCCGGCGTCCACGTCGTCTACGGCCTCCTCGGCTACAAGATCCATTCCAAGGTCGCCCTCGTCGTCCGCGCCGAAGCCGGCCGCATCCGGCGCTACGTCCACGTTGCCACCGGCAACTACAACGCCACGACCGCGAAATTCTACACCGACCTCGGCCTCCTCACGTGCAGACCCGACTTCGGCGAGGACGCCACCCAGCTGTTCAACCTGCTCACCGGCATCTGCCAGTTCCAGCCGATGCGCCGGTTCCTGATCGCGCCCTTCCAGCTCCACGATCGAATCATCGAACTCATCCAGAACGAGGAGCGCAACGCCGGCCGCGGTCTTCCCGCCCGGATCATCGCCAAGATGAATTCCCTCGTGGACCCCGCCGTCATCGACGCCCTCTACTCGGCCTCGCGCAAAGGCGTCTCCATCGACCTCATCGTCCGCGGCATCTGCTGCCTCCGTCCCGGCATCCCGGGCTTCAGCGACAACATCCGAGTCCGAAGCATCGTCGACCGTTTCCTCGAACACAGTCGGATCTTCTATTTCGAGAACGCCGCCGATCCCAAGGTCTTCCTCGGCAGCGCCGATTGGATGCCCCGGAATTTCTTTCGGCGTATCGAGGTGGTCTTCCCGGTCGAGGATGGCGTCCTTCGGGAGCGCATCATCGCCGAGGTGCTCGCCGCCAACCTTGGCGACAACACCCGGGCCCGCGTCCTTCAGCCCGACGGATCGTATATCCGCCCCAGGCGACCGACCCACACCGCGATGCGACGGTCCCAGGTCGAACTTCTCCTCGCGGCCCGGAAATCGTCCCAACCGGATTCGGGCGCGGCCCCCGCCCTTCCCTACGCCTCACCCGCCATGCGCCGGTCCCAGAAGGCGCCCAAATCCGTCACCGTGCGCCGAAGGCCGGGCGGACCCTGAATCAATCCCAGCCTATGCATCGCGTGGGTCTCTACGGGGGGTCCTTCGACCCCGTCCACCTCGGCCACCTTCTCGTCGCGGGAGCCGCCTTGGAGGAATTCGGATTGGAACGGCTCCTGGTCATCCCCGCCGCCCAATCCCCTTCAAGCCCGCGTCCACGCCCTCGGATCCGCGCCTCAGGCTCCGAATGCTCCGCCTCGCCTTCGCCGGCATGCATCAGGTCGAAATCGACGACCAGGAAATCCGTCGCGGAGGCGTGTCGTACAGCCTCGATACCGCCGAGACTTGCGCCCGCCGATTCCCCGACGCCGCGCTCTGCTGGCTGATCGGCGCCGATCACGTGCAATCCCTGCCCGCCTGGCGCAACGCCGCGAAACTCGCGGAACTCGTCGAGTTCGTCGTCATCCCCCGGCCCGGAATCGAACCCTCCTCGCCGCCTCCCGCCGGTTTCCGCCTCCATTTCCTGCGCGGATTCCCCCTCGCCATCTCGGCCTCGGAAATCCGCGCCCGCGCCCGCGCTGGTCGCTCCCTCCGCCACCTCGTTCCAGCCCCTGTCGCCGAGGTGATCGCCGCCGAGCGCCTCTACCGGTAGGAGGGACGGCTTACCAGCCGCCCTCTTCCTTCGCCTCCGAGTTCGGCTCGACCCGCCGACATCCGGCGGCTAGTAAGCCGCCGCTCCGTGGCGCGCTTTCCTCCAGGCCAGAAGGAGCGCCTACCCGACGCGTTTCACCGAACTCCAGGCTTGTGCGCCACCCTCGCATCTGAGAAGTAAACCCGGTCGATGACACCCGTCCGCCATCCCGGCCACGCGATCCCCGCGACCCAGATCATCGGGTCCCGGATGATGATTCGTTGGATTCCGTGCCGACTAGGTTGCTGAACGTGTTTTCACTTGGCGAAAACCCCGTTCCGCGATCCGGAACGGGGTTTCGCGTTTCCAGGACCCCACATTCGATGAAGACGAAGACCGTCGAGATCACGACACCACGCTCCGCGATGGAGCGCAGGCCGAAGGCATCAATTTCTCCCTCAACGACAAGATCCGGATCGCCGAGCGCCTCGACCTCTTCGGCATCCATTACATCGAGGGCGGTTGGCCCGGTTCCAACCCCAAGGACATGGAGTTCTTCTGCCACGCGGCCCGCCGCGTCGCTGGCGCACGGCTCGCATCGCCGCCTTCGGCATGACCTCGCAAGGGCGTCGCCGTCCAGGACGACACCCTCATGCGCCAGGTCCTCGAAGCGGAAACCCCCGTCGTCACCATCGTCGGCAAAACGTGGGACCTCCACGTGACTGAAGTCCTGCGCGCGCCAAGCCCGACGAAATCTCGAGATGATCCGCGACTCGATCCCCTTCGTTCGCGACCAGGAAAACGATGTCTTTTACGATGCGGAACATTTTTTCGATGGTTCGCGAACGCCAACCCGAATACGCCCTCGCAGACACTCACGGCTGCGATCGAAGGCGCCGATCGCGCGTGGTCCTGTGCGATACCAACGGAGGCTCGCTCGCTGCGTGGGTCACCAAAGCGATCAACGAACTCACCGAAACTCTTGCCGTCATCAAAGCCTCGAACATTGTCGTCGTCGGTATCCATACTCACAACGATTGCGGCCTGGCGACAGCCAACAGCCTTGCTGCCATCGACGCCGGCGCCACGCAGGTCCAGGGCACGATCAACGGCAACGGTGAACGCACCGGCAACTGCAACCTGACCAGCATCCTGCCCACGCTCCACTTCAAGATGGGACTCCGCGGCGTCCCTCCGAAATCACTCCCTAAGCTCAAGGAGTTCGCGGAGTTCATCGACGAGATCGCCAACGTCCGCCACGACCCCCGGCAACCGTGGATCGGCCAGACCGCCTTCGCCCACAAAGGCGGCATGCACGTCCACGCCATCGACCGCGTCGCCCGCAGCTACGAACACATCCAGCCCGAGTCCGTCGGCAATTCCCGGCGCGTCCTCGTCAGCGACATGTCCGGCCGGACCAACATCCCTACGAAAGTGGCCGAGTTGGGGTTCAAACCAATCCCAACGCCCTCGAAACCCGGGCCATCAACGCCAAGGTCAAGGAACCCCCGAGTCCGCCGGCTTCGAGTACGAGGCCGCCGAGGCCTCCCTCGCCCTGATCCGCGGAGTCCTCGATCTACAATCCCGAACCTCTTCACCGGATTCCTACCACGTCTCCATGCGCGGCAATGGCGAGGCGTCGATCTGCGAGGCCACGGTCAAAATCCGGGTCGGCGACAAAGTTCATCACACCGTCGCCGAAGGCGACGGACCCGTGAACGCCCTCGACGGCGCCGT